>CAZNFA010000001.1:0-262860 GCA_964572345.1 uncultured Planctomycetales bacterium
CCAAGGATGACGACATGACGCCCCCGCGATATAAAGACTTCATAGCCAGTCCCCCACGCTGCCCGCTTACTCGATCGACCCACAATTCCTCTGCGACCTCTGCGCTCTCCGCGGTTCTCTTCCCCGTTCTCCATTCTGCACTTTGCATTCTGCCCTCTCCCCCATCCCTCCGCGACCTCTGCGCTCTTGGCGTCTCAGCGGTTCTCTTGCTCCTTTCCCGTTCGCCCGGTGCCATGCCCTCGCGAACTGTTGGGCCGTCCAAATCCGACCACAGAAATGCTGCCAGAACCCGCAATCCCTCGATCCCTCTTCGCTGAACCCTGAACCCCGAACCCTGAACGCTGCCATTCCACGCCAATCCCCACCAACTGAAAACTGAACACTGAAAACCAAAAACCCGCTGCGTACCATCCTCCATGCACGCGCCTCTTCTCCGCCAACCTCAATCCCTTAATCCCTCAATCCCTCAATCCCTCCTTCACGTTCTTTGGTCCTATAACAAAGGTGCTCCATTAAGGGGGGCGCACACTTGAGCACCTTGCGCACCTTCGCCTCGCCGGGGCTCTGGCAGTGGGAAGGTGCCTCCTTTTCCCAGGACTCGCGTCCTGGGCTACGCCCGGTCGTCCCTGCGGGACGGGTGACGGCGAATGAATGACGAAGACCCGGGAAGCCGCAAGCCGTCGGCTTTCAGCCGCAGCGCATTCGGTCGCCCCATCCGGGGCTCGGAGGGGGGTGAGGGGGACTCGCGTACCCAGGACTGGCGTCCTGGGCTATGGTCAGTCGTCCCGTTGGGACTCTAAAGATGGATCGGTGGTTCGCTTTCCCGGGGCTGGCGTCCCGGGCTACGGTCGGTCGTCCCTGCGGGACTCAGCAGATCGGTGAGCGGTGCCCGGTCTGCGACTGTCCGTCCCCCACCCCGCGCTGCGTTTGCCCTCGGCATGCGGCATTGGCGGCAGCGCCCGTGCTGGGCTAGGATGGAGGTGCGATGAGCGAAGACCCGAACGAGTATGTGAAGCTCACGCGCGTACCTGCCGAGACGCAAGCCGCATTGATCGTTGCGGCCCTGCTCGACCGCGGGATTCAAGCGCGGCACGTGGGCGGCCTGGTCAGCGAGTTTCGCTCGGACTTCTCCGCCGGCGTCGACATCTTCGTGCGACGGGTGGATGTTGAACGGGCCTGCGCGGCCCTTCAGGAAATCGAGTCAAGCCGCAGTGATAGTTGACCAGGCCGTGTGGCATGCCCAAGCGCAGCGCGGGCACGTGCTCCTGGACAATTGGGTCGTGCGTGCCCGCTTGGGCACGCCACACACCGAGAACCCACGTTTGGTGGACGTGGACCACCCTTGCCCCGCTCGCGGGCGGGACGCCCGCACTCCCCACGATGCAATGTTTCTGAGCCACTACACTAGGGTCTCGTTGACCATATTGACGCCCGTGAAGCGGCAGAAGCGGGCGAGGTCCCGGGTTAGGTCGCCGTAGCAGGTGACGCGGTGCAGGCCGTGGGTCCAGTTTCTCCAGAGCTTCTCGGCGTCGCCATCGACGCGAACGGTGATTTTCGTTCGGCAGCCGCGAGGCGAATCGGGCGTATCGATGATCTGGCCGGTGAAGTATAGGAGCTGGTCCGTTCCGATCAGTGCGGCACTGGTGACGTTCTGGTTCAGGCGCATGCGGACCTGGCAGACGCAACCTTCCTGGCGCTCCATGATGCTGCGTAGGCGGTAGGGGGCGGCCTGGCCGTCGGGGCCGTCCATCTTGGGCGTGCCCATGCAGTGGGCCAGGATGATCGCGTTGCGCGAGGTGTCCATGGTGGGATCGTTGACGAACCCCGGCCTGCCGGAGAGGCCCTGAAACAGGATCTGCGTCAGACAGGAGCGGAGATCGGCCTCGCACATGCCGCCGAGACCCATGTTGTTGAGGCGCGCCAGAGCGATGCAGGGGTAGGCCGGCAGCTTTCGCCACATCGTGCCGTAGCAATCCACGGTGAACATGGTGGCCTCGTGCTCGTCGAGCAGACGTTGGGCGGCCAAGGCCAGCTTGCAGGAGCGGAAGATCTCGTCGCGCGAGGGCTCGACGATCTGCTCAGCGCCCTCGATCCAGCGTTTGGCTTCGGCCTCGGCGTCGGCGTCGGAGACGGCTTCGTGGGCGGCCAGCATCTCCTCACGGCTGATCCGCACGATCTGCGTGCCGAACTTGTCCTTGACGGTGTTGACGTATTCGGTCGGCAGGTCGCGGGCGGTCACGTCCAGGATCTTGGCCTCGCGCAGGTGATGAATGGCCCGGATCGGGCGCACGCCGACAGCAAGCTGGGAGTAGTCGGCGGTGAGCAGGCAGTCCAGCAAGGCGCCTTCCTTCTCCTTCATCAGGCCGCCGTAGCGGACCCACTCATGGCCGGAATAAGGGGCGGCAAAGAGCACGGTCGGCCGGCCGGCCCCGAGCAGCTCACGCAAGTCGGCCATGACGCCCATCGACAGGTGAATGGCCAGGATGCTGTCGGCGTTCCTAAGTTTCTCCTTGAGTTGCTGGGCTTGCTCGGTGGAGGTGACCAATTCGTTCAGGACGAAATCGACGTCGGCGAAATCCTTGGCCATGCGGGCAAACTCGCCCTCGTACTTCTTAATCTCGGCCTTGAGGTCGAGGTCGGGCGTGGGCCAATGCGCGCCGGGGCGGCCCAGGTAGAGCTTGGCCACACGGACCTTGGATTTGCGGCATCCGGGGCTGATGATGTCCGGCGGGGGTGGCGGAACAGCGGTTGCCAACAAAGGCGGGGCTCCGAGATAGATCGCAGCACCCGCGGCCGTCGTCTTCAGGAATTCTCGCCGATCGATATGGAACGTCATTGCACGATCCTCCTTTCCGCACCGTGCCCCGGCCATCGCGAGGGCCTTCGTACCACGCGTTGCGGTGTCGTGATCCGTGCTGCGCGCACAGGGCAGCCCGGCGAGGTCCAATATCACGCGTGCGCCGGCCGTGTCAAGGAAGCTGCGGCGGCGCAGCAACGAAGGCGAACGTAGCGGCCGGGCGCTGGACTCGGGTGGGCGGTAAGACTAATATGACCGGTGGGGAATAGAACGTTCGGGCAGGTGGTTCTCATGGCACCCGGGGGCATGAATGCCCGTAGGGTGCGCCTGGCGAGCGGCGTGCCCCTCAGCCATCCAGTTGAAAGGAAAGGAACGATCATGATGCAGCGGTTCGCGTGTGCGACTCTGGCAGCGGTGATTCTCTGTGCGGCACCAGTGTTGGCGCAGTGCCAGACGATGTGCGAGAAGGCCAAGACCTGCTCGGCTAAGCAGGAGACCAAGGCGTGTTGCCAGGGCAAGACGGGTTGCCCGGCCGTGCAGGCCGCGGCTGGCGACAAGGCCAAAACCGCCATGTGCAGCAGCGACGTGACCTGCGACGGCGACCGCGTCCGCTTCCAGGACGTCGAGCTGCCGCGGATCGGCTTTAAGGTCGGCGACACGACCACGTGCTGCATGAAGTCGGCCAAGCAAATGACGGAAGGCGGCACCGCGAAGATCAAGTTCGTGGTCGCCGACAAGACCTATGAAAAGCTCTACGCGGCGAAGGCGGCCCGGCGGAAGGCACTGGAGCAGTACTACGAGGAGATTCTGACGGTCAAGTACGGCGTCGGCGACAAGTGCGTTGGGTGCCCGCTGGCGGCCAAGGGCATGTCCGAGGAGTGCGGCCAGCCGGTGCGGTACCGCTTGGCGACGTTCGAGTTTGCCGAGAAGGCCGAGGCGGAGAAGGCGGCTAAAGCAGCCCGGGCCGCGGGTGACAAGGTGGCGATGAGCTGGGCGGTCGGGGACAAGAAGTTCTGTTGCCCGACGGGAGCAGCCCAGGCCGCCAAGGCGAGCGGCCAGAAGGTGGAGTATTGCGTCGGCGAGCAGAAGACTTCTTGCGAGACGACCGCCAAGACGCGCTTGATCGAGGCGCGCATCACGGCGGCGCTGGAGGTGCTAGCGAAGGCCGCGCAGGGTTAGGCCGGCGGCTGTGAACCGTCACGGCGCCCGACGCACGCCAGGGCAGGGAGACCGTTGATGGCCGATGACCCGAGTCAGCCCGTCAGGCTTACCCGCGTGCCCTCCGAGACCCAGGCCGCGCTGCTGGTCGCTGCTCTCCAGGAGCGCAGCATCAGCGCGCATACCTAGGGTGCCCTCACCAGTGGTTTCCGCGCGGAAGCCCCAGGCGGCGTGGACATCTTCGTGCGCAAGGCCGACCTCCAAAAAGCCGAGGCGGCTCTGCGCGAGATCGGAACACCTTGAACGGCGTCTGTCGTGGAGGAATAGCGGCAAGTCCAAGATCGGGCGGCTGAACTGGAGCTGGCCGGGCCCGCGGGACGGTCGCGTGCCGCTGTTGCACGAGCAGTGCACGCTACGTAGTTCAACGCTCCCCGAAGAGCACTGCTGGCACAGCAGTGCCACCCGACTATAATGTGCGCACGGTTGCAGCCCGCGTCAGAGAGGGAGATCCGCAATGGCCGAACAGCTCATTGGCACGGTTACGCATTACTTCGGCAAGGCCAGTGTCGTCGCGATCAAGATCACCGAGGGTGAGCTCCGCGTCGGCGATACGATCCACGTCGTCGGGCACACGTCCGATTTCACACAGACGATCGAGTCGATGCAGGTCGATCGGGCGCCCATCGAGGTGGCCAAGGTCGGCGACGAGATCGGCATCAAGGTCAGCGAGCACGCCCGCGAGCACGATAGCGTTTACCGCGTGGTGCCGGAGTAAGGCGCAAGCTGGGGCGGTCTCAGCGTGGGTTCGGTCAGCGGGATAGACTCACGCGCCCGCTGGGAGCTTTACCCGTCGGCAGTGGCAAACCAGGCGCCCGTGACACCCAGCTCAGAGTTCCAGGACTTATCTTGGAAGCGGCGACGCCCGCGACCGAGCTCGGGCCGCGGGCGTCACCGGTTCTGATCTCATAACGGCGTCGGGCTATTCGTCGTCCGACTCCGATTCCGCCTCGGATTCCGACCCTGATTCCTCCATCCCAATTCCGAACTCGACCACGCCATCTCCGTCGGCGTCCTTAGTCAGCCCGGCGGTCACATCGATGGTGGCGACTTGGCCGTCTTGGTCGGGGACGATTTGCAGCTCGGCTTCGCCCGCTGCGCCCATGTCCAGCTTCATGTGGGTGGTGCCGTTTTCGTCCTCGTAGCACTCGGTGATCTCGGCGTCGACCTCTTCGCCATCGATATAGACCTTGACGAGCCAATCCTTGACCAGGCCGATGCCGCCGGTGGCCGCGAAGCCGACGCTGCCGATCAGCAGCACGGCCAGAGCGGCCAGCAGCACGGGGTGTTTTCCGAAGCGGTGCGACGCCGTTTTTGCATTGAACTCTTGCATGAGTTTCTCCTCGAGTTTGTTCCTGTGGTTGCCCGGTTCCCATCCGCGCGACCGGAGGGTTCCCAACGCGCTGTCGAGTGGTTTCGATTCGCTGTGCACAGTCCTACCTCCCAATTCCGAGTCTGCCGCGCAGCGCATCGCGCGCGCGAGACAGCCTCGACTTCACGGTGCCGACGCGACAGCCGACGACCTGTGCCACTTCCTGGACGCTCAGGCCTTCCAGGTAATGCAGGGCCAGAACGGTCTGATGGCGCGGCGACAGTTCCAGCAGCAGCCGCTGAGCCCGCTCGATATCGAAGCAGTCCGTCTGAGCAGGCTGCCTCCCGGGAAGAGCGGCGGCAACGTCGTCCTCGAGGCTCCGGAGCGTCTTTCGGCGTTGCCGCGCCCAGCGGTTGGCCGCGTTGGACGCGATGCGGTAGAGCCAGGAGCGGAACGGCAGGCCGCGTTGCCGGTAGCGCGGCAGATAGCGCAGCACGGTCAGGAAAACATCAGCGACCAAGTCTTCCGTCGCGTGAACGTCGCCGGTACGCCGATAGAGGTAGTTCGCGACACGCTGGTAATGCTGCCGATAGAGGATCGCGAACGCATCGCGGTCGTGTTTGGCCCGCTCGATCAGGGCCGGGCCCGACTCGACCTCGGCGATGACGACCTGCGCTGCACACGCCTGACACTGCATTCGGCTCTCCCGTTCCGGCTCAAGCCGGTCTCATCACTATATAGAAGACCGCCGGCGGGGATGCGGTTCCAAAAAAGTGCGGAAAGTGCGTGAGCGTGCGAAGCGGCGGCCGCGGCCGGTCGGCACCGGCGGGTCGTCGCGCGGAGCGGTTATCCGGACGCATTGCGGGCGCGGGTAACGAGCTGGTGGGCCAGGCGGGTGGGTTCGGGAAGGCGAAAGCGGGTGGTGGTGGCGAGGGTCAGGCGCAGGGCGGATTCGTGATCGCAGAGGTGCCCGGGGCTGACGAAGAGGGGTTTGACGGCAGTTCGCGTCCGCAGAACGACGCCGACCTGCTCGCCGTCCAGCAATAAGGGGCTGAACCTGCCTTTTTCGACCGGCGGTTCCGTGTAGGTACCGCAGAGGCGTGACTTGGCACAACCGACGGTGGGCCGTTCGAGCCACAGACCCAGGTGACACGCCAAGCCGACGCGTCGCGGATGGGCGAGCCCTTGTCCGTCACACAGAACGACCTGCGGCTCAACCCGCAGTTTGCGGAACGCGGCCAGAACGGCGGGCATCTCGCGGAAGCTCAGCAGACCGGGGATGTACGGGAACCGGCAAACGACGCGCGCCAGCTTCTGCTCGACGACTGTGCGCGTCGCCAAGTCCCACACCACCACGCCGGCGATGACCTGCCTGCCATCGGGCGAAAACGCCACGTCCGCACCGGCCACGACGCGCACGTCGGCGGCAAGGGGACATAACCGGACTCGCGCAGCCAGTCTCTGTTGGAGCTCGATGGCCGCCTTCGGCGCACGCGGCCAAGTGTGTAGTGGATTGATCTTCACGGCGTCGTCACACTTCGGCCAGCGCGACGGCCGGCGAGCCGCCGGCCGCTACGTGCAGAGTTTGCGGAAGACCGCGATGGCCTGATCGATCTGCGTGCGCGAGACGTTTAGATGGGTGACGGCCCGAACCTTGCTCGGGCCGGTGGCCAGCATCCACACGTCGTGCTCGCGCAGCCGCTGGACGAACTCGGCTGCCGAGCCTCGCCGCTCGTCAACCTCGAAGATCACGATGTTGGTTTCGACCTCGGCTGGATCGAGACCGATGCCGGGCAGCTCGGCGATCGCCTCGGCCAAGTGCCGCGCGTTGGCGTGGTCCTCGGCCAGCCGGTCGATGTTGTTCTCGACGGCGTACAGCGCTGCCGCCGCGAGAATGCCGGCCTGGCGCATGCCGCCGCCGAACATCTTGCGGAAGCGATGACAGCGGTCCACGAACGCGTTCGAGCCGGCCACGATGGACCCGACGGGGGCCCCGAGCCCTTTGGAGAAACACATCGCGACGGAGTCGGCGTACTGGGTGTAATCGGTCGGCTTGAGTCCGGTGGCCACACACGCGTTCATCAGGCGGGCGCCGTCGAGATGCACGTGCAGGTCTTGGCGGGTGGCGACCTCGCGGATGCCTCGCACTGCCTCCAGCGGCCAGATGGTACCGCCGCCGCGGTTGCTGGTGTTCTCGATGATCACCAGCCGCGAGCGGGCAAAGTGATGGTCCGCGGGCCGGATGGCCGCTTCCACGTCGCGGGCAGTGAACACGCCGCGGTGACCGTGCAGTATCCGCACGCTGCATCCGGACAGGGCCGCGAAGGCACCGGACTCGAAGTTGTAGCTGTGCGTGTTGATGTCGAGGATGATCTCGTCGCCGGGCTCGGTGGCCGACCGGATGGCGACCTGGTTGGCCATACTGCCGGAGGGAACGAAGAGTGAGGCCTGCTTGCCGAGGAGCGCAGCCAGGCGCTGCTGGAGGCGGTTGACGGTCGGGTCGTCGCCGAGCACGTCGTCACCGACTTCGGCCGCGGCGATGGCGGCGCGCATCGCGGGCGAGGGCTTGGTTACGGTGTCGCTGCGCAGGTCAACGATATTCTTCATACTGTTCTTTCCAGCGGCGGGCGGTCTCCCGGACCAGTTGCTTGATGCGCTCAACCTCTTCGGTCTTGATCCGTTCGTTTTTCCCGCTCCAGAAGCGGTCCGACTTGGGCTGGCGGACCTTGCAGATCTTGGTGACGGCCCGGTAGACGATCAGGTGCAGCTCCGGGTCGTCGCCACCCAGCTCCGCGAGCATCTGCTCGGCGGCGCCGGGGGTGCACTTGGAGAGGGCGGCGGTAGCCTGCCGGTCGCCGTCGGCGGCCCGCTTGAGCAGCTCGTTGACGCAGGCCGACGTGGAAAGCTTCGCCAGCACGTCGTAGCACATTTTCTCGACGCCCTTGTCGAGCCGCCGGCGTTCCATGAGCTTGATCAGACTCTGGTCGGCGGTGAGGATGGTGAAGGTGTCGATGGCCTTGAGGGCGATCTTGAGGTCCGCGGCCGGGGCCTTCTCGTCCTCCAGCTTGGGGCGCAGCTCGCGGTCAAACATCTGCTGGCGATAAAGCCGGAACGACAGGTTCATCTTCTGCGCGAGCGAGTCGGGCTTGGTGGCCCCGGGGGAGTCGAGCACGCCCAGCTTGTCGCCGCCCGGCGTGGCGAACACGATCCACATATTGGCCTGTCGCGGGACCTGCCATTTTTCGAGCAGGTGTTCATAGCGGCTGCGCGAGAGCTTGACAGGGATGAAGCGCTGGCTCAGTTGCACGACCAGGGGATCGGCGAAGGCGCGCTTCTGGTCGCGCTCGATGTCGTGCGGGCGGTCACTGCTGCGGCCGATCACGTAGAACATCAGCGGCAAGCGTGTGCTCTTGGCGCGGGCGATGCTGCCCTTCACATCCATCGACCAGCGAATTGAGCCGTTCTGTGCTGAGGCCGAAGCCGCCAGAAGGACGACCCCGGCAATTGACAGGGCAAGTCGAGTCATGAGTAGTCTCCTTGTTCGCCGTCGGATGACGCCCGGGGTCATTGTAACCGAACCTGCGGCGGTTGTTGACTCGATTCGGTCGCGGGCGTCCCGCCGGCCCTCCACCCCGGCTAGCAGTCCGGTGCAAAACTGTAGCGCCGGACCTCCGAGTCCGGCGCACCCGCGTTCATGCCGTCGAAACGTCGGACTCGGAGGTCCGACGCTACGGGAGTGGCGCGTTCGAGGGGTTTTGCACCGGACTGCTAAGGCTCGTAGCCCATTGGCGCGGTCAGCCGCGGCCGCCGCGGAGCCAGGCCACGAATCGCTCGAGACCGTCTTCCAGGCGGGTCGCCGGCTGGTAGCCGAGGTCCTGTCTTGCCAAGGAGATGTCGGCGTAAGTTTGTTCGACGTCGCCGGGCTGCGGGGGCAGGCGGTTAATGACGGCCCGTTTGCCGAGGGCCGCTTCGAGCGACGCGATCAGATCCGTGAGCGTCACCGGGCGGCTCTGGCCGAGGTTGTAGATGTGGTACGCCTCGCACCGCTCGATCGCCCGTAGGATGCCGTCAATGACATCGTCAATGTACGTATGGTCGCGCTCCATGCTGCCGTCGCCGAAGACGGGAATCGGCTCGCCGGCTTCGATCAGGCGGGCGAACTTGTGGATGGCCAGGTCGGGCCGCTGGCGGGCACCATACACCGTGAACAGCCGCAGACAGGTGATGTCGATCCCGAACAGATGGTGGTACGTGTGGCAGAGCAGCTCGCCGGCCTTCTTCGTCGCCGCGTAGGGTGAGATCGGGTGATCCACGCTGTCGGACTCGGCGAAGGGAATCTTGCGGTTGTTGCCATAGACGCTGGAGCTGCTGGCGAAAATGAACTTGCGCACGCCGTGGCGACGGGCGGCTTCCAGCAGGACTGCGGTGCCGCCGACATTGACGTCCTGGTACAGCAGGGGCTGTTGGATGGACGGTCGGACACCGGCCCGCGCGGCCAAGTGCAGGATGATCTCGACCGCGCCGCCGCCCAGCAGCGTGTCGATCGTCTCGCCGTCCCGGATGTCGCCCTCAACGAAGCTGAACCGCGGCGACCGGCGACAGGCCGCCAGGTTGGCACGCTTGACGTCGGCATCATAGAAGTCGTCGAAGTTGTCCAAGGCGACAACCTCGCGCTCCGCGCTCAGCAGCGCCTCGCACAGGTGCGACCCGATGAAGCCCGCCCCGCCGGTCACCAACACGCTCATATCGTCTCTCCACGATCCGCGCCCCAGGCGCAGCTATCAACATAGCTCAGCGCGGCGTAGCCCGCTACGATTCGGCGGCGCGCTGCCCGTTCGGCGGCACGTGCGGGGTGCTGGTGGGCTCCGCTGGTATGCGTACGAGCCAGCCCAGGCCACCGGTAGCCAGGTCGCCGATGAGCGTGACCAGTCGCAGCGTCAGCGCGAGCGTGGCGGCCTCTGCTTGGCCGAGGGGCTCGGCGAGGGCCAGGGCCAGGATGGCCTCGCGCACGCCCATTCCGGCCGGGGCACCGATGGTGACTGTTCCGGCCGCCCAGGCCAGCGCATAGACCCAGATGACGCGCGGCCAATCGAGTGTGGCTTGCGGCCAGCCCGCGTGCAGCAGGGCCAACAGAACAACCCCGGAGCCCAGCAGGAAGCCCGCGTGCAGCAAGAGCGCCGGGGCGAGCAGCTTGACGCTGCGGGCGAGCGACAGGTGCGGCAGTGGGTGCATGTGGTCAGCCACGCGCGGCAGCCGCCGCAGCAGTCTGTCAATCGCGGGCCAAGCCAGCAATCCGCCGACGATGGCCGCCCCCAGGACCGGCAGGGAGACGGCGGCGGTCGCGGCGGAGCGCGTCACCAGCGCACCACCTACTCCGATGATACTTGCTGTCAACAGGAGGCTGGCCATCTCGATGACGGCGCTGGCGGCCAGGGCGGCGTGCGTCAGCCCGAGGCGCCGCCCGACTACCTGCCGCCCGATGAAGTGGAATACGTTACCGGGCAGGTATTTGGCGATCTGGGTTCGCGCCCAGACCGCGTAGGCTCCCCGTAAGCGGGGGCGACCCCCATACACGCCTGCTAGCCACCACCACGCGCTGGCTTGAATTGCGCAGAGTACGGTGTAGCCGCCAACCCCCAGCAGAATCGCGAGCAACAAGGGCCAACCGGAGACCATCACGCTTAGCTGGTGGGCGTTCTTCCAGATGGCCCAGACTACCCAACCCAGCGAAGCGATCCCAAGCGACAGGCCCGCCAGGCGAATCCAATTCATGACCCGGCCGGGGATTGACGGGTACTCCGCGCCACGGTGATTATCGCTCACGAAACTGCCTGAGAGCGGCGCACGGCTACCGGTGCCGCCCGCTCGAGGGCTTGGCTGACACGATCACTCACCACGTTCTCCACCAGTCGTTGGCACCCTCCGCCGGGCCAGTAGCACAGTCCAGGGCAGCGGGTGGCGTTCGGCCACCGCCTCAAAACTGCTTGCGACCAAGCCCCGAATGGCCCTGCGCGAGAAGTGCTGGACGTGCCCGGGCGTGTCGCCCAGGCGGGAAAGATACTTGCCGCGCACGACGTTCAGCAGTCGCCAAACCGGCTCCCAGGGGACACTGAACAGAACATGCCTGTTGCAAACGCGCTCGATCTCGCGCAGGGCTCGGCCGGGATCCTCCAGGTGCTCGAGGATCTCACAGGCGATCACCAGATCGTAGGAGCCGTCAGCGACGGGCAGCTCGTAGACCGAGCCCGTCTCGAACGCGCGCCCGGGATAGCGTGCACGCGCCTTGGCGATCTCGTCAGCACTCACGTCGGTTCCCAAGTACTCCAGGGCCCCCTGCTCGGTCGCTCCGGCCGGGCCGAGCAGCTCGCCCGCCAGCTCACCGGCACCACAGCCCACCTCTAGTATGCGGCGAGGGGCGGCCAAGGCCACAAGCTCCTTGGCGCAGTTCACGAAGCGCTGCACCATCGCGCGGTGAATCGGGTTTCGCGAGTGGTACTTGTCGAAGTAGTTGCCGGAGACGAAACCAGCCGGCAGCGGCAATCGGGGGGCTTCGGCGCTTTCAGTGACTTCCATCGCCCTGCCTCCGGGAGCGCTCGAGATACTGCAACTCTTCGAGCAAACGGCGGTTGATCGCCTGCAAGTGGGCGATGACGGCGATGGCGACCATGAACACGCCGCAGATCGCCAGCACGGCCGCCGCGATCACCGATTGCACGTGCCCCCTGCCCTGCCCCAGGAACCAGGCCAGGATCAGGTAACGCACCGCCAGGAACGTCGCCGGCAGCAGGAACGCCACGGCCAGCGCCCCGAAGATCTGTGTCGGCCGGTAGATCAGGTAAGCGCTCAGCATGGTCATGATGCTGCGGCGGACGTAGCCGGCCACGCTCTTGACCAGTCGGCTGGGGCGGGTCGGGCCGGTGACGCGAATCGGCACGTCCACCACGCGCAGGTTGCTCCGCCCGGCCTGGATGATCGTCTCCAGGGTGTAGGTGTATGCGTTGAAGACGTTCAGGCGCAAGGCGGCGTCGCGCGTCATGGCGCGGAAGCCGCTGGGCGCGTCGCGAATGTCCGTCTCGCTCAGGGCGCGTACCACCCGGCTGCCGAGCCGCTCTAGTAGGCGTTTGGTCGGCGAAAAGTGGCGGATGCTCTCGATCGGGCGGGCGCCGATGACGATGTCGGCCCGACCTTGCATGATGGACTCGACCAGCTTGGGGATGTCGCGGGCGTCATACTGGTTGTCCGCGTCGGTGTTCACGATTACGTCGGCCCCGTGCTCGACCGCCGCCCGCAACCCAGCCATGAAACCCCGGGCCAGGCCCTGCTTCCCGTTCATCCGCACGATGTGGTTCACACCCAGCGATTGGGCGACCTCGGCCGTGCGGTCCGTGCTGCCGTCGTCGATGACCAACACCTCGACCGCGTCGAACCCCGGCACCTGGCGCGGCAACGCCTCCACGGTGACCGGCAAGGCCTCCTCCTCGTTGTAACACGGAATCTGAATGATCAGCTTCACGTCGGCGTCACCTCACGCGTGGACCGAGCCACTTTATACCTCACAGTCGCCGACGCGTTAAATGGTCAAATGGTTAAACGGTCAAATGGCGGTGAACCGGCCAGCGCCCGGCCCCGCCGCCGGCTGAAAGAGTGAGGTCGCGCACCCAGTGCGGCACGGCCGTGCCCGCCCGGAGCGCACTCGAAGGGTCGGCCGTGGGATGGGTGGCATGCAACGCCGTCAAGCAAGTCTGAGTGCATAGTATAGCTCCACGGCTTGAATGAAGGCGTTTTCACGTCGTGTGGGGGTGCGCAAATTGGGAGGTTGTGGAAGAGGGTCTTTCTTCTTGTGAGGCCAGTCGCGGGCCCGTTTGGAGCGCCGCCGGTGAGTCCGCTCACTGCTGGTGCCCGGTCCTTGTCGCCAGTCCCAGATCAGCCCGCTCGGCAAGTGGATCAGCCAGGTCACCCACCACTGCGGCCCGGTCTTCTCCCCTCCGGCCCGTCCCAGTCCACGTTCGTTACCACGCGTGCGCCGAGCTTCAACGCGGGAGCCGTCGACCGCCATCACGGTCCAGCCGCACCAGGTCCACAGCGGCCGCAGCCGTTTCGGCAGCCCACGCCGCAGGCAGACCCAGAACCACTCAAACGCGTCAGCTCGCAGGCGTTGCGTGGCCTTGACCAAACCCCAATACGAGCTGCCTAGTCGCTGCCGGCGGGTAAACAGAGCCGCCAACAACTGCCGCCCCTCACGGAAGCGGTCGTTCAGGTGCCGCTGCACCGACCAGCCCATCGCAATCCA
This sequence comes from uncultured Planctomycetales bacterium, assembly GCA_964572345.1. Lineage (GTDB taxonomy): Bacteria > Planctomycetota > Phycisphaerae > UBA1845 > Fen-1342 > JAUWXH01. Next base: position 13,615 of record CAZNFA010000001.1, read on the forward strand.
GCACAACAGCAGGTACTTCGGCGTCCAGCGCACGCGGGGATCGCCGCGGGCAGCCATCTGCCCCAGAAATGCTTGCCACACCGCCGCGGAAATCACCCGCCCCAGAAAACCCGGCCAATCGCGCGGATTGACCTTGCCAACGCGGCCCTCCTTGGCCATGATCCAGTCCCTGGCTCTTTGCTGTTTTCGCTCGAAACACCGCAAGCGAATATAAGCAGAAAAGACCGAGTTCTTTCAAGCGAAATGCCCCCGTACCCTCAGACTTAGTTGACGGCGTTGGGTGCCATGGGCAGGTCGAGTCTTCGAGACCTGCCCGTGTACTGTCGGTAACCACACGGCAAACCCCGACGTTCGTCGGGACCTGCCCATGGCACCCGACGGGCTATGCCTCTCGGCGAGCGTTGATCGCCTCGGCTAGTTGTTCCGGCCGGTCCGAGCCGATCAGCAGGCGTTTGCCGTCGGCGAGCGTGAGTTGGACGCCGCGGTTACCCTTGATGGTGTAGGCGCAGCCGTGGCCGGGCGTCCAGCGGATGCCCCAACCACAGTATTCGCCGATCGGCCTATAGGTCCGCGCCTGGCATTCCCGGATGTCGCCGATCGGGATGGTGCGCGATCGAAAGGGGAAGAAGCGCAGCCGGACAACTTCAGACCGCACCTCGGTTCGCAGATTGACCGCTAGAATCAAGAGGGGGAATGCGAGGCCGAAGGCGACCCAGATGATCACAACGGCGACGTCCGGGGCCGGATTGGTGCCGAACGACCTGGAAAGCAGGACCTGCTGCACGAAGGCCCACCAGGCGATCACGGTCGGTACCAGCACGATGATCCAGATCCAAAGCTGTGTGACGCGCTGCACCTCGCGGTAGTGCACGGCGTCTGGCTCGCTCACGGTCATCGTCGTACTCACAAGCACGCCGACAGTCATTACGCCGAATCGCTGACCTATACCTGCGACGGCGATTCCTATTCCAGGGGCCCGAGGTGGATCCGTCTAGGGGCACCGGACCATTCGGTCACCCACGGTGTCATTCTGAGGGAGCGAAGCGACCGAAGAATCTGGCCACGCGTTGCAGAAGGGTGGCACACTCTGACGAGGTTAGGCCGTGGGGCACCAACGACGCCACGCCGCGGCCTGGCTGCGCTGCGCCAGACCCTGCCATCCGCCAGCCCGGCGTGGGCGGCTCACGCCCACGATACTGTCCGGTCGCGAGATGGCCGCGTCCAGGTCTGGGTAAACTCACGGCTCGGAATCTTCGCTTAAGAGCCTGATCTTTGCTAAGACCGCCAGGTGGTCGGAGACTTGTGTAGCCCCGACGCTCGGTCGATCAACGCGCAGCCCTTTCGAACAGAAGACGTGGTCGATCGCCAGTACGGGGTTGCCACTCGGATACGTGGGCCGGGGTGTCGGCAATCCGGCCAAGTGCTTGGCGATATGGTCGTGGACCGGCATCCCCGGCGTCGAGTTGAAATCACCTGCCACGATGCATTGGCCCGACCATTGCTGCAGGCGTTTGGCTAGATCAGTGGCTTCCTTGGACCGCGCGCGGCTCGTCTTGAGTACGTGTTTGGGATCGGGACGATAGCTGCTGGTAAAGTGCACGGAAACGATCCGGAGCGCGCGCTCCTGCCAGTGGATGATCGCCGTCACGCCGTAGACGCGTCCCGTGCCGCCGTGGAGGGACGCTGGTTGTCGCAGCATCTGTTTGCAGAGAATCGCCATTCGCTGCTCGCCGCCGGCAGGCAACGCCGAACCCGCCGAGAAGTGGCGCATGCCGAGTCGCCGTGCGATGGATGCAGCTTGGTCCGCCCCGGCGGTGTGGGTCGTATCTGCTTCCGCTTCCTGGAGGCAGATAACGTCTGCGTCAAGACGACGCAGTTCGTCCACAATCGGATCGATGCCTGTGAGGCAGCCGTGGATGTTCCACGTAACCACACGCAGTACCCGCGCTGACGGCTCTGGCAGTTGCCTATGGCAACCTGGGAGACTCCACGCCGCGGCTGCGAGTAGCGCGGCCGCGCTGACGACGCTCGATTTCGGATTCCCGGAGCCCACTGTGATTCCCTGGCGACGGCAAGCCCACGAATGATGCAAGCCGCGCAAGAGAGCGCCCGGCGTGGGCGGGCCACGCCGGGCGGGATAAGGCAAACAGTGGACTTTGCCGGGTGGCGGGTCGCCCCGCCACACCCCGGCCCGCTGGGGCCGGACGAAAATGCGCTGACCTCTATTCCGTCGGCGGTTGCCCGCCGGCGGTCTAGTTGATCCCTAGAAAGGAGGTGATCCAGCCGCAGGTTCCCCTACGGCTACCTTGTTACGACTTAGTGCCAGTCATCGGGCTTACCGTCGGCAGGCGCTTCCCGAAGGTTAGCAACCCGACTTCGGGTACTCCCAACTTCCATCACTTGACGGGCGGTGTGTACAAGGCTCAGGAACACATTCACCGCGTCGTAGCTGATACGCGATTACTAGCGATTCCGACTTCATGGAGTCGAATTTCAGACTCCAATCCGAACTGGGGCGAGCTTTTTGGGATTTGCTCCACCTCGCGGTATTGCAGCCCTCTGTACTCGCCATTGTAGCACGTGTGCATCCCCGGGCATAAAGGCCACGATGACTTGACGTCATCCCCACCTTCCTCCGGCTTGACGCCGGCAGTCTCGCTAGAGTCCCCGCCATGACGCGCTGGCAACTAGCGACAGGGGTTTCGCTCGTTAAGGGACTTAACCCGACACTTCACAGCACGAGCTGACGACAGCCGTGCAACACCTGTGCAAGTTTCACCCCGAAGGGCAGCCTTCTGAGTTATCCCCGGAAGGCATCCAAGCATGTCAAACCCGGGTAAGGTTCTTCGCGTTGCTTCGAATTAAGCCACATGCTCCACCGCTTGTGTGAGCCCCCGTCAATTCCTTTGAGTTTTAGCCTTGCGGCCGTACTCCCCAGGCGGCACACTTAGCACTTTTGCTTCGGCGCCGAAACCGTCAGAGACACCGGCACCTAGTGTGCATCGTTTACGGCGTGGACTACCAGGGTATCTAATCCTGTTTGCTCCCCACGCTTTCGGGTCTCAGCGTCAGAATCGGCCCAGTGCCCCGCTTTCGCCACTGGCGTTCCTCTCGATATCTACGCATTTCACCGCTCCACCGAGAGTTCCAGGCACCTCTACCGACCTCAAGCCCGGCAGTTTGCCGTGCAGTTCCTCGGTTGAGCCGAGGGATTTCACACGACACTTGCCGAGCCGCCTACACCCGCTTTAAGCCCAATAATTCCGAACAACGCTTGCCTCCTCTGTCTTACCGCGGCTGCTGGCACAGAGTTAGCCGAGACTTCCTTTGGGTCTGCTCAACGCCGCGGGCTATTCACCCGCATTGCTTGCTGGACCCTGACAGCAGTTTACACCCCGAAGGGCTTCCTCCTGCACGCGGCATCGCTGGGTCAGGCTTGCGCCCATTGCCCAATATTCGTTACTGCAGCCACCCGTAGGTGTCCGGGCAGTGTCTCAGTCCCGATGAGGCGGGCCACGCTCTCACGCCCGCTACCCGTCGCAGCCTTGGTAGGCCGTTACCCCACCAACAAGCTGATAGGACATGGGTCGCTCCCAGACCGGCAGGCCCGAAGGTCCCCACCTTTGCTCGTCGGACCATGCGATCCAACGATGTCATCAGGTATTAGCAGCACTTTCGCTAAAGGGAGCCGAAGCTCCCGCCGTTATCCCTGAGTCCGGGGTACGTTACCCATGCATTACGCACCCTTTCGCCACTGACCGCAATATTGCTACTACGGCCCGTACGACTTGCATGTCTTAGCCATGCCGCCAGCGTTCGTTCTGAGCCAGGATCAAACTCTTCAGTTGAAGTTTGCAATCTCGACCCGCAGGTCGTGATCTTTCCTGGACGGAAAAAGGCTCAAACACTCGCGTCTGCGTGCGAGAATGTTCGAGCAGCCCGTCGCTAGACGGGCCACACACCCCACCGGCCCGCAGGGGCCGGCAGTTATCGGTCGCACGGCCCGAAGCGCAGATGGCCGTACGCCGCCACATTCTCGCGGCTAGGTCCACTGTTCACTTGTCAAATATCAGACGCGACGCCGCCGCCGCGCATCCAGAATGGTACCATATCTCAGATCGGCTGCAAGCCGCTTTTCGCCCAGCTTGGCGAAATTTTTCGTGTGGCGGCCGGCGGGCCGGGTAGGGTCGCCCGCGGCCCGGTGGACCGGCCCGCGCCGCCGGCCGAGCCGCTGCCGGCCTCCCGGCCGGTTGGCCATGACACCTGTGAACGGCCAATACTTCAGCGTGCTTCGGGGAGATCCCCGCGGGGATTCGCGGGGAAACGGGTCCGGATGTAGCGATGGCTGTGGGAGGACTTTCAATGCCGAACCGCTATCAGTTCCGATTTTGCTGGTTGCTGTCCGTGACGGTTTTGACGCTCGTCGTCGCCGGGTGCCCCGAGTTCTGGGGCTTCTGGCAGCAACAATCGCAAGGCGATGCCGAGCTGATCCCCTTCGGCTCTGCGAACGATCTGCTGAGCTACTTCAGACAACAGGCGACCGTCCGGCACCAGTCCCGCAGCGGCGGCCTGTTCTGGGGTGGATTTGCGGCGTCGGACGATCTGGCGGCCCCTGCGGCGGCCGAGGGCGCCGGAACGAACGACCAGGCCGGCGGTGGGCAATCGTTTACCACCACCAACATCCAGGAAATCGGCGTTGACGAGAGCGACGTCATAAAGTCCGACGGGACATACTTTTACGTCGCCAAGGACCGGAGCCTGCGGATCGTGCGGGCCACGCCTGAGGACCAGATGGCCGAGGTGGGGCAGCTCGAGGTCGAAACCACGATCGACTCGATGTACCTGTTCGGCTCCAAGCTGATCCTGCTCGGGCAAGCGTACGAGTACGGGTCGTCGGGCGACGCGGAAATCAGGGTCTGGCCGCCCTACTACCGGGGCAGTAGTCTGACCGTCTACGAGGTGGACATTTCCGACCCAGCCAGCCCGGCGGTCACCAGACAGCTCGACCTGGATGGGTCGTTGGTCACCTCGCGCCTCACGAACGAGCGCGTGATCATCGTCCTGACAATCGTTCCGGACCTGCCGGAGGATCCCACGCCGGTGTCGATCGGCCTGGTGACGCTCGAGCAGGTGATGCCGAAGGTGCGAACAGTGGCCGGCGAGCAGGACATGGTGCCCTGGGAGGATTGGCTCTATCCCACCTCGCCGGACGGGTACTACATGACGGCCGTCGTCACGCTCGACGCGAACGACATCGAGTCGATCCTGGCGTCGGCGGCCGTGCTGGCCAACGCCGGAACGATCTACGCATCGACGGAAGCGCTTTACATCACCGACGCGGAGTATGACCCGTCGGACAACTACCGTGAAAAGACAGCGATTCACAAGCTCGCATTCGACGAAAACGGCGTGGCCCGCTACGTCGCCAGCGGCTCCGTTCCCGGGCGTCTACTTAACCAGTTTTCCCTCGGCGAGCACGAGGGCTATCTGCGCGCCGCCACGCACGTGACGAACTACGAATTGTTCGGCGTCTTTGACGGCAGCGTCGGCATTGCTGTCGCTGAGGCGCCGGGCGATGACGACGCTGGGGACGATGCGCAGAGCTCCGCCGCGCCTGCGGAATTCAACGCGGTCTACGTGTTGGACGAGGCCGATGGCAAACTCGAAGTCACCGGAGCAATCGAGAATGTCGCACCCGGCGAGCAGCTTCATTCGGCCCGCTTTTTGGGCGAGCGTGGCTTCCTGGTGACGTTCCGCCGGATCGACCCGCTGTTCACGCTCGACCTGTCTGACCCGACCAACCCCGAGATCAAGGGCCAGTTGAAGATCCCCGGCTACAGCGACTACCTGCACCCGCTGGGCGACAGCCACCTGATCGGGGTCGGCCGCTCGGTTGTCACGATGTCCTCCTGGGGAGCTGAAGAGCCGGGTGCGGCCCAGCTTTCACTCTTCGACGTCAGTGACCTGGATAATCCAACAGTTGTCCAACAGATTGAGCTCGGCGGAGTGCACAGTTGGTCCTATGTCACTCAAACGCACAAGGCCTTCACGCTGCTGCCGGAGGAGGGCCTGCTCGCGATTCCGATGCGACTCACCGATGAGGGAACCACGTACGTGGAATACGATGCGGACGCCTTCTACGGTGTGGTCTGCTTCGAAGTGGATCCGGAGACCGGCTTTACCGAGCTCGGCCGGCTCGCAACCGTGGGAACGGCAGCCACCGGCTACGAGACGTGGTATCCCAGGGGAGACTTCTGGATGCGGGCCGCCTTCATCGGCAACACGGTTTATGCAGTCAGCGCCGACGGCGTGCGCGCCGCCCCCGTGTCGGACTTCAGCGCGACCCACATGCTCGCGTTGGAGGAGTAAAGGGACAAAGGCAGCAACGTACGGTGTGCTTGATTCGTCGAACAACCGGGGGCACCAGCATGATCCCATGCCGCGCCTTTTTGGTGTTAAAGAGTCCGCGGGCGACGACGTTCACCGAGCGGGCTAAGTCGCCGTGACCTTGACGTAGCGCTCGACGCTCTCGAGGTCGCGGATGACGTCTACCGTGGCGTTGACGGTGTAGCGCTCCCCCGCATCGAGCTTGATGGCCGGCTTCGATTTCATCCGGTGGTGCCAGAAGCGCCCGCCGCGGATCCACTCTTGCAGCGAGGGACGCGTGCTCTTCTGCTGCCGGTGCTGCCTCGCGACCCGCGGGTCCTTACGGCATACGCGTATGAGGGTCTTTCGCGCGGCGGCACCGCTCGGCGTCGCCGCGATCTCCACCGATACCACGCTTCCGGGGTCGATATTCATTCTGCCTGACTCCGTGCTGGGGCTTTCGAACAGACCAGTTTATGCCCAATGACGAGTTCGCTCAAGGGCACTCGCGGGCCGTTGGGGACCGCCAAGCGGGTTCCACGGCCGCGACTGGAGCATTCGTCGGCGTTGGGGCTGTGTGGCTCTGTGGGCTCAACGGCAAGCCTGCCAGGCGGTCAGTCGGCCGCAACTTGACAGTCCAGCGCGGCGGGCCGATAATGCAATTCCACCGGAGCGGCTGATGGGCACGAGAATCATAAACTTCGGTAACATCGACGGTTACGACTCGGCAGTGGGCGAGGCGGCCCGTGCCCTCCGGGAAGGCGCGCTGGTGGTCTTTCCGACCGAGACCGTCTATGGCGTGGGCGCCAACGCCGCAGACCCGCAGGCGGTTGCCCGGCTCCGCGAGGCCAAGGGCCGGGCTGACCAGCAGCCGTTCACTGTCCATCTGGCCGGGCGTCAAGACGCGCGGCGATATGTGAATTCGCCGATGCCGGTGGTACGCCGCCTGATCCGTAAGGCCTGGCCGGGGCCGCTGACGCTGGTTTGTGAGGTCTCCGAGCCCGAGCGCAGCGAGGTGGCCGGGGAGTGTCCGGCGGAGCAGCTCGGCGAGATTTTCCGCGACGGGATGGTTGGGTTGCGTTGCCCGGATCACGCGGCCGCCGCGGCACTACTCGGCAAGGCCGCCGTGCCCGTCGTGGCCAGCAGTGCCAACCGCAGCGGCAGTCGTCCGCCGTTTGAACTCGGCGAGGCGCTCCGTGACCTGAAAGACAGCGTGGCGTATGCGATCGACGCGGGCCCGACGCGGCTGAGCCGGGCCTCGACGGTCGTCGAAGTCCGGGGGGACGAATGGAGCATACGCCGCGCGGGCGCCCTGGACGAACGGACGATACGCCGCCTGGCCCGTAGCGAGGTTCTGTTTGTCTGCACGGGTAACTCTTGCCGGTCGCCGATGGCGGAGTACCTCTTTCGGCAGATGCTGGCCGATCGGAAAGGCTGCGCTGTAAGCGATTTGGCGAGCCAGGGTTACGCGGTCTCATCGTGTGGCACGCTCGGGCTCGAGGGCGGGGCGGCCTCGGCCGGCTCCAGCGAAGAGATGTCACGCCGCGGCCTTGACCTCGGCGCGCACCGTTCGCAGCCGCTGAGCGTCGAGCTGATTCAGCAGGCCGAACGCGTTTACGTGATGACGCCGGAGCATCGCAGCGCGGTGCTGGATCTGGTGCCGGCGGCGGCTTCGAAAGTCGAGCAGTTGGACCCGGACAACCCGGTGCCCGACCCGATCGGCGGAGGCCCGGAGGAGTATCGCCGGTGCGCCGAGCAGATCGAGCACACCGTGGCGGCGCGGGTGGAGGAATTCCTCGATGAAGATCTCAATTGGTAGCGACCATCGCGGGTACGAGGCCAAGGAGCGCATCAAGGCGCTGCTGCAACAACTGGGCGGCGACGTGACCGATCACGGCACCAACTCACGCCAGGCGTGCGACTACCCGGATGTGGCCCTGGCCGTCGGGTGCGACGTGGCCGGCGGGGAGGCCGAGCGCGGCATCCTCTTCTGCGGGAGCGGGCTGGGAATGTCCATTACCGCCAACAAGGTCAACGGGATCCGTGCCGCGCTGTGCCACGATGAGCTGACCGCCCAGCTCTCCCGGCGGCACAATAACGCGAACATCTTGTGTCTGCCGGCCGACTTGGTCGGGGACGCGTTGATGCAAAGCATGGTCCGCACGTGGCTGGAGACCGAGTTCGAGAGCGGACGCCACGCACGTCGGGTGAGCAAGATCACGGAGTACGAGCGCACGCACAACGCCCCTTGTCATCCGCAATGAGAGCCGACCTAGCCCACGCCGACATTGCAGCGCCGCAGTCTGGCAATCGTCGCTACCCGAAATCGGGCTCGACGGCCTGGCGGGCGGAGAAGTCCGCGTCCCATTCGTGCCAGTATGCGACCTCCGGTTCGTACAGTTGCCAGCAGAGCCACACCCGACGCCCGCGGTACACGGCGGGAAAGTCCACGCAGCCGGTGACCCAGTCCTTCAGCTCGCAGCCGACGCCGGCAAGCTCCTCCTGAAGCCGCTTCAGCCGCTCGACCGCCACGCCGATCCGCACCCGCAGCTCTTCGACGCGCTCGGGTAAGCTGCGTGCGAGGGCAAGCTCTTCCCGCTCGCTGCGCAGCTTCATCAGCTCGGCATACCGCTCGACGACATCCCGGACCACCTTCCGCACCAACACCAGCGCGGCGTTAGCGCTCTGGACGTTGAAGACGCGTTGCGAACGCCGTGCGTTGGTGCGCGGCTCAACGCTAGTGTTGGGCGAGATCATCCGATCTCCTTACAGCCGCCGGTCGTCGCGATGATCCCGGCATCATGACGCCCTGCTCGGTTACGGCAGCAGGCCTGCCGCTGTTGGCATCGCCATTCCGCTCAGCAACGATACCAGATTCCCGCAGGTGCAGATGGCCAGCATGCCACAGACGACCAGACTGACGATGGCCTTCCAGTTGGCCCTGCGGCCCGCCCGGAGGCTCACGATCCCCAGTACGAGTCCGACAACTGCGAAGAACAAGGCCCCCAGAATGATGCCCCGAACCCAGCCGGTACTGGACATCTTTTGCATGACTGCGGCGTAGCCTCTGCCCACCTGCTCCGGTGTGGGCTGAGACGTCGGGCTCGTGCCCAATTCGCCCATCATCAGAGCGAAGCCATAGACTCCGTAGGTCCCGTACAGGAGGACGGCCAGGATCGTGCAAATCAGCGCGTAGGTCCCGTAGATGGAGGCTACCTGATCTCGCTTGGTCGGCAGAGGGCCGACGTGCAAAGCGCCGGGAGGCGGTGGCGGCGGGGCCTCAGGCCGAACCTCGCCGCCAGTCGGCACCTCGCGCGGTTCTGCACGCGCTTCGCCTTCGGCGGGCGACAGTGTCGGGCGGGCCATCGCTGCCGGGCGCACCTCACCCGGCGACTCCGTCGGCACGTTCACCACCCGCCGACAATAGGGGCAGGCGGCCGACTGGCCGGCGTACTCGTCATCCACCTCGATCGGCTGACTGCAACTAGGGCATGGAAACTGGATCGCCATCGCTCAATCTCATCCCAGGCCGGGCGGGTGACACGGTTCCACCCACGGTACCCGCTCCGCGAACCGCGGACCCCGGGATCATAAGCGGAATACCGTCAGGTTGTCATCGCCCTGAGGAGGTCGTCCAGCTTGATGCTCTGCTGTCGCCGGTCGTCCGCGCCGAAGTGGCAGGTTGCCCGGCCCGCCGCGCCTCGGCGACGCGCCCGCCCGCCGGCCGGCCGGGGACCATCGAATGAACGGTGGCCCACAGGAATGTGCCCCCCCGCCGAACCGCGGGTGACTATTCCTGCCCGCCGTTTTGGCCGTGAACTCAACAGGCGTTACAGAAGGCCCGATTCAAGTTCAGAGAGTAACAGCGCCCAACGTGTAGTTATCGGTCCACACTGTCCGTCCCAGGCATGGCAGGCTCGTGGTTCGACCGGGAGTGTGTAGCGTGCCGAGTAGTGAGTCCTCAACCACGCGTGAGCTCGAGAAAACACAGCTCGAGATGTGCTTCATCCCCATTATCTGTTCTGCCCCGCTCATTTACGCACACCGGCACGGCTTCTTCGAGAAGAACGGACTCGACGTGAACCTGAGACCAGCCCCGGGATGGAGCGGGGTCAAAGCGCTGATCGTTCACGGCCAGGTGGATGCCGTGCACATGCTCTCCCCCATGCCGCTGTCGTGCAGCCTGGGCATCGACGGCAGGAAAGCGGACATCAGGCTAGCCACGGTCCAGAACGTGAACGGTGGGGCACTGACGCTGGCGAAGAAGCACCTTGGAATAAAGGACGTCCGCGATATGAAGGGCTTCACCTTCGGGGTGCCCTACCGTTTCTCGATGCATTACTACCTCCTGTGCCATTTCCTGGCGAACAACGGGCTCAATCCTCTCAAGGACGTTACGATCCGCGAGATCGCGCCGCCCAGGATGCCCTACTACATTGAGAAGGGCTGGGTGGACGGCGTCTTTGCTCCCGAACCATTCAATCAGATACCGGTGTACCGCGACATCGGCTTCATCTACATCCTCTCCAAGGACATCTGGCCGGGGCACCCCTGTTGCAGTTTTGCGACACGCCAGGATTTCATGGAGAAGTATCCACACACCTATCGGGTGCTGCTCAAGAGCGTGCTGGAGGCCGAGCTGGCTCTTCATCGAGCCGATCCCGAACAGAGAAAGGTCATCGCCCGCGAGATATGCGGCCCACAGCACCTGAACCAGGACGACCCAGTTCCGGTGGAACAGGCACTGGCCGGCGACTTCCCCGACGGGACGGGCGCGCACCACAAGATTTCCGACCGAATTGACTTCATCCCCTATCCATGGGAGGCATACGGCAACTGGATTCTCTCCCAGATGCAGCGCTGGGCTCAACTGCCCGGCAAGGTGGACTACCGCGAGGTTGTCGAGAGCGTCTTTGAGACTAAGGACGCCCGCGAGCTAGCCGAGGCGATCGGCTTTGCTCCCCAGAACAAGCCCAGCCTTGGAGGGGTGGCACCTTTCACCGGCGACGATCCGTTCGCGTACATGATGAGTCAACCCTACACGACGTTTCAGGAGCGCCGAAAGGCACTGAGGCAATACGACCTCTCCGCCGCGCCTCGGAAGCGACTGTCCCAGATTATCGAGGGCATGGCCAAGGTGGCCGGCGGCCAGTCTGAACTCGGGCTCCAGATCACGTCCGACGACGAGCTCGGCCTCCTGGAACAGACCCTCAATGAGATGGTCCTCAATACGAAGTTCGCCGGCGAGGCCCTGGCTGAGCAAACGGGCCGGTTGGAAGAACGCGTCAAAGCGAGGACCGCGGAACTCAGCGGCGAAATCGCCGAGCGCAAGCGGGCCCAGGAAGCGCTGAGCATGAAGGACAGCGCCCTGGCCGCGTCCACAAACGGCATTGCCATCACTGACCGTCAAGCCAATCTGACCTATGTAAACCGCTCCTTCCTTGATTTGTGGGGATATGACGACCAAGAGGAAGTTCTGGGGAGACCTGCCACAGAATTCTGGCAGGTGGAGGAAGAGGTGGCGCAAGTGGTAGAGGCCTTGCGGGGCAACCGGGGATGGATAGGTGAACTGACGGCCAAGAGAAAAGACGGTTCGTTGTTCAGTGTCCAGGTTTCGGCAAGCGTGATCAGCGATGACGCGGGTGAGTTGACATGCATGATGGCTTCATTTGTGGATATCAGCGAGCGCAAGCGGGCGGAACAAGCGCTGCGGGAATCGGAAGAGAAGCACCGGGTGATTACCCAGGCCGCCCAAGACGCCATCATCGTCGCCGACGCCACAGGTGCGATCCGCTTTTGGAACCGTGCCGCGGAGACGATCTTCGGCTACGGCGCGGAAGAGATAGTCGGCCGGAACATGATCGATACGATCGTCCCGCCTCAGTATCACCAGGCCAAGCGCAAGGGCTTTGCCGAGTTTGCAAAGACCGGCCGCGGTGCCGCGATCGGGAAAACGCTCGAGCTGACCGCGCTGCGCAAGGACGGAACCGAGTTCCCCATTGAGATCTCGCTGTCCGGGTACCGGGGCCGGGACGGCTTCGTCGCGGTGGCCGTGGTGCGGGACATCACCGATCGGAAGCGGGCGGAGGAGGACCTTCGGGGTTTGGCCATGATCGCCGAACAAGCAGGCGAGGGCATTGGCGTGGCCGACCTCGACGGGACCCTTCAGTTCGTTAATGCGGCGTGGGCCGAGATGCACGGGTTCCAGACCAGGGATGAGTTGGTTGGCAAGCACCTGAGCGTATTCCACACCGATGAGCAGATGAAGACCGATGTGATCCCGTTTAACGAGGAGGTCAAGCGTAGCGGCTACCACACGGGTCAAGTCGGACATGTGAGAAGGGATGGAAGCCAATTCCCCACGGAGATGACAACGACCCTCTTGAAAGACGCGGAAGGCGAGCCCATCGGACTAATCGGTTTTGTGGAAGACATCACCGAGCGCAAGCGGGCGGAACAAGCGATAAGGGAAGAGAGAGACAGGGCGCAGAGCTACCTGGATATCGCGGGCACAATGATCGCGCTCGTTGATGCCAGTGAACGGATAACCCTCATCAACCAGAAGGGCTGTGAAATCCTGGGGTATCAGCGGGAAGACCTTCTCGGGGAAAACTGGTTCAACTTGCTGGTTCCCCAAAGAATAAGAGCCGAAGTGAGAGGAGTCTTTCAGAAACTCATGGCCGGCCACACTGCGCCGGTCGAGTACTGTGAGAACCCGCTGCTCACCAGGGATGGTGAGGAAAGGCTGACTGCCTTCCACAATACGGTGCTCACCGAGCCGAGCGGTCGAATCACGGCCGTATTGTTTTCGGCCGAGGACATCACCGAGCGCAAGAACGCCGAGGAAAGGCTGCGCGATAGCAACACGGTGATGATCAGAGCGTTGGAGCGGGAGAAACGTATCTCGGCGAGTCTGGAAGCGACGATGGCGCAACTCGAGCGCGCCCGGCAGGCCACCGAGGCGGCCACGCGTTCCAAGAGCGAGTTCCTGGCCAACATGAGCCACGAGATTCGCACGCCGATGACCGCCATCCTGGGGTTCGCCGACGTGTTGCTCGAGCAGGGCAACCTTGACGACGCCCCGCCCGAGAGGGCCGAAGCCGCTGAAGCAATCAGACGAAACGGCGAGTACCTGCTCGGCCTCCTCAACGACATCCTGGACCTGTCCAAGATCGAGGCCGGCAAGATGACCGTCGAGCGAATCGACTGCTCCTTGTGCCGCACCATCGCTGAGGTCGCCTCACTCGCGCGAGTACGCACTGACGCGAAAGGTCTGGCGTTCAACATCGAATACCTCGGCGCCGTTCCCGAGATCATCCAGTCCGACCCGACGCGCCTGCGCCAAATCCTCATCAACCTGATCGGCAACGCGATCAAGTTCAGCGAGGTCGGCAGCGTGCAACTGATCACGCGCTTCGTTGGCGACGGGCCCGAGCCTCTCATGCAGTTCGACATGGTCGACACCGGCATCGGCATGACCGCCCAGCAGGTCGCCGGCCTGTTCCAGCCGTTCACACAGGCCGACGCCTCAACCACGCGGAAGTACGGCGGCACGGGGCTTGGGCTGACGATTAGCCAACGATTGGCAGAGCTGCTTGGCGGAGAGATCACGGTCATAGAGACCGCCGCGGGTGTAGGCACGCGCATGCGCGTCAGCGTGCCAACCGGATCGCTTGATGGCGTGAAGATGATCGAGGACCCCATGGCCACGACCGTGGCCACGCCGACCGCGGCCGGCGACGCGGCGCGAACCGACGAGCGGCCCCTGGCCGCGTGTCACATTCTGCTGGCCGAGGATGGGCCGGACAACCAGCGACTCATCGTTCACATGCTGAAGAAAGCCGGTGCGCAGGTCACTGTCGTGGAGAATGGGAGCCTCGTCGTTGACGTTGCCCTCGCCGCACGCAACGACGTCAAGCCGTTCGACGTCATTCTGATGGACATGCAGATGCCGGTCATTGACGGCTATCGGGCCACCAGGCTGCTCCGCCAGAAGGGCTACACCGCACCGATCGTCGCCCTGACCGCCCACGCCATGGCCAGCGACCGAGAGAAGTGTATCCAGGCCGGATGCAATGACTACACTGCCAAGCCGATCAACCGCAAAGAGCTGATCGAGACGATCCGGAAGCACCTTCCGGCCGCCGTAGTCTCATAGCATTGAGCGCCGCGGCGGGGTCGAACGGTCACCGTGTTCCAGCAGACTGGGCGAAGAGGGCAGGCACGGATTTCGCACCCAGGCCGGGGGACTCAATCGTCACGATACAACCCGCGTTCGAGAATGTACTGCCGGACCGGCTCGGGCACGAGGTGGCGGATGCTGCGGCCGGCGCGTACGCGGGCACGGATGTCGGTCGCGCCGATGTCGATCAGCGGTGTTTGCAGAGCATGCCCCTCTAGCTTGCGGATCTGTGCTGGTGACAGCAGATCCATCAGCGGGGTCAGGTCGGGTTGTTCGAACCCCGGGCGCCCCGCCGTGACGAGCGTACAGGCCTCCAGCAATTCGCCGACGCAATACCAGGTGGCCAGTTCCGCCAGACTGTCCATTCCGATCAGCCAGTAGAGCACCGTGTCGGCGGGGAGCGTTTGGCGGAAGTGCCGCACGGTGTGCAGCGTGTAGTTCGGTCCCGGCTGATGGACTTCCCAGTCGCTGACCTCGAAGCGCGGGTCGTCGGCCACCGCCAGCCGGCACATCTCGAGCCGCTCCGCCGCCGGACTCAGGGTTTGGCCCTGCTTGTGCGGCGGATGGGCGCTCGGTATCAGGACGACGCGGCCGGCATCGATTTGCTCGGCGGCGTCGGCACTGACGATCAGGTGTCCGAAATGCACCGGGTCGAACGAGCCGCCGAACAGCAGGATACCAGCCAAGATTGACTCCGACCTCGGAAAAAGGACTACGCCACGTCGCGCTTACGCAAGGCCGTCTCGATTTGTTCGACTGCTTCGCGGATCTCACTGAGGCCCGGGTGGACTTGCAGAGCCAGGCGGTAAAGCTCGAGCGCCCGGCGAACGTCTCCACGCTCGACATAGGTATGCCCCAATCCCACCGCGGCCGCGAAGTGGTGCGGATTGAGACCCAACACCTGTTGGTAGGCCTCGGCTGCCGCCTCGGGTTGTTCCAGGAAACACAGTGCTATGGCCCGCTGGTGGTGCGCCTCGGCGAAAGTCGGCTCGACGGCCAGCAGCGCGTCCAGCACCGCGACCGCCGCCTTGTAGTCCTGCGCACGGATGTGCTCGACCGCCTGGGCCAGACGTTGCCGGGCCGCCGCGGAACTGGCCTGCATCCACGTCTGCCACAGGGCGTCCTCGGCCGCTTCGGCAACGGCTTGGTCGGCGTGACCCAGCAAGCCAGCCAGTTGTTGGCAGTAAGCGAGCGACCCGGTCAGCCCCAAACATCGAGCGGCCCCGCTGCTCACCGCCGGCGATGGCGAGGCCAGCAAGGCCGCCAGATTCTCGGGCGGCCACTGTTCCTCGAGGAGCATGATGAGCGCCGGCAAGTCGCCGCTCTCAAGCAAGGGACCGACGGACTCGGCGAATTGGTTGGCGACGGCGTCGTTCTCCACGAAAAGGTGCTCCCGACACGGCTGCCCATCGGCAGCCACGCGTGGATACCCCTTCGGCACGCTCCCCGATGCCGACCTATCAGGCCCCTGGGTACCCGGCCGACCCAACTGCCGCAGTACACGAGCCCCGATACGGTTAATGCTATACGAGTGACCCCCTGTAGGTCAATTCTTTCTGCGTGGCGCGCGGGGGACCCCCACCGCGAACACCCCCGTTTCGACGGCGCCAGAAGAATGATTACCGGCCCACGCCCCTTACCCGCGCGAGCCGGTAATCCGGAGGAACGGCAGTTCTACCTCGTGTCACGCTGCTAAACGGCCAGAACACCCTCTTCCAGCGCGACTTTGAGCTTCCCCAGCGCCTTGTTCTGAATCTGACGCACACGCTCCTTGGTCACCCCGATCATCTCGCCAACCTGCTCGAGCGTCTTGATCTTGGACGGTTCGTGGGGATCACGCTCCCCGTCGAGGGCGAAGCGCGCCCGGATCACGCATTGCTCCACGTCGCTGAGCTGCGCAAGGTTGTCGCCCAGGATGCTCTTCAGCTCGTCCACGCAGTCGCCTTCGACGTTGCGACGCTTCTGCTCGACGTGGTCACTCTTCTCCAGGGTCGGATCGAACTCGGTCGGAAAGTGACCGCGATAGCGCGCCGCCCGAACCGCCACACGCGAGAAGCTCTTGAGAATCGCCCGGCAGGCGTACGTGCTGAACTTGAAGCCGCGCGCGCAATCGAATTTCGCCACGCTGCGTAACAACGCCAGATTGCCCTCGCTGATCAGATCCGCGAAGTCTGCTCCGGTGATTCGAGTCCGCTTGGCCATCGCCAGCACCAGCGGAACGTTGGCCCGGACGATGTCGCTGCGTGTTTGCAGGGCGGCCGCGTCCCACTTCAGCAGTTCGCGCGTGGCCGCCGCACTCAGCCGCTTGCCGCGGAACTGCCGCAGCACGCGCATGACGCGGTAGCGGCAGTAGTTCAGACGCAGGAACATGTGCCGCTCCTGCTCGGCGGTCAGCGCGGGGGTGGCACTGTGCAACAGATCGACGCCGCTGTCGTCGTTGCCGAGCCTGGCCCGGCCAGAGGTTTCGACCTGTCCCGGCAGCGGGCCCAAAACGGACCGTTCCGCGTCCGGCGACTGGAAGAAGCCGTCGAACACGCATTCGGCCGTTTCAGAAAGCAGGCGTTTAAGGTGGGCCAGCTCAAACGGCGAGAGCGCACCGAGTACCGCCGAACTGGGTAACTTCGCCGAGGGCTCCAGCTTGCGAAGCGACGAGAGCGATTTCGGCTCCTTGGCTGAATACATTTTTCTTACCTCACCATCCATGGAGGCGTGGCCTCCCATCCCCGACCCGCCCGCGGTTATTGCAACTCGCCAGCGCACCAAGCACCGAGCGGGTCGCCGAAGCGGCGGATCCGAACCCATTTTGTCCGTTTGAAGCTGCGCTGTCCGACACTGGGGGAGCCGATCCAGTGTTACCGCCGGACCACAGCAAATTGGGGAGCCTTTACGAGGGAAGTATAACCTATGCCCGGCCGTCCTGCAAGGGAAACAGGGCCAAACGCAGCCAAATTTTGGCCCGCCGGCCCGGGCAAAGCCGGAACCGCTTTAACCGCAACTATTTAGGCGTTTGGGCCGGTCAAGCCCGTTCTTGCAAAAGTCACCCGTAACTACCGATCAAAAACCGGCATTCCCGGCAGGCCGCCGGCCTGGACCGGCCCGGTGGACGCCCCGCCCGAAACCGCGCACGGCGCCAGGCCCGCAGCGCTTGCCACAACGCTAATCTCCCCCGCTGCCGGCCTCGATCTCGGATAGCAGGCTTTCGGCCGCGGCGCGCGCGTGCGGCGAAGGGCCGCTTTCTGCTTGCAGGAGTTCCCTCAGTATCCGGCGGGCCGCTTCGATCCGGCCGGTGTGGCGAAAGGCCTGCGCCCGAACCACGCGGGCCCAATCGCGCTGCCAGGGCTCGATCTGCCGGGGCGGTGTTTCCTGGTCGCCGCGCCCGTTCTTCCCTTCGAGCAGCCAGCGCGCGTGTTGCTCGGCCTGTTTCCAGCGCTTGAGCTGGGCCAGTGCGCGGGCGGCCAATACGCGATAGGTACCCTTGTGCGGCGCATGCGCGATCAACCGCTCGGCCAGTCGAGCGGCCTGCTCGTGATCGCCGCGGCGAAACGCGTTCGCCGCATCACGCCAGGTCTGCGCCTCGTCGAATCGCCTGGCGACGGGCTGCGTGGACGGCTGGCTCGCGGAGCTCAGCCGCGGTGGGAGCCCCATATGCGTGACCGCTTGGCCGTGTCGCCGGTCGGCTTGCGGCACCGGCGCGGCCTCCTCAAAGCAGATGTCGTCGAACCAGCACGTGCCCTCCGGCCAGTACGCCCACAGCCTGACGCGCACGTACGTGATACTGTGCTGAAAATCGCTGAAGACCCTGGCGGGGGCGATCTCGAAGTCGAGATTGAACGGCTCCCAGTCTTCGGAGGGCTCGATGTCCTTGCGCATCTGGTAGACGATGTCGTCGAAGGTCTTCACTTCGCCCTGCACCCGCCGCGTGACCGTGGCGAAGCCTTTGATGAATACCTTCATGTTCGGACCGGTTGATTTCGTGTAACCCGTGCAGCGGTAACGCGTGTTGGCCTTGACCGGGATCTTCTCGCTGGTCAGATCGACACCATACGACGCCATCAACTTCTTGCGGCCGCTCATTTCGACCACAAGCCCGTGCGGCCCGTCTGTATCCACGAGTTGCACGTTGTCGGGATGTTTGCTGGTCCAACCGGCGGGCAAGCCAGCGGACTCGGCGCGAGTCTCGGAATCACCGTTGAAAGGGAAGCCGTGAGGCTGGGTCGTGGGACGGGAGGTTGGTTTTGACGTGGTTTGTGTGAGGTGCTCTTGGGGGAGAACCACGGCTGACACAGCCGTGCCACCCTTCAAGGGGCGGTCTTGCGCAGCCGCCGGCATCTGGCAAAACCCGGCACAAACGAGCACGGCAACCGTACGGCTGAGCGAGCAACTCACGTCATTTCCCCGTCTTCGGCGGCCTTGCCTTGGCCAGCTCTGACTCGCAAAGCTTGATCTTGTCCACCGCCTGTTGGAAGAACTCGGACTGGGTGAAGTCGCTGCGGATGCGCAGGAACTCGGCCAGCGCTTCGTCGTACTGCCGCATGGCCAACAGGCAGTTGGCGCGCAGCCAGACCGCCTCCGGGACGTGCACCGCCCGTGGCGACACCTGCTCGGCCCGCTGCAGGTAGCGCGCTGCCAGCCGACCCGGGCGCTGCACGTAAAGCACCTTTCCGCGCAGGAAGAAGGTGTAGCCTTCCAGCTTCTGCACCGGGAACTCCTCTTCCCAGCGGTCGAGCGTTCTGAGAGCCCACTCGAACTCGCCGCGAGCCAGCAGGTCTTCGACCGTGTAGCCGTAGCTGCCGGCCTTGACGAGCATCTCTGCCTGTTCGACCTTCCGTTCGGCCAGCTTTTGTGCCTGCCGATACAGGTTCTCGGCCTCGTCGTACGCCGCCGTGAGGAGCGCCACGTCGCCGAGCAGGATCAGCGCCTGGCGGCGCAGGCGTTGGATCGCCCGACCGGCCTTCAGTTCGATTTGGTCGAGCAGGTTGTTCAGCAGTTCGCGGGCCCGCTCATACTCACCCAAATCCCAGGCCAGGACCCGGGCGCGTTGCAGGTTCAGCTCCAGCCGACCGCGCGGCGCCTCGGCCCCGCGCAAGGCGATCTGGTACAGCTCGTCGGCCCGTCGGGGATCGTACGCGTCCGCTTGCGTGCATCCCTTAGCCGCACTGGCGGCCAGGCGCGGAATCAGCGGCGAGTCCGGACAGCGGCGGATGAACGCGTTCACCGCACGCACGTGCTCGAACCACTGCTCAAGGTGTCCCCAGAACTCGGCGTAGAGTTCCAGGTCCCCGGGTGACATCCGCTCCACGTCGTATCCGGCGGCCGCCTCGGCGTATTGCTTGGCATTGCCGTACCGGAAGTAACGCGCGCGCACGTCCACATAGAACACGTTCGGCGAGCAGGTAACGCTGTCACGATTGCCACGCTCATCCGTCACGGTCAGCTTCACCGTGGGCCGGCCGGTGCGAAAGTACACGTGGCGGAGCTTCCTCCCCTCGGCGCTCAGCCCGTCGCCGAACGACCAGCGCGTCTTGACGATCTTGCCGGTCCGGCTGCGGCTGACGTCGCGGAGCTCCACCAGCGTGGCTTGCCGAGCGTCGGAGTCGCGCACCCAGTACGTGTTGAGCACGCGCACGATCGGCACCGCGATAATCGGCTTGTGGCGCGCTTCGAAGGTGCCCGTCCGGGCCGGGCGCACGCTGAGCCACTTGTCGCGCGGGATGCTCCAGAGCCGCTCGGCGCTCGGCGGTTTCCAGCCGAGAAACGCCATTTGGGCTCCCGTGCCTTCCTTGTGGTAATACTGCACCTGCACGACGCCCTTGGTGAGCTTGGCCTCGACGTTCTTCTGGCCACGCTCGGCACCTCCCCAGCCGTGCGCACCGGGCCATTCGAGCACGGTGCGATTGTTGATGCGCAGCCAGCTCCCGTCGTCGCTGACGGTGCAGAACGCGTACGTGCCCGGCTCATCAATTTGCAGATAGCCCTCGTAGACGCTGATGTAATGGTCGCTGGGGCCGAAGCGGTTGAACCCGTCGGCGATCCCGCCGCAGAAGCAGGCCCCCTGCTCCTCGCCCATGCGGATCAGCTTGCGCAACTCGGCCAGCGTTTTCGGATGGACCTCCTTCGGTTTGCGGTAGACGCGCAGCAACACGCCGCGACGCGGATACCACGCTTTCGGTTTGTCCGCCGGCGGGGGCGTCGCGTCAAGAACAACGAGCTCGGCCAGCTCCTTCTCGCACTGGCTGATCCGGCCCTCGAGGTTGCCGGTGCCGCCGCCGGCGCGCTCGGCGCGCTGCAGATTGCGGCGCAAGCGTTCGAGTCGCTCCTCCAAAGCTCGACGCTGCTCCAGCGTGCGTTGGCGTTCGGCCTCCCGTTTGCTCCAGGCGTTCCAGGTCTCCTGCCACGCGGCCAACTGTGGGTTGCGCGTGTTGATCCGCGGTGCATCCGCGTTGCCGTAGTACAGCCAGGTTGTCAGCGGCTTGGCGGGCGGGACCTTGAACTGGATCAGCGTGTTGAGGCGCGGATCGTGGTGGATCAAGTCGAAGCTACGTAAGTGTCCGTCCGCGTCCACGATCCGCAGGTCGCGCCCGTCCGGCGTCGCCCGGCCGGCCAGCGGGACGCGCACGCCGGCGACGTCGCCCTCGCCGGCTTTGCACTGGATGCGTACGCGATAGGGCCACTGGTCGTGCCACCACTTCGGCTGAGCGGCGACCGCCAGATCACTCAGCAGGGTGAGCAGAAGCACCGAGCCGGCGCGTGCCGGGCTTCTCGAACTCCAGCGGGATGCGCTCGACGTGCGGGCTTTCGCCACCCAGCTCGATCGGCCGCCGCAGCCGCTCGGTGCCGTCCACGTCCAGAATCAATTCTGCCGGCGTCGTCTCCGCCCGGTAGTTCACCAGCCGCACGCGCAGCAGGCTCGGCTGACCAACCACGGCCGTGCCCTGGCTGAACTCGACCTGATCGGCCACCACGTTGTCCCACGTGTGGCACCGGCTTCCGGCCGGTGTCATCGGAACCAAACCTACCGAGATCGGATGCACCGGCTGCGGCCAGTCCATCTGACGCCAATCGCCGGCCTGCAAGTCGCTGAGAACCAGCAGCAGCCGATTACGCGGGGCGGGGTCCTGGAACAGCTTGGCGGCCCGGTCCAAGGCCGTGTGCGCGTCGCCGGCCGCGAACGTCGGCTGCAATTGCTCCACCTGGCCGGCCAGTTGCAGCAGGTCTTCCGACAGCTCCAGCCCGCTGCGCGTCACGTTGCCGAATTCCCGCCCGGTGAACGTGATCAGCGCGGCCCGGTCGCCGGCGCTCAGCTCAGCTAGCACCTCCAGTGCCACCTGCCGCGCCAACTCGAAACGTGTGCCCCGCCCGTCGGCCGTGTCGCCCGGCCACGCGCAGCGCGCCTGCATGGAAAGGCTGTCGTCGAGCAGCAGGACCACGTCGCGCGTCCCCTCCCCGCCGCCGAAGCCGGCCAGACTCATGATCGGCCGGGCCAGCGCCAAGGCGAGCAAGACGCAGGTGGCCACGCGCAAGAGCAGCAGCAACAGTCGCCGCAAGCGCAGCCGGCGCTGCGAGCGGATGATGGCGGCGGTGAAAAAGCGGTTCGTGGAGAACTCGACGACCGTCCGTCGCCGGCGCTGGTACAGATGCAGGATCAACGGCACCAGAGCCGTCAGTCCGACCAACAATGCCAGCGGCGACAGGAGGGTCATGGGCGTCCCATCCGGTTCCCGCAACTCCACGGCCGACACGGCCGTGCCACCCAGACGACCAACAAGGGTAGTGGCGACAAGAGTGTCATCTGTTCGTTCCCACGGTTCGCAGCGCCTGTCGTTCTGAGCGCCTGTCGTTCTGGGCGCCTGTCATTCTGAGGGCCTGTCATTCTGAGCGAAGCGAAGAATCTGGTCTCCGTGCGCGGTGGATGCCGGACTCTTCAGTCGCCCACGCGTGGCGGACTCCTTCGGAATGACGCGCTTCGTCCTTTCCTTCTCAAACGATCATGCAGGTAGCTGGTCAGCACGCGCTCGACCGGATCGCTGGTCGGGCAACGCAGCAGGTGGATGCCGTGTCGGCGGGCGCCCGCGTCGAGGCGCTCGTGGAATCCGTGGATTTCCTGGCGGACCAGCTCCCGAATCAGCGCCGGCTCGGCGTCGAACTCTTCCGCCGTTTCCATGTCGCGGATGACGGTGACGCCGTAGCCGCCCAGCCCCAGGTCGAAGTCAATCTCGCGCGGATCCAGCACCTGAAAGACGATCACCTCATGGCCGCGATGGTGCAGTTGGCCCAGCGCCGACAACACGCTCTCCGGGTCGTCGAGCAAGTCGCTGATCAGCACCACCAGGCTGCGCCGTTTGAGTCGCGCCGCGAACTGCCCCAATACGCCGGAGACGTCGGTGATCCCGTCCGGCGCGGCGTTCTCCAGCACCTGGCAGATGCTCATGATGTGGCCGGGAGCGGCACGCGGCGGCACCTGCGCGATCATGCGGTAGTTGGTCAGGATCAGGCCGACGCTGTCACCCTGGTGCAGCATCAAGTACGACAGCGCCGCCGCCAGCCGCCGGGCGTAGTGGAACTTGCTGCGTGTGTCGGGACTGTCGGCCTGCGAAGCGCCGCGCGGGCTGAAGCCCGCGGCACCCGTCGGTTTGAGCCGTCGGACCACCTCCAGCCCCGTGCCGTCGCCGCCGTAGGCCATCGAACGCGAACAGTCCACGAAGACTACGGCCCGCAGGTTGGTTTCCTGCTGGTGCTGCTTGACCACGTAGCGATCGGCGCGGCCGAGCACACGCCAATCGAGGTGTTTCAGCTCGTCGCCGGGCGTGTAGGCCCGGTGTTGGGCGAACTCGATCGACAGGCCGTGCAGGGGAGAATCGTGCAGCCCGTGCAGGGCGCCCTCGACGATCCGCCGGGCCACCAGCGTCAGCCCCTTGACGCGCTCCAACAAGGCCGGCTCGAGCAGCGGACTCGGGTGGGTGGCAGGCATGATAGAATCACCGGCTGGAAGCCGGTGCCACACTGGAAGCCGGCGCCACATCGGGCACGAGTTTCAGCAAACGCGCGACAATCTGATCGGCGTCGATCTGCTCGGCCTCGGCCGCGAAGTTCGTCAACACGCGATGACGCAGGACCATCGGGGCCACTTCGCGGATGTGATCGCAGGATACGTTGATCGTCCCGTTCATGATCGCCCGCGCCTTGGCCCCCAACACCAGGTACTGCGCCGCCCGGGGACTGGCCCCCCAACCCACGAAACGCCGCACGAAATCAGGGGCCGCCGCCTCGTTCGGCCGCGACACGCGTGTCAGCCGTACCGCGTACCCGGCCACGTGGTCCGAGACCGGCACGCGCCGCACCAGACTTTGCAGGTGTAGCACCTGCTGGGCCGTCAGGAGCTTCTTCAGTGTCGGCAGCCGCTGCCCGGTGGGCATCTTGGCGATGACCAGCTCCTCCTCGGCGGAGGGGTAGTCCACCTTCAGGGCGAACATGAAGCGATCGAGCTGCGCTTCGGGCAGCGGATAGGTGCCTTCCTGCTCGATCGGGTTCTGCGTGGCGAGCACGAAGAACGGGCTCGGCAACGACCTGGTCGCGTTGGAAACCGTCACCGTCCGTTCCTGCATCGCCTGCAACAACGCGGCCTGCGTCTTGGGCGGCGCCCGGTTGATCTCGTCGGCCAGCACGATGTTCCCGAACACCGGCCCGTGCACGAACCGGAACGCGCGCTTACCGCTCGTGCGGTCCTCTTCCAGCACCTCGGTGCCGGTGATGTCGGCCGGCATCAGATCGGGCGTGAACTGGATCCGCGAGAACTTCAGATCCATGATCTCGGCCAGCGTCTGCACCATCATCGTTTTGGCCAGACCCGGCACGCCGATCAGCAACGCGTGCCCCTGGGCGAAGATCGCCGTCAGCAGATCATCGAGCACATTCGCCTGGCCGACGATGCGTTTGCCGATCTCCTCCCGCATCCCCAGCCGCGTGTGCGCGAACGATTGAATGAGTTCGAGTTGTTGACGGGCGGCCTGCTCGAGCGGGACTGGCGAGGTCTGCGTCACGATAGCTCCTGAGTAGGGCAGGTCGAGTCTGCGAGACCTGCCTTCGCTTCTAGCGCTCTGTGGCTGCCTTCTCTTCTGTAGCGCCGGACCTCCGAGTCCGGCGCGCCTGGCCAATACGCCCAAAAACGTCGGACCGGGACGTACGACGCTACTGCATAACGTACACGAGCAGGTTCGTCCCGACCTTCAGGGCGTCCTCGGCGGTGTAGCAACGCGCGTAGGCGCTGAACTGATGCGCCCATCCGTCGCACAGACCGAAGCGGCTGTACAATATCACCGGTCGCTCGCCCAGCATGACCGCTTCGAGGCCGGGCTTGACCGGCTCGGCTTCGTGGTGCAGCCGCACCTGCTCGATCGTGTGGAAGCACTTGTAGACTAGGTGGTCGGCCGGCAGCGGCTGTAACGCGTGGTTCGGGAACAGCTCTTCACACAGTCGGCGGAACGCCAGGTCGAACTCCTGCCGGCCCGCGGCGGCATCGGCGATCAGCACACCGCCGTTGGTCAGGAAGCGGTGCAGCAAGGCCCGCTCCTCGCGGCTCAGACCCGGATCCCACGACCCGGTCATGTACAGCAGCGGGTGCTCGAACAGCGTCGGATCTTTCAGTTGCAGCGCCTTACGCTCGAACCGCACCGCGATCGACGTGTTCGACGCCAGCTCCTTCAGCAGCAGCGGCACCGCCGACGGGTTCGGGTTCCAGTTTCCGTCGTGGATCAGTTGCGCGAACACGAGTTGCTGGCGCGGCCGCACGCTCGGCCCGGCCACCTCCCGCGTCTTCGACAGGTACTTGGCGTAGCGGTTCTCTGCCGTCACGTACGTGATCAGGTTCAGCCCCAGGCGCGTGGCGTCCTCGGGGTGCACTCGTTTGGCATCCGGCTTGTTCCACTGGTTCCAGCCGCAGGCGAGGTCCTCGAGGCTAACGATGGCCGCCGCCCGCGTACCTAGCGTCACCGCCTGCAACCGCGGCGGACCGTTCTGCTCGGCCCCTTCGTCCAGCGGGTTGTCCGAGGGAACCGGATAGCGAATCTGCTCCAGGTCGTAGTAGGCGTGATAGACCGGATGGTCCGCCGGCAAAGGGCGCAGCGGGTATTTCGGGAACAGCTTGGCCAGCTCTTCCCGCGTCGAGGCAAACGCCTCCTCCCGCCCGCAGCAGTTCACGATCAGCGTGCCGCCCGCGAGTGTGTAGCTGCGCAACGCTCCGCGCTGCTCGTCGTTGAGGTTCAGCGGGTAGTAGACGCACAGGTACAGGACCGGCGTGCGGTGATCGACCCCGGCGGTATGCTTGCGCACCAGCTCGCCGATGTCGAGCTGCTCCCAGCCGTACCAGACGTTGAGGTGCTCTTTCGCACTGGCCAGCAGTTGATCGACCGCCCCCGGCGAGCCCTTCCAGCCGACGAAGCTGATGTTCTCGAGGTTGGCCAGCAGCTTCGGCGGCGCCGGCGGGCGCTTCTTCTCGGTGCGACGTTGCGGGATCACCGGCAACGGCAGGGGCGGGAAACCCTCGGCCGCCTTCGTGCGGTGCGGTTTCTCGCGCGGCGGCGTTCCCCACATCGTCAGCCGCTGCTCCTGCCCCAAGACCGGCACCACGATCGACACGGCCAACAGCAGTGCCAGCGCTTGACGAACGGTGCGATTCACTCTGCGCATGCCAAACCTCCCGGCGGCCCCCTCTATGCCAAACGGTGCCACACCTCCCGTCATTGCACCATCGGGCAGCGCAGGCTGCTTGCGTCATTGTACCACAATTCACCCGTTCCCCGCGGACGGACAGGTCTGCCGCGATCCGAGGTCAGCCTCAAGTGCACTGCCAGCCGCTCTCTCTTATCGGGCTTTCGGCGGGCCGGGATGCTGCCAAACGTCCTACTGGGACGTCCAACGCTACACCGAGACTTCAATGCCGGCGCCGGCCACCACCTCGCCGATGACCCACAGCGGCTCGTTGGCCTGCGCAAACGCGGCCTTCAATTCGTCCACCCGAGCCGCTGGAATCGCGGCCAGCAGCCCACCGGAGGTCTCCGGCGTGTACAACAGTTGCTGCATCTCTTCGGCAATGCCCGGGCCGAAGCGGACGTGGTTGCGGAAACCGTCTTGGTTATGCGCCGTTCCGGCAGGGAACAGCCACATGTCCGCGTACTCTTCCGCACCCGGCACGAAGGGGATCTGGCCGGCGTGAATGCGTAGCTGCACGCTGCTGTGCTCAGCCATCTCGTAGGCATGGCCGAGCAGCGCGAAGCCAGTCACGTCCGTGCACGCGTGGGTAGTACCTTGTTGCAGCAGTTCCATCGCCACGCGGTTCAGCTTGAGCATGGACGCGGTGGCCGCCTCGACGTGTTCGGGCTTGGCCTGGTCGCCCTTCAACGCGGTCGTGACGATGCCGATGCCGAGCGGCTTGGTCAGCACGAGCACGTCACCCGGTTGGGCGCCGGCCTTGGTCAGCACGCGCTTGGGGTGAACGAAACCCAGTGCGACCAGGCCGTATTTGGGTTCTTTGTCATCGACCGAGTGGCCGCCCACGAGCACGCCGCCCGCCTCGGCAACCTTCTCCGCCCCGCCGCGCAGGATTTCGGCAATGATTTCCGGCGGCAGACATTCGGACAAGCACGAGATGTTCAGCGCGAGCGCGGGTTGCGCGCCCATGGCGTAGATATCGCTAAGGGCGTTGGTAGCCGCGATGGCCCCGTACTGATAGGGGTCGTCAACAACCGGCGTGAAGAAGTCGAGCGTGGCGACGAGGGCCAGCTCGTCGTTGAGCTTGTACACAGCCGCGTCGTCGTACAGCGAGCCCAGCCCGGCTAGGACCTGCGGAAAACGCTCGGCCGGGAACATGGCTGCCAAGGGACGCAGAACCTGCGCCAGCGCCTCGGGCGCCGTCTTGCCGGCTCAGCCCGCGGCGGTCGTCATCTGCGTCAGACGTATGTTTGGCTTCGGCCTGGTCATATCAAGCCCTATTCATCCAGCGGTTCGATCCGATCGATCGGCACGCCCGCTTCGTTAAGCACCCGCTCGCCGCGGGCCCGGTCGCCCGCCACGATCCGCACCGCCGAACCGCAGTCGCTGCTCAGATGCCGGGGCGTGGGGATCAATTTCACCGCCAGACCTGCCCGTTTGAGCAGCCGTTCGGCCTGGATCGCGTGGCTGGTGCTGTGTACCAGAATAACCACGAACTGCGCCATTCTATTCTGCGCCTGCCAAACGGGCGACGGCCTCGACGGTCTGATCAATCTCTTGCGCCGTGCTGAACGCTCCCGGAGAGAGACGGACCGTGCCCTCCGGGAGCGTACCCAGTGTCCGGTGGGCCCGCGGTGCGCAGTGCAGCCCCGGTCGACACATGATGCCGAACCGCTCGTCGAGGACGCGCGCAATCTCGCCCGCGGACTGGCCGTCGATTGTGAACGATACCGCCGCGGTCTGACGACTCGCATCCCGCGTGCCGATGAGCCGCAGCCCGGCGATCCTGCTCAGGTCGTCGATCAGCCGCCGGGTCAACGACCGTTCGTGCTCACAGATCCGATCTACACCGCGGTCTAGTACGTAGCGCACGCTTGCCGCCAGACCGGCGATGCCCACGATGTTGGGCGTGCCCCCCTCGTACTTGTCCGGCAGAAAATCGGGTTGCTGTTCGTGCTCGGATCGGCTGCCGGTGCCGCCGCAGACTAGCGGCGGGAGCCGATCAATATCGAAATCTTCGTGGATGGCCAGCCCGCCCGTGCCAGTCGGCCCGAGCAGCCCCTTGTGCCCGCTGAAGGCCAGCAGGTCAATGTTGTCGGCCCGCAAATCGATCGGCCAGCAACCGCCGGTCTGCGCCACATCAACCAGAAACGGGATGCCGTGCCGCCGGGCCATGGCACCTATCTCGCGGATCGGCAAAACCGTGCCGCACACGTTCGACGCGTGGTTGGCGACGATGAGGCGGGTCGCCGGGCGGATGTGCTCATCGAGCGCCTGCGGCTCGAGCGTGCCGTCCGGCTCGCACGGCGCCACGCTGAGCGACACGCCCTGCTGCTCGAGCACCCGCAACGGTCGCATCACTGCGTTGTGCTCCATGCCGGTCGTGACGGCATGCGCGCCGGGTGGCAACACGCCGCGGATCACGAGGTTTAGCGCGGTGGTGGCGTTGTGCGCGAAGATCACGCGCATCGGGTCTTTCACACCGAACAGCTCGGCGATTGCCTCGCGGGCATCAAGCCGGATGCGTTCGGCCTCGTTGGCCAGGCGGTGGCCGCTACGACCGGGATTTGCCCCCACGTCGCGCATGTAGCGCAGCATGGCCTCATGCACACAGTCCGGCTTGGGCCAGGATGTCGCGGCGTTGTCGAGATAGATCATCGTTCGCTCGGCACGGGGCGGTCACTTCCGCAACATCACTTCGAACACCTCATCCTTCTCTTCGTAGCTGGCCTGCCAGCCCAGTTTTCCGGCGGCGCGCGTGCAATTGTGGACCTGGGTCATGGTGTCCACCACGACGATCACTTCACCGCCGCTGGTCTTTTGCAGCGCGTTGCGTGTCAGGATAACCGGTTGCGGGCAGGACAGCCCGCGTGCGTCCACCGTTTCAGCCATGTTATCACCTCGCGGGGGCCAGCTTCTCGCGGCCCATGAACCCGATGATGCCCACGATGACTAGACCGATCACCACGATGTACGGCGCGTTCGCGGCCGCCCCGACCAGGACGAAGTTGTGTGCGACCGCAGCGCCCGTGAGCATGCCGAATACGAAGACGGCCGCATCACCGTCGCCCTCGCCGCAGAGGAACACCTGCCGCCCGGGACAGCCCCCGGCCAGCGTGAACGACAGCCCGGCCAGCACCATGCCGCCGAGATTGAGCCAGTGGTTCATATGGGCGGCCGGCTGCCCCTCAAAGCCCGGGTGAAACTGCTTGTAGATCAGATTCATCACGAACGCGGCAATGAGGAAGCCGCCCACGCCGCTGAGCAGGTGAAAGTCGCGCATCAGGAGGACGTCGCGCATGCCGCCCACCGTGCAGAAGCGCGTGCGCTGGGCCAGGAAACCGATGACCAGACCGGCCACGATCGACAGCCAGACGGGCGCGAACGGTATCTCCGCGCTGCGCAACAGGATGGCCTTTCCCTCGTGGGCAAAATACTGGTCAAACACCGCCAGCAGCACCAGCACCAACATCACGAACGGCATAGCCAGCCCGGCGACTTTCCGTGCCGGGTGCGATCGGCCCAGGCTGAAGCCTGCCTTCAGGAACTGCACGCCGATCGCGATGCCAACGGTTAAACCGAGAATGCCGAGGATGGCGTTCCAGTCCCCGCCCGCCAGGCGCAGCACGGCCCGCCACGGGCAGCCTAGGAATACGAGGGCACCGATCATCGCGAACATACCCAGGATGAAACGCACCACGGGAGCGGATCCAGTGCGTGGGCGGAATTCGCGAAAAGCCAACGCCGCGATGAACGCACCGAGACAGAACGCGGGGATCTCCGGCCGCAAGTACTGTAGCTTGCCCTGCAGGCCGAGTGCCCCAGCGATATCACGCGTGAAACACGCGACGCAGATGCCCATGTTGGGCGGGTTGCCCAGCTTCTGCAGCGTGGCCGCCAGGCCTCCCAGCACCAGGCCCACCATGACGATGCCGACAGTTGTGGCAAAAACGTCCTTTGGTTTCTTCACGGCAAGCGTCTCCTTCTTGCTGTGCTGAGATAGTGAGCGGTCGCCGAACGGCTATCGCGGCGCTGCGGCCGGCACGGCGCAGCGCACCTGTGGACCAGAATTACCGTGGGGTGGATTCGGTTGGCGACGGTGATTACGGCAGAAGCGGCAAGGATGCGCGCACGGCACGCCGGGCACACTGGGCGCCCGAATCGCGGACAATCCAGGAACGTAACCCGCCCTGAACCAGGGCGGCAATCACAACCCGTCATGTACGTCGCCATGCGATCAAGGATCGCGCCTCCGTCTGTACTTCTACCTGCCCCTAGTGTAGCGGTTCATGAGGGCGTCTTCCAGGCGCTGGCCCCGCTTTAATCCGCTCAATGGGCCCGGACGGTGAAGAGATCGTAGTTGAGTACCCGACGGTGAAGCAGAAACTCCAGCACACGCAGAAACGAAGCGCGGCGGCGGATGTCGCCCACGCCCGGAAATCGCGAAATGGAGACCTCCCTCAGACCGGCCCGCAAGGCCGCGGCAACGCGTGCCGACGCCTCCTCGTGATCCAGCAAACCGAACCCGGCGGCAGAAAACGCCGCCAGGTATTGCTTGGCGGACCACAAATACACTCGCGGCCGGGCGTGGCGGGTCAGCAGCGCCCACACGCGCGGACTACGGGTGGTGATATCGCCGAGACAAAGGTGGCCGTACGGTCTGAGCACCCGCCGGCACTCGCGCAGAAACGTGTGCTTGTCCCGGTAGTGCAGGGCGGACTCACAATTCAGAATCACGTCCACGCTACCACCCTCGATCGGCAACCGGTTGGCATCAGCTTGCACGAAGTGGGGCCGCGGGCTGCGCCCGGACCACAACTGCTCCGCCGTCCGGACGGTGGACCCCACGTATTCCACGCCGACGGCCAGCCGAGGCCCGAAGCGCTCGAAGATCCAGGTCGTCGGGCCCCCGATCCCACAGCCCAGGTCGAGCACGACCGATTCCGCCTCGATCGAGCTCCGCTCCAGCAGGCGCCAGACCAAGTCCTGTTGGTAGACGTGAAATGGCTTGCCGGCGACCCGCATATACCCGCAGTTCATGGCCTGGAGCCCGGCGCGCTGCACCAGCTCCCAGCTTACGCGGTACTCCGCTTCGAGCTGTTCCTGCGATGTGTGCATACGCCGACGGACGGAATGCGATCGTTCGCGTCGAATTCCCTTCGGCCTGAACTGGCCGAAGCCACACCCTATCAGTGTGAGTGTACGCCGACCACCGCGACCAGCCAACCGGTCGGCCGGGTGGAACGGTTGCTCGTTGCTCGCGGCGGATGTTGGCTCGCGGGATTGGGATGGCGTGTGCTATGGGCGGAACTCCGGCGTCCAGGGCACGTCGAGGCCGTTGCCGGACCACCGCGTGTTCTCACCCTCAAGCCCGATGCTACCGTCGAGCTCGAATTGATACCCCAGTTGTTTCAGCGTTTGAGCGGCTGCGTGGCCGTCCAGCCAAAGGATGTTGGCCAGGCCAGCATGACGCGGGTCGGCCGCCGACCGCCTGTGCGGATCATAGTTGTGACCGGCGATCTCGCCGTTCTCCAGGTCGATTCGCGGCGGATCCAGGTTGAAGCCCTCGTTGCCGTAGCACTCGGCGATTTTGAGATCAGCCTCATACGGCGGCCGCTCGTTGTCTTCATAGGCCTGTCGCTCGTTGGGCGGAAAGGCGGCGGCGGTGCCCATGCCATCCCCAACGGCGACCGTGCGCCCCGGATAGCGAATCCAGCTCAGTTGCACCGGCCAGTTCTTATACGAGTTGAGCACCTCCGAGTCGAACAGGCGTGAATTGCCCAGGAAATGGTAGTTCCAGCCGTAGCTGCCGTTCCGCTCGTCGGTCCACTCCGGCACGCTGGGGCAGACATACGACCCGTACGAGTAGTTCTGCTGGTCGCCCCGCTCGCCATACTGATCCCAATCGGTCTTGCACGGCATGGGATCGTCGAAGGGCGGCACACCGACGGACTGGCTCATCGTCGCCACGAAGGTCGGGCGGTACTTGATGCGGCCGTAGAGCATGGTATGCGCGTTGCAGTCGTCGATCTTCGGCAGTCGGCCCGGCGGCAGCACGCCGCGGTTCTCGTCTACGTAAAGCACCAGGCCCTGGCCCAGGACGTGCAGGTTTGCCAGGCACTTGGCCGCGCGGGCCTGGGCGCGGGCAGATGACAACGCCGGGAGCAGTATGCTGATCAACAGCCCGATGACGGCCACCACGACCAGCATCTCGAGCAAGGTGAAGGCGGCCTGCCCCCTACGCCGAACTGCGACCCCCACGCTGTCTGCGGGCCATCCCATCATCATCTCCCTAGTATACTCGGTAACTTGTAGCCATGCGACACAGCCGAGTGGCTCGCGCGTCTTGCCCGGGCTTGGCCGCCGGCCGTGCCCATTGGCCCGGGGGCAGCCTCCCCGTTGAAGGGGCCGTGTTCGGTGCACAGGAGGCAGCCAGAGCGGCGACAAAACGAGCCCCCCGCGGTTTGCAACCGGCCCGTTGGTGGTATATTGTTGAAGCCATGCGGGATCGGGTATTGGCACCCCCGAACGGTAGCTTCTCAGAACGTGGCCAAAGCCCATGGCGGCCCGTAACACAGTCCGATTCGTAGAGCCCCAGGGACGCCCCGGGCGTCCGTTCAACGCCTGGATCAGCCGCTGGCCACTGCTGGGCCCGATCACTTTGGCCAGCATCCTGGAGGCCCGCGGCTACGACGTGGCCGTGTACAACGAGAACATTTCCGGTCCCCTGCTCGAAAACGCCGAGGCCATGCTGGATATCTGTTCTGCCGACGTGGTGGGCATCAGCATCATGACGCCCACCGCGGCCCGCGGCTATGCGATCGCCGACCGCATCCGCCAGCGCTGCCCAGCCGTGAGGATCGTCTTCGGCGGCGTGCACGCCACCTTCTGCCCCGAGGAGGCCCTGGCACAGGGTGACGTCGTGGTTCGCGGGGAAGGCGAATCGGTCATCGAGGCGATCGCCGCCGGCGAGATTCGCCACGGCATCGTGCAAGGCCACACGGTCGAGGACCTCGACGCGCTTCCCACTCTGAATCACGCTCTGATGCGCGATTTCCACAAGATGTTTGGCCGTTTCCGACGCCGCGACTCATACCAGCTGCCGGTGATGACCTCCCGCGGCTGCCCCTACGGATGCCGGTATTGCACGGTAACCCGCATGTTTGGTCGCAAGGTGCGCCGGCAGTCGGTGCAGAAGGTCCATCAGGACATCTGCCGCTATGCTGAGAAGGGCTTTCGGCGGCTGTTCTTCTACGACGACAACTTCACCACCGATCGCGATTGGACCCGACGGCTGTTGGAGCGGCTGACGCCGCTGAAGCTGCGGTTCAACGCCCAGGTGCGGGCCGACTTCCATTGGCTGGACAGAGCCCGGCGCCGGCGAGACGGCACGCTCCTGCAGGGCATGCGCATAGCCGGCGCCGACGTCCTGTACATCGGTTACGAGACTATCGACGAATCCACGGCCAAGGCATGGCATAAGGGCTACGGCGGCGGGGGGTCACTAGAGTCGCGGCTGATGGAGGACAGCCGAATCCTGCATGAGAACGGATTTTGGATCCACGGAATGTTCGTGCTTGGCCCGCAGCACACCAGAACAACCGCCGACCAGATCGTCGCCTTTGCCCGCCGCGGCGGGCTGGAGACCCTGCAGATCAGCATCCTGACGCCGTTTCCCGGCACGCCGCTGATGGAGCAGATGCGCCCGCATCTGGTACTTGCTGACTTCCCAGCCGACTGGGACTATTATGATGGAGCGCATTGCGTTTACGGCCACAGCCGGTTAGGGATTGAAGGGTTTCAAAAGACGGTGCTGGATGCCCATCGTCGTTTCTACGGCTGGGGGGGCTGGAGCCTGCGTCGTCTGCGGGCGCTGGCGGCTGAGCGTACCCCGCTTGTGCAGAAGCTCGCCCAGTTGTGGTCCAACGCCGCCACCGCCCGGGCCACCTTGCGCTCCTGGAAAGCCGAGACGAGGTCATTCATTGAGACCGTCAGGGCTCGGGGAAGGCAACTGGCAGTGCGTTAGGAGCAGGCGACATGAGTGGTTTGGAAAGGAAGCTGCAAGATCGGTTGGACTACTTGACTCTCCGCGCCACCGTTAAGGGCGCCGGCCTGGCGCTGGACGTCCCCCCGTTGCGCAACTTCTTCCTCGACAAGCTGCTGCAGCGGCTCGAGAAGTCCTATCAAGACCACCAGAAAGACCCCCAGCTATTGTTGCACGAACGTTGGTTCGGCAAGCACCTGGAGAGCTTCCTACGCCGGTTGATCAACGAGCGGCCCGCGGCCGCCCGGGCGATTCTGCGCTTCATTGGCACCTGGAGCTACGATGTACACCGGCGGGACGATGCCCAGTACACCGGCCTGGTAACCCCCTGTACCGTGGTCATCGAGCCGACCGACCGCTGCAACCTGAACTGTCCCGGCTGCTACGCCAAGAGTACCAAAGACGGCTGCGACCTGTCTTATGAACGCCTGGTGGAGATCGTTCGGGAAGTGATCGGCATGGGCGTGACGCTTGTCACGCTCTCCGGCGGCGAGCCGTTCCTGCGTGAGAAGGTCGACCAGTCTGTCACCCGCCTAGCCAAGCGCTTCAACGACCGTGGCTTTCTCGTCTACACCAACGGCACGCTGCTGGACAGGGATACCGCTACCCGGCTTGGGAAGGTCGGCAATGTCTTCCCAGCGATCAGCGTGGAGGGCTTCGAGCACCAGACCGACGCGCGCCGCGGCCACGGCATCTACGAGCAGAACTACCGCGTCAGAAAGCTGCTGGGCGATCGCGGTGTGATGACGGGCTTCTCGGCCACGGTCACCCGCGAGAACTGCGAAGCCATTTGCTCGGATGCCTTCATCGACCTGCGTATCGAGGAGGGTGATCTGTTCGGGTGGTTTTTCCTGTTGCAGCCCATCGGGCGATCGCCACGCCCCGACCTGATGGTCACCGCCCAGCAGCGCGCCATGCTGCGCGAGACCGTCTACCGCTGGCGTGCTGAAGACCGCCCCATCTTCCTGGGCGATTTCTGGAATGACGGCCCGTTGGTCGGGGGCTGCATCGCCGGCGGAAGGTACTACTTCCACATCTACGCCAATGGCGACATCAGCCCCTGCGTCTTCTCGCCGGTGGCCTGTGGCAACATATTCGACATCATCGACGGCAGGAGCGACTACACCAGCCTAAGCGAGTTCGTCCAGCAACATCCGCTGTTCATAGCCTTCCGGGAGGAACAGCGCGGGGTTACCGACCGGGCGCGACCATGCCTGTTGATCGACCATCCCCAAGCGTTCCGCCGACTCGCCAACGTCGATGGCTGCCGCCCGGCCAAGAACTTCCCCGTCGGCTATGCTGACGGCGAGATCGCGCGTACCATCGATGAGACGGCCGAGGCTTGGGCCAGAATCGTCCCCACCCTGCCTCCCCTGCCGGCCGAGCGTGAGCAGCGGCCGGACTGGGAGCCTTCGCCGCAAATGCCCTTGCGCGTGAATCCCGACGCCGAGCGCGGCAGCGCAGAGCACACCTCGCCGGATGCCGTAAGTACCTGTGAAATGTCTCACGCAGAGTGAGGCTCCGGGGCGCGTCTGCTGAAGGGCAATTCTCTCTTCACCCGGCCAATCAGCATTGCCGCAGCCTGAGCCGCTCCTGCTTGCGCGCTCTTCCGGGCGTTGCGTGGCGCCCTGTGGCGTCGAACCACGTGCGGCTGGCTCGTCGAGCGGTGGCGCTGTGCTTACGTTCACAGGGAAGCCGTCGCGGACGGCAAATGCATGCGGCTCATCGCCATCCGGCGTCCTATAACAGTTGCGCGCGGGTCGGCGCGGGAGGAGCCACTAATGCCCGCGACGACCGGCGACGATGAAAGCGACGTAGCGACGACTTCCCGGGCATCCTCCTTGCCGGGGGTGTGACCTGGACCGGGCCCGGCTTGTACCCGTATCGCGACCGCATGGGAGAGTCGTGACAGAGGACCAACACAGACGACTCCGCAAGGCCGAGGACGAAGTCCGCGCGATTCTCGACCGGCTTGACCACGACAGCACTCCCGACGAAGTGGTCCACCGGCGTAACTCGACGCGCTACTCTTACCGCGTTCCTTCGCTGCTGGTCGAGTTCCGGAGTCGCAGCGCGACGACCAGTCACGCGGTGCCCTCACGCAACATCAGTCGCGAGGGGGTCGCGTTCTTGCTGGGAAACTTCGTGTATCCCGGGACCCATTGCCGCATACAGCTCGTCAGCCAGCACGACCAAGCCCAGATCGCCGACGGTACGGTCGTCCGCTGCCGCTACGTGGAAGGGTCGGCCTCGGTCTACGAGGTCGGCGTCAAGCTCGACCACCCGATCGACGTAACGACGTTCCAGCAGGCGGCGCCGCATGTCCGCGTGCTGCTGGCCGATGATGACCCGTTCCACGGCCGGGTAGTCGAGCGCCTGCTCCGGCCGTTGGGTGCTGAGCTCACCTTCGTGCAGAGCGGCCAACAGGCGATCGAAGCAGCCCTGTCCGGTAACTTCGATCTGATCTTGATGGGCCTCGACATACCGGAGATGGACGGGCTGACCGCGACCAGAGAGCTGCGTAGCCGCGGCTACGCCGTGCCGATCGTCGCGGTCGCCGCCGACGCCGACCAGGAGCTGCGTGCGAAGTGCCTTCAGGCCGGTTTCTCGAATTGGATCGGGAAACCTCTCACCCGCGAAGCGCTGGTGAATGTGGTCCAGGCGGCCAGAGGCCAGCCACTGGTGAGCTCCCTCGTGGAAGACGCCGACATGGCGGAGCTGATCGATCAGTTCGTTGCCCAACTCTCGGAGAGCACCGCTCAGCTCGAATCGGCCTTCGGGCAGCAGGACTATCAGGCCCTCCAGCAACTGGCGCGCCTGATTAAGGGGCAGGCCGGGGCCTGTGGTTTCGGAGTGATTAGCGAGGCGGCCGCCGGACTCGAGCAAACCCTCACCACCGATACCGACGCCGCTTCAAGCGCCATTCGTGCCCAACTCAACATGCTGATCCGCTACTGCGCGGCGGCGCGCCCGGCCAACTGCACAGAAGACGCTTGACCCTCGCGACGCCGTCCACACGCTCGACACACGCGCCGGCAACTCGCCACTCATCCTATCCCGGCTCAATCCGCCGGATCACGCCCTCGATAACCGCGTCCGAGCTCTGGACGAGGTCGTAGCACGAATCCGACGGCGTGTTCCAGCGTTGGGCTACGCGGGTGGCGAGTTCGCGGCGGACAACCAACAGCGTAAGGCCGGACCGCTCGACTACCAGTTGATCGACCTGCCCTGACCAACCGCCGCCGTCCAGTTCCAGTTGCCCGACCTCGTCCACGATGACCAGTTGAGGCGCTGGTTCGATCGTGCGTTCCAGGGCGGCCCTTCCGAGCGTCAATCCCTCGGCCAGGAAGTGAAAGCGGCCGGTCTGCTCGACGCCGCTGCCGGCAATCGTTGCCAGGCGCGTCGATTGGCCGGTCGCCAGATCAACGACCTCATAGCCGATGCAACGGCCGCCCTCGTAGAGGGCCGGCGCCAGGATTCCGCCCACGGTCAGACCGCGGGCCCGCGCCGACTCGACCAGTCGCCGACAGGTCGATGTCTTCCCGCTGTGGCGATCACCGACCAGCAGAGCGAGGCTCATGGCTGTGGGCCTTGCGGTTCGGGTTCCGATTCGTCGGTCGCCCGGACGGGCGCCTGGGCCAGCAACAGGGCTTCGGCCACGTCTTCCGTGAGCCGCACGGTCTGTACGCCCACCGCGGTCGCCAGCCGCTTCAGGTTTGCCAGCCGATGGCGCCGGAAGCCCCCGCGGAGGCGTAACGCCAACGTCGTGCGACGAAGGATTTCGAGAATCGCCGGCAAGAGGTTCACGCCGATCGCGCAGGCCAGCCCCAGATCGCGCCCGACGAAGCGGCCCAGGGCGCGACTGACGGCCGCGGGGGCGATGCAGCTTCCGATCAGCAGCATCGCGGCCAACGTGGTCAACACGCGCACGGCCATGGTGACGCCGGCGGTCAATGCCAGCAGACCACCCCCAGCCTGCGCGTCCTCGCGCTCGCCCGGCGTGCCGATCACCCAGACCGGCACCACCACCACCACGGCCAGCCCCAGCCAGAGCCACTTGTTCAACAGGGCGCGGACCTGCCGGCGGTCGAGCACCACCAGCGCCACGATGGCCGTCCCCGCCGGCAGCAAGACCAGCGGCCAGCCCAGCATCAGCGCGGCGACGAGCGCAGCGCCGCCGAGGACGATGGCTGCGACTACTCGGCCTTTCGACCGAGCCTGGTGAGGATCTGTCCCGCCAGCGACCATCCCAGCATCCCACAGACCAGACCAAATACCGCGGAGGCTACCGCTATCAACCCGATCAGCGCGCCGGCCGTAAAGGCCGCCAGACCGAGTCGCTCGCCGCCCTGCTTGGTCAGCAGCGTTTCGCGGAAAGTGCTCAGGGCGCCGAGCCCATACTGCACAGTCATCACGGTAAGCAACTGCACTAGCGGAATGAGCGCGGCCAGCAAGCCGGCCAGCCCGAACCGCCACCTGCCCGGCCGCCCGACCCAGAGCACCAGTTCCAGGCAGGCCGCCTCGGCCAGGATGCCGATCATGGCCTGTTCGATCCCGCGCGTGACCGACAGCGGCAGGATTGCGGCCGCCACGACCCCGACGGCGATCGCCGCGCCCCGGCCCCGCTGACCGCCGGCCGAGAGTGTTCGCCGGGCGACCAACATGATGATGATGCCGATGCCGGTCATGAACGTCCCGTGCATCGGTATCGAGACGGAGCGCAGAAATGCCCCCAGCGATATCTCGAAGGCTCCCCAGACGGCGCCGAAGACCGCCACCACGGCTACCCACTGGGCCCGCGCCGGCGACCTGATGGTTTCACTCGATCCGTCCATCACGCAGCACCAACACCCGGTCGCAAAAGGCTTCCAGCAGCGCACGGTCGTGCGAGGCCACGACGAACGCCGTCCCGTCACGCCGGGTCTCGATTACGAAGCGGATGATCTTACTCAGACGCAGAGCGTCCATACCGTGGGTCGGCTCGTCGAGCAATACGACCGACGGCTTGCCCGACATCGCGCCCGCCAACGCCGCGCGTTGCTGCTCGCCGTACGATAGCGACAGCGTGGCCCGCTCGGCCAGGGGCAGCAGGTCGGCCATGGCCAGCAGACGGTCCACCTGCTCGGCGACCGCGGGCAGACGCGCGTTCTCGGCGGCCAAGGCGGTTTCCTGACGCACTGTCTCGCAGAACAACTGGTGCAGGGGGTTTTGCAGCAGCAGCCCCACACCGGTGCCGGCCCGTCGCCGAGCGGGCCGACCGTGCCAGTCAATCTCACTTTGCGAGGTGGGCTTGATCCCGCCAGCCAGCAGCAACAGCAGCGAGCTTTTCCCGGCCCCGTTGGGCCCGGTCAGCCCGACGATTTCGCCCGCCCGCAACTCGAACTCGATCTCGCGCAGCACCAGTCGCCCCGATCGCCGACAGGAGAGATTGCGGCACGTCAGCAGCGGCTCGGCGTTGGCGTCCGGCCTGCTGTCAGCCGCGAAGTGCCGCAGCGCGTCCAGATCGAGCGGGTCGGGCTGCACGTGCAGGGGGATCGTGCCGGGCCGGCCGGACCAAGCCTGCGCCCCCGGGCCGTCGAGCCGCACCGCCCCGTCCACCAGACCCAAAACGTGATCGGCGCGATGCTCGGCGGCCACGAAGTGCGTGCCGAACCGTTCGACGCAGCCGGCGATCAGTTGCACCAGCGTCGCCGCCGCGTGCGGATCGAGGTTGCTGGTGGGTTCGTCCAGCAGGACGGCGGCGGGCCGGGCGGCCAGAACGCCCGCCAACGCCACGCGCTGCTGCTGGCCGCCGGAAAGTTCCACGATCCGCCGATCCAGGACTTCGGCCAGTCCGAACTGCTCGACCAGCTCCGCCAGCCAGCCATGTCGTAGATCTGCGGGTTCCCGGCCGCGCTGTGCCTGGGCCCGGGCCCGCAGCTCGTCCGCCACGCGCGGGCTGTGCAGCATGGCATCGGTGTTCTGGAAGAGTAGCCCGACGCTGCCGTCGGGCCGGCGCGGCACCGGTCGCCCAAGGACGCGCACCTCCCCTTCGAGCTCCCCGCCGCGGAAACCCGGCAGCAGCCCGCACAGAATCCGCAACAGCGTGCTCTTGCCCGACCCCGACTGCCCCGACAGCAGGACCACCCGGGCCTGGCCCGTATCGAACTCCAGCGGCGGCCAGAGCGGTTCCCGCGTCACCGGGAGTCGATACGTCAGTCCGCGGGCCGCAAGCACGTGTACACCGGACAGTTACTCGGATTGGTCGCTCTTACCCGTGATAGGGGGAGCCTCTCCCACGCCGCCTGCCGTCACCGGCCACCGGCGCCGTAACCTCGCGTTGCTCCATGAACCGTTAAGTAAGGTCACACGGCAACACCGTCAAGCTGGCAGTGCGCGCGCGGCGGCTTGTCGCTACACTCGGGCGGGCATAGACTCCGGCCCGTCGAATCGCGCCCCGGCCGCTGTTGAAAACAGGAGAGACGATGTCGTTTCGGCCTGCTGAACGACTCAACACCTTGCCCGCTTACCTGTTCGTCCAGATCGACCGCAAGAAGCGGGCGGCACGCGCGGCCGGCAAAGACATCATCGACCTCGGCCTCGGCGACCCGGACACGCCAAGCTACACCTATATCCGCAAGCGACTGCACCAGGCCGTCGATGACCCGGCCAATGATCGCTATCCCCCCGACGGCGGGTCGCCCGAGCTGCGACACGCGCTCGCGGCCTTCTTCCGTCAGCGCTATAGCGTCGAGCTGGACCCTGAGCGCGAGATCCTGGTTCTCATCGGCAGCAAAGAGGGCCTGGGGCACTTCCCGCTGGCCGTAATCAACCCGGGGCAGACCGTGCTCGTGCCTGAGCCGGCGTATCCGGTGTACCGGTCGGCCGCCATCTTCGCCGGTGGGGTTCCATGGACGATGCGCTTGACGGAAGCCGGGGGATGGTTGCCGGAGTTGGACGCCATCCCGGAGGACGCGGCCCGTTCGGCGACGTTGATGTATCTCAACTACCCCAATAATCCGACAGCCGCCGTCGCGCCGCTCCGCTTCTATGAGAAGGTGGTCGAGTTCGCGCACCGTTATGACCTGGTCGTCGCACAGGACGCGCCGTACAACGAGATCTACTTCGAGCACCCGCCCCCCAGCGTCTTGCAGGTCCCTGGCGCGAAGGGCGTAGCGGTCGAGTTCCACTCGCTGTCGAAGACGTTCAACATGACCGGCTGGCGGCTGGGCTTCGCGGCCGGCAACGCCGACGCCATCGCCGCCCTGGCCCGAGTCAAGGATAACCTCGACAGCGGTCCGTACACGGCGCTTCAGGAGGCCGGCGTCGAGGCCTACGCCGGCATCGATCGGCCCGAGCTCACGCGGATGCGGGCCACCTATCACCAGCGCGCCGAAGTGCTCTGCCACGGATTGCAGGAGCTGGGGTTCCGGGTTCAGCCGCCGGCCGCAACGTTCTATCTGTGGGCGCGCGTGCCGAAGGGGTACGACTCCATGCGGCTGGCCACCAAGCTGCTCGACGAGGTGGGTGTTGTTTGCGTGCCGGGGGTGGGCTTCGGGGCCGCCGGCGAGGGCTACGTCCGCTTCGCGCTCACCCTCGACATCGACCGCATCCGCCAGGCCCTCGCCCGTTTGCGAGAGGTGAAATGGTAGGCGTGGGCGGCATCTTCATTGCCCTGGGCTCGAACCTGGGCGACCGCGCCGGACACATCCGCTCCGCGTTGCGCGAACTGGAGGAGGCCGGCGACGTGCGTGTGCTGCGCTGCTCGTCGCTGCGCGAGACGGAACCGACCGGTGGGCCGCCGGGGCAACCCATGTATCTCAACGCCGTCGCCGAGCTCCAAACAGAGCTGTCGCCGGCGGACTTGCTCGCCCGGCTTGGGGAGATCGAGCAACGACATGGCCGCGAGCGCACCGTGCGCAACGGCCCGCGGACGCTCGATCTGGACCTGCTGCTCTACCGCGATCAGGTGATCGACGAGCCGGAGCTGACCGTGCCTCATCCGCGGATGTGGCAGCGCCGGTTCGTCACCGAGCCGTTGGCCGAGATCTGCGACGCGCAGCGCCTGGCCGCCGCCCGAGCGCTGCGGCCGATGGTGTTGCCCCGCAGCCAACCGTTGCCAGGTGGAGGTCCCGCCCGCAGCGTAGGGAACCGAAACAGTGAGTGAAGCTGCCGACGAATCGACGGCCGGCCCGGATACCGGGGCAAGCGGGGAACCGGTGCTCGCGCAGGTTATCGAGCCCACGCCGATCACACCACATGAGCGCATCGAGGTCGTGGACATCCTGCGTGGGTTCGCGATCTTCGGGATTCTGGCGGTCAACCTATTGTGGTTTGCCCATCCGTTCTACATCGACGGGGCCGGTATTCAGCCGGGGTCCGGCATGGTCGACCGCGGGGCGCGCTGGCTGATCAACTTCTTTTTCCTGGGGAAGTTCTACTCACTGTTCTCCTTTCTGTTCGGTTTCGGCATGGCGGTGCAGATGGTACGGGCCGAAGCGCGCGGGGCGCCGTTCGTCCAGCTGTACGGGCGGCGCTTGTGCGTCTTGCTGGGGATCGGCTTGTGCCACGCGGTGTTTCTATGGGCCGGCGACATCCTGGTGTCCTATGCCATACTGGGGTTCGCGCTTCTGCTGTTTCGCAGACGTAGGCTCCGTACGCTGATCGTTTGGGCACTCGCGTGTCTGTTTGTACCGATTCTGAACACGACGGGGTGTGTTGGGATCAACAAGCTCGCGCTGAGTCTCAAGCCAATGGTGATGACCACGTCAGTGCCGACGACCACCCCAGCAACGAGCACCGCGCCAACCACCGCGTCGGCCACCGCACCGACCACGGACCCCGTGAGCATGGCGAGAAGCGGCCAGCCGGACTTCGCGGCCTGGGCTCGGCGGGCCTACGACACGTACGCCAACGGGACGTATGGCGAGATCCTGGGGCAGCGCGTCACAGACTGGCTGTTCATGCTCATCATCACGGTGCTGGTCATGTACGGCAGCATCCTCGCCATGTTCCTGTTTGGGTTATACGCCGGTCGCCGCGGCATCCTGCACGACGTGACGCCGCATCTGGGATTCATTCGCAAGCTCGCGATCTGGGGGCTCGCGCTGGGTGTCGTCACCAATCTTACCGCGGTCGTTGCGCAGGAGTTCGTTCACCCGGCCGAGATCTCGTGGTTCGCGTTAGTCCCCACGGCGGCACGCGCCGTCGGCGCGCCGGCCCTATGCTTCTTCTACGCCTCGGTAATCGTCCTGCTCGTGCAAAAGGACGCGTGGAGAAAGCGGCTCAGACCGCTGGCCGCCGTCGGCCGCATGGCGTTGACCAACTACCTCCTGCAATCCGTGATCTGCACGATGATCTTCAACGGCTATGGTTTCGGGCAGTTCGGCAAAGTCGGCCCCGCGCTCGGGATCCTGCTGACGATCGTCATCTACGCCGTGCAGATTCCATTCAGCGTTCTGTGGCTGCGGCGGTTCCGCTTCGGGCCGATGGAATGGCTCTGGCGGTCGCTGACGTATGGTAAGGCACAGCCGATGCGGCCGACCGGTTGAGCGGCGGTCGCGCGTCGTCCAACGGAGAGCCCCTTGGCCTCGCAGCACTCCGTCCAGATAACCACACCCTC
The DNA here is from genome assembly GCA_964572345.1 of uncultured Planctomycetales bacterium. Lineage (GTDB taxonomy): Bacteria > Planctomycetota > Phycisphaerae > UBA1845 > Fen-1342 > JAUWXH01. Next base: position 57,511 of record CAZNFA010000001.1, read on the forward strand.
CCACGCCTCGCTCCGGAAACGTCTCGACTCCCCGTGGGTTCTGGCGGCGGTCGCAGCGGCAGTCTACGCAGCTTACCTGCTGGCGCGGCTTGACAACTTCGGCTTCGACCCGTCGTGCTTCGTGTGTGCCGGCGATCAGGTCTGCGATCCGTCCGCGGTCCCACCCAACCTGATCGTCGCGAAGGACTCCCCCGGCTACGACGGGCAGCATTACTATCGCCTGGCACTCGACCCGCTCACCACGCAACGCACCGCCTTCGGCATCACCTTCGACAACCCGGCGTACCGACAGCAGCGAATCCTCTACCCGTTGCTCGTCTGGGGACTCTCGCGCGGACAGGCGGGACTCGTGCCCGTGTTGATGATCCTGGTGAACTATCTGGCCATCTGTATCGTGGCGTGGCTGGCCGGCACCCTCGCCCAGACTATGAAGCAGCATGCGCTGTGGGGGTTCCTGCTGGCGGCCTACCCGGGCTTCGTCCTCAGCCTGGCGCGTGATCTGACCGAGATCGTCGAAACCGCCTTCCTGCTGGCGGGCATTCTCCTGGCTGGCCGCAGGAGACATCTGGCCGCCACGCTGCTCTTTGCCTTGGCGATTCTGGGCAAGGAAACGGCCGCCGGGCTCATGGTCGGTGCCGCGTGCGTGCTGTCACTCCACAAATGGAGAGGGCCGAACGCGTCTGACCTGCGGTGGTACGTACCGGCGGTTCCGCTGTCGGCCTGGGGCGTCTGGCAGTTTGTGCTGATGCTTCGCTGGGGTCAGCTACCACTCTTGGCCGGCCAAGCTAACCTCGATGTGCCGCTGGCCGGCGTCCTGGGTTTCCTCCGCGAATTCCCGGGCGCCGCCGACCCCTACCACAAGCTGTGGGCTGGAGAAATCTTGTTCCTGGCCGTGTTCACGCTCTGTGTGCTTCTGTGTATGCGTACCAGCGCGGTGGGCATGTATGTCAAGCTGGGTTGGTTTCTCTACGCGGGACTCGCGACCGCACTCAGCCGATCTATTTGGATTGAAGATTGGGCCTTCCTACGGGCGCTCACCGAGTTTTACGTGTTGGGAGCACTGATCATCATCGGCTCCCAGTTCCGCGGAAGAGCGCTCCTGAGTCTGTACGCGGCGGCCCTGTGGTTTGTGGTCATGCGCACCAAGCTGCATTAGCGGCGCCCTCATTGCCCGAGCGGCACAACCTCCACGCGCACCCCAAGCGCTCGGGCAATCCGTCCGGCGGCTTCCCGGGCTGGCCCGGCCTCGTCAAACAACTGGAAGAATGCCGAGCCGGAACCGGTCATGTGGACCGACCCGTGCTGGTCCCGGCGCAAACGCGCGGCCAGCTCAGCCAGCTCCAGGCTCACCTGAAACGCCGCCGCCTCGAGGTCGTTGAACAGCAGCGGCCCGAGCGTGCTCGTACCTCCGCCCGCCGCCAAGACATGTTCCATCGACGGCCGCGCGGGCGACGGTCCCGCGCGATCCCAAGTAGCATAAACCTCTCGTGTGGACACGTGGAGGTCCGGAAGGATCAGAACCACCCACCCCTTGAACCGCCGATTGACGTCCTCGATCTGCTCGCCACGGCCGCGCACAACGCACAGCGGGCTATGGAAGAACAGTGGTACATCGGAGCCGATCTTAGCGCCAATGGCTGCCAGTTCATCCCGTCCCAGGTGGAGCTGCCAGAGGTCGTTGAGCAACATCAGGGCGGTCGCGGCGTTCGAGCTCCCGCCGCCCAAGCCCGATCCGGCCGGGATGCGCTTTTTCAGGGAGATATGCGCGCCGTTCCTGACTCTAGTCTGATCCGACAGCAGCCGCGCGGCCCGCAGCGCCAGATTCGTCTCGTCGCACGGGATCGCCGGATCATCGCATTCGAGCGTTAGCTGCCCGTCCGCCCGTGGCGTTACGCTGACCGTATCGCACAATCCCACGCGTGCCACGAGCGATTCGATCTCGTGAAACCCGTCCGGCCGCAGCGGCCCGACGCGCAGCGTCAGGTTGATCTTCGCGGGTGACTGGCGTGTCAGCGTCGGCATTGCGGTTGAGCCTGTCACGTGGCGTCCGCGTGGTCAAGGACTCTCGTCTCGAAATCCCCTCTCGGCGCACTGGCCACGTCGCGGCCAACTGCCGCGGCGGCTTACAGCTTCTCCAAGCGCAGCTTCAGGTCGCGCTCGTGCAGTGCGGAGAGGAACTCGTCCAGGTTGCCGCCGACGAGGATGCCTTCCAGGTCGTACACGTCCTTGTTGACGCGGTGGTCCGTGCAGCGGTTCTGCGGAAAGTTATAGGTGCGGATGCGTTCGCTGCGGTCGCCGCTGCCGACCATGCTCTTGCGGTCCGAGGCGATCTGCCGTTCCTGCTCGTGCTGGTGATGCTCGAACAGGCGTGACATCAGGATTCGGCGGGCCTTGGCGCGGTTCTTGTGCTGGCTCTTCTCGTCGCGCATCGAGACGGTGATACCGCTGGGCCGGTGCTCCAGCCGGATCGCGCTGGAGACCTTGTTGACGTTTTGCCCCCCGGGGCCGCCCGATCGGCTCACGTGCTCGAGCACGTCCTTGTCCCAGTCGATGTCGATCTCGACCTCCTCCGGCTCGGGCAGCACGGCGACGGTGGCGGCCGAGGTATGGATACGGCCTTGCGACTCGGTCTTCGGCACGCGCTGCACGCGATGTCCGCCGGCCTCGAAGCGAAAGTGCAGGTAGACCTCCTCGCCGGTGACGTTGACGATCGCCTCCTTCATCCCGCCGAGTTCCGAGGAGTTCAGCGCCAGCACGTCGGTTTTGAAGCCGTGGCGTGCCGCGTAAGCCAGGTACATGTCGAGCAGTTCGCGGGCGAATAGGGCGGCCTCCTCACCACCGGTCCCCGCCCGGATCTCCAGAATGACGCTGCTGATCGAGGCGTCGTCGCCGGTGACCAGCTTCTCCTGGAGCGCCCCGAGCAGCTCTGCGCGTTTGACCTCGAGTTCGGGCAGCTCCGCTTCGGCCAACTCACGCAGCTCCGGATCGGAACCCGCATCGGCCATGATCTGGTGCGACTCGTTGAGCTGTTCGGTCACCGTGTGGTACTCGCGGTAGGGCTTGGCGATCTTCTCCAGCCGGCCGCGCTCGCGGGCCAGCTTCACTATCAGCGCACCGTTGGCGGCCACCTCGGGGCGGTTCATCTCCCCGGCGATTTCGTCGCTGCGCGCCGCCATCTCGGCCACACGCGCCATCCAGCTTGGGTCTTCTGCGCGCTGTTCCATAACCTGCCGCCCCGTCTGAGCCGGCCAAAAAAATGCGGCCCGGAACGCACATCCGGACCGCAACTGATATCGGCAGCGGCGTAGCTACTTCTTGTCGGTTTTGGGCTTCTCGAAGTACTTGCCGCCGAATTTCTTCTGGAATCGCTCCACCCGCCCGGCGGTATCGACGAACTTCTGCTTGCCGGTGTAGAAGGGATGGCAGGCGTTGCAGATCTCCAGGCGGATCTTCGGGACGGTGGAGCGCGTGGTGAAGCTGTTGCCGCAGGCGCAGGTCACCTGCGTCTCGACGTATTCGGGATGGATGCCCTTCTTCATAACCCTTGGTCCATCAGGCAGCTACGCGGCTGCCACGCTTTTCATCGGCTTCCGAACTCTGTATTATGACCTTGGATCGACCAGTTGGCAACCGCGATTTTCCGCCGGAGTAGGGGCCCGCCACCCTGGCCCGCCTCGTCCCCCGACGGCCCGAAAGGCCCCGCATGCACAAACGGGCACAAAACGACGGAATCGTCCGGCTCGATCGCCTGGTCAAGATCTACCAGCAGCCGGGCACCGATGTCGAGGTCCACGCCCTGCGCGGCATCTCGGCCACCATCCGCCGCGGAGAATACGTCGCGATCATCGGGGCCTCCGGCAGCGGCAAGAGCACGCTCATGAACATCCTCGGCTGCCTCGACCGGCCCACCGCCGGCACCTATTGGCTCGATGATGAGGATGTCTCCCGGCTTGACGACGACCGGCTCTCCGACATCCGCGGCAAGCGCATCGGGTTCGTTTTCCAGAGCTTCAACCTGATCGCCGCCCAGACCGTCCTGGAGAACCTGGAGGTCCCCATGTTCTATCAGTCGGTGCGCGCCCGTGACCGCGACCAGCGTGCCCGACAGATGGCCGAACGGATCGGCTTAGCCGACCGGCTGACGCACCGGCCGGCCGAACTTTCCGGCGGACAGCAGCAGCGCGTCGCCATCGGCCGAGCCCTCATGAACAATCCCGTCGTCCTGCTGGCCGATGAGCCGACCGGCAACCTGGACAGCGAAACCGGCCACGCGATCCTCGACTTGCTCGACGAGCTCAACGCCGCCGGCATGACCATCATCATCGTCACGCACGAAAAGGACATTGCCCGGCGCTGCCACAGCGTTATCAAGCTCCGCGACGGCCAAATCGTCCCGGACTTGTGATTGAAGGACTTGCACGCGGTCGGAAACGTATCGGCCGGCCTCTGTCCCGGCCGTAATCATACGACCGTGCCGGCGCGTTGCTTCTCGACGCGTCGTATCGCCTCCCCGCACTCCGGACACCGCCCGCTGACGTTGCCGGTCAGGTTGTAACCGCACTGAACGCAGAGGCGATTGCGCTGGCGACGAGCGCGTCGAAGCGGCCGACCGATCAGTGTCGCGACGGGATAAAGGAGAAGCAGTATCACGGCGAGCCACAGCGGACCGGCGAAGGAGTACGCTGGGCCATGAATTTGCAATACCCCGAGCGGGCGGTTGCTCCCGCTGTACGCGAGTAGAAAGCCGAGGAACTGGATCTCCCAGGGCCCATCCGGTTTCGTCGAGTCCTCCGGATAGTACGTTGCCCAGCGAACACCGAACTTGCCGTCTGCAAATCCGAACACGTGCTGGTACCTGTCCGAGTTCTGTACCTCCCAGGCGATCTCCTTTCCGTACGTCACGCCACAGAGCGTGGCAGCCCCCGCGGCGCATGCCATGCAGGCCACAATGGCGATCTTGCGCAACATCACCCATCCTTTGCCTTGAGAAGTACTTTTGCTACCACTGCCATTGTATGCGTGCCCGACAGTCCCCCGCCTGCGTTTGCGCAAGCGAGGAGGTTAGGGCTTACTGCTTATGGCTCACAGCTCTCTCAATGAAAATCACGTGATCTGTGCGCCAGCTTCGCCAGCCGGGCGGACAGGTCGTGAAGACGGCGGACCATGACGTGGATCACCTCGCCCTGGCGTTCGACGTGGGCGTCCAGCGATCAGGGCGATACTATTCCAGGCCACGTGCCGCCCGGGTCGAGCGGCGCTTCATGGCTGTGGGATTACAGAGCGAGTCCTGTTTGGACACGCTCAGGATCATGGTAGGTGCGAGAGTTCAGACAGGAGGGGCCCGACGGGGCGCGGGTACACTATCCCCCGCAAAGCCTCTGTGGCTAGCTGCGGGCGTCCGCCAGTGCCCCGCTAACGACAGCAGTATCCCGGGGTCTACCGGCGCCGCAGCAACACTCCTGCACCGACGACTAGTAGCACCAGCGCTGACGGCTCTGGAACACCGAGGACCGCCGTCAGCCCCGTGCCCATGCCGGTCGTGCCAACCAGCGTCCGGTGGCCCGTCGCCGGCTCTATCTGGATCAGGTTGCCGGACCAATCGACGGCGAACAGCCTGCCGTCGGGCGTGAAGTCGGCGTCTTCAACCATTGACACGTAGTCACCGGATCCGCCGATCAGCGTCGTGCCGCCGGTAGTCTTGTCGATCGTATACAGCGTGCCATCCAGCCGCATGCCGTACAGCGTCCCGTCGGGCCCAAACGTCATTCCCGTGCGAACGCCGTTACCCACGTTCCCGATGAACGTCGAGGCTCCGCTTGCTGGATCGATGGTGTACAGGCCGTACGGGGCGTTCCGCATCAACCCATATAGCTCGTCTGTGGCCGGATCGAACGAGACGTCCGCGACCGTATCCAAGTAGTGCGAGCACTCAAATGTCAGCCCGCCGGTGTCGATGTCGATCGTCCACAGCGCATTGCCCGTGACGACTTCCGCCGCGAAGATCATCCCGTCGGAGGGGCGTTCGTCAAAGCTGAAGTAACGCCGGGTTCCGCTGACCGTCGTGCGTAGCGTGGAGTTCCCGGTGCTGGCGTCAAAGTTGTACAGCCCGCGCGGGTTCCCGCCGCCGCCGTTTTCCTCAAAATAGACCAAATCAATTTGCTCGCCCAGCACGAGCGTGCCGCCCGCCAGCAGGACCAGCCCAAGAAGACCCAACCGTGATGCCGAGGTGTTCACTTTTCTCCTCCTCTTCGGTTGAAGGTGGACGTGTGCGCTCCCACTTCGCACGCACCTGATGTGGGTAGCTTAATACCTCTTTGCCGTCAGTTCAAGCGCAATTTGGGGGTTGGCGTGCCAATATCTGGCGGGCCGTCGGCCGCCGCCGTGCCCGAGACACGCCGCCCAGGGCGCACACCGGCCGCGAGAATACCCGCCGCTGACCGTCCAGGGGGCAGATTTGCCGGCTGCGCCCCGGACGCACCATCTTCTGCTAGTGAAAGTCGCGCGAGCGGTGGGTGAGGTTCGCCAGCCGGGCCGACAGATCGTGAAGACGGCGGACCATCACGTGGATCACCGCGCCCTGGCGTTCGACGTGGCCCTCGGCAATTAGGGCGATCTTTTTGCGGGCGACCCGCCGCTCGCGCTCCCAGATGTTCGGGCGGATGACCAAGTTCGCCATCCCGGTCTCGTCTTCCAACGTCATAAAGACCATGCCCTTAGCCGTGCCGGGCCGCTGGCGGAGGGTGACAAGACCCGCGATGGCGACCGGTTGCCCGTTGCGCATGCGGCGTAATCGTTTGGCCTGCACCACGCCCAAACGCAGGCGGCGCGACACGGATCGGACCCCACCACTACGGCCGGTACGGGGCCCGGCCGCTACATTGCCTTCGTGCCTCAACTCCAACACATCCAGCTCCTTTCGCACAAGCCCGAGCGGGTGCGCATTGAGCGAGAAGCCCAGCGCGTCATAATCCTGCACTACGGTCTCGTCCAGTGACATCGCCGGCAGCTCGACCGCCGGCTCGTCCGGCTCCAGCTCGGCAAATAGCGGCGGTTCGGCGTCATCCAGCGCCAGAATGTGCCAAAGCGCTTGCCGACGGTTCAGCCCGAGCGAACGGAACGCGTCGGCGGCGGCCAGCCGTACCAGCGTTTCACGTGAAACGTCGGCCCGCCGCGCGAGTCGGCGGATCGAGCGGATAGGGATTGAGGGATTAAGGGATTGAGGGATTAAGGCGGGAGCACGGGCACTTTGTTGGGCTTCGCGGCGGGCGGCAATGATCCCACGGACCTTCCCTTCACTCAACCCGCGCACCAGGCGCATGCCGAGGCGGACGCAGGGGCTAGCGCGGCCCCACTGGGCCGCCGGGATTGAGGGATTGAGGGATTGAGGGATTAAGGAAGAATCTCCAAGCCGCGTTGCCGTTGTGCGATGCCCCTGATCATCACCTGAATCCCTGAATCCCTTAATCCCTAAATCCCTGTCCCCTTCCAGCGTGCAATCGTAGCCGCTGCAATTCACGTCCACCGGCCGTATCGGTACGCCGTGGGTGATCGCGTCGCGGATGAGCTGGCCAGGGGTATAGAAGCCGAGCGGCTGCGAGTTGAGCAGCGCGGCGCAGAACGCCGCCGGGTGGTAGCGCTTCAGCCAAGCGGACGCATACACCAACAGGGCGAACGAGGCGGCGTGGCTCTCGGGAAAGCCGTACTCGCCGAAGCCGCGGATCTGCTTGTAGATTTGCTCGGCAAATTCCTTCGAATAGCCGTTGGCAAGCATGCCGCGCATGAGCTTGAGCTGGAACTTTTCGATTTGCCCGCTGCGGCGCCAGGCGGCCATCGCCCGGCGAAGCTGGTCGGCCTCACCAGGGGTGAAGCCGGCGGCAACCACCGCCAGCCGCATGACCTGCTCCTGAAACAGCGGCACGCCGAGCGTCTTCTCCAGCACTCTCTTGACTTCCTCACTGGGATAGATGGCAGGTTCGATCCCGTTTCGGCGGCGCAGGTAGGGATGGATCATGCCGCCCTGGATCGGCCCGGGCCGCACGATGGCAACCTCGACGACCAGGTCGTAAAAGCAGCGCGGCTTGAGCCGCGGCAGCATGCTCATCTGCGCGCGGCTTTCGATCTGAAACACGCCGACGGTGTCGGCGGCGCAAATCATGTCGTAGACGGCCGGATCTTCGGCGGGAAGATCCAGTAGGGATTGAGGGATTAAGGGATTGAGGGATTGAGGGACAACGCAAACCGCCCTAGCGCGGCGCCCGTCGTTGTTCGTGCTTCTGAATCCCTGAATCCCTAAATCCCTTAATCCCTCTCTTTCCGTCGCAGGCTCGTGATCAGCCCTTGAAGCATCCGCGAAATCTCGCGCATTCTCTCCAGCGTGTCGTCTGAACGAGGGAGGAAGCTCAGTTCCCGGGCGACGATGAGTTGTGTTTCCAACTCCGCCAGTGAGCCGCGCGCCATGATGAGGAAGTGAATGTAGTCCTTCCGGCTCTGCCGGGCGCTGCCCTCCGCAATATTGCTTGGAATCGACACCGCCGCCCGGCGCATTTGGTTCATCAAACCGAACCGCTCGGAGTCCGGCATCCGTTTGGTAATCTCGTAAACCAGCTTGGCCAGCTCGATCGATTTCTGCCACACCTTCAGATCGCGAAATGTCTGCTTTTCCGCCATGCGATGTCTCCTTCCTTAATCCCTTAATCCCTGAATCCCTCAATCCCTGCAACAGCGCGAAGCACTTATTGATCGCCGTCAGCATGCCCAACGCCAGACAATCCACCTTCAGAATCCCCAACGCATCGATGTCGTCCTTGTCCCATTCGATAAACGTGCGGCCGGGCATGGCGCCGTTCTCCAAGGGGACGATCTCGCAGAGCGGGGATTCGGTGATCACGAAGCCGCCGACGTGCTGGGACAGGTGTCGCGGGAAGCCGAGGAGTTGGCGGACCAGCCGCACGAGCATTTGGACGGTGCGGTCGCGTGGGTCGAGTCCGGCGGCGCGAATAGCCTCGTCCGGCAGCGCCTCATCGCTCCACCATTCCAGGGCCTTGGCCAGCGCATCCACGCGATCTAGCGATAGACCTAGTGCCTTGCCGACGTCGCGCACCGCGGAACGGGGACGGTAGGTGATGACTTCGGCGGTGATGCCGGCCCGCTCGCGGCCATACTTTCCGTAGATGTATTGAAAGACCTCTTCGCGGCGTTCGTGCTCGAAGTCAACATCGATGTCGGGCGGCTCGTTACGTTCGTGGCTGATGAAGCGTTCGAAGAGCAGGTCGATGCGGGCCGGATCCACGGCGGTAATCCCCAGGCAATAGCAGACGGCCGAGTTCGCCGCCGACCCACGGCCCTGGCACAGGATGCCGCGCCCGCGCGCGAAGCGAACTAGGTCCCAAACGGTAAGAAAGTAGTGTTCATATTTCAGTTCGGCGATGAGGGCGAGTTCGGCTTGGATCTGCCGACGAACCTGATCGGAGAGGCTGTTGGGGTAGCATTCGCGCGCCCCTGTCCACGTTAGCTTCGTGAGATATTCCATCGGCGTGGTGTCCGGCGGGCAGAGCTCGTGCGGGTACTCGTAGCGCAGCTCGTCGAGACTGAACGTACAGCGGGCGGCGATTTGCCGGGCGCGCTCGATCGCCTCGGGACAGGCGGCATAACGGCGGATAATCTCGGCCGGCGGCCGCAGGTAGCGCTCGGCGTTGGCGAACAGCCGCCGGCCCGCCGCAGTCAGCGTGCATTTCTCGCGGATACAGGTGAGCACGTCCTGCAAATAGCGCCGCCGGGGTACGTGGTAGTGCACGTCATTGGCGGCCACGAGCGGGATGCCGGTCTGGCGCGAAAGTTCGGCGAGCTGTTCGAGCCGAACCGCGTCGGGAACGTCATACGCCAGCTCGGCGGCGAGGAAGAGGTCGTCGCTGAAGATTTCACGGTAAGTATGGAAGGGATTGAGGGATTGAGGGATTGAGGGATTAAGGGAGGCACGAAGGCACCCTTCGGCATAACTCAGGGCAGGCTCCGGCACGGAGGCACGAAGGGAATGTAGCGGCCGGGCTCCGTCCCGGCCGTAAGCGTCGGATTTGTCATTCCGAGCGGAGCGAAGAATCTGGCTAGGATTGGAGAGGGCGGCCAGATTCCTCGGTCGCTGCGCTCCCTCAGGATGACGCGGCGAAGCGCCGACGCCTTGCGCAAGTGCGATTGCGATCAGGCCGGGGGCGAGCTCGGCGATGTCCTGCAGGTAGATCGCGCACCGGCCCTTCGGCGTTCGTCGGCGACCGCGGGTGATCAGCCGACAGAGCCGCCCGTACGCGGCCCGATCGGGCGCGAGCAACACGAGTGGGGAGGCGTCGACGGGCGTGATTTCGGCCCCGATCAGCAGGTGCAGGTTGTGCTCTTTCGCGGCCAAATGAGCCCGGACCACGCCGGCCAGGGAGTTGCGGTCGGTGATGGCCAGGGAACCGTAGCCGAACTCGGCCGCCTGGGCGACCAGCTCCTCCGGGTGTGAGGCCCCGCGCAAGAACGAGAAATTGGACCGGCAGTGCAGCTCGGCGTAGGCCCCCACCGGTGGCTTGCGAGTCCCCCCGCCGCCGAGCGCTGGGGCCCTTTGTCCCTCCCCGGATCGCGGCACAAGGGGCTGCTTTGGTGGTGGGGTACGCGGTTTCTCTGCCGAATCTTCAGGCATGTGGCACCGCAGGAGGCGTTTTCGCGCTCGCCGTCTGTCCTGCCGGCGGTCCGTCGTGGCGCGTAGTGGTCTTGCTGGGATAATACCTAACAAACATCGAACTGTCAATGCTGCCGGCGTGTGAAATCCGCTGGAAAATCCGGGGATTGACGAGTCAGACGCGGGTCAAGCCGCCCTGGCCCCAACCTGCCGAAATTCGGCTTGTGTTTGGGTTTTGCGGCACAACGCAACCTGGGGAAAGACCTCCCCAGGTCGTGCTGACCCCTCCCCAGAGTTTACCTTGCAATCGCCGGGCGGCCGTGCTAGATTGCATACCATAGGAACCAGGTGTCCCGGCAGGATATGCTGGGCGCCCTTGCGTACCCGCACGGGAACGCGGTACAGGAAGGAGAAAGGATACGCAGGCAACTCCCTGGCGTCAGCGCTAGTTGCGCGCTGCGCGCTAATGGGCCTAGCAGCGGACGATCGAGGGCGGTTGCCGACCAAGGACGGGTGAAATGAGGCCTGGGGACGGTTTCTGGGCCGACAGACATACGTGTTTTCGGCATGCTTCAGTGATGCTGTCAGAAGGGAGGTGACCAGGAGCCAATGCTTTTTCTCGGAGGTGAGTTACCTCAAGAGGTAGCAGACCTGCGGGCAGTTGTCTCGTAAAAAACTTCTATCCCGGGAGACGGACAAGTGCCTGGTCTGATCTGCCTGTTGGAGTACGTGAGTCCGCGCGCGGGCTCCGGAGACCTTGGCTAAGGTAAATGCGTTTGGAGGGAAGTAGCATGAGGAGTTTGGCACTTGCATGTCTGGCGTTGTTGATGGCTGCACCGGCGCCGGCCGACTGGGACCACCCCATCAAGTGGGACCAGCTTGACCCGGGCAGCGGCTGGGGCGCTGCCAGCTTTGTCTGCTACGACACCCCCAACAACGCGATCACGGCCGACGACTTCTTCTGCGATGGGACTCTCCCCATCATCACGGACATCGAGTTCTACGGCTGGTCGTACTACGGCGAGGACAACTACATTGACGCGTTCCGCATCTCGTTCTGGACGGATGTCCCCGCCACGCCGGAGGACGAGAGTCATCCAGGCGACCTGCTATACGACGTAGAAGTCGGCTACCAGTATCTGGGCGAGAACCACTTCCAGATCAATCTGCCCGAGGACCTCTGGTTCTACCAGGGCCCCGACGAGCAGATCCTGTGGATCTCGATCCAGGGCGTCATGACAACCGACGACATCCCCGACGCCTTCTACTGGGAGATCCTGGAAGCCGGCTATACCTGGGGCGACGATGCGGCCTTTACGTCGGATTACTGGGATTATCCCCCCTGGTACAACTGGGGCTGGATGACCCCGGACGCTCCGGCCGTCTACGACGGTCCGTTCCCGGACGGCTGGTACGCCTCGGCCGACATGAGGTTCCGCCTGAACGGCATTCCCGAGCCGGCCAGCATCAGCCTGCTCGGTCTGGGTCTGGTCCTGCTGCGTCGTCGGTAGTCGCCGCGACGCACGCAAGGATTTGTCGCTGTTTTGACGACAATCGGTCCGCGAGAAGCGTTTCTCGCGGACCGCCTCATATCGCCCGGCAGGTCCTCGAGCTCCATCGAGGGCATGCGTCCATTGGCGCTGCTCGGACGAATCGGCCTTGGCGTGACAATGGCGTGCCATCGACAGTTGAGCCGCCTTGGCCCCAACCCGCCGGAATTCGGGTTGTGTTTGGGTTTTGCGGCACTACGCAGCCCGGGGAAAGACCTCTCCAGGCGGTGCTGACGCTGCCCGAGAAATTTCCCTTGCAATCGCCTGGCGGCCGTGGTAGATTCCATACCATAGGAACCAGGTGTCCCGGCGGGGCATGTTGGGCGCGCCTGCGTGCCCGCACGGGAACGCGGTGGAGGAAGGAGAGAGGACACGCGGGCAAGTCTCGGACGTCAGCGCTTGTTGCGCGCCATCTGAGTGGCACTAGGCGCGCGACGCGCTAACGGGCGTAGCAGCGGACGATTGATCGAGGTTGCCGCCCAAGGACGGCTGAAATGAGGCCTGGGGACGGTTTCCGGGCCGGCACACATATGTGCTTTCATTACGCTCTAGCGATACTGCCGGAAGGGAGATGACCAGGAGGCAGTGCTTTTTCTCGGAGATGAGTTACCTCAAGAGGAAGCAGACCTGCGGGCTATTGTCTCTTAAAGAAGTTCTATCGCGGGGAATGGACAACCATCTGGTCTGTGACGTGGAGTATGTGAGCCCGCCGCGCGGGCTCGGCAAACCTTAGTCAAAGGCGTTTGGAGGAAAGTATCATGAGGAGTCTAGCAATTCTGTGTCTGGGGGCGTTTCTAGTCGCACCGGTGCTCGCCGACTGGGATCCCGGCGACGGGCACAAGATGCACTATCCACAGTTGCCGGATCCCAATGGCTGGGACGTCAACGCGACGTTTCCGAAGGTGTTGGCCGACGACTGGATGTGCAGCGGGACCGGGTGGGTCGAGGACATCCACTTCTGGGGTTCGTGGCGGCACGAGGATGTAGGGCAGCTCACCAGCATCCATGTCAGCATCCACGACAACGCGTACAACGGCTATAGCCATCCCGGCGAGTTGTTGTGGGAGCGGGACTTCTTCCCGGGCGAGTGGGCGGAGAGGTGGTACGGTGAAGGAGATCAGGGCTGGCACGACCCCAACACGGGCGAATTCTTCTGGGGCGACCACTTCAACTTCTTCCAGTACAACATTGTGGAGATCCGCGAGCCCTTTTATCAGGAAGAGGGAACCATCTACTGGTTGGATATCTCGGTGACGGTGGCCGACGAACAAACCCAGTGGGGCTGGAAAACCAGCCTGGATCACTGGGAAGATGGCGCCGTCTGGGGCGATTTCCCCAATCCCTTCTGGGAACCACTGCAAGACCCCGATGGCCGGAACATGGACCTGGCCTTCGTGATTACCCCCGAGCCGGCCAGCCTGTGCCTGCTCGGTCTGGGTCTGGTCCTGCTGCGTCGTCGGTAATTGCCGCGACGCAGGCAAGAGTTTGTCGCTGTTTTGACGACAAGCGGTCCGCGAGAGGCCTTTCTCGCGGACCGCGTTTTTTTGCGCGCAGAGCGAACAAGGCGATAGGTCCGACTATTCGCTGGGTGTGGAGTTGCCGTGATTGGGCCGGGTGCCGACTTCACGGAAACCACACCCGGGCCGGCCGCAATGATCGGCCTGACCCCCTCATTCTGCCCGGTAGCCGGAGACGGTAGTCTGTCGCGGGTGGCGTGCAGCAGTTACCCTATTGGCTGCGCCAACGGGAAAGGACGGAAGAGTAAATGCGCACCACGAAACCCAGGGTCACCAGGCTGTCCGAGCAGTTCATCTCCGATGACCGCCGGGTGATTACACGCCTGTTCCTTCCCGGGGATGAGGCGCGTGTCCGGCGGATTCTGGCACGAATCCTCGCGCTGCCCGACTCGGAGGTGACCAGACTGCTGGAGCGTGTGCGGGCGGATTTCGCCGGCCGCCACAAGCACATCGAGACGGATTTCGCCGAGCACTTCCGCGAGGTTGCCGGCTTTCTGGAGCCGGACATCGAGCTCTCCACCGAACGGCAACTGTTGATCGGGGCGTACTTCACGATGGAGTACTCGATCGAGGCGGCGGCGTTGTTCAATCCGTCGATCGTTTTGCACCCGGATCAGAACCGGCTGCCGGAAGGGGCCGCCCGGTTCATCATCAGCTTGCGGGCGACCGGCGAAGGGCACGTCTCGTCGATCACGTTCCGCACGGGTGTGATCTACGCCGACGGTCAGCTCAGGTTTGACCCGGTGGGTCGTTTCGTCGAGCGGGCCAAGCGGGTCAAGGACCGCATCTACCACAAACAAACGTATTTTTACAAGCTCATCGAGATGGGCGTGTACAACGACATCGTCGGCAACGTGCTCGACCGGCTGGGCGAAGAGTTCGGCTTCGCCGATCTGGCCGCGGCGATCGAGGCCGAGCGGCCTGCCGCCGGCGACACCGACCTGTTCCAGCAGGCAGCCGACAACATGCGCTGGCTGGCCCGCTCCAACTATCACTTGAAGTTCCCCGCCCAGTGCGACGTGAGCGAGGTGGCGATCTTCCCGGTCAACGAAAACGAAAGCCGCGGCATCGAGGACGCGCGCTTCGTCCGCTTCACCGACGACGACGGGGCGCTGACGTACTACGGCACCTACACGGCCTACAACGGGTTCCGCATTCTGCCGCAGTTGCTGGAAACCCCCGACTTCACCGAGTTCCGCATCACCACGCTGAACGGCAAGTACGCCCAGAACAAAGGCGTGGCCCTGTTCCCGCGCAAGATCGACGGCTGGTACATGATGATCTCGCGCGTGGACAACGAGAACCTCTACGTCATGCCGTCCAAGAACATCCGCTTTTGGAACGAGGCCGAGCGGCTGGCGGAGCCGGCCCGTCCCTGGGAACTCATCCAGATCGGCAACTGCGGCTCGCCGATCGAGACCGAGGCGGGCTGGCTGCTGCTGACGCACGGGGTCGGGCCGATGCGCACGTACTGCATCGGGGCCGCCCTGCTCGACCTGCAAGACCCCACCCGCGTGATCGGACGCCTGGCCGACCCGCTGATGATCCCCGACGAGCGCGAGCGCGACGGCTACGTTCCGAACGTGGTCTATTCGTGCGGGGCGATCGTGCACAACGGCCTGCTGATCATGCCGTATGCCATGTCCGACTCGGCCACCAGCGTCGCCACGGTGCCGCTGCAAGAGTTGCTGGACTGCCTGAAGAAATAGGGCGGCCCGACGTTCTCGCCGGCGTCACTTCAGCAGATGCGTATCGGTCGTGGACTTTGGGCCTTCGTGGCCGGTGTATTCGGTGATGTCGTTGAGCGTCCAGATGTTGTCGCCGCGGACGCCGCTGTTCGGCGTGGTCGTCCAGATGACCCGTCCATCGAGGGTGAGGACATTCTGCCCGGCCCGGCGGTGGGCGCGCGAGTTGGACTCGGCCGGGTCACTCAGCCCGAGCCGACGGAGAACGTCAAACAGCGGGTGACCGTCGTCGAAGCACGGGTTGTCGTCGGCCAGAATCGGCAACCCCGGATCGTCCAACAGCGAGGGACGCACGCCGGCCATGTTCTGGTACGCGTAGCTCAGGTTGCGCGACTCGATGAAGTCGTCATGGTAGCGGACCTGGTCGGCGGGCATCGGCACCGCATCACCCGCGGGACAGACAAACCACATCGTCTGCACGTGCCCGCCACGCAGCAACGCGTAAACGTGTCGGCGGTTCGGCACGGTGTCCACATTTGGCTCGTTCGTTGGCTGCCACGACATCTTCAGCGGGTTCCAGCCCACGAACGGCAGGCTGTCGCCGAACGAGGCGGCGTACATCTGCATGCCGCGGCCGACCTGTGCCAGGTTGTTCGAGCAGGCGATGCGCTGGTTTCGCTCGCGCACGTGCAGCAGGCTCGGGACGCCCAGGCCCACCGCCAAGACGATCATGGCGGCCACGGCGACCACATCGCGCAGGCTATGGATGCGCAGGATTATCCCGCGCGGCTCTCGATCCTGGTCAGGTTCGGCGGTGGGCGGGGAGACGACCCGCGGGGCGGGCCCGGCCGCGGCCACGCGCGCCGAGACACGTTGGACCAAATCCGCCGCCGCTCGCGGCTCAGGTGCGCTGTCGAGCGCGCGAAAGACGGCGGCGAGGGCCTGGTTGTGCTTGGCCAGCACGGGGTCCCCGCCGATACGCCTTTCCAGCTCGGCGCGCTGCTCTGGCGACAATTGCCCGAGATACAAATCGAGCAGGTTTGGGTCGAACTCGCTGTCCGGCGAGTGGGGCATGGGCACACCTTTGTTCAACTTCGTTCGGCAGTCGAAGACGTTCTCATCTGCTTGTGCCAGAGTTTCGCAAAACGGGTCACAGCCGAGTGCAGCCGGGATTTCACCGTTCCCACCGGGATATCGAGGATCTCCGCGATCTCCGCGTAGGGCAGTTGCTGGTAGTAACCCAACGCCAGGATCAGCCGTTGATGCTCGGGCATGCGGGCGACCACCGCCCGCACGAGTTCCTGCCGTTGCTCGGCGTCGAACTGCTCGAGCACCGGGACCTCGTCGGCCTCCAGGTTCTGCGCCGGGACGGGAGCGTCCTCGTCCCGCCCGGCGGTGTCCAGCGACAGCTCATGCCGCCGGCTGTGGGAGCGCAAGTAGTCCCGCGCCTTGTTGGCCGCGATCGTGTACAGCCACGGTTTCAACGATCGCGCCGGGTCGAAAGAAGCGGCGGCCAGGTGCACTTGCAAGAACGTCTCCTGCACGAGGTCGTCGGCGAGAGCGGCGTTGCCGACGAAGCGACACAGAAACCCGAACAGTCCGTTCACGTAGCGACGGGCCAGGACGTCGAAGGCCCCGGGTTTGCCGGCCAGGTGTTCCGCCAGCAGCTCTTCGTCGCGCTTCTCGTCCACGGCCTCTAACCTCTTTACGCTTCCGGCCCGGACCGGTTCGGGGGCCCGCAGGACTTTCCCAAATGCCACCGATGATGCTTGCGAAGCATGTCCTTATCGGGTCAACTGGGCCTACTGGATGAGCGCAAGACGCCCTGACGCGACCCGCTCTGGCACATAAGTATAGTCGCCGACGCCGCTAAGCTCCGGCCCTCAATTGAGGCCGGCTTATGATCTCCGGGGCCAACCCGGCCTGCCGGGCGAAGTCCGATACGCCAGCCGCGACCGCGGCGATGGGCACGTGAGAGCCCGGGCGGCGAATCACGCGGGAGCATAGCCATGACCGAGAAGGCCGTTTCCGTTCCATCCGGATTCATCGACGAGGGCACGCTGGCGGCCTTGCTGGAGGCCTCGGCCGCCATCAACGCCAGCCTCGAGCTCCCGGTTACGCTGAATGCCATCGCCCGCTCGGCTGCCGACGTGCTCGGCGCGGAAGCCAGCTCCGTCCTCCTGCTCGACCGCCAGCGAAACAAGCTGGTTTTCAAGGCGGCGGTGGGCGCGCGGGGGGAGGTGCTGGTCGGCGAGGAGTTCGAGGTGGACGTCAGCATCGCCGGGCGGGTCGCCGCCACGGGCAAGCCGATGTTGGTGCCCGACGTCCGGCAACACCCGGACTTCTTCCGCGGGATCGATGAGAAGTTCCAGTTCACGACGCGCGGGTTGCTGGCCGCCCCGCTGCGCTACCGGGACGAGAACATCGGGGTAGTGGAGGTGCTCAACAAGCGCGGCGGCGAGGAATTCACCGAGCGCGACCTGACGATCCTCCAGGTTTTCGCCAACCTGGCCGCGATCAGCACTTCAAACGCCCAGATGCACGAAGCGCTCAAGCGGGAGAACCTCGGGCTGCGCGAAGGGGCCCGGCAGGAGCAACCGATCGTCGGAAGCAGCGGAGCGCTCAAAGAGGTTATCCAACTGTGCGACCGCGTCGCCGCCACCAACGCCACCGTGCTGCTGCTGGGCGAGACCGGTACGGGCAAGGAGCTGAGCGCCCGGCGGATCCACGCGGTCAGCCCGCGGCAGGCGCGTCCCTTCATTGCGATCAACTGTGCCGCGTTGCCGGAAACGCTGCTGGAAAGCGAGCTGTTCGGGCACGAGGCCGGGGCCTTCACCGGCGCGCTGGGGCAGAAGATGGGCCGCTTCGAGCTGGCCGATGGGGGCACGATCTTCCTCGATGAGATCGGCGACATCAGCCCCTCGACGCAGATCAAGCTGCTGCGCGTCTTGCAGGAGCGTGAGTTCGTCCGCGTGGGCGGGACCCAAACCATCACCTGTGACGTCCGTATCATCGCCGCCACCAACCGCGACTTGAAGAACGCCATGGAGAACGGGGATTTTCGGGAGGACCTGTACTATCGGCTGAACGTGTTCCCGATTCACATGCCCCCGCTGCGCGACCGGCGCGAAGATATCTCCCTGCTGGTCGAGCACTTCGTGGATCTGACGGCCAAGGACTTCGGCTGCCGGCAGCCGCAGGTGACTTCGGAGGCGACGTCACTGTTGGCGGCTTACCGCTGGCCGGGAAACATCCGCGAGCTGCGCAACGTGATCGAGCGAGCCGTGCTGCTGTGCGACGCCGGCGTGATTTCACGCGCGCAGCTCCCGCGTGAGATCGTCGGCGACCTGAAGCCGTCCACCGGCGAGGACGTGGCTTCGACGCTCGAGGGTTACGAGAAGGCCCTAATCGTTAAGGCGTTGGAGGAGCACGACTGGAATCAGACCAAGGCCGCCGCCGCCCTCGGCATCAGCCGCGACAACCTCCGCTACCGCCTGCGCAAGTACCAGATTAAACGGCCGGAGGCGCAGTAGGAGCAGTGCGGGTTCCACCCATCGAACGCAGGGGGGCTGTCCCGGCCTCTTTGGGGCCGGCGAGTTGCACCGTCTGCCCCGCTTGCCGACAATTCGAGCTATGCCAGCTCTGGGATCTCAGGGATGAGCGGTTATTTGCTATCAGCTCCGCTCGTGGGCCTCGTAGCGACACTGGTGCCTGGCTGCTTTCTGTTCGTCTACGGGCTTCGCGGCCGTCGCGTGGGCGATGAGCCTCACTGTCGCAAATGCAACTACAATCTGACCGGACTGCCGAGCCAGCAATGCCCGGAATGCGGAACAGATGTCTCGGGCAAGAACGTGGTGATCGGCAGGAGGCGCCGGCGATGGCGTGCCCTGGTTCCCGCCCTGTTGCTGCTTTTGGTGTCGATCACCGGCCTGGGATTGGGAGCGTATGGGCAGGCCAAAGGCATCAACTGGTATGCATACCTGCCCACGTTCGTCCTCCTGCAACAAGCCAAGGTTGACGTGGCTCCGGCAATTGCGGAATTGGCCCAGCGGTGCAGCGCCGGCGACGTGCGGGCCGAACGACCACTGGATCTGATCCCTCTTGGTCTGGCACGCCAGGGAACCGACCCAAGACCGCGCAGCGTCTGGGCCTGGACCGACCTGCGCCGTCCGTGGAGGATCACCCAGCGCGTGCTATCGTAAACGTAGGCGTGGTAGCGGTAGAAACGTTGGACGGCCGTGTCCGACAAGCTGCTCTCCGGGACGTTAATCAGTCGCGGCATTCTACCGGCCCCGGCCCGCTCGTGCGCCCCCCTGTCCGCAGCCTGGTCTCCCCCGCCCCGGCTCCTACCAGGACCGAGGCATTTCGCGCGATCCCGGCACTTGCCCGGGTTGCCTTTGGCCGGAATTAGGGTATACTAGTCATTAGCGGCGGCGCTGGGCCGTCGCCCGGGCAAGTCTTGGCGTTTTGGGCAGGTAGAGGTTCGGAAGACCAACTGGCACTCATCTCTAACTCAAGGAGGAAACCGATGGCAACTCGATTGGTCAGCAGCATCTGTCGGGGGGGGGGTAAGCTCGCGTAGCCTCAGGCTCTGCACGGCGATGGCGGCGATCGCGCTAGCTGCGAACAGTCCGGGCCGCGCCCAAACGGTTCACGCGCGCCGGGTGGCCCTAACGGGGCCCTCGGGCTATGAAGGGAAGGCGGTTTGGGAACCGGCCGTCGCTGCCGGCAGGAATTCCGTGATCGCACTCAGCAACGTCGGGCAGCGTATCCTCAGCCGGATCGCCTACGCGGTCTATGAGCAAGGTCTCTGGCGCAACGACGCGATTCTCGACCCCAATACTACCACCCAGGTCATCGACTCCTCGGTCGTCTTCAACCCGTACACCGACCCGAACGATCCGGATGAGTTCATCGCCGCGGCACTTCTGGGGAGCGAGCACGACATCGTGGTCTCGCACTACCCCGACCCGAGCGACCCGAACGACTTTGGAAAGTGGGAAAGCGTCGCCGACTGGGACCCTGACCCCAATGACCCTTCCTACGGCGTGGACAAGCCCTGGATCGTCGCCGGAGCGGAGGACGAGTACTACATCGTATACAGGCTCAAGCCACCAGGCAAAGCCTATGGTTATGCGTACCTGCGGACTACGGACGGCGGCGATACTTGGTATCCGGACCCCGACCCGAACGACCCGAACAACAGCGGCGCGATCGTGACAAGCGCCGGGCGGGTGACGGGGGACTTCTGCGCCCAGCCCGCGGTGTATGACGACGGTCCACTCTACGTCGCCTACATCACCGGCGGCGTGATCGCATTCCTTCAGGGCGATGATGACGGCAACGAGGTGGACTTCACCCAGCTCCTGAAGATCTGCCATATCGGAGTAGGGTCTGGCCCGCAGGGCCACATTGCGTTGGAGATTCCGCTAACCGTCGGAGATGTCACGGACTACCTCCCCAGGGTCACTTGGTGGCAGATAAAGACCGTTCCGCAATTGGCGGCGGATCCTAGCGATCCGGACAGGCTCTACGTGGTTTACCACGACGTGGCCGAGGACCCCAACGACCCCAATGACCCCAACGACGTGGACGTGGACGTCTTCCTCGTGGTGCTGGAGAAGATGGCCGGCTACAACTGGTGCCCAAGCTCGCGGATCCGGGTCAACGCGGATAACCCGCCAGGCAGGGTCGCCGACCAGTTCCTGCCCGCCGTGACGGTGGACACCGCCGGACGCATCCACGTGATCTACTACGACGACCGGGACTTTGACCAAGTCGACCACGATCCCAATGACCCGAACGAGCCGGCGGCCAAGTTCAACGTCTACTACGCGTACAGCGAAGACGGGGGCGAGGACTGGAATTATCGGAAACTCTTCGCGCTGCCCGATCGGGCGGCGCTCGACATGGGCGACGACATTGTCAACTATTTCGAGCCCGGCGAGTACATCGGGATCAGCTACTACCGAGACACGCAAGAGGAGCGCGACGAGGTGTGGACCGCCTTCACCGGAACCGAGAAAACCGGCGGGGATCCCGACGACGACGAGGCCGTAATCTGGTCGAGCTTCATCGATTGGTGGGACGAGCCATGATCGGTGCGGTCGAGATCCAGCGCGCACGGGGACCGTCCGCCGACAAGACCCACGGCCTCGTGAGGGCCCTCTTAGGGGCGGCTATCGCTTTGTTCGGCTCGGCGGCTGCGGGCCAGTGTGAGGTCGGCAAGCTGACCGTCGCGGACAGCGGCCCTAACGAGGGCTTCGGCTACTCGGTGGCCCTCGACGCCGACGTCGCTATCATCGGCTTGCCTGGCGACGACCATCACTCCTCGGGTGGCCTGGGCTCAGCATACGTCTTCATGCGCTGCGGGCCGACGTGGCTACCCACCGCAAAGCTCCGGGCCGACGACGGCGAGATCGGCGACGAGTTCGGCTGGTGCGTGGCTGTCAGCGGCGACATAGCGGCGATTGGTGCCGTTTGGGACGACGAGCTTGGCGACCAGTCCGGCTCAGCCTACGTTTTCGAGCGCAGCCCGACTGGCGAGTGGTTACAGGGCGCCAAGCTGGTCCCTGACGACGGGGCTGAGCAGGACTTCTTTGGGTATTCGGTCGCTCTCAGCGGCGGCGTGGCGGTCGTCGGGGCGGTGTATGACTGCGACCATGGGATTGCGTCGGGCTCGGCCTACGTGTTCGAGTGTGGCGCCGGCGGGAACTGGTCACAGGTCGCCAAGCTGCTCGCGAGCGACGCGGGGCATGGCGACCAGTTCGGCGACGCCGTCGCGATCGACCGCGACGTCATCGTGATTGGGGCCCCGGGCGACGACGACCAGGGCAACTGGTCCGGCTCGGCCTATGTCTTCGAGCGTGATGGCAACGGCAACTGGTCGCAGGTCGCCAAGCTACTCGCTGACGATGGGACCGTCTTCGATTCCTTCGGCGAATCCGTAGCGATCGAGGGCGATACGGCGCTGATCGGTGCCTCTGAGGCGAGTGGTTTCGGGTACCACTGCGGTGCGGCGTACGTATTCCGCCGGGATGAGGACGGCACCTGGTCGCAGCGGGCTAAGCTCGCTGCGCTCGACGGAGAGGTCCACGACGACTTCGGCTACGCCGTCGGCCTCAGCGGCGACGTGGCCCTCATTGGGGCGCGCAACGACGATGACGACGGTCTCCATTCGGGTTCCGCCTACGTGTTCGTGCGCGAGGCCGACGCGAACTGGCCACAAGTTGCCAAGCTGACTGCTTCCGATGCCGCGCCTGATGATTGGTTCGGCGAGGCCGTCAGCGTCAGCGCGAACATGGCTATCATCGGAGCGTGGGGGAACGATGACTATGGGCCCAAGTCCGGCGCGGCCTATATGTTCGCCGTGGGGCCGGATGAGGATGCCGACGGCCTCATGGACGCCTGCGAGTGCCCGGGCGATCTCAACCACGACTGGATCGTCGATTACTACGACCTGGCTGTGCTGCTGGCCGACTGGGACTGCGACGACCCGCACAACGGTTGCCCAGGCGACTGCGACCTCGACGGCGACACCGACCACGCCGACCTCGGCATCCTCCTGGCCAACTGGGGCAACGTCTGCCCTTAAGGTGGTGGGCAATGCCCACCCTACGTACTCTGATGACGAGGCGGTGATCTGGTCGAGTCTCATCGACTGGTGGGAGGAGCCGTAAGGCGTAGCGCGGAGAATCCCCGGGGAGTCCGTATGCGAGGCACCAAGATGACACTCGCGCAGCGTAGCATGACAGCTATGCTCTGGCTGACGACCGCAATCGTGGCGGTCGCCCAGTGTGAGGTCGGCAAGCTGACGGCTGGCGATGGCGCCGCAGATGATAGATTCGGTTTCTCGGTTGCCGTCGATGGCGACGTGGCTGTCATCGGGGCCTACGGCGATGACGACCTCGGCGGCGGCGCCGGGGCCGCGTATGTCTTTGAGCGCTTTGGTGGCACCTGGGCGGAAGTGGCTAAGCTGACCGCTGCCGACGGCGCGGCCGGCGACCTGTTCGGTGGCTCAGTCGCCGTCAGCGGGGACGTCATCGCGATCGGTGCCTTCGAGGACGACGATGCGGGTGGCCATTCGGGCTCCGCCTACGTCTTTCAGCGAGCCCACTACGGCAACTGGTTGCAGGTCGCCAAGCTCCTCGCTGACGACGGCGATTCGTATGACCTGTTCGGCTACTCCGTCGCGATCAACGGCGACGTCATCGTGATCGGAGCACCGGAAGATGAGGAGCAGGGCTACGATTCGGGCTCGGCCTACGTCTTCGAGCGCGACGCCAACGGTGACTGGGTGCAGGCCGTCAAGCTGCTGCCCGACGACGGCGACTACGGGGACCGGTTTGGGCACGCGGTCGCAATCGATGGCGATGTCATCGTCATCGGGGCGCGGGACGACGAGGACCTCGGTAACTGGTCCGGCT
The DNA here is from genome assembly GCA_964572345.1 of uncultured Planctomycetales bacterium. Taxonomy (GTDB): domain Bacteria; phylum Planctomycetota; class Phycisphaerae; order UBA1845; family Fen-1342; genus JAUWXH01. The sequence continues at coordinate 81,340 of CAZNFA010000001.1, forward strand.
CGGCCTATGTCTTCGAGCGTAGCCGCAACGGCAATTGGTCGCAGGTCGCAAAGCTCCTGGCCGACGACGGGACCGTCTTCGATTCGTTCGGCGAATCCGTGGCGATCGAGGGCGATACGGCGCTGATCGGTGCCTCTCGCGCGAGTGGTTTCGGGTATCACTCGGGCGCGGCGTACGTATTCCAGCGGGCTCAGGACGGTACCTGGTCGCAGCGGGCTAAGCTGGCCAGCTTGGACGGCGAGAACTCGGACGACTTCGGTTACTCCGTGGCGCTCAGCGCCGACGTGGCCCTCATCGGGGCTCGCTATGACGATGACGACGGTGTCCATTCGGGTTCTGCATACGTGTTCGTGCGCGAGGACGACGCGACGTGGTCGCAAGTTGCCAAGCTGACTGCTTCCGATGCCGCGCCTGATGATTGGTTCGGCGAGGCCGTCAGCCTCAGCGGAAACAGGGCTGTCATTGGCGCGTGGGGGAACGATGACTACGGGACAAACTCCGGCTCGGCGTATGTGTTTGCCGTCGGGCCGGACGAGGACGCCGACGGCGTCATGGACGCCTGCGAGTGCCCGGGCGACCTCAACCACGACTGGATCGTCGATTTCCTCGATCTGCTGGTCCTGCTGGAGGACTGGGGCTGCAACGACCCCCACAACGGTTGCCCGGGCGACTGCGACCTCGACGGCGACACCGACCACGCCGACCTCGGCCTCCTGCTGGCGAATTGGGGCAGCGTGTGCCCGTAGCGATGCCTGCATGACATCCGACCTGGCAGCGCACGGCCCGCGCCCATCGGCTCGCCCATGCACGAGGCGTCTGCCGGCGCGCGCCGGCCCCGCCGCCAAGGTGCCTGACACCCGCGACGATGCGTGGCATGCGCGCTGCCTTGAGCGGACATGTCTTTGTCTCAACGCGCTGAACATGGCCACGAAGACGTGGCCATGCCACTCGGCCGATCGCTTGACAGCCGCAGGACCCCGGTGGAACCTATGCGGCCGAGGCGCGTTGGCGCGGCGGTGTGGATCATCATCAGGAACAAGCGAAGTAACGCATAAGGAGCTGCGACATGGCGGTTCGCGTGGGGATCAACGGCTTTGGCCGAATCGGGCGGCTGGTGGTGCGGGCCGGGATCAAAGACCCGGGTATCGAGTACGTGGGTCTGAACGACTTGGTGCCGGCGGACGCGCTCGCCTATCTGTTCAAATACGACACGATGCACCGACGTTACGACGGTGAGGTCTCCAGCACCGAGTCTTCAATTCGCGTCGATGGCAAAGAAATGCGCTGCTTCTCTGAGCGTGACCCGGGGGCGTTGCCGTGGAAAGACCTCAAGGTGGACTACGTGGTCGAATCGACCGGGCTGTTCGCCACCCGCGACGGCTGCGGCAAGCACCTGGCCGGCGGTGCCAAGCGGGCGATCATCTCCGCCCCAGCCAAGGACAAGGGCATCCCCACATTCGTATTGGGCGTGAACGAAGAGAAATACAACAAGGATACGGACACGATCGTCTCCAACGCCAGTTGCACCACCAACTGCCTGGCACCGGTGGCTAAGGTCGTGCATGACAACTTCGGCATCCAAGAGGGGCTGATGACCACCATCCACAGCCTGACCGCCGCCCAGCCGACCGTGGACGGTCCGTCGAGGAAGGACTGGCGCGGCGGCCGCAGTGCCGGGCAAAACATCATCCCGGCCAGCACCGGGGCGGCCAAGGCCGTCATCCTGTGCATCCCCGAGCTAACGGGCAAGCTGACCGGGATGGCCTTCCGCGTGCCGACCGCCGACGTCTCGGTCGTCGATTTGACGGTCCGGACGGTCAAGGAGACGTCGCTGGAGGAGATCGGCGAGGCGGTCAGGGCGGCGGCCGAGGGGCGCATGAAGGGCATCCTCGGCTACACCGACGAGCTGGTCGTCAGCTCCGATTTCATAACGTCTTCACTGTCATCGATTTACGATTCGGAGGCCTGCATCCAGCTCAACGCGCGGTTCTTCAAGCTGGTCGCCTGGTACGACAACGAGTGGGGCTACTCGTGCCGGGTCAACGATCTGATCAAGTACATGGCCCGCCAAGATGGATTGATTTAGCCGATCTGGACCGTACCATAAAGGATTCGAAAGGCCCATCCACTTGGATGGGCTTTGTTTCGTCGCGTACGAGGGACGAGCCATGGCGAAGAAATCGGTCCGCGACCTGCCCGTGCGGGGACGTCGCATCCTGATCCGCGCCGACTTCAACGTCCCGCTGGACAGCCGGCAGAACATCACCGACGACCGTCGCATCCGGCTGTTCCTACCCACGCTCCGGCACGTGCTGGAGAACGGGGGCCGGGCGATTCTGATGAGCCACCTGGGCCGACCCTCGGGCGACCCGGAGAAGGATGCGGCCTTCTCGCTGAAGCCGGTCGCCCGGCGGATCGAGGAGCTGATGGAACGACCCTGCCGCTTCGCGTCGGACTGCGTCGGGCCGCCTGCTCAATCCGCGATCGCGGAGCTGAATGACGGCCAGATGCTGCTGCTGGAGAACCTGCGTTTCCACGCCGGGGAGACCGTCATCGACGAGGCCAAGAAGAACCCCGACAAGCAGCTCTCGCCCGGCCAGGATGCGTTGCGCAAGGAGTTTGCCCGTGGGTTGGCGGCCCACGGCGAGGCCTACGTCAACGACGCCTTCGGCACCTGCCACCGCAAGCACGTCAGCATGTACGACGTGCCCCAGCTCATCCCGGCCGGAAACCGAGCGGTCGGCTTCTTGGTCGAGAAGGAGCTGGAATACCTCGGCAAGGCGGTCGAGTCCCCCAAGCGGCCGTTTGTGGCCGTGCTCGGCGGTGCCAAGGTCAGCGACAAGATCGGCGTGATTCGCAACTTGCTGCAGCGGGTGGATCATATTCTGATCGGCGGGGCGATGACGTATACTTTTTGGGAAGCCCAGGATCGCTGCGTGGGCAAGAGCCTCTGCGAGCGGGACAAGCTCGAGCTGGCGCGGGAGCTACTCGCCGAGGGCGGCGACAAGCTGCACCTGCCGGTAGACTCGGTGGCCGCCGCCGAGCTGCGCGCGGGCGTCGAGTCGCAGGTGGTAGACGGGGAGTTGCCGTCGGAGCTGATGGGGCTGGACATCGGCCCACGCACGCTGGAGCAATACGGACAGTACATCTGGGAGGCCGGCACGATCGTCTGGAACGGTCCGGTCGGGGCGTTCGAGATCAAGCCCTTCGACGCCGCCACCATGGCCCTGGCCCGGATGATCGCTGAAGCGACCGACCGCGGGGCGGTGACGGTGATCGGCGGCGGGGACAGCGCCGCGGCTATCGAACAGGCTGGCTTGGCCGACCGCATGACGCACGTGAGCACCGGTGGCGGCGCATCGCTGAAATTCCTGGAAGGCAAACGTTTTGACACGATCGAGGTTCTGGACGACGCCTAGAGAGTCCCCATGAGCGCAGCCCGACCCATCCGCATCGCACCGTCGGTGCTCGACGCCGACCTCAGCCGACTGGCCGAGCAGATCGGCCTGGTCGAGGCGGCGGGGGCCGATCTGCTGCACTTGGACGTGATGGACGGGCATTTTGTGCCGAATCTGTCGTTTGGCGTGCCGGTCGTCACCACCATCGCCCAGTGCACCGACCTGCTGCTGGACACCCACCTGATGATTTCCGACCCCGGGCGGTACGCGTCGGCGTTCGTGCAGGCCGGAGCGGGCAGCATTACCTTCCACATCGAGGCCGCCGAACGCCCCGGAGAGCTCGTCCGCCAAATCCGCGACCTCGGCGTGAAGGTGGGCGTGTCGCTCAACCCCGGCACCCCTGCGGAGGCGGTGTTCGGGATCATCGAAGACGTGGACATCGTGCTGGTTATGACCGTCTGGCCGGGCTTCGGCGGACAATCCTTCATGAACGAGTGCCTCGAGAAGATCGAGACCCTCGCCGGGCACCTCAGCGACGCCCAATGGCTCGAAGTGGACGGGGGGGTGAACTCGGAGACCGCAGCGCGTATCGTGGCGGCCGGCGCCGATACGCTCGTGGCCGGCTCGGCAATCTTTGCCAGCGAGCACCCGGCCGTGGCGCTGGCGGAACTCCGCCGGGCGGCCGGACAGGCCCCGGCCCGCAGATTGGAACGCAGCGCATGAAAGTCGCCCTAATACCCTGTGCCGCGTCCGAATGGCGTGAGCAAGGTCGGCTGCTGGGACGGGTGGAGCTTCCCCCGGCACCCAAGGGCTCGCTCCGCTGCACGGCGTGGGTGGAGCAGCTCCGCGCCGCGAGTCTGGCACGGGTGTTCCATTCCCCGGACGAACTTGCCACACGAACCGCCGAACTGATCGCCCGCCGCCTCAGCGTCCCGGCCAAGCCGCTGGAGGAGCTGGTCGAGGTGGACGTCGGTCTCTGGGCGGGCCTGACCGAGGGTCAGCTCAAGAAGCGTTACGCCACGGCCCACCGCCAGTTGTGCGAGTCGCCGCTCAGTGTCAGCCCGCCGGAGGGTGAGAGCTTCGGCGCCGCCGCCGAGCGTGTGCGCACCTGCCTGAGCAAGCGCATCAGGCGTGACGGGAAAGCTGGGTTCGGTCTGGTCATGCGTCCCCTTTCCTTTGCCATGGCGCGCTGTATCCTGGAGCAGGGCGAGATCACGGAGGTCTGGGAGACGGCCCAGTCGACCAACGAGCCGGTGATCGTGGAGTGTGCTCGTCCCCCGACCGCCAAGTTGAAGAGCTGGACCGCGCAGTCGCGCAGGGAGTAACGATGGCTGAGAGCCCTGCTCAAGTTCCCCAGACACCTCAAGCCCGTCGCAAAGTCGAGGTCCCCGAGGGGCTATGGATCCGCTGCAAGCAGTGCGGCGCGATGGTCTATCGGCGCATCCTCGAGGAAGAGCTGCACGTCTGCCCGGAGTGTGACTACCACTACCGCATGGACGCGCGCACGCGCGTCCGCCAACTGAACGACCCCGACACCTTCGAGGAGTTCCTGCCCGACCTCGAATCGGCCGACCCGCTCGAGTTCAGCGACCGCATCAGCTACAAAGCCCGGCTCGCCAAGGCCAAGAAAGAGGCCGGCGAGCGCGAGGCGATCATCGTCGGCAAGGGGTTCATCAAAGGTCGCCCGGTGATCATGGGCGTGATGGACCCCTTTTTCATCATGGGTTCCATGGGGACCGTGGTAGGCGAGAAGGTTGCCGCCGCTGCCGAACGCGCCACCAAGGAGGGCCTGCCGCTCGTGATGGTCACGTGTAGCGGCGGGGCGCGCATGATGGAGGGGATGGTGTCATTGGTGCAGATGGCCAAGACCGCCGCGGCCATCGCCAAGCTGGATGACGCCGGCGGGCTCTACATCGTGGTCATGACCGACCCGACCACCGCGGGGGTGGCGGCCAGCTTCGCCTTCCTCGGCGACGTGACGCTGGCCGAGCCGGGGGCGTTGATCGGATTCGCCGGACCGCGCGTGATCGCCGAAACGATCAACGCGACGCTGCCCGAAGGCTTCCAGAAGGCCGAGTTCATGCTGGAGCACGGGTTCGTCGATCGGATCGTGCATCGCCGAGACCTGCGCAGCGAGATCGCCCGGATCATCGATTACTGTAACAAGTAGCCAAATGGTCAAGTGGGGAATGGTTAAATGGGGAGTAGTCAAATGGGGAGTAGTTAAATGGGGAATGGTTAAATGGGCGTACGGCGCCCTCCAAAGCTCTGTGGCGTTCTCAGCCACTTGACCATTTGACCATTTAACCATTTGACCACTTGACCGTTTAACCACTTGACCATTTGACCAAACGACAGTGGCCGGTTAGTGATGAGACGTCATGCCGCTGCTGGCCGCCATCGAACTGAAGGATTTCCTGCGTCCGTTGGCTCTGTTCGGCTTCGCCGCCCAGTTCATGTTCATGCTGCGCTTTGTCGTGCAGTGGTACGTCTCGGAGCGGCGCGGGCGCAGCTACGTGCCGGTGGCGTTCTGGTACCTCAGCCTCGCCGGCGGCATCATGCTGTTTACCTACGCGACGTTCCGGGAAGACGTGGTATTCATGTGCGGGCAGGCGCTGGGAGTGCTGATCTACGTGCGGAATCTGGTGCTGATCCACCGTCGCCGGATACGCCTACGCCACCTGAAAGCTTCCGCGGCAAATGCCGCTTCACGCGACCGCGATCTCAAGCAAACCGCCGCCGTGCAACCCACCGATGCCTGACGTCCGCCACTGCGAGCCACGCCCGCCATATGTGAAACGCGCGGCCACCACGTACGCAGCGCGCATGAGCGCGTTAGAATGCGCAAGCGGAGCCGAGCGGGATGCCGACGGGCACGGAGTCGCGACGCCGGCACGATTCGGGCTCCAAGTTTTGCTGGAGGCGTGATGGAAGCGTCGCTTGCGGAGAAACTCGAAACGCTGCGTCAGTGTTTACGCGACCTGGATTCGGTCGTGGTGGCCTTCTCGGGCGGCGTGGACAGCGCCCTGGTTCTGAAAGCGGCGGTGCAGACGCTGGGGTCCGACAAGGTGCTGGCCATCACCGGTCGCAGCCCGAGCATGCCCGATGCCGAGCTGGCCGCGGCGGAGACACTGGCCCGCGAGATCGGGGCTGAGCATCGGTTCCTCGATACACACGAGTTCGACAACGCGGATTACGTGGCGAACCCTGCCAACCGCTGCTACTTCTGCAAGCACGAGCTGTACAGCCGACTACAGCGCCTGGCCGCCGAGCGCGGCTTCAACGCGGTCGTCAGCGGTGCCAACGTGAATGACCTGGGCGACTACCGGCCCGGATTGCAGGCGACCGACGAGTATCGCGTGCGAACCCCGCTGATCGAGGCGGGCATCACCAAGGCCGAGCTACGCCGCATCGCCGCGGAGTTGGGCCTGTCCGTCCACGACAAGCCCGCCTCGCCGTGCCTGTCCTCACGCGTGCAGTACGGCGAGCAGCTCACCCCGGAAAAACTACGGCGGATCGACCGGGCCGAGGCATTTCTGCGAGAGCTCGGGTTCCGCGAGTGTCGCGTGCGGCACCACGATAAGTTGGCCCGCATCGAAGTCCCGCGGGCCGAGATCGACCGCTTCGCGGACCCCGAGCTGCGCGGGCGCATCGACCGCCGCCTGCGCGAGCTCGGCTATCAGTACGTCGCGCTCGACCTGCGCGGCTTCCGCTCGGGCAGCATGAACGAGGTGCTGGCGGGCCCGCGGCTGGGCGGCAAGGCAAGTGCCTAGTGCGTCGGGGTCTCCGTCAGTCCGAGTCGGCTTCTAACTCACCCGGGTCGAGGAGCGCGCATGCGCGGCGCAGGCGCTTCCGAAGAGCCGGCGATTGGCTCAGTCTCTCGGGTGGCACGATCAGGGCATGGCCCGGATCTTCGGGCGTTTCACTTGGTACTACGTCAAGCCCAACGTCGCGGCCAATCTCCCGCACCATTCCGGCCGTGATCCAGGCAACTCCGAAGCCGGCAGGTTGCGGAGGTGCCAAGGATAGGAGTCTCGCCGGCGTTGTGATTGATCGTCTGCTTACGGAAATACCGTCTTCATCCGGCTTGGGTTGAAAGTTCACACTCGTGATACGGCCGTCTCTGAAAAAGGGCGCCCAGAGGGGGATGCGTCTTAACAGAATCTCCGCGTCGGATACTGGCTGGCCTGTGGGCACATTTCTGCCCCGGGATAACCTACTCAGAAAGCCGCTTTAAGGATTTGAAGAAGCGGTCGTCGTTCACGTTGTCGCGGAAAATCGCCCCTTCATATTCCTCGCCAGTGTAATCGTCTGTGAAAACGAACGAGGCGGCGTCGCGGGAGACGATCTCAATCTCCAGTTCCTTGGATCCAGACGCCCACTCCAAAAGAACACCGCCGGTGCGCGTTGGCGACACAAGCGGCGCAGGCAAATCCCAAGATTGGCCCAGGGCCAGGACCAGCCCCCGTGCGGATGCAGCGGCGTCGGCAGACGGCGGGTCTGCGTTGTAGGAATCCCAATTTGGGGGCAGCTCGAGCAGCCGGTCCAGTTGCGAGAGGGCGTCCGCGAACCACTGGGATGGACGGGGCTGCAAACACGGGGGCAGCTCGGTGACATCGATCTCGACATCCAGATCAGACATCGTTGCCGGTGCGCGGGCTTCTTTGATCACACGGCGGAACTGCAGAGCTTGCTCTTCAAGTGTCGCAATCATGTTATGCGCCCCCATCTCTTGTGCATCTCAGAGGTTGTTAGCGAAGCGAACCCGCGAACTACGCACTCGTGTCCCAAGTCGAGCCACTCGCGCACACCTTCGGCGTCAGGCGTCGGAGGCGCGCCTCGCGCAGTCAGACTTAACCGAATAATCTCGCGACCATCGTCTCGCCGTACGGCCCCCTGGGCCTTGACATGCAGGCGCCCACGTTTGTTCGGCATCGCATAACTCGTGGCGAATTCCCCATGCTCGGCCCCGGTCAGCCAGCCATCGCTCGTTGCCAACCTCCAGCCCGTGAGCGTCTTGTCCAAGGTCTCGGCCATGTTCTGGCCGTCCAACAGGTTGATGTGGTTGATGTACGTCACCTCGCACTGGTTGGGTTGGACTCTACCGAACGATTCGTTATCGTCGTCTTCGACGAAACGGCAGAAGACGGCGTAGACCTTCAGGAAGCGGTCAAGAATAGCGGCATACCTCGGATCCTCGCCCGAGCGATCCTGCTGGCGTCGCCAATTCAAGATGAGTCGGTCCGGTTGGACCTGGATTAGGAACTGCTCGTCTTCCGACGTGTACCAGCAGCGCGGAAGCGGCGGCGCGGGGCTGACCGACCATTGGACACTCGGGGGGCGCAGCGCTCCCCCGTCAAAACCCTCGATGACCGGCTCGAGCGGGGGCTGCTCGGAAACCTTCGTCAGCTGTTCATTTGGAGCCGAGAAGACTTCACACAAGTGCGGCAGAAGCAGCCCATAATGTGTGACCCGCATGTTTTTTAACGGCGCGAACTGGACCCCCAAGACCGTTTCGACAACGGGGGGATTCTTGAAATGCGGAGTCGCGCCGGCTTGCGTGTCAGCCATCGGTGCCCGTCTCCCGATTCCTTGCCAGTCGCCAGTTTCGCCTCCGGTCCTGGCAGGACCGTAACCCTCTCACATGGCAATCTTTACGCGATCATGCCCGACTCCGCAACACTCCGGAGTCGGCGTTTTACGCCAGCCAACGCAGGGACTCGACGTCCACTCATTAAGGCTTTACGCTGGATTCTAGGCATTGTTCGGAGTGGCGGGTAGTGGAAGTTGCCCCGTAGGAAGGCCGCACCCAGTCGATGATTCCAGGCGAGATTCTCAAGAAGGTCCGTCGCATTCAGATCGTCACCACGGCGCTGGTCAATGACGTGTTCGCCGGGCAGTATCACGCTGCCTTCAAGGGACGCGGGATCGAGTTCGAGGAGGTACGCGAATATCAGCCCGGCGACGACGTGCGCACGATCGACTGGAACGTCACCGCCCGCACCGGCCGCCCCTTCGTCAAGAACTACCGCGAAGAGCGCGAGCTGACGGTCGTGCTGCTGGTCGATGTCAGCGCCTCGCAGGACTTTGGCACGCGGGCCCAGCTCAAGAGCGAGCTCGTCGCCGAGTTGGGGGCCACGCTGGCTTTCTCGGCCATCCAGAACAACGACAAGGTTGGGTTGATCCTCTTTACCGATCGCATCGAGCGGTTCGTCCCGGCCCGCAAGGGCACGCGGCACGTCCTGCGCGTCGTCCGCGAGCTGCTCTACCACCAGCCCACCGGCCGCCGCACCGACATAGAGACCGCTTTGGAATACCTCGACCGGGTGTTGAACCGTCGGGCGGTGGTCTTCTTGATCAGTGATTTCCAGGCCCCGGATTTCTCACGCGCGTTGCGCATCGTTTCACACCGGCACGACCTGATCCCCGTGCTCGTGCGGGATGAGCGCGAGTCGCGGCTGCCGCGCGTCCGCTACGTCGAGCTGTTCGACCCGGAAAGCGGCGAGCAGCTTCTGGTTGACACCAGCTCGCGGGTGTTTCGGGAGCGCTTTTCGACCATGGTTGCCGCCGGGCGGGAAACCCTGCTGGCCGGGTTCCGCAAGCTCGGGATCGACGTGATCGACGTGGCGACCGGCGAGGCGTTCGTGGAGCCGTTGCGGAGGTTCTTTCACCGGCGCGAGGCACGACGGTGACGGGCATGGTCCGACGGAACACGTGTCATCGTCATTCTGAGGTAGCGCAGCGACCGAAGAATCCGGCCATCCTGCGCGCCGGACGCCAGATTCTTCGCTGCGCTCAGAATGACAGGCGGGCCCGGCTAGCGCTGTGCCTCGGCCTGTTGTTGCCCTTTCTCGGCTGCCGCGAAGAGCCGTCGCCAGTGCCCGCGACGGTCGGCGACGTAGTCGAACGTGGGCCGTTCAAGCTCACCGTTAACGCCCGTCCGCAAGAAGTCTGGATCGGCGATCCGATCACGGTCGATCTTCGCGTTCATGCTCCGGACGACTACCTCGTGCGCTTCGCCGATACGGAAGAAATCGAGGGTGTCGCAATTCGCGACCTGAAGACGGGCGATCCGCGACCGGCGGCCGACGGCGGGCTGGAATGGCGCCGAAGCTTCACGCTCGAGCCGTCCCGCTCCGGCGAGCTGGAGATTCCGCCGCTCGTCGCCAAGTACGCGCGCAAGCCCGCCGATCCCGACGCCGAGCCGCGCTACGAGCACGAGCTGACAGCCAAGAGCCTGCAAGTCACCGTTCGCTCGGCGTTGACGACGCAAGACAGCGTTCAGCAGCCACGCGACATCACCGGCACGCTACTGCCTCCCGGGCCGCCCATGAGCCCCTGGAGACTGGCGCTGATCGCGGGGGTTGTTGCCGGGGTGTTGGCGGGCGCGTACGCAGTGTACCGGCTGATTCGGCGTCGCCGCTCGCGCCCTGCTCCACCGGTCTTGCCGGAGATTTGGGCGCTCGCGGCGCTGACGGAGCTGGCCGGGCTGGACTGGTTCGAGCGCGGGCGCGTGCGCGAATACTACTACCGGCTGACGGAAATCGTGCGCAGGTACATCGAGCGGCAGTTCGGGCTGGCCGCCCCGGAAATGACCACGCAGGAATTCCTGAGCACGCTGGCCCGCAACCGTTCCGCGCTGCCGTACGACACCGAGCGGCTGCGCGCCTTCCTGGAGGCCTGCGACATTGTCAAGTACGCCGCCCACCACCCGCTGCCAAAAGACGCCCAGGAGGCGATGAGCGCGGCCCGGGCGTTCATTAACGCGACGGCGGTCGCCGTTCGGCAGACCGGCGCGCCCCGCGCGGGTGACGGTGATCGGGAGCCGAGCGGAGGGCAGGCGGCATGACGCATCGACACCTGCCATTCACGCCGGACTGGCTTCTCTGGCCCGAACCCTGGGTCCTGACGCTCCTGCTGGTGCTGCTGGTGCCGCTGATGTGGTTCCTGTGGCTGCGAACGAGCCGACGGCCGGTGATCCGGTTCTCGAGCCTGGCCGGCCTGAGAACGCTCGGCAGCGTGTGGCCGCGCCGCCTGCGGCTGATCCTGCCCATTCTGCGCACGGTCGCGTTGGTGTGTCTGATCGTTGCCGTCGCCCGCCCGCAGCGCCCCGACGAATCGAGCCAGGTCTTCGCCGAGGGCATCGCCATCCAGATGGTGGTCGATACGTCCAGCAGCATGCTGGACACCGATCTATCGCCGCCGGGCGAACGGATAAACCGGTTGGACGCGGTCAAAGACGTGTTCCGGCGGTTCGTTGAGGGGGAAGGTGAGCTGCCCGGCCGCCCGAACGACCTGATCGGCATGATCAGATTCGCGCGCTACGCCGACAGCGTGTGCCCCCTGACGCTCGACCACGAGGCGTTGGTGGAAGTGCTCGACGCCGCGCGGACGGTGATCTGGCAGGATCGGTCGGGCCGCTGGTACGGTAATCGGGACGAGGACGGGACCGCCATCGGCAACGCCCTCGCCTTCGCCGTCGGTCGTATGAAAGACCTGAGGCGGACTGTAGGTTCGGGCGAGCGACTTACCATCAGTAGCCGCGTCATCATCTTGCTCACAGACGGAGAAGACAATCTGGAGGAGATACAGCGGCGCCACGGCCTCGACGAGAGCTTGGTCAGCATCACGCCCGTGCAGGCCGGCGAGTTAGCGGCCACGTACGGCATCAAGGTCTACACGATCCTGGCCGGCACCGGGCAGCGTGCGGCTTTCGGCCACCGTTTCCCAGTAGACGACCGCGACCTGCGGCGAATCGCGGAGGTCACCGGCGGCAAACACTACACCGCCCGCGACGGCCAAGCGCTGGAGCGCGTATATGCCGAGATCGACGAGCTCGAACGCACCAAGGTCGAAGAGCGGCATTACGTCCGTTGGGGCGAATTGTCGCGACCCTGGCTGTTCGCTGCCTTTGTGTGCTTGTGCGCGCAGACGTTCCTTGATGCAACCCGGTTCAGGAAGATTCCGTGAGTGAGCTGACTTTCGACGATCTGCGATACCTGCACCTGCTTTGGGCCGCACTCGCCGTTGGCGCGGCGGGCTTCTACGGCCTCTGGCAGCGTCGGCGGACGCTGCGGCTGTTCGCCGCCGATCGGTTGCTAGAGCACTTGGCGCCGCGCGTCGGCTGGGCACGCCCGCTGATGCGCCTGGGCTTGGTCTGGTTATGCCTGGTAGCTCTGGTGGCCGCCATCATCGGCCCGCGCTGGGGCGCGCAGGAACAGCAAGTCACCCGGCGGAATATCGACGTGATGGTTCTGCTCGACGTGTCACGCTCCATGCTCGCCCGCGACATCGCCCCCAACCGCCTCCAGCGCGCCAAAATCTCCATCCGTGACGACCTCTTGCCCGCGCTGGGCGGCGATCGCGTCGGGCTGATTTCCTTCGCCGGCATCCCCACCCTGAAATGCCCGCTGACAAACGATTACGGGTTCTACCGCCTGGCCTTGGAGGACGTCAGCACCGAAAGCAGTCCGCGCGGCGGCACGCTGATCGGTGACGCCATCCGCAAGGCCGGCGAATGCTTCAGCAGCCCGCTCGACACTCACAAGATCGTCATCCTGGTCACCGACGGCGAGGACCACGAGAGCTTCCCGGTCGAGGCGGCCCAAGGCATCTGGGAGGACCGCCAGGTCCCGATCGTCGCCGTCGCGCTGGGCGACGAGCGCGAGGGGGCCCGCATCCCCTTGAGGACGGGCACCGGCGAAACGTACCTGGAGTACAAAGGCCAGGTCGTCTGGAGCAAGGCCAACTTCGACGACCTGCGCCGCGTCGCCGAGGTCTCCGATCTGAACGCCTTCGTCCCGGTCGGCACGCGCAACTTCGATTTGGGCGCGATCTATCGCCAGAAGATCGTCCCGGCCGTCGATGCCAAGGAGCGCGCCGAGAGCGAGGTCGTACCGTTGCCGGCCCGCGCGCACATCTTCGCAGCGCTGGCGCTGGCCCTGCTGCTGATCGAATCGTTCATGCGCGACGGCCCGCGCCGCAAGGGCACTGGTCTTGCAGCGGCCGACAACCGGAGGGAAGCGGCATGACGATTTTCGATTTCGGATTTGCGATTGTCGATTGTGTTTGCCGCGGCACGATCCGCCACATACCGGTGGTTACGTCATCCTCGCGTCCCGCGCCGCGTTCATTCCCATCGGTCGCGGCGCGCGTTCCGATCCTCTCCAGGCTTCGTGCCTTCGTGCCTTTGTGGTTCATATTGGCTTCCGTCCACCTCGCCGCTGCCGATGCGCCCCGCGACCTCATCCAACGCGGCAACGACCATTACCAGGCCGGCCGCTACGCCGAGGCCCTCGAAGCGTACGAGCGGGCGGGCGGAGAATACGGCGACGCACACAACGCCGAGCTGCTCCACAACCGGGCCGCAGCTCATTTCAAGCTCGGCCGGATCGACGAGGCCCGCGAGTTGTGGGTTCGAGCGGCCACGCTCGAGGACGCGCTGTTCGAGGCCGCCGCCCGCTACAACCTGGGCAACTGCGACTACGCCGACGCGCTGCGGGCCGTCGAGAACCAGGACGTGCCGGGCGCGTTGGAGCTCCTTGACCGGGCCGGCGCGCAGTATCGCGACGCGATCCGGCTCGATCCTGACCTGACCAACGCCCGAGCCAACCTTGAATTGGCGGAAATGCTGAAGCAGCAGATCAAGCAGCAGACCACGACGCAGCCGCAATCGCAGCCGTCCTCGCAGCCGCAACAGCAGGAACAGCAGCAGCAGCAGGACCAGAGTTCGAGCCAGCCCTCGTCGCAGCCGTCGCAGCAAGGCGATCAAACCGACCAGCCGGACCAGTCTTCCGCGACGCAGCCGACTTCGCAGCCCGAGCAACAACCTCAGACACAACCGTCGCAGGAGCCGGAGTCCCAGCCCGAGCAAGAGCAGCCGGATCAGCCTTCGGCGACCTCGCAGCCCCGCGAGTTGCCGCAGACTCGGCCCGCGGACGCCCAGCCGCAGGACCAGCCGCCCATCGAGCTGCGCATGACGCGTGCGGAGGCCGAGCGGTTGCTGCAGATGATCCGCGATGCCGAGCAAGCCCGCCGCCGGGTGCTGCGTCAGCGCGAAGCCGCCCGGCACCGGCCGGTCGAGCGGGATTGGTGATTCGAGCCATGAACGGCCCGGCGCTAATTGCTAATGCCGAAACCGGTCGATAAACTCGCCAGCGGACAGCAGGAATTAGCAGTCAGCTATTGGCAATTGGCAATCACGGAGTCAGGACCATGATGTCGGACCGCGTCAAGCAGATCCTCAGTTGGTACGAATCGGACAACCCCGGGACACTGGCGAACATCCGCCGCCTGCTCGGCACCGGCACATTGGCCGACACCGGCAAGTTCGTGATCCTGCCGGTGGATCAGGGCTTCGAGCACGGCCCGGCGCGCAGCTTCGCTCCGAACCCCCCGGGCTACAACCCGCACTATCATTTCGAGCTCGCGCTCGAGGCCGGGTGCAACGCGTATGCGGCTCCGCTCGGATTCCTGGAAGCCGGCGCGCGCACGTTCGCCGGCGAGCTGCCGCTGATCCTCAAGCTCAACAGCCACGAGCTGCTGCATGAGGAGCAGAACCCCATGCCGGCCATCACCGCGTCGGTCGATCACGCGCACCGCCTCGGCTGCGCCGCGATCGGGTTCACCATCTACCCCGGCTCGGCGTTCAACGTCGCGATGTACGAGCAGATCCAGGCCCTGTCCGAAGAGGCCAAGGCGGCCGGCCTGGCCGTCGTCGTTTGGTCCTATCCGCGCGGCGAAGACCTGAGCAAGGAGGGCGAGACCGCGGTGGACGTAGCCGCCTACGCCGCCCAGATCGCCTGCCAGCTCGGCGCGCACCTGGTCAAGGTCAAGCCGCCCAGCCCACACATTGAGCTGGACGCGGCCCGCAAGGTCTACGAGAAGCACAGCATCCCGATCGGCACGCTGGCAGAACGCGTCAAGCACGTCGTGCAGAGCGCGTTCGATGGGCGGCGAATCGTGATCTTCTCCGGCGGGGCGGCCAAGGAGGAAGCCGCCATCTACGAAGAGATCCGCGGCATCCGCGACGGCGGCGGCTTCGGCTCCATCATCGGCCGCAACGCCTTCCAACGCCCCAAGCCCGAAGCGCTCGGCATGCTCAAGAAGATCATGAACATCTACCTCGGAAAAGAATAGCGAATTCAGAATCGCGAATAGCGAATGCGGCGGATGGGTGCCCCACGTTCCCCGAACGTGGGTTCGCGATTGATCTGGGAACGACGCATCGATTCGCGCGCGTGGTAGAATCCTCCCATGCCGCGCGATCTGAAGCGTCACGACGAGCCCGGTCACACCCACTTCTGGACGATTTCCTGCTACCGGCGACTGACGTTCTTCTGGAACGACGCCCTCAAGCAGGTGGTTGTCGCTGGATTGCAGCGCTTGCAGCGCCAATTCAGCGTCTGCCTGGTCGGCTACATCGTCATGCCGGAGCATGTGCACGTGCTCGTCTATCCGCATCGCCGTGGTTGCGACGAGCCCACGCCGATATCCACCCTGCTGCACGCGTTCAAGCGGCACGTCGCCTATTACGGGAAAGCGGCGCTGCGGACCTACTGGCGACAGCACGGCAGTCTTTGGTCTGAGCCACTGAATTGTTGGGCGCGCGGCGAATTCGACAAGCATGCGCTCTGGCACAAGCGGGGATATGATTTCAATATCGACCGGCACGATACGCTGTTGGAGAAGCTGGACTACTGCCACAAGAACCCGATCACACGCGGGTTGGTTGACCTTCCGGAAGAGTGGCGCTGGAGCAGCTATCGCTTCTACGAAATGGACGATAGCTCCCTATTGCCCATGGATTGGGACGGGCAGTGGCCGATTGTGTGGTAGAGGCCGAAGCGCTACTGCGACTTGTGGAACGCAGATAATCATGACCCCACGTTCGGAGAACGTGGGCCACCCGTCCGACAGACCGCGGTAGGGAGCGAGGATGAGACGACGCTCGCGAACACGACACGTGCTCAAGTGGGCCGGTACGGCGACCTGTGCCATGCTCGTGTCGCTCTGGATGTTCACTAGCTGCTATCCGCTGACTTTGAACACGAGTACGCACATCGGTGGAATCAAGTGGGGTCGCTTCTGGGTCTCGGAGGTGCCCGCTAGCTTGCAGCCGCTCCCGTTCCGCTGGAGTCTGGGGCGGTTTTCTCATCCTCTCCCGGGGTACGTGCCTAACCGCGTTCTCGGAATCGGTCGGTCTCCACGTGGGTGGCGCCTTAGGTCCTGGGCTGACGCTGGCACAACAGGGATCGGCGGTCGTTGGTGCTACATCTCAGTGTGGCCTGTGTTCTTGGTAATCGGGGTTCCGACCGCAGTGCTCTGGTGGGTTGACCGCCCTGGGCAGCGTCGCCGTTCTTGGACCAGGTACTGCCGGGAATGCGGCCACGACCTGACCGGGAACGTTAGCGGCCGGTGCCCGGAGTGTGGTGCACCGGTCAGGGGCAACGCCCGATAACTGATTGTAGCCGCCGCGTCCCCCGCTTGCCATCCCTGCGAGCCGTAGATACGATGTATTAACGCTATGTAAACTAAAGGTGGTACGCTGGCAGACCAAGATGACCAAGAAGCTCACCAAACACGGCAACAGCCTTGCGCTGGTGATCGACAAGGCGATCCTCGAGTTGCTCGACATCGACGCCGATACGCCGCTCAAGATCACGACCAACGGGCGCGAGCTGGTCATCATTCCCACCCGCGATGACGCGCTGGACGACGACTTCGAGGCCGCGCTTCGGCGTGCCAACGACAAGTACGCCCGCATGCTCAAGCGGTTGGCGGAATGAAGCCCGTCTTCCTCACGCTCGAACACGTCCTGGTGATTCACCGCGACCAGATTGAGCGCTATGGCGGCTCCCCAGGAATCCGCGACCGCGGCTTGCTGCTCTCGGCCTTGGCGACGCCGCGAGCGGGCGCCGGCGGCGAGTACTTCCATCGCGACGTGTTCGAGATGGCCGCGGCATACCTCTATCACCTCGTAAGCGATCACCCGTTCGTGGACGGGAACAAGCGCGTCGGTGCCGTGGCGGCGTACGTCTTCCTGGCGCTCAACGGCTACGAGCTACAGGCGGACGAAGATGCGTTCGAGCGGATCGTACAGGGCGTTGCCGCAGGCGCCATCGGCAAAGCCGCCGTGGCCGAGTTCATCCGGTCGAATACGGTCGAGAGAGCGTCGTAGCGTCGATGGGTGCCCCACGTTCCCCGAACGTGGGTTCGCGATTCTCTCCGGACGCACGCACCTAACCGCGTTTGATCATCCCTCACGTTGATGGGTGGCCCACGTTCCCCAAACGTGGGTTCGCGATTCTCTCCGGACGCACGCACCTGACCGCGTTTGATCATCCCTCACGTTGATGGGTGCCCCACGTTCCCCGAACGTGGGTTCGCGATTCTCTCCGGGCGCACGCACCTGACCGCGTTTGGTCATCCCTCACGTTGATGGGTGCCCCACGTTCCCCGAACGTGGGTTCACGATTCTCTCCGAGCCCACGCACCTGACCGCGTTTGATCATCCCTCACGACGCCATCCGCGTCAGTGTTTATAATCTCTGGTTTCGACCCGCGAGAACCGCTCACGACATGGCATCAGCGCCGCCCGATTCCGGCCAGGGACCCGTCATTCCCGCCGATCCGCCTGCGCTTGAATCGCTGCCGGGCGGGTCGATCAATCGGCAGGTGTTCACCCTGGCGCTGCCGATGCTGGGCGAGCAGTTCGTCAACTTCCTGGTCGGGCTGGTAGATACCTATCTGGCCGGCTATGTCGCTAAGGAAGCGACGGCGGCCGTCGGCACCGGCGCCTATGTCGGTTGGTTCGTCACGCTGGCGTTCTCGCTAATCGCCGTGGGCTCCGTCGCCGTGGTCGCCCGCTCGTTCGGGGCGCGCGACCTGCGCACGGCAAATCGAGCTCTGAACCAGGCCGTGCTGATCGCACTGGGCATGGGCGTAGCGACCAGTGCGGCCGTCTTCGCAAGCACACCCGCCGTCGCCGCGTTTCTGACCCAAACGCCCACCGCCGGGGCCATGTTCGTCACTTACCTGCGAATCGACGCGCTCAGCTACGGGCTGTACAGCATTGTCCTGATCGGCGGCGGTGTCATCCGTGCCTCCGGAGACACGCGCACGCCGATGGCGATCATGGTCGTCGTCAACATCGTGAACCTGTTCGTCTCGGCCGCGCTGGTGTTCGGCTGGTTTACCGAACCGATGGGCGTAGCCGGCATCGCGATTGGCACGCTGGTCGCCCGCTCGCTGGGCGGCGTGCTCATGGCCTGGACGCTGATAGCCGGGCTCCGCGGCTTACGCCTGCAACTCAGCCGGTTGCGGCCGGACTGGCACATCATCTGGCGGATGCTGCGCGTGGGTTTGCCGGCCGCGGCCGACTCCGCCGTGATGTGGGTGGCCCAAATCACGTTCATCAAGATCATCGTCCACACCGCCACGGGCGACGCCGCCACCGTCAACTACGCCGCCCACATGATCGCCGTACGGATGGAGGCGATCACCTACCTGCCGGCCGCGGCGTGGATGACGGCCGCGGCCACGCTGGTCGGCCAATATCTGGGTGCGCGGCAACCCGACCAAGCCGCCCGTGCGGGCCACACTGCCGCCCTGCAAGGCGGTCTGCTGACCACCGGCGTGGGCATCGTGTTCTTTCTGCTCGCCCACCAGATCTATGCCGCCATGAGCAATGACCTACAGGTGCGCGCGCTGGGCGGATCGGCGTTCCGCTGGCTCGCGTTCGTCCAGCCCTTCCTGGCCGCCGGCATCATCTACATGGGCGCCCTGCGCGGCGCGGGCGACACCCGCTGGACCATGGTCTTCTCGCTGATTGGTGGTCTGGGGCTGCGCGTGCCGCTGGCGTATCTGGGCGGCATCGTGCTCGGCGGCGGCCTGCTCGGCGCTTGGTCCGGCATGATCGTGGACATCATCGCGCGCTTCCTGATGGGCTTCGCCCGCTTCACCCACGGCGGCTGGAAACGGGTCAGGGTGTGAGGGTCGAGTGGTCAAATGGTCAAATGGGCAAGTGGTTAAATGGGCGAGCGGTCAAACGGGGGTGAATGACACTCTTGGCGCGCGGGCGGTGGTGATGCCGGCCAAGCCGCAACCCCGGAGGGGTGGTTGAGAGTAGCCCAGCACGCCAGTGCTGGGAAGGTGGTTCGACCCTACCGCCCCCGAGTCCTGTAAGGACGATTGAGCCCTCAGCCGTCCCGCTGGGACTTGCCTGTGGTTTCCGCGCGCGGCGATCCCAGCGTTTCACGCTGGGCTACTTTCATGTTGTCCCTCCGGGACGAGGGAATGCCGAACGTGCCACGCACCCGTCAAATGGGGGCGCGCCGCTCAGGCGCGCGGTTACCAGGACTTGGCGGCCTGCTCGGCGTCCGCCAGCTCGTCGTCGCGGCGGTGATAGCCGCATTGCTCGATCAACTTGCGGGCTGCCGAGAGGTCATCCTTGGGGCTCTTCCACGGATACGGCTCGACGGCATGGAAGAGGCGGGCGCGGTGCAGGTGGATGTCGGCCATGAAGAGCCGCATGGGGCCGCGCTCGGCGATCTGCCAGGCTTCGTCCAGGTCGCGTCGGGATGCATCGGGATCGCCCTCCACAGACCCCAGCCACGCGCGCGAGAGCAGACCGCCTGGAACGTCGTCCTGATTCCCGGAACGGCGGAGGCCGTCCACGGCATCGGTGAGCTGTCGGCGGGCGCCCTGGAGAGCCTCGGCCTGGTGGCTCTTCGAATCGGTCAGCACGGCCCGGCAGAGCGCAGCGCGGCCCAGCGTGAGGTGGTGCAGCGCGAAGTCCAGGAGAGGGGCACCGGCAAACTCCTCTTCCCACTTGAGCGTCTGCGTCGCGCGCTGCTCGACTTCGCGGCAAACCTCTTCCCATTGCGGATTTCGGATTGGGGATTGCGGATTTAGCGTCTGTTGCCACGCGGCGCGCTCGACTTCGCCGAGGAGCAGCTCGCAATACAGGAAGCCCCGAAACGAGTAGAGCAGCGGGTATTCCGGCTGCTCCTTGGCCTGCATGGCCTCTGCGTGATGGAAGCGCGGCAGCGCCTCGGGGCGCCGGCCCGCCTGATGCAGCGCATCGGCCAGCGTCGTGCGACTCGCCATTCGCCAATCCCAGTCTTCCTTGCGGTCAGCGAACGCGACGGACTGCTCGGCGTCGCGCAGCGCGTCGCCCACGTGGCCCAGCGTCAGCTCCAGCTCGCTCAGGTTGCTCGCAAGGCGGGCGGCAAACGCCCATTCTTCTTGTTTGACGTAGCTCGCGAGTCCAGTGCGCATCGGCTTGAGGGCCTCGGTCAGCCGCCCCAAGGCGCGCAGGCGGAAGGCGGCCTCGTTCAGCATCCAGGCCTGGTCGGCTTCCGAAAGCGCAGTTGAGATTCGGCTCCACGGCTGCTCGAAGAAGCAGGCGACGGCACCCAAGTCCGCACCGATCGCGCCGAGCTTGAATGTGCTGTACCGGTCTGTCCCTCGCTGGATGCGGTCGCGGTAGATGCTCGCGCGAGCCTCCTCGTACAACCCCGCCTGGCAGCCATGGGCCACGGCCTGGTAGAGCGGCTGGAGGTCTTCGAGCGTCGCTTCCCGCTTGTCCTCCGTGGTTTCTGTGAGATGCTCGTAGAGTCGCCGGTGGGCGGAGCGCCAGGCTTTCGGATTCTTCTGGCGGAGTTGTTTGGCGAAGTACTCGCGGATCAACGGATGAGCGTCGATTGACGATTGGGGATTGGGGATTGCGGATTGGTCGGATTGAACGGAGATGAGGTCGCAGTCGGCAAGGAACGATACCGCTAGGTTCCAGTCGTCTTGGTCCAGGCCGACCAGTGGCTCGGTCAGCCCACGGATAGCCGGCTCGCGGCGCAGCGCCGTCAGGCAACCGGCGTCGGCCGGCCGGTCGAACAGCCCCAGCAGGCGCAGGACAGCCAGCGCGCGCACGCCGTCCTCACCGCCCTGGGCCAGCCACTTCTCGTAAGCCGCCATCGTCTTGAAGGCATGGCCACCCTGAATCTTGGCGTCCGCCTCCACAAACTTCACCCGGTCGCGCTTGCGGATGTCACCCTGATGCGCCTTAGCGAGGTAGCGCCCAAGGAGACGGAGCGTCAGTGCGTGCCCTTGGACTTCCCGGCTCGCGTCCAGTAGCTCCGCGTCGTCCGGCTTGATCTCGGCTGCTCCCGCCCGTGTCGCTCCTGTCCGGTGGAGCAACGCGGTGCCGGCCTCCTCGCTCAAGTGCTCCAACTCCCACTCGGGCGCGGTGGTGTCGCGGAAGGGCGCCAGGTCGGCCACGTGCTCGCGCGTGGTCACCAGGCAGAGGCCGGGGTTCTGCTGCGCCAGACCGCGGAGCAGGGTCTCCAGCGCGGGGTCCTTGAGCTGCCCGGCGAGCGGGCCGGGCGGGTATTGCAGCGGCTCGATGCCGTCGAGCACCAGCAGCGTGCGCCGCTGGGCGACGAGCTGAGCCAGGCGCACCCCCTTGTCCCACGGCGAGGCCGCGCTCTTGGCCATTTCTTCATCGCCGAAGAACTCGAGTCCCTTCGCCATGAACGGGTCGGCCGAGGCGGCGCCCTGCTCGCGCGTGCCCTGGCTGTAGAAGGACCAGTCGAAGACGCGCTCGAAGCCGGGCCAGCCGCCGGCCGACTGCCGCGCCATCCACTCGACCACCAGCGCCGTCTTCCCCACGCCGCCCCAGGCCACGATGGTCAGGACGTGCTTAGCCGGGTCGTTCCAAGCCTGGTCGAGCTCGGCCAGCTCTTTCTCGCGCCCGAATAGGTGCTCAGCCCCGCGCCGGAGGCGTGTGGGAGCAATCTCGGGGGTCGTGGCGGCTGTTGCCGGTGCGGCCGTACCGGCGGAAGAAGTGGAATTGAGCCGCATCCTCTCGAGAATGAGATCAGCGACCTCCTGCGCCGGTCGATCACCAATCCAGATGTAGCCGTCGATCGAGAACAGTCCCGGGATTTCCGTATCGTCGAAGCGAAAGGGCATGACCGTGGAGACCTCACGCATCTTGATGAGATCGCGGATGGCCCGCCACTCCAAGCCGCACCATTCTTTGCGCTGATAATCGGCACAGAGGAATACCGCGATCAGCTCGGATTCGTCGTGATAAAGATGCTGGAGGTAGGTGTCGAGATCAGGCCGGGCGAACTCGGCTTCGTAGTATTTGTCGTAAAGCACCCGTTCCTGTCCGACACGGCTGGCCAGGTGCGCGGCGACTTGCTCGACGAATGCCCGGTGCTCGCCGGGGAATGACAGCGCGATTCGGAATCTCTTCTGCCGCGTACTCATGTGTCTTGCGGTCTTATCGACGGGCTGCTCCACCAGCCCTGAGTAGGTCGAGATATGAGTAGAATAGCCGGAAGTGCCTGCAAGCCGCAATAAGGTTTTCAACCCGTGGGGCGTCCCGCCAGGCGGCCGATCGGCGGGCACTGCGAGTTCTCGTACTCGCCGGCCAGCTGCAGTCTGACCTCTTGGCCAGTTAACGAATTAGAGTCCCTAACAGAACCCCGAGCGCAAGCGAGGGGCCGCGTAGATATGGGAGCGCCCGATCTGGCCGGTCGCTTGCGCTCCCGGTTCTGTTAGGCGGCCTTAGGGGCGGAGCAACGCCGCAACCGTCGCCTCAAGCAGCGGGCGGCCGCCGAACTCCATGCCCAGCGCGCGCAGCTTGGCGGTCTCGATCTGATGTTTCGGCCGTTTCTGCTGGCCGATGATCTTAGCCTTGCTGCCGGACAACTCTTTGGCGATCGTGGCCACGTCGTATTCGGAGATGTACATGTCGTAGCAGTTGAACGCTTCGCCGATGATCTTCTTTGCCGGTGCATTCAGCAGAATTTCGACCGCCCGGGCGACATCGGCGGCGTGGACCTCCTTACCGGCACCCTCGCACCGGACTTGCTGCCCCGTTTTCACCGCCTGGACCAGGCCGAACCACTTGCTCTTCGTCCCCGGGTGGGCGAGGCCGTAAATGCCGGTCGGGCGTAGCGAGCATATTCCGTAGCCCTGGCCCAGCCCGTAGCTGTGCACGAACTTCTCGATCGCCGCCTTGTGCGCACCATAGTGGCTGAACGGCCAGAGTGGGTGGGCCTCATCCAGTGGACGGTCGTCGAGGATCCGATCGTGGACCGCACAAGTGGCGATGAAGACGAAGCGCTTCACGCCTGCCGTCCGGGCGGCCTCGATCAGTCGGATCGTCCCGAGGACGTTTTTCTTGACAAACTCAGCGAGGTCGCCCTCGGCGCCAGTGAACCCGGCCCCCGGACGGTACAGCGCCGCGTGTACGACGGCGTCACAGCCTTCGACCAGCGCCCGGCCGGCGTCCGCGTCGCCCAACTCACCCGCCAGCCACTCGATCCGCCCTTCGGCCGCATCGGTTCCACCGCGGTCACTGTTTGACCGGTACCAGCAGCGACAGCCGTGCTCCTTCTCGGCCAGGCGCGTGACGATGTAGCGACCCAGAAACCCGGTTGCCCCGGTAACGGCTATACGCATGATTCGCCCTTTTCATTCAAGCAGGTGACGAGGTACGTGGGCCCGCCCGGCGAGGTACACGGCCTCGCCCACGCTCGCGGATGCACGTCACTCGTCGGGGTAGCTTTCGGCCCGCCTACGTCACCCGGGCCTTCAGCGCTTCCAGCACCTCGTGATCATCGGGGAACCGCCCGGTTTGGTGTTTGCTGTAGATGAGCTTGCCGTCGGCTTTGACGTCAAAGATCCCGCCGCCTCCCTCGATGAGCTTCGTCTCGACGCCGAGCGCCTTTTTGATCGCGGCCGCCAAACTGGAGGCCTTGGGGAGGTAGTTTCATTCCACGCAGTACTTGATGCTGACGTTCATCGCGTCTCCTTGGAGTATCGATCGGGCCGCGGGCCAATCCGCACCAATACGGTACGAAAACCGCCCGCCGCTGTCAAATCCCGCCCGGCACCCGCCAAAATGCGTTGGCAGCCTCCGCCTGGGATGCTACATTGAACCTTAGGGCTAGCGCAACCTGTACGGGAGCAATGTCATGCGAACGGCTCTAGGAATCGCGACCTTGGCTTGTCTGGGGCTAATGGGCGGCAACGCCCTGGCGCAACACGTCGGCGACCCGGCACCTGATTTTGAGATTGAGGATACCGATCGCAGCAGGGACAGGGACGAGGACGAGGAGCACCGCCTGAGCAGCTACGAGGGACGCATCGTCCTGCTGTTCTTCTGGCGATCAACGAGCAGCCGCTCGCTCGACATGATCCCCAGCCTCAACGAGATCCACAGGGAATACCGCCCCAGGGGCGTCATGATCATCGCCGCGACGCCGGAGGAGAAGAAGGACGTCGAGGAGGTCGCCAACGAGAAGCAGGTCGAGTTCTTCGTCGGCTACGGCAACGCGCACAGATTATACCAGGTTCCGAGCCTGCCCTATGCCTACCTGATCGACCCGGACATGAAAGTGGCCTGGCGCGGGAACCCGGAAAAGAACCTGGAAGACCGGCTGGTGGAGCTGATGCGGCGGTCGCCGCCGGTCTGCGCCGACCTGGCCGCCGAGCAGAGTCGGCTCCGCAAGGCCGAGCAGTTGCACGAGGAGCGTGACTACGGCCGAGCATACACCATCGCCGCGAAGCTGGCCGACCTCGAGGAGGAAAACGCCGAACTGGCTGAGAAAGCCCACACGCTGATGGAGAAGCTGGAGCAGGCGGCGGAAAAATGGCTGGAGGAGGCCAAGGAGGCCCAGCGCGCGGGCGATTACGAAACGGCTTGTCGCATCGTGTCGGTCATCAGCGTGCGCTTCGAGACCACCGACGTGGCCCACGCGGCCGAGGACGAGATCGCCCGTCTGCGGGCAGAGCGGAAATCCAAGGAGATGATCCGGGCCGAGCGCAAGAAGGCCGAAGCCGAAGTAGCGCTCGATGAGGCCGCCGACTTCGAGGCCGACAGGCGCTACCTCAAGGCCCTGGACACGTATGAAGAGGTGGTCAAGGAATTCAAGGACAGCGAGGCGGCCAAGCAGGCCCAGGCCGCCATCGAGCGCATCACCACCGATTCGGCCATCCAGCAGCACGTCAAGGAATGGCGGGACGCAGGCCGGGCGGAACGCTGGCTGGACCTGGGAGACCGCTTCGCCAAGGTGGAGATGTACGACTTGGCCCGCGAGCACTACGAGAGGGCGATCGACGAGCACCCGACCAGCCCGGCCGCCGCCAAGGCCAAGAAACGCTTGAAGGATTTGCCCGAGCCGCTGTCGAAGGAGGCGCGGAAGAACAAGCAGGAGACGGACAAAGGGGGGTAAGCTGCTTTGTAGAAAAGGGCAAATTCAGTGTCATCCCGACGACCGAAGGGAGGAGGGATCTGGCCAGGAGTTTCGACGAATTCCGCATTTGCGGTTAGATTCCTCGTCGCTGCGCTTCTCGGAATGACATGCGACGCAGGCTTTTCTACCGAGCAGGGGTAAGCGGTTGAATGGTCAAGTGGTCAAATGGGAGCCCGCGCGCGGACACGGACACGCTTGTGGCCCTCTGCCCATTTAACCATTTCACCGTTCCACCATTCCACCATTTCACTACTTAACCATTTAACCTCCGCACCCCGCCGACCAGCCGCTTGAAGGCCTCGCCCCGGGCCCGGTAGTCCTCGAACATGTCCCACGACGCGCAGCCGGGTGAGAGCAACACGGCGTCGCCCGCTTGCGCTCGTCGCCGACACGCCGCGACCGCCGCCGCCAGGTCGTCGAAAACAGCGGCCTCTCCACCCAGCGCCCGAATCGCCGCGACTAGCGTTGGGCCGGTTTGCCCAACACAGGCCGCGAATCTGCTCCGCTGGGCGGCCACACGCGCGGCGGACGCCAGATCGATCCCCTTGTCATATCCGCCCAGGATTACCAGCAGCGGGCTGTCGATTGCGTTCATGGCCGTGATCGCCGCCTCGGGTGTGGTCGACTTCGAGTCGTTGTAATACGTCACACCGTCTCGGACGAGCACGCGTTGCAGCCGGTGCGGCAAACCGGGAAACGTTGCCAGCGCGGCGATCGCCTTCTCCATCGGCACACCCACCGCGTTCGCCACGGTGAGCGCCGCCGCCGCATTCTGCCGGTTATGCCGGCCCGGAACGCTCAGGTTTACGCCCGGCCAGCGAAGCCGACGATTGGCGCGGTCGTTCGCCGAGGCGGAGCCCATCGTCGCGATCGGCGTATCGTCGTCGAGGCCGTAGCGCCACACGCCGGCCAAGTCACCGACCGCCAAGCCGAAGTGGTGCTTCAACTCGTCGGCGTCTTCAATGACAACCACGTCGCTCCCGCGCTCCTGAAAGCGGACGATGTTGAGCTTGGCGGCCAGGTACGCAGCGAATGTGCCGTGCCGATCGAGATGGTTCGGCGTGATGTTCGTGATGACGGCCACGTGTGGGCTCCAGCGCACCGCCGGCGTGTGCTGAAGCTGGAAACTCGACAGCTCGAGCACGCCGACGTCATCCGCAGCGATCTCGGGCAGCTCCTCCAGCAACGAGCGGCCGATGTTTCCGCCGACCCAGACTCGCCGGTCAGCCAGCGTTTCGCGCAGCACGTGGCCGACCATCGCCGTGATGGTGCTCTTGCCGACCGACCCGGTAACGCCTATGCAGCAGGCCGGACAGCGCTCGACGAACAGGTTGATCTCCGTGGTTATGGGCACGCCAGCCGAGCGGGCGACTTGCAGGAACGGCGAATCGTCCGGGACGGCCGGGCTGGCTACGATCAGGTCCGCCTGGTGGAAGTCGCGCTCGTCGTGCCCGCCGAGCCGCAGCGTCACGTCCAACCCCGCGATCTCTTCGAGCGACGCCGTCAGCTTTTCAAGCGGCTGCAGATCGGTGACGGTGACCCGCGCGCCGGCGCTGGCCAGCCAGCGCGTCACGCCGATCCCGCCGCCGAAGCGGCCCAGGCCCATCACGGTCACGCGCTTGTTCTGCCACTGCTGGATCATCTCTCCCTCAGCGGATACGCTGCGTCCGAACCGGGAGCGCGAGCGACCGGCATTTGACCCGTTTCTGGGCCCCTCGCTTGCGCTTGGGGTTCGGACTGCCGTTGCTGGCTCTTGGAGCTCTGATTCGCCTCACGCAGGTGTGTACCAGCAACCATACGCGGTACGAGCATGAACGAGATCACTGTCCGCCCTGCCACCGCTGATGACCTCGAGGCGATCGTCGCCGGCAACCTCGCCATGGCGGAAGAAACCGAGGGCCGGCAACTCGAGCTTGAAACGGTCCGCTCCGGCGTTCGGCGCCTGCTGGCCGATCCGTCCCAGGGAGTGTACTACCTGGCCGAGCTGGACGGGAGGGTGATCGGGCAGTTGCTGATCACCTATGAATGGAGTGATTGGCGCGACGGGATGTTCTGGTGGATTCAGAGCGTATACGTGGCACCCGCCGCCCGCCGCCAGGGCGTCTACCGGACTCTGCACACCTGGATCGAGCGGAGGGCCCGCGAGACGCCGGGTGTCTGCGGCCTGCGACTCTACGTGGATCGCCAGAACACCCGCGCCCGGCAAGTGTATGCCCGCCTCGGGCTGCAACTCACGGAATACCAGCTGTACGAAACAGACTGGAGCGACTCCGGGCAGGCGACGGAAGCTCCCTGATCCGGCGGGTCACCGGCGTGCCTGACGGACCAATGGCCGCTGCGGACGGCGCACTTGGACCGTGTTTTAGTGTCACGGTTGGCATTATTATAGGACCCAAGGCGGCGTGGGCTGCATCTCGCGGAATCTGCTTGCATTGCGATATTGTTGTGCTATACTGCAAATAGCAGAATGGCCTGCTTGGCTAAGGAGATGAAGATGAGCATGTCAAAGGAGTCCCTGCGACGAGCGATCAGCGGCTGGGTGATGCTGCCCATCCTTCTGATCGTCCAGATCGCCATCATCTTGGTGTTTGTGCGCTATGCCATCGCCGCAGCCCACGCCGCACCGCGCGCGCCGGATCTGGCAACGGTGACACCGCTGATCGTGTGCGGGTTACTCTTCGCGATCGTGGTCGTACTGCTGTGCGGCTTCTTCACGCTGCAGCCGAACAGGGCGGCGGTGTTGCTGCTGTTCGGGGCGTACAAGGGCACGGTGCGGCGGGCGGGGTTCCACTGGGCCAACCCCTTCTATCAGAAGATCAAGCTCTCGCTACGAACCCGCAACTTCAACACCGACACGATCAAGGTGAACGACCAGCGCGGTAACCCAATCGAGATCGCGGCGGTGGTCGTATGGCGGGTCGAGGAGACCGCCCAGGCGAGCTTCGACGTGGACGATTACCAGCACTACGTGAACGTCCAGAGCGAGTCGGCCGTCCGCCATCTGGCCAGTGCCTACCCGTACGACGCCAACATCGAGGGCGAGACCTCCCTGCGTGGCAGTATGGACGAGGTCTCCGAGAGGCTACAGGTCGAGCTGCAGGAGCGGCTCACAAAAGCCGGCGTGGTCGTCGAGGAAGCCCGACTGAGCCACCTGGCCTACGCCCCGGAGATCGCCGGGGCCATGTTGCGCCGGCAGCAGGCCGAGGCCATCGTCGCCGCCCGCACCCGCATCGTCGAAGGCGCGGTCGGGATGGTCGAGATGGCCCTCGAGCACCTCGAGCGCCACAAGATGGTCGAGCTGGACGAGGAGCGCAAAGCGGCCATGATTAGTAACCTACTGGTGGTATTATGTGGCGAGCAGGCCGCGCAGCCAGTCATGAACACGGGCACATTGTACACCTAGTGTTGCGTCACGGCCTGGTTTTCGGGTTCAGAACGTAGCGGCCCGCGCCCCGCGCGGCCGCAGAAAGTTGACGATCCAGCGACGGCCGCGCGGGGCGCGGGCCGCTACCCGAAAGCGAAGGCGTGACAGGGCACTAGAGCAGAGATGGAGATGGACATCATGAAAGGCATGACAGCTATCAAAGGTGTTCGCGGTACGGCGGGGCTCTTGATCATCCTGGGGCTGACGGCCCCGGCGCTAGGCGATCGCCCGAGGGTCATCAAAGCCGTGCCGGATAACGGCGACACCAATGTCGATCCGGACCTGAAGGAGATGCGCGTCGAGTTTGACCAGGACATGGAGCAGGGCGGCTTCTCATGGGTCGGCGGCGGCGAGACGTACCCCAAGCTGCGCGGGCGAGCACGCTGGATCAGCGCGCGCGTCTGCGTCTTGCCGGTGCAGCTCGAGCCGAACCACGAATACTGGCTGAGCATCAACAGTCACACCTTCACGAACTTCCGGAGCGTGAACGGCGAGCCGGCCGTCCCGTACCCGATTCGCTTCACCACGGGCGCCGGTAAGGCCCGCGACAAGCCCGAGAAGCTCACCGTCGAGGAAAACCGGGCAGCGATCGCCGAGCTTCGCCGAGCGATCATGGAGGACTATTCGCACCGTGATCGCCTGAAGGTGGACTGGGCCAAGGAGTTCGAAAAGTACACCGAGAAGCTGGAACAGGCCGAGACGCCCGCGAAATTCGCCGAGCAGGCCGGCCGGCTGCTGGCGGCCGCCGAGGACATCCACATCTGGCTGAAAGTGGGCAAGGCGACGTTCCCATCGCACCGCCGACGCGTCACGCCCAATGTCAACCTGGCCATCCTGGCGAAGACCGTGCCCGGCTGGAAGGTGCGCAGCTCCTGCGTCACCACCGGCCGCTTCGAGGACGGCATCGGCTACATCATGATCAGTAGCTGGCAGCGAAGCGACGACGCGCTCGAACCGGCCTTTGAGGCCCTGGACGAATTCGCCGACGCCAAGGCGTTGATTATCGACGTGCGCACCAATTCGGGCGGAGATGAGCTGCTGGCCCGCAAGTTCGCCGGCTGCTTCATGGACAAGCCCAGGATCTACGCCAAGAACGTCAATCGGGCGGCTCATCTGCCGGGCGGATTCACGCCGGAGTTGGAGCGGTTGATCGGGCCCACAAAGGGCCGCCCGAAGTACCGCGGTAAGGTCGCGGTCCTGGTCGGGCCCGCGAACATGAGCAGTTGCGAAGCGTTTCTGATGATGATGAAGCAAGTGCCGGGCTGCAAACTGGTCGGCACCAGGTCCTACGGCAGCTCGGGCAACCCCAAGCCGACGGCGTTGCCGAATGGCGTCACCGTTTATCTACCCTCGTGGAAGTCGATGCAGCCGAACGGCTCGCCGATCGAAGGTGTCGGTATCGCCCCGGACGTGCGGGTCAGAACACTGGAAAGGAGTTTCCTGAAGTCCGACCCCGTGCTGGAAGCGGCCTTGAAGCTCTTGCGCGAGTAATAGGTATTTGCATTGATTCGTGGGCGGCCGCGTCCGAACCGGGAGCGCAAGCGACCGGTCGGCTGCCCCTCGCTCGCGCTCGGCGGTTCGGAACTCTGGGGCCTGCGAGCTGATCGGAACGCGTACGAGGCCTTTACAACCGATGCGGGCCGACCGGGATTGAACCGCGGACGGAGAGCACCCGCCGGTAAGGAACGATGGCGGAGAAGAAAAAGGCATTACTGCTGCGCATCCCGCCGGACTTGTGGGAGAGCCTCAACCGCTGGGCCAAGCACGAGCTGCGCAGCGTGAACGCGCAGATCGAGTACGTCCTGCGCGAGGCGGTCCGCAAGCGCACCGGTCAACGCCCGCCGCAACCGCCCCCTGCCGCCGTACCCGAGCCGCAGCAACCTCAACCACCAAAGAGCCAGAGCTGACCGTTTGCTCGGCAGGAACTTGACTGCAGCGCCCACGCTACCGGTGTCATTCTGAGGGAGCGCAGCGTCTTGTCATTCTGAGGGAGCGCAGCGTCTTGTCATTCTGAGGGAGCGCAGCGACCGAAGAATCTCGGCACATAGTGCGGGGATCGCCTGGTTCCAAAGATAGATCCTTCGCGTCGCTCAGGATGACTGCGAGTAGCCCGGGCTAACGCCGGCGCATCAGGGCCAGGCCCAGACCCAACAGGGCCAGCGAGCCGGGCTCGGGAATGGCGCACGTGAACTCGAACGGGTACAGATGGTCGCCGCCGTCCATGGTCGTGTGCGCACCTTGCACGTGGAACGTCACCGGTAACTCTTCGGGCAGCGCGTGGATCGTGTAGCGGGCGATGAGGAACTCGCCCACCCCGCCGTTCGGAAGCGTGTCGAACCAAGCGGCGAGCTTCTGCTGCGGTGTGTGCCACTCCAGTTCGAAGGACGGGGCCTTATAAGGCGGCTGATTGTCGGGGTCCGGCTCCGTCGCGCAGTAGAAGGAGTCAAACTCCAGCGCCGGGTAAAGGTGGACGAACAGGGCGGTCGGTGGCGTGTCAACGCCGAGCAGGTGATCAAAAAACACCCCGCTGTCGATGGTCGCCTCCGTGTGTGTGCTGGTCCAGTCGTCGTTGTCCGAAACGATTACCTGCAGGTCAACGGTGTAGTACGTCCCGTCGTTGAAATCGGGGACCATACTGTCCGAACCGGGCGTGACGTCCGCTTGATAATAGCAGTCCAGATAGCTCTCGATGTCACCGTACGCCCCAACGCACAGTCCCAACCCTGCCACAACTGCCAAAACCCTTCTCATTTTCCTGCCTTCATACGCGATATGCGTAGAAATGCCTTTTTCCGCGCGACCGCCCCGCTGTCCAGCTCGAGCTTGCTAATGGACTCTATGCCCCCGCTCCCGGGTTTTCAACTCGGCACCCGCCGACGGGTGGCCCACCCGTTCGCGGGTGAAGGTGCGACCAGCCGGAGAAGCGGGGCTGAGCGTTTGCTCGGCAGGAACTTGACTGCGGCGCCCACGCTACCGGTGTCATTCTGAGGGTGCGCAGCGACCGAAGAATCTCGGCGCATATGGGGAAGACCACCTGCGCCCAAAGCTAGATCCTTCGCTTCGCTCAGGATGACTATAAGTAGCCCGGGTTAGCTGCTTGATCTGCCTTCGCGGGTCGCGGAGTTCTTGGAGCGACGGGCGCGGCGCTTGGTCTCGGCCGATTTGCGCGTGCGCGGCGGCACCGGGCGGGTCTCCTGCGGCAGAATCTCGCGGTCGGTGTAGTACTTCTCAAAGGCCATACGCTGCGCCGCCCGGTAGTAGCGGGTCATGTTGCTCCAGTCGAACGCCTGTCCATGACGCTCGACTCGGTTGCGCAGCTCGATCCGTTTGCGCAGCGGCATACAGGTCAGGGCGTGCAGCCACCCGGCGACCTGGTAGACAGTGGTCTTGAGGCTCACCCGCCGACGCCGGGCAACATACAGCCCGTCCGCGTCGTGGTCGGGGACGTGGTCCATCAGATACGCACCGAACCCGCTCAGGTCGCTGGTGATGGCCGGCAGACCGCGGACGATGCATTCCATCGGCGTGTAGCCCCACGGCTCGTAGTACGACGGGAACACGCCCAGGTTGCAGCCGCGCACGAAGTCATCGTACTCCAGCCCGAGGATGGGACTGGTGGAACTGATGAACTCGGGATGGAAGATAACCTTGACGGGGTCGTCCGGGCCGTTCAGCAGCCCGCGGCGCCGCAGATGAGACAGCACGGGGTCGTGCGCGTCGTCTACCAGGTCGTGCGTGACGATGGTCGGCTGCGACTCCTGCGACCAGGCGTGCATCATACGCGTCAATTGCATGCGGGCGTACTCGTTCATCAGGTCCTTGGTAGACGGCAGGCGACCGGTGGAGACCGTGCGGAACAGGCGGCGTCCCACTTCCTCCTGGATCGACTCGCACGTGTCGCGCAGCTCGTTCAGCATCGCCTGCCGGTTGAGCGTCTCGACGTTCGGCCCGTGGCGGCGGGCCGGTGCGATGATGAAGGCCACCACGGTCACGCCGTTGGGCTCGCTTTTCAGCCGGCGGTTCAACTCGTGCAGGGCCTCGATGAACACGTCGAAGCCCTTGTTGCGGTACTCGTAGCGGCCGGCGGTAAAGACGTAGAGCGTGCGGTCGAGGTCGAAGGTGTAGCTGGGAAAGAAGTGCCCGGTCACAAACTCGTGGATCTGCTCTTTACCCTGCTGGTGGAGGTTTTGGAACTCATGCGGGGCCGCGAAACGCCGCACGTTGAGCCCGTTGGGCAACAGGGCGTCCGGACGCCGACCGAAAAACTGCTCCGCCTCCTGCGCCGTGATCTCGGAGACGGTGGTGAACACGTCGCACGTCCGGGCGGCCGTCCGTTCGATGTGAAAGCGGTGCCCGATCCCGTGCTCGCGCGCGACCGCCTCGGCATCAACCTGGGCCAGCCGCCCGTAGAGGTCAACACTAGCGGCACTCAGACTGCGACCCACCAACGTGGCGTGAGTGGTGAACAGGGTTGGGAAGCGGACCCGCCGGTGCTTCAGCAGCGACAGCGCCACGGCCGCCTGCCATTCGTGGAATTGGGCCAACATCGGGCGCTCGCCGATCCGGTCACGGACGGCTGCCAGCAGGTCGGCCGTTGCGTACCCGAAGGCGACGATCTCGTCCGTCTCGCGGTCCGCGGCGGGGGTCTCGATGCCCAGGTCCTTCCACAGGAAGTACTTCATCTCGGCCAGGTGCCGGGTCACTGAAGCGACATCCACCAGCACGACCCACGGCCGACCGGTGATCAGCCAGCGTCCGCAATGCAGCTCGACGCCGTGGCTGCGCAGCTCGTTGACGGCGTCTGCCACAACCCCGTGTGGCGGATGAGCTTCGAACTCGATCTTGGCGGCCGCCTCGCGATAGGGGCCGATGAGCCAATAGCCGCTGCCCCACTGGCTAACGGCGGCGGGAGCCTTGCTGCGCAGGACGGTGTAGATACCGCCGGCCTGCCAGCATACCTCCCAGGAGACCTCGAAGATGAGGGGGGCGTGGGCGGGGTCAGCGCCCGCCTTGATGACCTTCCCGATCCGGAGAACCCGGTGGGTCATACGGTTCGTTCGAGAGTCCAGGTTCATGTCGGTATTCGGCCTCGTGGCTCGCCCGGCTGCTTACTTGCGCCCCACAGCGGTCCGCCGTCCCGGTCCGCGGCCGCCTCGATGTCTCGCCTATCGGCTGGGAACGGCACATAAGTTCTGCCCGTTGCCGTTCGCACGCGCTGTCGGGCCGGTGGTCGGCGTTACGCTGTCTGGGCACGTTCTGTCGGACGTCCCGTTGACCACAGGCCGGGCCGGCCTCCCGTCCGCGTGACCGCCGCTTGCCTCTCATTCCCAATCCGTGGAATCCGTTGACGCCCGGGCCGTAGCTTAGCTTATCCAGAGCACGTGTGGCAACGGGATCGAGTGAACCCGGGCACACGTCGGGTCAGCGGCCGGCGCGGGAAGCGTTTCCCCGGTAATTCGCGCTGGGTACTGGCGTTTTCCGGGGCGGCGCGTAACAATACGCGGGTATCCATGCGGGCCTGCCAGGGAGGGCGGTCAGAATGTCTCATGCAGCGCAAAAGGTGACGCCGATGCGAATCGCCTTGCTGTCGTGGGAGAGCCGGCACTCGATCGCGGTCGGCGGGCTGGCCGAGCACGTCAGCGAGTTGGCCGCCACCCTCGCCCGCCGCGGACACGACGTGCACGTATTCACCCGCATGGGGCCGGGGCAGTCTGGCTACGAGCGGGTGAACGGGGTCCATTACCACCGCTGCCGCTACGACGGCCATCCTGACTTCGTGACCGACAACGAGCGGATGTGTCGCAGCTTCGTCTGGCACCTCGGCGAGGTCGAGGCGCAGCTTCCCCAGCCCTTCGACATCATCCACGGGCACGATTGGCTCAGCGCCAAGGCCCTCGCGCAGGCCAAGAACGAGCGCGCCTGCCGCACAGTCCTGACCATGCACTCGACCGAGTTCGGCCGCCGCGGGAATCAGCTCTGCGACGGCCTGTCGTGGCAGATTCGCCAGGTCGAGTGGGAGGGAACCTACGTCGCCGAGCGCGTCATCTGCGTGTCGCGCGCGCTGCGGGCGGAGGTACAGCAGTTGTACGGCGCGCCGGCTGACAAGGTACACGTCATCTACAACGGAGTTGACGTGCGGCGGTTCGACGCGGAGATCGACGTCGGTTCGGTGCGGGCGCGCTACGCCGTCGGGCTGGATGACCCGCTGGTGTTGTTCGCCGGCCGCCTGGCTTGGCAGAAGGGCCCCGACCTGTTGGTGGATGCACTGCCGGGGGTATTGCACCAACACCCGCAGGCGAAATTCGTCTTCGCCGGTGACGGCCACATGCGCGGCGGTCTGGAAGAACGGGTGGCGGCGATCGGCGTGGCACCGGCCACCCGCTTTCTAGGCCATCGCGATGGGACCGAGCTGGTCGGCCTGTTCAAAGGCGCGGACCTCGTCTGCGTCCCGAGCCGCAACGAGCCATTCGGCATCGTGATTTTGGAGGCCTGGAGCGCCAGCAAGCCGGTGGTGGCCACACGTCAGGGCGGACCCGCCGAGCTCGTCCGCAACGAGGATACCGGCCTGACCGTCCCCGACAACGTGGGGTCGATCGGTTGGGGGGTGTCGCGGCTACTGGCGGATACGAAAAGCGGGCGGCGAATGGGCCGCAACGGCCGCCGCGAAGCCGAAACACGCTTCTCCTGGGACACGATTGCGGCCGCCACCGAAAGCGTCTACAAATCTGTCCTTGACAACACACCCAGCAGCGAAATGAATATAAGCTACTCATTCGTGGAGGAAGCCGAGATGGCCCGACAACGGAGTGATAAGCCCGCGCGCCGCACTGTCAAGGTGCGGAAGACCAGCACGAACCCCAAGCCATCCCGCACTATGGTCAAGTCGAAGACCGTCCGGCAGGTCATCGGCTTAGCGGGACCCACGCAGGATGACGTTCGCCAGCGGGCGTACGAGATCTATCTCGCGCGAAACGACAGGCCCGGCGACCCCGTGGCCGATTGGCTCCAGGCCGAGCGTGAGCTCCGCTCACAACTGCGCACGTAACAGAAGGCTTCTGCCGAGCCACGCGAGAGCATTTCCCGAGGGTGGCACGGCTGTGCCTGCCCTGAGCCTGCTCGAAGGGTCAGCCGTGTCTTGCACGTGCGCGTGTTACTCGTGATTGGGATCAAAGCGCGGCCGCATGCCGATCAGTCAGCCGGGACAAGCACCAGCCCACCCAACGGCGGGAGC
Source organism: uncultured Planctomycetales bacterium (assembly GCA_964572345.1). Classification (GTDB taxonomy): domain Bacteria; phylum Planctomycetota; class Phycisphaerae; order UBA1845; family Fen-1342; genus JAUWXH01. The sequence goes on from CAZNFA010000001.1 coordinate 117,661, forward strand.
GAAAGGCGTAGCGACTGCGGGTGGCCGTGCATGGCGACCGGCTCGGTCTCGAGTTCGTCCGGCACGGGATACCCGCTGCCGGCGTAGGCGGCCTCGTCGCTGTTGAAACGCTTGACGTAGCGGCCGGCCCGCGGTGCCCCGATGCGGTAGTTGTCGCGCGGGATCGGCGTCAAGTTCAGCACGACGATCACGAAGTCATCTCCGTCCCGCCGCACGTACGAGACGACCGAGTTGTCGCAATCGGAAGCGTCAATCCAGTAGAACCCGGACGGGTCCGGATCGCCACGCCACAGGCAGGGCGTCGCCACGTACAGCCGTCCCAGCTCCTCCATGAACCGCGCCAACCCGACCCGCATGGGGTCGTCGGCCAGGTGCCAGTCCAGACTCGCGTCGAAGTACCACTCGCCGTAGGGGGCCAGCTCGGTGCCCATGAACAGCAGCTTCTTGCCCGGCCGCGTGTATTGGTAAGCCAGCAGCAGCCGCAGGTTGGCGAACTTCTGCCAGATGTCGCCGGGCATCTTCTCCAGCAGGGTCCTCTTGCCGTGGGCTACCTCATCGTGCGACAGGGCGTTGATGAAGTGCTCGGTGTATTCGTACAGCATGGCGAAGGTGAGGTCGTTCTGGTGGTACCGGCGATGGACCGGGGCCTTGGAGAAGTACAGCAGCGTGTCGTGCATCCAGCCCATGTTCCATTTGAAGGTGAACCCCAAGCCGCCCCAGACGCTCGCCGGCCGCGTCACGCCTGACCAAGCGGTGGACTCCTCGGCCACGGTGAAGCACCCGGGGCACTCACTGTGGATGACCTCGTTGCACTCGCGCAGGAGCTCGATCGCCGCGATGTTCTCTCTGCCGCCGTACGGGTTCGGCAGCCATTCGCCTTCATTGCGGCTGTAGTCCAAATAGAGCATTGAGGCGACGGCATCGACGCGCAGCCCGTCCACGTGGAACTCGCGCAGCCAGTACAGGGCGTTGGCGATGAGGAAGTTCCGCACCTCATGACGGTCGTAGTTGAAGATGAGCGTGCCCCAGTCCGGGTGCTCGCCGAGGCGTGGGTCGGCGTGTTCGTAGAGGGCCGTCCCGTCGAAGCGCCGCAGGGCGAAATCGTCCCTGGGGAAGTGGGCCGGCACCCAGTCGAGGATCACGCCCACGCCCTTGCGGTGGCAGCAATCCACGAAGTAGCGGAAGTCGTCCGGCGTGCCCCAGCGCGAGGTGACGGCGTAATAACCGGTTACCTGGTAACCCCACGAGGCCCCGAGCGGATGCTCGGCAACCGGTAGCAGCTCGACGTGGGTGAAGCCGAAACGCCGTACGTGCTCGACCAGCTTGGGGGCGATCTCGCGGAAGTTGAGCGGGCGATTGCCTTCCTCCGGCACCCGTGCCCACGAGCCCACGTGCAGCTCATAGATGGACATCGGCTCGCGCAGCGGATCGCGGTCGTTACGCGTCGCCATCCAATCCCCATCGCCCCAACTGTATGACGAGGCGAAAACGCGGGAGGCATGGCCGGGCGGGGGCTCCATCGCAAAGGCGAACGGGTCGGTCTTGATGCGGATCGCCCCCTCGGCGGTCTTGATCTCGTACTTGTACAGTGTTCCCGGAGCGATGCCCGGCACGAACAGCTCGAACACGCCGGAAGAGCCCATCTGTCGCATCGGCAAGAGCCGCCCGTCCCAGCCGCAGAAGTCGCCGACCACGCTGACCCGGCGGGCACTCGGGGCCCAGACGGCGAAGGCTACGCCGTCCACGCCGTCGATGCGCCGCGGGTGCGATCCGACCCGTTCCCACAGCCGCCAGTGCTTGCCCTCGTTGAACAGGTGCAGGTCCACATCGCCGATCGTCGGAAGGAAGCGGTATGGGTCGTCCCGTTCCCAGGCATTGCCGTCGCGAAAGTGGAAGCGCAGCCGATACTCCAGCGGAAGCCGCGCCCGCTCGACGAAGGCGGCGAAGAGCCCGCCCTCGGCCACGGACGTCAACGCGATAACCTTCCCGTCGCCGAGCACGCACTCGACGCGGTCGGCGTCCGGGTGGAACGCACGCACCACCAGGCCCTCCGTCCCAGCGTGGGTCGCCGGATGCGCGCCGAGCAGCCGATGAGGTTCGGTGTGATCGCCGGCGCGCAGGCGCTCCCATTGGGAAGGATCGAAGTCTGCCGACCCGGGCTCCGGCCTCGGCACCGCTGTTTTCGCCTTGTTTTTCACGCAGTCGGCTCGTATTTCAGCAGGACTAATGAGTGCGCCTGGACCCGCACGGCCTGGCCACGAAGGGCCCGGGCCGGGGCACGGTCGGACGCCGTGCCCAGCACCCAAAGCCACCGGCCCGGCTCCGGAATGACCGGCAGGCGAAACCGGCACGAACGCCGCCCGGCGTTCAGGAGCAACAGCAGCGTGTTCGGCACGCCGGGCGGCAGCGACGCGGACCGCGGTGCCTCATCGCTCCCGTGCCGGTGCATCAACATACCCAGGGCGCGCTGCTTGGCGCTGCCCCAGTCAGCCTCGGCCATCTCCGCCCCGTTTGGGCGAAGCCACGTCAGGTCTTTTACCCCACTTCCGCACTCGGAGTCACCCCGGAAAAACGCGCAGCGGAGCAGATCGGCCTTCGCGCGACGGACGGCCAACACACGCCTGGCAAAGGCCAGCAACTCCGTCTGCGATTCATCCAACTCCCAGTTCACCCAGGAAATCTCGTTGTCCTGGCAATAGGCGTTGTTGTTGCCCTGCTGCGTGCGGCCCAGCTCGTCGCCGGCGGACAGCATCGGGATGCCCAACGAGAACGCGACGCTCGCCAGGAGGTTCCGCTTCATCTGTTCGCGGAGCCGGACGATCTCGACCTGATCCGTCGGCCCCTCCACGCCCCAATTGCAGCTTATGTTGTCGTCGTAGCCGTCGCGGTTCTCCTCGCCGTTGGCCTCGTTGTGCTTCTGCTCGTAGCTGACCAGGTCGTGCAGCGTAAAGCCGTCGTGGGCAGCGACGTAATTGACGCCGGCGCAGGCATCGCGACCGCTCGGCGCGAACACGTCGCTGCTCCCGGAGAGCCGGCGAGCGATCTCGCCGAGTTGGTGGTCGTCCCCACGCCAAAACCGCCGAACCCCGTCCCGAAGGCGGTCGTTCCATTCGGCCCAGCCGCGCGGGAAGTTCCCGAGCTGGTACCCGCCGGGGCCCAGGTCCCAGGGTTCGGCGATCAGCTTGACCTGCGTGAGCACCGGGTCTTGTAGCACGGCGGCGAAAAACGCGTGCTCACGCTCGAAACCGTCGTCGCCACGCGCCAACGCCGGCGTCAGGTCGAACCGGAACCCGTCCACGTGCATGTCCTGCACCCAATAGCGCAGACTGTCCAGCACCAGTTGCAGGACACGCGCGTGGCGCAGGTCGAGCGCGTTGCCACACCAACTGAAATCCTCGTACCGGCGGTGATCCTCGCGGTTAAGCCGGTAATAGACCGCGTTGTCGATGCCCCGCAAGCAGAGCGTCGGCCCGCGGTGGGTGCCCTCGCCGGTGTGGTTGTACACCACGTCCAAAATCACCTCGATCCCCGCCCCGTGCAGTGCGGCGACCATCGACTTGAACTCATGTACCTGCCGGCCGAGCGTGTCGGTGGCGTAACGGGCGTGCGGGGCGAAGAAGCCGACCGTGTTATACGCCCAGTAGTTCACCAAACCCTGCTCAACCAATGGCTTCTCGTCAAACGCCTGCTGGACCGGCAACAGCTCCACGGCGGTCACGCCCAGCTTGGCCAGGTGCTCGATGATCGGGGCGCTGGCCAGGCCGGCAAACGTGCCGTGCAGATGGGGAGGAATGTCGGGGTGGCGGGCGGTCAACCCCTTCACGTGGCACTCGTAGATAACCGTGCGGTCCCACGGGACGCGCAGCGGCCGGTCATCGCCCCATGCATAGGCAGTGTCCACCACGATACTCTTGGGTACGACCGGCGCGCTGTTCCGGCTGTCGAAGGACAGGTCTTCTTGCTCGTCGCCGGGGACGTAGCCGCACTGTAACTCGTGCCACTGCGCGGGGCTGCTGACGGCCTTGGCGTATGGGTCGAGCAGCAGCTTGTTCGGATTAAAGCGGTTACCCTCCTGCGGGGCGTAGGGGCCGTGCACGCGGTAGCCGTAGAGCTGTCCGGGCCGAACCTCTGCGCAGTAGACGTGCCAGACCCCATCGGTGCACTGTGTGATTGGGATGCGGGCCGACTCCTCCGCGTCGTCGGGCCCGTCGAACAGGCAGAGCTCAACGGCAGTGGCGTTCTCCGAGAAGATGGCGAAGTTTGCCCCCGCCCCGTCCCAGGCGGCGCCGAGAGGGTAGGGTTGGCCCGCACTCACGCCCATCAGATGCGCCCGCCCCCGGTACCCCCGACCAGCCGCCGCTCCCCCCTATCGGCTGTGGACCCGCAGAAAGGAGACCTGCGCCACAGGTCTCGAACGCCGCGATGATCAAGCTGGTTCGGCATCGTTCTCCGTCTCCCTCTGATCGGCCGTAGCGGATGGCTGCCTCGACACAAACGATGCTATACAGGCAGCGGATGATATCACCTACGGCGGTTCGCGGCACAACCGGCGCGGTCCGCGGAGCCCGGGGCAGGTGTGCGGGTGCAGGTGTGCGGGTGCCCCACCTTTCAGGGTGGGGGACGGAATCGAGTGCAATCCACCATCGCAGGTCTCTATCATGCTCGGCACGTAGCCCGTTACCTGGTCAGTCCCCCAGGCTGCAAGCCTGGGGCACCCATCTTGGTCCGCGACTGGGTGCGTGACCCGGTGACGCGTGCGGCCAGCGAGCGTAGCCGGCGCAGGTTGAGGCGGTCCCATTCTTTCCCGCCGGGGTCTTTGCCCTTCGGCGTTTCGAGGATCATCGGCACGCCGTAAAAGCGGGGATCGGCCAGGAGATTGCGGAAGCCGGCCGAGCCGATGCGGCCGTGGCCGATGTGCTCGTGCCGATCGACGCGTGAGCCGAGGTCGGTTTTGCTGTCATTGAGGTGCCAGCAGCGGATGCGATCGAGGCCGACACAGCGATCGGCGAGCTCGATCATGGCGTCGTATTGTTCGGCGTCGCGAATGTCATAGCCGGCGGCGAAGACGTGACAGGTATCGATGCAGATGCCGACGCGAGCCGGCTCCTGCAAACGCCCGATAATCTCCGCAAGCTGCTCGAAGCTCGACCCCAGCGCGGTCCCCTGCCCGGCGGTGGTCTCCAGCAACGGCATTGTGGTCAGCCGCGGGTCGCGGTCGAAGATTCTGTTCAGCGCCGCCGCCACACGCTCGATCGCCCGTCCAACCGGAGCTTCGCGCGCCGCCCCTGGATGCACGACCAGGTACGGAATCCCCAACGTCTGACAGCGCTGGAGCTCCTCGGTGAAGGCCGCCCGGCTGCGCGCGTACAGGCCCCGGTCCGGCGAGGCCAGGTTGATCAAATAGGTCGCGTGGGCCACAGGGGGCCCGAACCCCGGCGTGGCCAACAGCTCGTGCCAGCGGTCAACGTCATCCGCCTTCAACGGCACCGCCCGCCACTGCCGCTGGTTCTTGACGAACACTTGGACGGTGTCCATGCGGAAACGCAGCGCTTCGGCGATTGCCCGCTGCATGCCGCCCGCGATCGAAAGGTGCGCCCCGAAGCGGTGGCGGCGCGTCGTCGATCCCCGCCGCGGCCACCTGCGAACGGTAGCTTTGACCGTTGCCATACGGCCCTATCTAATGACCGTCGGGGAAAGGGTCAAAGGCTTGCCGAGAAACGCAGGTGCCGCTCAGCGAAAGACTCATTCTGGCCTCAGCCAGCCCGCGGCGGCGCGAGCTGCTCGCCAGGCTGACGCCGCGCTTCGATGTTCAGCCGTGTTCGCGTGTCGAGCCGCAACACAAGCCGGCCATGCTCTCGCCGCCCGCCTGGGCCGAGGCACTGGCGTATTTCAAGGCCCGCGCGGTCGCCGAGGATCACCCGGGCTGTTGGGTACTCGGGGCTGATACGGTCGTGGTCTGCCAGGGGCGACTGCTGGGCAAGCCGGCCGACGCGGACCACGCGCGGCGCATGCTCCAGTTGCAGGCCGGCCGCGAGAGTGCGGTAATCACTGGCGTGAGCCTGGTACGGGTCGCCAAGCGCGTTGAGCGGATCATCCGACACGACCGAACGCGCGTGTGGATGCGCGACGACGCGGTTGCCATCACGGCCTACGTGGCCGGGACCGAGTGGCGCGGCAAGGCGGGCGCCTACGGGATTCAGGACGTGGGCGACCGGCTCATCCAGCGGATCGCGGGTAGCTTCTCCAACGTGGTCGGGTTGCCGCTGGAGTGCCTCGGGCGGCTGCTGGCCGCGGTGGGGCTTGTGTCGCCGGCTTGTCCGACCGGTGAACCGCCGCCGGCCGGCTGACCCGGCGCCCCGGCTTGCAGCACGCATCGCGAGTGAGCGTCAAGTCCGTGCGTAGTGCGGGCGTCCCCGCCCGCCAGTAGCGCGTCAGCGACGCGGGCGGGACGCCTGCACCCCCCACGTGATGTCCTGCCGCGCACAATGCTGACGCTCGCCGCACATCGCAGCCTGCCTGATAAACGCTCGCCTCCGCGGGTCCGATCCGCTATAGTGTTCATTCATTGGACGGGGCGCGGTCGCATACCGATACGAGGTTGGGGTTGCGCGGTCTTCCTGCGTGCAGCGCGTGTCAGAACCGTTGGTGGATGCCGACCGTATCGGATGAGGGGTTGGTTGACAGATGGCCTCGAAGCTCGAATCCGCCATTGGAGATTACCTCCGCCAGATCAGGCACTATCCTCTGCTGACCGCGGAGGAGGAGTGTGAGCTGGCTACGCACATCCGCTCGGCGGCTGAGTCGGAGGTGCGTCTGGCGCAGGGCGAGATCAGCGTCGAGGAGCATGAGCGGCTGCAGCGCCGGGCCGCCCAGGCGCGCGACCGCATGATCCAGGCCAACCTGCGTCTGGTGATCAGCGTGGCCAAGAACTTTCGCAGCCGCGGCCTGCCGATGGAGGACCTGATCAACGAGGGCAACGTCGGGCTGGTGCACGCGGTGGACCGGTTCGACCCGTCGGTCGGCTCGCGCTTCAGCACCTACGCCAGCTACTGGATCGACCAGGCGATTCGGCGGGCCGTTCAGAGCGGCACCCAGATGATCCACATTCCCGGGTACCTGATGGAGCAGATCGGGGCGATGAAGTTGGCCATGCGGGAGTTGGAGGAGCAGTTGGGTCGGGCGCCCACCGTCAATGAATTGGCGACCCACCTGGAGATCTCGCCGCGCAAGGCGGCCGCCATCTCACATGCCATCCGGGCCTGCACCTGTCCGAGCCAGGCCGGGACGGCCGAGGACGGTAGTTCGGTGACCGATTCGCTGCCGGACACGCGCGTCCCGCAGCCGTTCGAGGCGGTTTTTTCGGAATCGGACGCCGATTTCGTCAGCCGCATGCTCTCACGCATCACCGATCGCGAGGCCCTGGTGCTCAAGCTGCGCTACGGGCTGAGCGAGCGCAACGGGAAACCCATGACGCTCAAGCAGATCGGCGAAGAGGTCGGGCTGACGCGTGAGCGCGTGCGGCAAATCGAGCGAGAGGCCAAACGCAAGCTCGAAGAGTACATCGAGGAATACCCGTAGGCCCCGCCGCCGCCAACCGCAACGCTTAACCACCCCCCGTGTCAGCCAGGGCGCTCGTCAAAGCGCGTGCGCAATCCTCAGGGGGCCGCGCCGGCGGCTTGTTGAAGAACTGTAGCGCCGGGCCTGGGAGCCCAGCGTGCCTGCTGGTTTGATCCCGGGACTGATTCCAGCGTGTCATCGCGGCGCCACGGTAACGAATGACGCTATTAGTGTCTGAAGTGTCGCGTATCGGTAAAGATCATCGCGACGCCGCGTTCGTTACAGGCGTCGATGACCTTCTGGTCGCGTTTGCTGCCGCCGGGCTGGATGATGGCGCTCACGCCAGCGTCCGCCAGCAGGTCCGGCCCGTCGCGGAACGGGAAGAACCCATCTGAGGCGGCCACCGCGCCGTGCAGCTTCTCCTCATGGCGGTTGTCCTTCGCGAGCCACGTCGCGATCCGGCAGCTCATCACCCGGCTCATCTGCCCGGCCCCGTTGCCGATGAGCATCGCGTCCTTGCAGATCGAGATCGCGTTACTCTTGGTGTGCTTGGCGATCAGCCACGCGAGCCGCAGATCGGCCATTTCCTGATCAGTGGGCTGCCGCTCGGTGACGACTTTCCATTGGTCCTCGTTCAGCCCGACCAGATCGCGGGTTTGCGCCAACATGCCGCCCGCGATGCTCTTGAACTCGAGTTCGTTGGGATCCGTCGGCGTGGTTATCTCGCCGACGTCGAGCAGGCGGACGCGCTCGCCCCATTTCTTCTTGGTACGGATCAGCTTGACGGCCGCCTCGTCGAATGACGGCGCCACCCAGACTTCGACGAAGAACGCCCCCGCACCAGCATCCTTACCCCAGCGTTGGAGCGATTCCATCACCGCCTCGGCGAAGGCTGCATCGACGTTGAAGTTGAGCGCGAGGATGCCGCCCATGGCGGCCTTGGGGTCGCCCAGGTAGGCGCGTCGATAAGCCTCGATCGGATCATCCGCGATCCCGACGCCGCAGGCATTGGTGTGCTTGATGAAGCAGCAGGTGTGGCCCGTTGTTTTGTCTGACGTAGGTGTCTTGCCCTTGAGGGCGGCGGATTCCCGATTAGCATCCTTTGCTGTTGTGGCATTGGCTAATAGCCGGTGCCAGGGCCGCGCTTCGCGGCCCGTGATCTCGAGGATATGTTGGGGATCGATGATGGCGCCGTGGCCCCCGGTATCCCACTCCGCGCCCTCCTCGAACACGAGCCAGGGATATGGCCCGCCGGTCTCCAGTTTCGCGCGGCTGGGATTGGTGTAGATGTAAGCGAGTGTCTCATAAAAGTCATCCGCGTTGCGAATGACATGGTCGAAGGACTCATCTTGCCAGACGGGGCCGCGCCGGCCGCGGTCATCCGCCACCTTCCTTCCGGACACCCCCTTGATGCTGTGCAGGATCTCCGTCAACGAAAACGCTTGGCCCGGGCCGCTTTCCAGCGGCGTAAAGAGCAGGTGCACATGATCCGGCATCACCACGGTTTCGTGGAGGCTGAGCTTCTTGCCGTCCAAGAAAAGGCAGCATTCCATCACGAGGTCGCGTTCCGCGGGACTGAGAGTGCCTCGCTTGGCTCGGAAGGTCACGAAGTAGGTCGCGCCCGGGCGCTGAATGTGCGGCAGATTCCGGCGGGTGAACACTTCGTCGTCGATCGCACGGTATTGGCTCTCCTGTTTTGAGCCCGCTGGTGCGGGCTCTGCACCGGCTATTAGCCGGTGCCACAATTCCGACGCGCGCCTCTCGGTACTCCTGGCATCCGCCGATGGCGCGTGCATCTTCAGACCGCGGGCCCGCGCCAGCTCCGCGCACAACTCCAGCGCCGCGCTGGCGTCGGCGTAGTTGTTGAACGACAGCTCGACCGCGGCTTCGCACGTTTTCGGATCGACGCTGAACAGATGTAGGGCTGCCGTTTGGCACGGCGGACCAGGCCGCAGGACTTGGGCACTCTGGTGCGGATTCTCGCCATACCGCGGTCGGTCCCATGCAGTCAGCAGCAGCGCGTGGAAGCTCCCCGCTTCTTCGGTGTCGTGGCGAATAAGGTAGTCGGTGATGGCCGCGTTGTACGCACTGACGAGTCGGAACGTAGACACGGCATAGTCGCGCCGAACGCTCTGCCAGCCTTGTTCGGCGAGGAGATCTTCCCGTAGCCAGCCGAGCACGTTATTCCAATCCCACGGATCATGGAGTACCAGCACGTGCTTGTGGTTCTTCGCTGCGGCGCGGAGCAGGCTCGGGCCGCCGATGTCGATCATCTCGAGCGCTTCTTCAAACGTGCAGTTCGGATCGGCGACGGTCTCCTCGAACGGGTAGAGGTTGACGACCACCATGTCGATCGGCTCGATGCCCTGCTCTTCGAGCTGCCGCATGTGCTCGGGGTTGTTGCGATTGGCGAGGATGGCCGCGAAGATCTTGGGGTGCAGCGTCTTGACCCGTCCGCCGAGCAGTTCGGGAGAGCCGGTGATGTCCTCAACCAACCTGACGGGTATTCCGGCGTCGGTCAGTGTTTTCGCCGTCCCGCCGGTGGAGATGATCTCGACCGCGAACTCCTCGTGCAGCGCGCGGGCGAAATCGACGATGCCGGTCTTGTCATAAACACTGATCAGCGCTCGACGGACTTTCGTCGCCTTAGGCATGGCCCATTCCCGGCCGGGTTGACAACGCTTATCGAGAGACTCGGAGCATCCGACGACACAGGCTTCTGACCTGCAGCCCCCTGGCTAAGTGTGTCCGCGCGGGCTGGCGCCCGCGGCTTCTCGGTTGGCGTCAGGGTCTCTCCCCACCGCCGCCAGTGCCCGACTCGAACTGTTTGGAGACCTTCGACTTGCCGCCGACCGGCCGCCCAGTCTGCCGGCCGCGTAGATAATCCTCGGCCTGCTCCTCGCCGGGCTTGCCCGCCTCGGCGGCCGCCTCGGCCGCCTCGGCCGGCGTGCCCGGCGGCAGCAGCGCCCGCCGCAAATCGTCCCGGCGAACGAACGGCACGCCGCGCGGCCGCGCGCAGAAAACCCGTCCGTCCTCTCCAGCCATCCACAGTGTGGCGCCTGCGGGGGCGGGCATGGCCATGGTAAATCCCGCGGCCGGGATCTCGTGCACCACCTGACCGTCGTCGAGCCGGACCACCAGAATGCTCTCGTCCCGCGACAGCACGTACGCGAAACGCTTATCGACGGTCAGCAGTTGACGGCCGCGCGGCAGTATCCAGCGAACCCGCTTCTCCACGCCCACCCACGCCGCATTCACCGCCGCCAGCCCGTCGTCGGCACAGAACTGAAAGGCCAGCTCCGGCGTCAGGACGGGCGGCTCGTAGAGCGGGCCGGAGAAGCGTGTCCGCCAGCGCGTCCGCCCGTAGTTGAGATCGAACAGGTACAGCGACTGGTCCTGGCTGGCGACGTAGAGGCCGTTCGCGTCGGCGACCAGATCGGCCGCGACCGGCCCGGACACGGCCGTTCTCCAGTGATAGCGCTTGTTCGCCGCCACGCACGCAGAGACGTCCCCGCCGTCGCTGCCGACGAACAGGAACTCCTTATGAAGCGTCGGGGTGGACGTGATCGCTCCCCTCATCCCGGCCTTCCACTGCTCCATATGGTCCCACACGTCCAGCGCGTAGAAACGCCCGTTGATCCCGCCCAGGTAGAGGCTGAATCCGTCGCTCACCGCCGACGAACCGGCCGCGAATCGCAGCTCGTATTGGGCGATCCCCTTGCCCAGCACGCGGTCCAGTTGCAGCACCGTGGTCGGGGTGACGAAGATCACCCGCCGGCCCGCGTGACACGGCCGCTTGATGCGGTAGCCCGACCGCGTCACCGGCCGCAACCAGCGGATCGCCCCCGTGTCGGCGTGCACCGCAAAAACGTACCCGTCCTGCGTGGCCAGGTAGATCTGATCACCCACCAGGTAGGCGTCGCGCAGCCGCTGGTTGGGCTCCAGCGGCAGCCGCAACTGCCAGAACTTGCCCAAGCCGGCCTCATGGAGCGTCTCGGCCGGGATAAGATCCGCCTGGCCCACCGCCGGCGGGACTGTCAGGACCACCAGCCCCCAGAGACACACGCGCTGAAGAATCATCGGGGTTTCCTACCAGTGCGGTCAGCCGTCTCGGCAAATTCCCTGTGCCGATCGCCCGGATCGGCTCATCACGCTGCTCAAGCTAGCGGCCGGGGCCGTCTTCGTCAACAACGACCATTGGGCTTGCAACCGGGCCCGCGGGCCTTTATCCTGCCGATTGCGTGGGTCGGCCCAGGCGGTCTGGCCGGTTTTGGAGCGGTCTACTGGCGCTAGGATAGCGGCGTCCATTGTGAGAGGGAGTAAACCATGACAAGGGTGAGAAGCTTGGTATTGGGGATGGGCGTGCTGGCGATCGTCGCCCTGGCGGGCGGCTGCAGCAACGCCAAGGACATGCAGATTGAGAGCCTCCAAGGGCAGGTGAACGAGCTCGAGAAGGGCAACTACCGCCTGCAAACGCGGCTGGCCGAGGCGATGAGCGAACGCGACGAGGCGAACCGTTGGGCGGCCCAGCTCCAGCGGGAACTCGCCGATGCCCGCCAGGAACTGGCCGAGGTCGAGCGCCTGCCGGCCGGCTGGCAGCAGGAGGGCGGTGTCGCCTGGACCGATATCGCCGATGATATTCTCTTCGATTCCGGCAAGGCGACGCTCAAGTCTGCCGGCCGCGCCCGGATCGAGCAGGTCGCCCAGCAAATCCAGGCGACCTTCGCCGGTCGCGATGTCTGGGTCGTCGGCCATACCGACAGCGACCCGATCCTGAAAACGAAACACTTGTGGCAGGACAACCTCGATCTGAGCATCAACCGGGCCGCCACCGTCGCGCGCGAGCTATACAACTTCGGCCTGGACCCCAAGCACGTCATCGCCGGCGGACAGGGCGAGTTTAACCCCAAGAGCCCGAACGACACGAAGGCGAGCAAGGCCCAGAACCGGCGCGTACAGATCATGGCGATCGCGCGTCATGGCGAAGGGTCTGTGTCGGGTTCACCGGCCGCAGCGGGAATGCCCGAGTCGGAGGAGCGCCTGACGCCGAGCGAGGGCGTGCCGCCCGAGAAATAGCCCGCGCCCGGAGGCCGGACGGTGCACGACGTTCTAGTGCCGGGGCGAATAGCCGGGGTGCCCAACTGATAGATGCGGGCCGGAACAGGCCGACTCTCCCGCACCCGGTCTCGACACGCGGCTCGTTAAGTCTACGCTCTGCGACCAGACCCGTGCATGTGACCGCACGGCGCTGAACGTGGCTGACCGGCCCGCGCCCTTAGCGTCAGCCGCGGTGCAGCTCTAGGGCTACTCGGCGTCCCGGCGGGCCGTAGGCGTTACCAGCAGTTTCTCAATCTCCGCTGACAACCGATCGCCGACCTGGACTGGGGCCGGCAGCGGTCCACGGGCTCCGCCCAAGCCGCAGGCGGTAACCAGCGCCCTGATCTGAAGCCGGCGCAGAGGCCCACCCGTCAGCCGGCAGAGTCGTCCCAGGACGTAGGCGCGGCAGACGCTGACGTGGTAGAGCGGCTGGCCGCCGACGCCCTGGATGCGCAGCAGTTGCGGCTGTTGTCGGAGCCAGGAGGGCGAGCGGCGGAACCACTTTGCGGCTTCGGGCGGCGTCATGAGTTCCTGGCGCAGGTCGGTCATGGTCGCATGTCTCGGGCCGGGGGGTGGCCGGACCAGGTTGCGCTGATTGTAGGCGGGCGGGGCGGGCCTAGTCAAGAACATCTACATTTTCTAGACGAGGGACGGCCCCATACTCAGCCGTCCGAGGGAGCTGCCGCCGGCCTCAGTCCCCTCCGCCGGACGAACGCATCAACCTACCGGCCGGCACGCTTCGCCGATGCACGGCCCGGCTAGGGCTGGCGTTCGTAGGTGCCTCGTTCGTGGTTCTCGTGCGTGATGTAGCACTGGGTCACACCGGCCTCATCGACAGGCCGGATAAGATCGATCGGCACCCAGTCCTGGTACTTGCCCTTGAGGGTATTGCTAGTGGCCGCGAACACGACGCCGGCCCCCTCCGCGCTCCAGGTCCCCTCGACGGCCTGCGAGGCATCCAACGGCGTGCCATTCGGCTTGCATACGATCAGCTTGAAGGTGTTGTCGGCGTTGAGGGTGATCTGGCGGATGTTGGGAGACTCCCACTCCACCAGCCCCCTGCGACGCGAGGGTCGCTTCGGCACGTCGCGGGTTTCCAGCCAGGTCCCGACAAGCGCTTGCTCATCTATGGCGGCGGCGCCCCCGCCGCCGCTCCTGTCGCAGCCGGCTGTTGCCGCCAGCCCGGCAACCACCAGGCACCCGAGTACCAGCAGGATCGTGCGATTGACCATTCCATTTCTCCTCGCTGCTGAAGGCGCACGTCTCCGAAGCAAACAACCGGGGCGATCTTACCGCACAACCGGCGGCGCGCATAGGGGTCGGTCTCGCCCCCCGGCTCGGATTGCCACCTCGGCCGTTGCACGAAGACCGCCCGGTTCGTAGACTACGCCGACTAGCGCTCGTCGAGGAGTAGGCCTTGTTTGCACCGAGCAACTACGCCATCGTGGCCCTGCTGATCCTGGTGGTGGCGGCGGTGGCCGGCGGGATCCTCCTGCTCAGCCACCTGGTCGGGCCCAAACGCCGCGGGCCCATCAAGGACAGCGTCTACGAATCCGGCATGGTTCCCGTGGGTAACGCCCGGCGACGGTTCCATGTCCGCTTCTACATCGTCGCCATGCTTTTCCTGCTCTTCGACGTCGAGATCGTGTTCTTCTACCCCTGGGCCTCGCTGTTCCCCCGTCTAAACGACGCCGAGGTCGAGGGAGCCACTCATGCCGACTGGGCCGGTCAGATGCTGGCGGGCGGCTTCGGCTCGGGCTTTTTCCTGATCGAGATGCTGATCTTCATCGCCGTGCTGCTCGTCGGCTACGTGTACGCCTGGCGAAAGGGTGTGTTCCGGTGGGATTGACCGGGGCTGAGGATTCAGCGGCCGTTGAGACCGGCGGGCTCGAATACGGCCTGACCGGGCTCGACTATGCCGTGGACATGATCAAGAAACACGGGATTAACTGGGCGCGCAAGTGCAGCCTCTGGCCGCTGCCGTACGCCACGGCGTGCTGCGGGATCGAGCTGATGCACATGGCCGCCAGCCGCTACGACGTCTCGCGCTTCGGTGCCGAGGCGATGCGGTGCAGCCCTCGGCAGTGCGACCTGTTGATCTGTGCCGGCCGAGTGGTGGTCAAGATGCTGCCGGTCCTTCAGAGGATCTACTTGCAGGTGACCGAGCCCAAGTGGGTGATCTCGATGGGCGCCTGCGCCTCGAGCGGAGGGGTGTTCGACACCTACGCGGTTGTGCAGGGCATCGATCAGTTTCTCCCGGTGGACGTCTACGTGCCCGGCTGTCCCCCGCGGCCGGAGACCCTGCTGGAAGGCCTGATGGCCATCCAGCGCGTCGTGCGGGAGGAAGGCGTCAAGAGCAGCAAAGAGCGCGGTCGGGGGTTGGGGCTAGTGGTTCAGTAGCAGCCCGTACGCGGTCCGGTAGCGGCCTGCGGCTCGCAGGCCGTCGGCCGACGAGCCGTCGGCCGCTACATTCGGAGCCGATGCTGCCCGGCGAATGGTGGTTTCTGACAGGTAGCCCGATGGCAACTGCGGCTGTGATCAAAGTGTTGCAGGAGCGATTTCCGGAACTGGGGATCGAGGCGCGGCCCTTGTGTCGCTACCTCGACGGGCGCGACTCGGACCAGTTCTGGGTCTGCGTTCCGCCGGAGCGGCTGATCGAGGTGATGACGTTCCTGCGGGACGATCCGCCCGCAAAGTTCGAACAGCTCTGCGACCTGACCTGCGTGGACTACCTGAACTACTCGACCACGGCCGACACGGCCGTGCCACCCGAAGATCGGTTTGCCGTGGTGTATTCGTTGCTGAGCCTGACGCACAATCATCGGCTCTGGGTAAAGGTCTTCGTGAACGACCCCGACCCCGAGGTGCCCTCGGTGTACGCGATCTGGAACGGGGCCGACTGGCCCGAACGTGAGGTCTTCGATCTGTTCGGAATCCGCTTCACCGGCCACCCGGACCTGCGGCGGATCCTGCTGCCCGAGGACTTCACCGAGCACCCGCTGCGGAAGGACTACCCCCTGCGCGGCAAGGGCGAACGCGAGGCGTTCGACGTGGTGCGACGCGACAGTGCTTAGAGCGGAACGGCGAGCGTGGTAGAATTCAGATGGATCGAATGGAACCTCAGCAAGATTGCCGCGCACGGGCTGTCGGCCACCGAGGTCGAATATGCGTGGCACCACCGCTACGGCGACGACGAATACGGGCACCCGCAGCGCGGCACCTACTTCGAGAGCTACGGACCATGCCCCGACGGCCGCGTCATCAAGATCGTATGGCGTTGGGACGCTGCGGGCGTTGTCGAGGTGGTATTCGTAATCACCGCCTTCGGCCATTGGAGAGAACGATGAATGAGGAAGATCGCCCGCGAAAACCGCATCCCGACGCCGTTTGGGATGAACAGCAGCGGGTATGGCGCTCACCGGATGAGCGCAGCGAAGCCCAACGCAGCGCCGATGAAGAAGCTGCCAAGCTGGGACAGAGCGGCAAGTGGGAACAGCGCGGTTTCCGCCGGAAACACAGGGCGCGCGCGGACAAGACGTAGGTACGCCCACAAGGGGGCCCGCCCCTCGCGGACCGCTCGAGGATAGGCACGCATGACCATCACTCCGAAACTAAGACCAACGTCCTTCGTCCCGGAGGATGCCGGCGAGGGCCGCTGGACGCTCAATTTCGGACCGCAGCACCCGGCTACGCACACCACGCTGCGCCTAGTGCTCGAGCTGGACGGCGAACGCATCATCAGGTGCACGCCCGACATCGGCTATCTGCACAGCGGCTTCGAGAAGCTGGGCGAGCATCTGAACTATAACCAGTACGTGGTCGTCACCGACCGGATGAACTACATCTCGCCGATGGCGAACAACCTGGCCTGGCACACCGCCTGCGAAAAGCTGTTTGGCATCGAGATCACGCCACGCTGCACGGCGATCCGCACCATCTGCGCCGAATTGGCGCGGATTCAGGATCACTTGCTTTGCCTGGGTTGCATGGGATTGGACTTGGGTGCGATGACGGCGTGGTTCTACCCGTTTAACGAGCGCGAGCCGATTCTCGACCTGTTCGAAGAGCTCTCCGGGGCACGCTTCATGCCCAGTTACACGCGCGTCGGCGGTTTGAAGGAGGACATGCCGCCCGGCTGGACCGACCGCGTGCGCGACTTCACGCGTAGCGTACTGCCGCCGGCCATCAAGGACTTCGAACGGCTGCTGCTGCGCAACCGCATTTTCATCGAGCGGACCAAGGGCATCGGCGTGATCAGCCATGACGACGCGATTAACTGGTCGCTCACCGGGCCGATCGCCCGGGCCAGCGGCGTCAAACGCGACCTGCGAAAGGACGACCCCTACTGGTGCTACGCCGACAATTGGGACGGCAAGGGGGCCCCGGCGGTGAAGTTCAAGGTCCCGGTCGCTTACGGCGGTGACGTGCTAGCCCGCTTTCTGGTACGAGTGGAAGAGTTGCGGCAGTCGGCCGCGATCATCGAGCAGGTCATTCAGATGATGCCGGACGGACCGATCAGCGTACTGCCCGAAGACAAGATGACCCTACCGGACAAACGCGAGATCCACTTCTCGATTGAGGGACTGATTCACCACTTCGAGAAGATCATGACCAACCGCGGGTTTGAGCCGCCGATCGGTGAAGCCTACGGGGCGAACGAGACGGCCAACGGCGAGCTGGGCTTCTATCTGGTCAGCGACGGTGGGAATTGCGCCTACCGCGCCCGCTGCCGGCCGCCTAGCTTTATCAACTATCAGGTTTACGCCAAACTCATCGAGGGCCACCAGATCAGCGACGTGGTGGCCATTATGGGGAGCCTGAACATCATCGCGGCCGAGCTGGATCGGTGAGATGGTAGTGCACAGTGAAAAATGAAAAGTGCAAAATGAAAAGAGGCGGGCCGGCGAGTGCGAGTCCCTTGCGGGCGCATGATTGTACGTTCTCTGTTTTTCATTCTTCATCGTTCATTTTGCATTTCGAATTCGGAGCACGCGCGTGAGCTGGGAAACGATCGACCGCACGACCGTCGCCGAAGACAAGCTCGGCCCCGCTCTGAGCGGCGCGGTCAAGGCGAAAATCCGGACTTTCTTCGACCGCTTCCCGACCAAGCGGGCGGCCATGTTGCCGGCCCTGCACATCGCTCAGGACGCAATTGGGTACGTTTCGCTCCAAGCCATGCACGACATCGCCGAGCTGCTCGAGGTATCGCCCGCGGCCGTGATGGACGTGGCCACCTTCTACACGCACTTCTGGATGCACCCGAAGGGCGCGAAGGTGATCGTCGTCTGCCGTTCGCTCAGTTGCGAGCTGATGGGCGGCCAGACGCTGTTGGAGCACATTAAGGAAAAGCTCGGCATCGATGAGCACGAAACGACGCCGGACGGGAAGTACTCGCTGATGACCGAAGAGTGTTTGGCCCAATGCGACCACGGGCCGTGCATGCTGATCAACGAGAAGTTGCACAAGTGCGTGCGCCCCGAAGACCTGGACCGCATCCTGGCCGACCCGCACAACGACAAGCTCGACATCCCGCGCAGCGATCTGTTCGACGCGCCCCGCGAAGGCGACCCGGAGAATCGTAGCGTCGGACCTCCGAGTCCGACGCCTTCCGACACGGAATCCGAAGGCGATCCTCACAAGTGAGGTGTACTACGTGAGTACCGTGGCATCTGGCTCCCGATCCAAACGGCCCGCCACCTACGGGCGTGGACGGGCCGTGCGACTGGAGAGCGAACTGTACGCCATGGATATACCGGTGCACTTGACCATCTGCGCGGCGTCGGGCTGCCCGTTTGAGCAGGCGGCAGTTGCCAAGATGGTCTGCGAGGCGCTCGAGCAGACGGCGAGCCGGATGGGCCACCGGCTCTTCGCGTATTGTCTGATGCCCGATCACCTGCACGTTCTTCTGTCGCCGCATGAATCAGGAACCTCCATGTCGGGATTCCTGCGGCGTTTCAAGAGCTTCACGACGCGACGGCATCAGAAAGCAACCGGGCAGAAGCGGTTATGGCAGTACTCGGCCCGGGACCGACTGCTGCGACCAGGAGAAGACCTTCTGGCACTGGCGACCTATGTCGCGAACAACCCGGTTAGAAGGGAACTGGTTGAGACGTGGACGGACTGGCCGTACACGAACGTGTTCGTCGAATGAGGTTGCACTGAACGACGAGGTTGGCGCCGGACCGTCGGGGCCGGTGCTCGTCGGACTCGGAGGTCCGACGCTACGGAGGATGCGACGTCGGTGAGTTGAATGGCATACGAACGCTACCTGATGAAGAACGTCGGCGTGCCGAACAGCAGGTCGATCGAGACATACAAGAGCGGCGGCGGGTACGCGGGCGCCGCAAAAGCCCTGAAAATGAAGCCCGACGAGATCGTCGAGCTGGTCAAGAAGGCCAACCTGCGCGGCCGGGGCGGGGCGGGCTTCCCGGCCGGCGTGAAATGGTCCTTCCTCCCGTCCGACCGCGAGATCACCTACCTGTGCGTGAACGCCGACGAATCGGAGCCGCCAACGTTCTCCAATCGTGTGCTGATGGAAAACGACCCGCACATGCTGCTGGAGGGCATTCTCATCGCCGGCTATGCCACGCGCACCACCGTCGCCTACCTCTACATGCGCGGCGAGTTCACCGAGCTGTTTCACATCATGCAGAAGGCCATCGACGAGGCCTATGCCGCCGGTTACCTCGGCAAGGACATCCTCGGCACGGGCTACGCGCTGGACTGCTACATCCACCGTGGAGCCGGGGCGTACGTGTGCGGCGAGGAAACCGGGCTGATCGAGAGCCTGGAGGGCAAGCGTGGCTGGCCGCGGATCAAGCCGCCCTTCCCCGCCGTCGAGGGCGCCTTCCGCAAGCCCACGGTGGTCAACAACGTCGAGACGCTGGCCTGCCTGCCGCACATCTTGACCCGTGGATTGGACTGGTGGCTCTCGCTTGGCACTGAGAACTCCAAAGGCCCGCATATGTACTGCGTCAGCGGCCCGGTGAACCGCCCGGGTTGCTACGAAGGCCCCCTGGGAATCACCTGCCGCGAGCTGATTTACGGCGAGGACTTCGGCAACGGGATGCGCGACGGCAGGAAGGTCAAGGCGGTCTTCCCCGGCGGGTTGTCGATGGGGGTACTGCGTGGCGACATGTTTCCGAAGAACCCCACTGACGAGGTCGATCCCAACGCCGACTATGACGAGCTGGACTGCAAGCTCGATTTCGACGATCCGCGGCGATACGGGCTGATGGGCCTGGGCACGGCGGCCCTGGTCGTGGTGCCCGAAGACGCTGACATTCGCGCGGTAACGGTCAACGTGGCGCGCTTCTTCGCGCTGGAGTCCTGCGGCCAGTGCACGCAGTGCCGCGAGGGCACGATGTGGATGTACAAGGTGGCCGAGCGCATCCGCGACGGTGCCGGCCGGAGCTTCGATCTGGACGTGCTCGCCGAGGTGACGCAGAACATGGGCATGATGCCCGGCCTGAGCATCTGCGGCCTCGCGGACGGTGCCGCCTGGCCGATCGCGATGCTGGTGCAGAAGTTCCGGGTCGAGTTCGAGCGGCACATCGCTGCTCAGGCCCCGGACGCCGCCGCCCGGCGTATCCGCGAGATCAACCCCGCCGCGTACGAGCTGCCGATCCTCAGACGCGCGCCGACAGTAGTGGCTGGGATGCCCGGGTAGTGATGGAGGATGCAGTCTTATCGTGCGCGAGTTTGTGCAATCTAAGGGGAGATGATACGTGGGCCTGACAACTGTCTCTTTGACGGTGAAAAAATCGCACGGTGCTCGAAAGGCCGTGAAGGTCAGGTTCCTCGTGGACTCCGGGGCAGTGTACTCTGTCGTTGACGCTGCGATTCTGCAATCACTGGGATGCCGCCCGTACCGCTCGCTCGACTTCCATCTGGCCGACGGGTCCACCATGTCGCGGCGCGTCGGTGACGCCTATTTCGAATACCGCGGCGAAGGCGGACCGGCTCCGGTGGTTTTTGGCGAGCCCGGTGATCAGAATCTGCTGGGCGTGACGACACTCGAGGCACTGGGACTGGTCCTCGACCCCTTCAAGCGCCAGCTTCGTCCAATGACGCTGCCGTTGATGGGCGCCGTCCCGTTTCGGCAGGTGGTATCGCGTTCCTGAGAGGCTCAGTCGATGCCGACGATCATCATAGACGGCCAGAGAATCGAGTGTCGCCCGGGAATCCCCATCTTGCAGGCGGCTCTAGAAGCCGGGCTGAACATACCCCACTACTGCTATCACCCCGGTCTCTCCGTCGTAGCCAGTTGCCGGCTGTGCCTGATGGAAATGAAGATGCCGCACCCGCAGACGCGGGAGCTCGACTGGGCCCCCAAGCTGTTCCCCTCTTGCCAGACGCCGGTGCGCGACGGGCTGGAGGTCCGCTTCAACTCCGAGCGCGTCCGGCAAAACCAGAAACGCGTGATGGAGTACTACCTGCTCAACCACCCGCTGGATTGCCCGGTGTGCGACAAGGCCGGCGAGTGCTACTTGCAGGACTACGCCGAGCGCTTCGGCGAGCCCACCTCGCGCATGGTCGAGGACAAGCACAAGAATCCGAAGAAAGACATCGGCCCGCGCACGCTGCTCTATTCCGACCGCTGTGTGCTCTGCGGGCGCTGCGTCCGCTTCGCTCAGGAGATCGCCGGCACCGCCGAGCTGGCGGTCACCAACCGCGCCAGTTACAACGAGATCGACGTCTTCCCCGGCCGGCCGCTGGATAACAAGCTCCAGGGCAACGTGGTGGACCTCTGCCCGGTCGGCGCTTTGGTGAGCAAGGACTTCCTGTTCAAGCAGCGCGTCTGGTTCCTGCAAGACGCCAAGTCGGTCTGCCCGGGTTGCAGCCGCGGCTGCACCGTGCACGTGGACCAGCACGAGAACCGCGTCTACCGCCTGCGGCCGCGCTTCAACGAGAAGGTCAACGCGTGGTGGATGTGCGACGATGGCCGTTTCGGCTTCAAGTACGTCCACCGCGACGACCGTCTCAATCAGCCGCGCATCCGCCGCGGCGCCGAGTGGGCCCCGGTCAGTTGGGAGGAGCTGCCCGAGATTCTGCGCTTCCGCTTCGAGCGGATGGCGAAGTCCGACGACGGCGCCGCGGTGGCCGCGGTGCTCAGCCCCATGATGTCCTGCGAAGAGGCCTGGCTGCTGGCCCGGTTCATCCGCGACGTGGCCCCGCAGGCCGCGCTGGTGCCGGGCCCCGTCCCGGTCGAGGGCGAGGACGAGATCTTCCCCAAGGGTAGCGCGGGCGTCCCGCCCGCCGCCGGGGGTAGTGCGGGCGTCCCGCCCGCCAGCGGCTTTGTTATCAAGGCCGAAAAGTGCCCCAACCGCCGCGGCGTCGAGCGGGTCATCGAGCACTTCGGCGGTGCCACACTGACCTTCGGAGATTTCGCCGCGCAGGCCGGTGAGAGCAAGTACAAGGCAGCCTACGTCGTCGGCGGCTACCCGAACGAGTGGGTGACCAAGGATTGCGCCAAAGCGCTGGCCAAGGTCGAGTTCCTGGTGGTGCACGACCTGTTCGCCTCGCCGCTCGACGCAACCGCGACGGTGCAGATCCCGTCGGCAAGTTGGGTCGAGCGCGAAGGCTCATTCATGAACTGCGACGGGTTGCTCCAGCCGTTCGAGCGGGCGATTGTGCCGCTGGAGGGCGTCAAGGCCGACGGGCAGTTCCTCTACGAACTTTGTGGCGAGCGCGGCCTGTTCCGCGCCGCGAGGGTGCGCGAAGCTATGGCCGCGGCCGTTCCAAGCTTCGGCGAGGTTCATGTGCCGCGCGATCCGCCTAGACATGCGCATTGACATCGACACGCCGGGAGACGTGCCGTGCCGCAAATTATGAACTACGATCCCGCCGACAAAACCGCGACTCCCCTTGATCGCGCGCTGCGCTCGCCAGGTATCTTGCTGACCGCACTCGTGGTGATCGGGGCGCTAACCATCGCCCTGCTGGTAGTGCTCTGGCTGCTGTTTGCCGACACGTTCAAGCCCGTGCTCGCCTCGCAATTCGGATTCTCGGTCGTCCTGATGGTCGTGCTGGTCGGCCTGATCCTGCTGAGCACCGCCGTCTGCATCCTGGCCGAGCGTAAGATCGCCGGCTTCATCCAGGACCGCAAAGGCCCGAATCGGGCCGGCTTCTGGGGCGTGCTTCAGCCGGTCGCCGACGGGCTCAAGTTCTTCCTCAAGGAGGACATCATCCCGGCCCAGGTCGATCGGCCCTTGTACCTGCTCGCGCCCTGCATCGCCTTCGGGCTGGCCCTGCTCGGCTTCGCCATCATCCCTTGGGCCGGAGAGGTCCACTGGCCCTGGATGCCCGCGGGCGAGACCGTCACCACCCAGGTCGCCAGCCTCGACATCGGCATTCTGTATATCCTGGCGGTCGGCTCGCTGGGCGTGTACGGCGTGGTGCTCGCCGGGTTTGCGAGCAACAACAAGTATTCCTTCTACGGCGGCGTGCGAGCCACCGCCCAGATGCTCAGTTATGAGGTCCCGCTCGGTCTCGGCTTGCTGGTGGTCCTGTTGGTCGTCGGCAGCCTGCGACCGGAGGTAATCGTCAACCAGCAGGCCGAAAGCGGCGTCTGGAACGTCTTTTTGCACCCGATCGCCTGCCTGCTGGTGATCATCAGCGCCTTCGCCGAGAACAACCGCGCCCCGTTCGATCTGCCCGAATGCGAGCAGGAGCTGGTCGGCGGCTATCACACCGAATACAGCTCGATGAAGTTCGCCATGTTCTTCCTCGCCGAGTACGCCCATATGGTGACTAACAGCGCGCTGATCGTGGCGGTGTTCTTCGGCGGCTGGGACTTGGTTCCCTTCTGGGGCGTCGCGTCAAACTCTGGGCTTCTCGCTGAGTCGACCGCCTGGTGGGCAGCGCTGATCAAGTTCGGCGTGTTCTGGGGCAAGGTGGCGCTGTTCATCGGGCTGTATATGTGGGTGCGCTGGACGTTGCCACGCTTCCGCTTCGACCAGCTCATGCGGCTGACCTGGAAATCCCTGGTGCCGATCGGCATGGCCCTGGTCATCGTCACCGGGGTGCTCGTGGCGCTCGGCTGGCAACGCAACTTCTTCGCCAGCATCGGGGTGAACGTCGTATTGCTCGCCGTCGGTTTGTGGCTCGCGTCGCGCAGCAGGCAGCCGATCACCGGCCGCCAGATCAGCCTTCCGGACATCGAGGTGCGACCGGTGCAGCCGGCTTGAGGATAGTGAGCTTATGCGTGACGAAGACATCATCGTGTTGGAGGAACCGGCCCTGACCGCGGCCGAGCGGCTGTACCTGCCGCAGATTATCGACGGCATGCGCGTCACTCTGCGCCACATGTTTAGCCTTACGGCGCGCAACCGCCGCGTGACGCAGTACCCCGAGCAAAAGAACCCGCAGCGGATCGAGAACTACCGCGGCGTGCACCGGCTCAACCGCGACCCTGAGGGCCGCGTCGCGTGCGTGGCCTGCTTCATGTGCAGTACGGCTTGCCCGGTGGACTGCATCCACATCGAGGCCGGCGAAGCCCCCTGGCCCGACCGTGAGAAGTACCCGGTCAAGTTCGACATCGACGAGCTGCGCTGTATCTACTGCGGCATGTGCGAAGAGGCCTGCCCCTGCGACGCGATCGAGCTGACGCCGCACTACGAGTTCGTCGGCCGAACCCGCGCGGAGATGATCTTCGACAAGGAGAAGCTGCTACAGGTATACGAGGAGACGAAGGAGATTAAGCCGCGCAAGAACCCGGCGGTGACCGATTACGGGCTGACCGGCGAGCAGAGCAAAGACGTCGCGCGGCCCAGCGCCAAGCCCAAGATCTAGCGAAGCCGAACGGTTAACGGTACCATTCGGCCCCGCTTACCCGGGCGAATGGAAAGCGAGTGGAATGCTGGCAGGGGTGTTACTGATCACACTACTCACGCTGGGAGGCGTGGGGCTTTATCTGGCGATGCCGGGCGGGCGACTGAACGTCGCTCGGGCCGCCTTGGTGGTGCTGGCCGGGGCCGCCGCCGCCCTGGTGGTCTTTGTGCTTCCCAACCTGACCGCCGGTACCGGCGGCGGCTGGTTCCTCGCCCTGGCCCTGATCGGCCTGTGGGGTGCCATCCGTGTCATCACGCACCGCAAGCCCGTCTACAGCGCGCTCTACTTCATCCTGGTAGTTGTCGCTGTTACAGGAATGCTCGTCCTGATGCAGGCCGAGTTCCTCGCCGTGGCGGTGGTCATCATTTACGCCGGTGCCATTCTGGTTACCTATGTCTTCGTCATCATGCTCGCCCAACAGGAGGGCGGACCCGCCCGCTACGACCGTCAGGCCCGCGAGCCTTTCGTCGGCGTGCTCACTGGCTTCATCCTGCTGGCGATCATCGGCGCCCGCGTGTTCACCGCCGGCTTCGGCGAGGCCAGCTTCCCACCGGTTGACGAGGCAACGGCCGGCAGTGTGAAGAACGTCGGGACACACCTGCTGACGCAGTTCGTGGTCGGGCTGGAGCTGGCCGGCGTGCTTTTGCTGGCGGCGATGGTCGGCGCAATCGCCATCGCGCGCCGCCGCCACACGGGCATGGTACCTATGCCACCGACGGCCGAACCGGGGGAGGCGGACTGATGCTCGTACCGTACCTCCTGGTCGGGGCGGTGTTCTTCACGCTCGGGCTGATCGGCTTCGTCACCCGCCGCAACCTGATCATCATGTTCCTCTGCACGGAGCTGATGTTTCAGGGGATCATCGTGAACCTGGTCGCGTTCGGGCGTTACCCGCCCAGCGGCCTGCCGAGCCTGGACGGTCAGGTATTCTCGCTGTTTCTGCTGGCGGTGGCCGCCTCCGAGGCGGCGCTGGCCCTGGCCCTGGTCGTGCTCTTGTATCGCTTCCGCGGCACACTCGACGCCACCGTTTGGCGGCTGTTGAAGGATGAATAGACGTGCTGGCTGAGTTCGCGCCGACAATGCTGCCGAGCTGGCTCTATACAACGCTGCCGTTCTGGCCGCTGCTCGGCGCGATCGCGGTGGGCCTCATGCTCGCCATCGGCTGGCAGCGACACCGGACATATTGGCCGGTCGTCGTGGGCGTCGCGGTATCGGCCGTCCTGGCGGTGTTCCTGTTCGTCGAAATCGGCCAGACCCACGCTCCTACACCGCCGGAGGCCGAAGTCGGTAGCTGGGCAGAATCCGGTGAGCGCGCCGCCGAGGTTGGCGAGACCCACGAGATCTTCGATTGGATCAGCTTGGGCAGCCGGTTCTGGGAGGAACCAAAGAACTGGTGGATTGAGGTTAACTACTTCTTCGATTCGCTGACGGCCGTGATGCTCGTCACGGTCGCGCTGGTCTCGCTGATGGTGGCGATCTACTCGATCGGCTACATGCGCGACCACCACGGCCACCCCGAACGCGGCTACGAGCGCTTCTTCGCGTTCATGGGCGTGTTCGTCTTCTCGATGTGCATGCTGGTGGCGGCGGGCAACTTCGTGCTGCTCTACCTGGGCT
Source organism: uncultured Planctomycetales bacterium (assembly GCA_964572345.1). Classification (GTDB taxonomy): domain Bacteria; phylum Planctomycetota; class Phycisphaerae; order UBA1845; family Fen-1342; genus JAUWXH01. The sequence goes on from CAZNFA010000001.1 coordinate 143,764, forward strand.
GGGAGCTGGTGGGCCTGTGCAGCTATCTGCTGATCGGCTTCTACTACAAGAAACCCGAGGCGGCCGCCGCCGCGAAGAAGGCCTTCATCGTCAACCGCATCGGCGACTTCGGCTTCGCGCTGGGCATCTTCGCCCTGTACATGTACATCAGCCCGCTGGCTGGAACGAACGAAAACCCGCTCGACTACGCCGTGGTCTTTCACTACGCCAGCGAACTGACGCAGGGGCAACTGACGCTGGTCTCGCTGCTGCTGATGTGCGGCGCGCTGGGCAAGAGCGCCCAGTTCCCGCTGCACGTGTGGCTGCCCGACGCGATGGAGGGCCCGTCACCTGTCTCCGCGTTGATTCACGCCGCCACGATGGTCACCGCCGGCATGTACATGGTCGCCCGTTGCTGGCCGATCTTCTCCGCTTCGCAAGCAGCGCTGACGGTGATCGTGGTGCTCGGCGTGATCGGCGCGTTTCTGGCCGCCACCATGGCCACGGCCCAGTACGACATAAAACGCATCCTGGCTTATTCCACCATCAGCCAGTTGGCGTACATGTTCGTGGCGTTGGGCGTGGGCGTGCCCGATTCGGCCATCTTCCACCTGTACACGCACGCGTTCTTTAAAGCGTTGCTGTTCTTGTGTGCCGGCAGCGTCATGCACGCGATGGGCGGAGTCATCGACCTGCGCGAGTTCAGCGGGCTGCGCCGCATTCTGCCGAAAACCTACTGGCTTACGCTGATCGGCTGCCTGGCGCTAGCGGGGTTCCCGCTCTTCTCCGGCTTCTGGAGCAAGGACGAGATCATCCACGCCTGCTTCGGATACCACTGGGTGGTCGGGCTGATCATGCTGGCCACCGCCGCGCTGACGGCCTACTACACGTTCCGCATGTTTTTCCTGTGTTTCCACGGGCCGACGCGGCTGCCGGAGGAGGCCGGCGAGCACCCGCACGAGTCCCCACCGGTGATGATCCGCCCGCTGTACGTGCTGGCCTTCGGGTCCATTGCGGCCGGCTTCGTCGGCGTAACGTGGAAACTATCGCTGAGCGAGTCGTTTCTCGGCTTTCTGAAGCCGCACGGCTTCTTCCACAACTACCTACACCACAGCACACTCCAGTACGCAGCGCACGGTGCGGCCGGCGTCACGCTGATGTATATCTCCGCGGCGGTCGCCATTGCCGGCATCCTGCTCGCCTGGGCGCGCTACGGCGAGGCCCCGGTCGAGGACCCCGATCAGGCCGCCCTGGGCGACACCTGGAACCTCTGGCACGCCAAGTATTACGTGGACGAGCTCTACGACTACGTGTTCGTCCGCCCGCTGCGGAGAGTGGGCGACTTCTTCTTCGCCACCGACAACAACGGCATCGACGGGCTCATTTGGGCTGTGACGATGATTCCGCGCGGCGCGGGGGCTGGGTTGCGCTTCGTGCAGCAAGGTGCGCTGCAAGGCTACGCACTCGGTATGGCGATCGGCCTGATCGTGTTGCTGTTGATCTGGAGTTGGATGGACACCGCCGCCGCCGGCTGATCCGCGGGTAGCGCGGGCATCTTGCCCGCGGTCGGGTAATGCGGGCATCTTGCCCGCAAAAGAGAAAAACGCATGAGCGCCTTCGGGCTCCACATCCTGATCTTCCTTCCGCTCGCGGCAGCGGTCCTGGTCTGGGTCTGGCCCTGGCGTGAGGAACGCGTCAAGACCTTCTCGCTCATAGTCGGGTTGATCACACTACTCGCCGCCCTGCTGCTGTGGCTCCAGTTACCGCAGGCCGGCCCGACCGGCCTGGTCGGCGAGACAAACTGGGAATGGATCACGGTCAAGGACCACATCCTGGGGATCGGCAGTGACCAGGTTGACGAGCGCACCCGCCTGAAGATCAGCTATCGCATCGGCCTCGACGCGATCAGTGCTCCGCTGGTCGTCCTGACCGCCCTGCTGGTGCCGCTGTCGATTGCCTGCGGGTTCGTCTCGATCACCCGCCGCCAGCGCGAGTATTACGCCTGGATGCTGGCGCTGACGACCGGGATGTTCGGCGTGTTCGCCGCTCGCGACGTGCTGCTGTTCTACGTCTTTTTCGAATTCACGCTGGTCCCGCTGTACTTCCTGATCGGGATCTGGGGCGGGCCTGAACGCCGCTACGCGGCCAACAAGTTCTTCATCTACACCTTCGTCGGCAGCGTGATCACCTTTGCCGGCATTCTCTACCTGGCGATCCGCGCCGCCGCGACTTCGGGCAGTGACACGATCGACTTCGACTTGGCTCTGCTCTCGCAGACGACCGGCCTGACGCTCCGTGAACAGTCGCTGCTGTTTATCGCCTTCTTCTGCGGGTTCGCGATCAAGGTGCCGTTCTTCCCGCTGCATACCTGGCTGCCGCTGGCCCACACCGAGGCACCGACCGCGGGCAGCGTGCTGCTGGCCGGGATATTGCTGAAGCTGGGCACGTACGGCTTTCTGCGCTTCAGTCTGCCGATGGTGCCGGAGGGAGCGCTCGCCTGGGCTCAGCCAATGGGCGCATTAGCGATCATCGGCATCATCTATGGCGCGCTGTGCTGCTGGGTGCAGCGCGACGTCAAGAAGCTCGTCGCGTATTCGTCCGTCTCGCACCTGGGCTTCTGCATGCTCGGGATGTTCAGCCTGTTGCCGATCGGGCTGAGCGGCTCGGTGCTGTACATGATCAACCACGGCATCAGCACCGGGGCCTTGTTCTTGGTCGTGGGCATGATCTACGAACGCTACCACACGCGGGACATGAACGAGATCGGCGGGCTGGCCCGACAGATGCCGGTGATGGCGTTCTTCCTGATTCTGTTCGTGCTCTCCAGCATCGGGCTGCCCGGGTTGAACGGCTTTGTCAGCGAGTTCACCGTGCTGTTTGCCGCTTTCAACTCCGACACACTCGGCCCGTGGTACGGAGCCGTGGGGGCCACCGGCATCCTGCTCGGGGCGATCTACATGCTTTATATGGCGGGCAAGCTGCTCTTCGGGCCGCTCAAGGAACCGTCCGGCACGCCCGACCTCTCCGCCGGCCTCAAACGCGACCTGACCCCGCGCGAGGTCGGCATCCTGGCCCCGCTGGCGGTGCTGGTCGTTTTGCTCGGCGTTTGCCCGCGGATCGTGACCGACACGCTCGACCCGGCCCTGGAGGAGCAGATCCTCAGCCGCGTGGCCGTGCCCGGTGTGTCAAACGAGCACAACCGCATAGTAGCGCCGGACCTCCGAGTCCGGCGTCCCCGCGTTCGTGGCATCGAAACGTCGGACTCGGAGGTCCGACGCTACGTCAGTTGTGCCCGTGAGGGGCTCTGCGCCGGACTGGCAATCCCGGCCGACCACGCGATCACCTCCGTTCCCACCTTCCCACTCTCCCACTTTCCCACGGCCGCTTCGGCCGAAACGGACGGAGGCTCCTGACCGTGCCCGCGGACACCGGCATCTCGATCTGGTCGCTGCTGCCCGAGCTGATCCTGCTGATCGCCGGCTGCGCGGCCCTGCTGGTCGGCCAAGCGCGGCGCGAAGCGACTGCTCGCTGGACACAGTGGCTAACGCTCGGGGCGATCGTGTTGGCGGCCATCGTGGTGTTTGTCTGGCGGATCACCGAGAGGGGGGCGAGTGCCGATGCCGGCCCCATTCCCGCCGGACTGGCGCTGACAAGCCTCGCCGCTTTCGTCCGTTCCAGCGCGCTGGTGCTGGGCGTGGTCATCACGCTCGTGGCCTGGTCGGAGCCCTCGTCGCGTGAGCGGGGCGAGTTCTTCGCGATGATGCTCTTCTCGCTGACCGGGCTGATGCTGGTCGGGCCGGCCGACGATCTGGTCACGCTGTTTCTGGCTCTGGAGCTGGTCAGCATCCCCACCTACGTCATGGTCGTTCTCAGCCGCAGGCATGCCCGCGCCCTGGAGGCCGGCACCAAGTACTTCTATCTCGGCGCCATGTCGGCGGCGATCATGGCGTATGGGTTCAGCTTCCTGTACGGCGTTTCGGGAACGACCTCGCTGCCAGACACGGTCGCGGCGGTAACCGCCGCCCTGTCGGCCCCCGGCACCACGGAGTACGCCCTGGCCACGATCGGGCTGGTGCTGGCGTTGGGCGGACTGCTGTTCAAGATTGCCGCCGTCCCGTTGCACTTTTACATCGCGGATGTCTACCAGGGTGCCGCCAGCTCGGTGGCGGGGCTGCTGGGCTTTGTGCCCAAACTGGCCGGCATGGTCGCGATCCTCAAGATCGTCAGCCTGACCGGCCACTGGCGGAGTCTGGAAGGCGGCGTGTTCTGGCTGCTCTGGATCGTGGCCGCCGTCACCATGACCGTCGGCAACGTACTCGCCCTGCGGCAAACGAACGTCAAGCGGATGCTCGGCTACTCCGGCATCGCCCACTCGGGCTACATGCTGGTCGGCATCTTGGCCGGGCCCCACGGTGGCGGCGGTCTGATGGGTGACGGTGTCGCCGCCCTGCTCTACTACGTCGTAATTTACGGCATCGCCAATCTGGGCGCGTTCGCCGTGCTGGGGCTGCTGCGCCGGCGCGGTGAGGCGTGCGAAACGCTGCGGGACATCGCGGGGCTGCTGCGCCGACAACCAACGATGGCCCTGCTGATGTCGCTGGCGATGCTGACGCTCATGGGTCTACCGCCCACCGCGGGCTTCTGGGGCAAGCTGAGTCTGTTCGGCAGCGCCCTGACAGTCTCGCAGGATCTGTCCAGCAGCGGTTACCAAAGCTGGCTGGTGGCGCTGGTGATCATCGGCGTGTTGAACTCCGCCGTCGGCGTGGCGTATTACCTCCGCGTCACGGCTGCCTGTCTGCTCTACGAGAGCGATGAGCCGGTCGAGGTGGCCCCGCGCGAGGCCCAATACATGGGTGCGGTGGCCTGCGGCTTCCTGCTGCTCATCTTCATGTTCTACCCGAACGCACTGTTGAATTCCGGCCGCCACGGGACGGATGTGTTCCGCGACGAATTCGCCCGGACCCCCGCGACGCCGACACAGCTCGACCTCGCCCACAGCCGGCAAACTGACACCGCAGAACCGGAGCTCACCAGAGCGCCCCCACTCCACGTGCCGTAAAGCGTCCCAACACCCTGATCTCCGGAGACAAAGCGACACAACGTTGGCGTCTGGCCCGCGCGAATGGCCACCTTTATCAGACGCTCGACGGCAACGACACGCCCGCCCGCCGGTGTGGCATTGAGTTTGCCCGGTGTTGTTCCGATACGAACCGAGACCGGTGGTGCGCGTGCGCGGCCGGCGGGAGAGTTCCTGTGGGAGGAACGCCGTGGGCACTATATTTTCAGGCGTGGGGCTGATATCCGGGATCGATATCCAGAGCCTGGTGAGCCAGCTCATGGCGATCGAGGCCCGTCCGCGGGACAACCTGCTGGCGCGGATCGGCAAGATCAACGCGCAAAGAACGGCCTATCTGGAGCTTTCTGCGCGGATCTCGGCGATGCTCTCGCGGGCCACGACGCTGAGCAACCGGAGTTTTTTCCGAAGCAGCAGCGTCACCTCGTCCAACCCGGACGTGCTCAGCGTGACCGCCGGCGACGGGGCCGTCCCCGGTTCCTATAACTTCATCGTCCGCGCGCTGGCGACTTCGCACCAGGTTGTCAGCGGCGGTTTTGCCGCCCGCGACGCCGCCCTCTCCACCGGCACCCTCATGATCGAGTCCGCCCGGGGCCGTGTGAACACCCAAACCAGGCTCGAGGAGCTCAACGGCTATGCCGGCGTGCGACGCGGATCGTTCCGGATCACCGACGGCGACGGCAACCACGCCGACATCAACATCAGCGATGCCCTGACGCTCGATGACGTGATCGAGAGGATCAACGAGGCCGACACGAACATCGAGGCCGGCTTGCGCGACGATGCGATCGTCCTCACCGAAACCACCGGCGGGGCCAAGACCATCCGGGTCGAGGAGCTGGACGGCGGGCATGCGGCCGAGGATTTGGGGTTCGGCCCGGGGCACAGTTACGGCACCGGAGAGCTGGCCGGCAGCGAGCTGGTCTACCTGGCCGACACCACCTTGCTTTCCGCCCTCAACGACGGCAACGGCCTGCGCCGCGCCGAGGCCGGCGGGGACTTCACCATCAGCGAAGCCGGCAACCCCGACGGCTTCAGCTTCACGGTGAGCCTGGGCGACATCATCACGCACGACACGCGGCTGGAACGGCTGAACCACGGCAGCGGCGTCGAGCTGGGCCGCATCCGCATAACCACGCCCGACAACGCCAGCTTTGAAATCGACCTGAGCGCGGCCCAGACCATCGGCGACATCAAGAACACGATCGAGGCGGTTGCCGAGGGCGTCACGGTCACGCTCACCGGCAGCCGGCTGATTGTCTCGACCGAGATCGAGGGCGAAGCCGAACTGGAGATCGAGGACATCACCGGCAGTGCGGCGCGCGATTTGGGCGTGGCGGGCAGCTCCGATTCCGGCAAGATCGACGGCCACGACATCCTCCACGCCGACACGCTCGCCGACGTAATTAGCGCGATCAACTATGCCAGCGGCAACGACGGCCAGGTTTCTGCCACGATCAACGGAACGCGGCTGGTTCTAAACGGTACCGCGGACTTCGACCTGGCCGTTGCCAACGATTCCAAGGCCCTGTTCGACTTGGGGTTCGAGGAGGGCAGCTACTCCGCCGCCGAGCCCGCGGCCGGCCGCCGAATCATCGGCGGCCTGAACACCGTCCTGCTCCACACGCTGAACGGTGGCCGGGGCTTCGAGCCCGGAGCGATCCGCATCGAGGCCGGCAACGACTCGGTGACCGTCGATCTGACTCAGGCCGAAACGTTGCACGAGGTGGTGAACGCGATCAACGCGGTCGCGGCAGACCTGGGCGTCGAGGCCGGTTACGACGCCACCGGCACGCGCCTGCTGATCAGCAGCACCGACGGCGCGACCGAGGTCACGATCAGCGACGTCGGAGACGGCAGCTTCGCCGCCTCGATCGGCATCGCTCAAACCGGCACGCGCATCCGCAGCGACAACCTCCAACGCCAATACATCTCCGAAACGACGCGGTTGGAGGACTTGAACGCCGGTGCCGGCGTGTCGCTCGGCAAAATGAAAATCACCAACTCGTCCGGGCAGTTCGCCTTCGTGGACCTGAACATCGGGACCGTCGAGACCCTCCAGGACGTGATCGACGCGATCAACGCGGCGGACATCGGCGTCGAGGCCGCCGTTAACGAAACCGGCGACGGCCTGCTCATCACCGACACGGCCGGCGGCGAGCTGGCCCTCAAGATCGAGGACGACAGCGGCACCGCCGCGCGCGACCTCAACATCCTCGGCGAGTCCGACGAAGGCCGCATCGACGGCTCCTACGAGCTGAACCTCGACGTCTCCGGCAGCAACACGCTCGAAGACCTCGTCACCATGATCAATGAGCAAAGCCCGCTCGCCACCGCCAGCATCATGAACGACGGGACCGGGGTGAACCCCTACCGTCTCACCATCACGGCCAACGCAATGGGGCTGGCCGGCGAACTGATCGTGGACGGCAACGACCTCGGCATCGACTTCAGCACGCTCACCCGGGCTCAGGATGCCGCCGTGACGATCGGCAACGACCCCGAAAGCGGCCTGCTGGTGACCAGCTCCAGCAACACGCTGGCAAACCTGCTCCCGGGGCTGACGATCAACCTGACCGGCGTCAGCGACCAGCCCGTGACCGTGACGGTCTCCCGCGACACCGAGAGCATCGTCGCCACCCTGGAGGGATTGGTGAGCGACTTCAACGACGCGATCGGCCGGCTCGACGAACTGGGCGGCTACGACCCGGAAACCGAAAAGCGTGGCCTGCTCCAGGGTGAAGGCGTGCTGATGATGATCGAGAGCCGCCTCTTCCGGCTGGTGACCGGGACCGTGCCGGGCGCGACTGGAGCCATCCAACGCCTCTCGCAGATCGGCATCAAGCTCAGCGAGGGGAAACTGACCTTCGACGAAGAAAAGTTCCGCGAGAAGGTGGAGGCCGACCCCGAAGCGGTGACGCAGTTCTTCACCGAAACGGTCAGCGGGGTGGCCAACTACATGAAGGAGCAGCTCGAGGCGATCACCGGCACCGACGGGCTGATCGAGCGGCGTGGAGGGGCCCTGGAAAACCAGACCGAGCTCCTCAGCGACCGCGTCGGTCAGCTCAACGAGCTGCTGGCCCGCAAGGAGCAACGGCTCCTGCGCCAGTTCCAGGCGATGGAAGAGGCCCTGGCCGCGCTCCAGAGCCAACAGGCCGCGCTCGCCAGCCTCTTTGCCCTGACGCAGCAGTACGGAACGGCGCAGAGCTAGTCGTCCGGGGCGCGTGCGCGGGTCGGAGCGGCGACCGAACCCAAAGCGCTGCCGAGAGATGAACCGATAGGCTGAGCATGACCAATCCGGCGAACGCATCACAACAGTACCTCAAGAACGCCGTCATGACGGCCGGCCCGGAGCAGCTTCACCTGATGCTGCTGGAGGGAGCCGTCCGCTTCGCCACACGCGGGAAGGAGGCCATCGAGCAGAAGGACGTCGAGGCCGCCTTCAATGCCCTCGAACGCGCCCAGCGGATCGCCCTCGAGCTCAGCAACGGGCTGCGCCGCGAGATCAACCCCGAGCTGGTGGACCAGATGGCGGCCCTGTATGCCTTCGTCTACCGGCGGTTGCTGGACGGCAGCGTGCAACGTGACGCGCAGGCGGTGGAGGACGCGCTCAGGATCCTGCGCCACCAGCGCGAGACGTGGGTGATGCTGATCGAGAAGCTGGCCCAGGACACTCCCGCAACAACAAACCCGAAGCCGGCCCCAGATGCCCGCGCCGACCGGGGAGAATCGGCCCTCAGTCTCGAGGGCTGACACCTGCCACATCGCTCCGAGCAGCGCTCCTCCCAGCGGCATGTCTTGACCGTCGCCCGGCCGGACGCCCGCGCGTAGGGCGGCCATTCGGCGCGGTTCCGCCGGCCCGGGGAGTCGACAGCGGCCGCCGGCTCGCATATATTCCTACGCTGGAATCGGCGCGGTCATGGCCGGCACAAGGAGTGTCCATGTCGCAGGTCTGCAACATCGCGTTACTCGGTCAGAAGTTCATGGGGCGGGCGCACAGCAACGCGTACCTCAAGGCGGGCCGGTTCTTCAACCTGCCTTGCGCGCCCGTCATGCACACCATCGTAGGTCGCGACCTGATTGCCCTGGCACCGTTCGCCGACCGCTGGGGCTGGCACAGGTACACTACGTCCTGGAAGGAGGTCCTCAAAGACACCGCCACTGAGCTGGTGGACATCTGCACGCCCAACGCCATGCACGCCGAGCAGGCCCTGGCGGCGTTGGCGGCCGGCAAACACGTGGCCTGTGAGAAGCCCCTGGCCGGCACGCTCAAGGACGCCCGGGCGATGAAGAACGCCGCCGCCCGCTCGCGCAAATGCAAGACATTCGTCTGGTACAATTACCGACGTTGCCCGGCGGTCGCGCTGGCGTACCAGTTGACACAGGAGGGTCGCCTGGGGCGCATCTACCACATTCGGGCCACCTATCTGCAGAGCTGGGGTGGGCCGGAGACGCCGCTGCTCTGGCGGTTCCAGAAGAAGTACGCCGGCTCAGGTGCACACGGTGACTTGAACTCACACATCATCGACATGGCCCGCTTCATCACCGGGCAGGAGATCGTCGAGGTCACCGGGGCGATCAGCGAAACGTTCATTACCGAGCGAGCCCTCCCGGACCCGGGTACGCGCGGCCCGGCGGTCAGCCGACGCAAGAAGCGGACCGGCAAGAGCGACGTGGACGATTGCACGTTGTTTCTGGCTCGTTTCGGTGGTGGCACCGTCGCCAGTTTCGAGGCCAGCCGCCTGGCGACCGGGCACCAGATCAGCAACACGATCGAGATCAACGGCGAGCACGGCGCGCTGCGCTTCGACCTAGAGGACATGAACATCCTCTGGTACTACGACAACCGCGAGGACGCCCGCACGGCCGGCTGGCGCCGCATCCTCTGCACCTCCGCCGGTAACCACCCCTACGCCGGTGCTTGGTGGCCCGACGGGCACATCATCGGCTACGAGCACACCTTCGTGCATGTGGTCGTGGACATGATGGCCGTTCTGGCCGGCCAGGAGCCGACGCTGCCGCTGCCCGACTTCGCCAACGCCTACGAAACCCAACGCGTCCTCGAAGCGGCCACCCTGGCCGCCAAGCACCGCGCCGCCGTCCGGCTCAGTGAGGTCAAGTAGCCGGCTGGAGTGCTGGCGCGGGAATTGGCTGGCGCCCGGCTGAGAGAGCACCCTCCCTCATCCCCTTCCACGTGAACGCGTGCTGACACGTCGCCAGAGAATCCCTCACCTTCCAACGGCCGCGCGGCGGTCTCGTCCGTCTTCACTTACGACAAGGCATCGCAACCCGGTCCAAGGCGAGAAAACCGAGTACGACGGAAACCCTAGCCGAAAGGAGACTCTCATGCATCGGATGAACTGGCTGAGCCAACACCAAGGAGAACGTAAGCAGTGGACAAGAACCGAACGTCAGGGAACGGCGGTGGCACGGTGCGTCGCCACGCCAATGCCAAACCTCAACGCAACTAGGAGACAAGTCATGAAGACGGGCTTATTGAAAGCAGTAGCGCTGGGAATCGTTTTCGCGCTGGTCTGTCCTGGTCCTGCTCATGGAGACGACCAAACGGTAAAGACGGGCTTCAAGGTCAAGAACCGACATAAAACCAAGACCCTCACCAGTTGGAAGCTCGAGCTCACCGGCGACGGGGAGTTCGCGGTGACAGACATAACGAACGGAGATGGAACGCCGCTGACCGGTTTCACCAAGAAGGTAACGCGCAAAAGCGGCGGGGCGGTCATCGAGCTGACCGGTGGAAACCTGACACCGGGGCAAGCACAGAACATCATGGTATGGTTCAATGGAACCTATCACGGCACTGTAGGGGGTGTTGTTAAGGACTATAAGGAGGATGCCCAGGACGATCTCAGTAGCGTAAGAGAGTGCGCGAACACGGTCTTCGTGGACAGTGAAGTTATCTTCGGTGGCCCCGAGGGCCGCACCTTTCTGGGGATGGAGATACCTCCGCAGACGTACGGCTTCTTTTACCAGCTTACCAACGAGGACCCGGAGGAAATCGTGCACGGGCTCTCGCTGGACCTGGGCTATGCCAGCGCGGAACCGTTCGGCTTCGGCGTGCTGGGCTTACCGCACGACGGTGTCCGCGAGACGCACGAGGACGAAGAGGATACCCTGGACCGTGAGGCGAAATTCGAGGAACTGGGGCCGGAGCCGGGCGTTCCTCCGTTCATTTGGGAGTACGATCCTGCCGCCGGTCGCGTGATCGCCGACTTCGGTCCCGGCATCCACCCCGGTGAGAGCTCGAACGTATTCTACTTCTTTTGCGACCAGACCTGCTACGCCAGAAGCGTCCCGGAATCCGAGCTGTTCATGGGCTCGGGGCCGGTAGCTGTTCGATGCCTAGTGCCCTCCCTGGGCGGGCCGTGGGCTGAGAGGTTCGACATCTACGAGACCGGCAGCGGGTTGCACGGGCAGGGACGCTGGAAAGGCTGGGACAATGACCCGGCTTTCGACGCGATCGTGTCTGATGTTCAGGCGCGCAGCGCCCCCCATTCGGTCGAGATTGCCGGCGACGCGGATCTGGTCCAGGAGTTCGCCGGATTCACCGCGCGACAGTGGATGTTCACGGCGTGGCAGTACATCCCGTCCGACTTCCAATCGGGTGGCGACGACCAGTTCGCCGGGACGTACTTGATCCTGCTGAACACATACGCCGACGGCGGTCCCCACGAGGAGTCCGACTGGTCCGTGCAGATGAACTTCGATTCCAACGACGGGATGCTGAAGGTCTATCACGGCGACGGACTCAACACGGTCGATGTACCCTATATCCCCGACGAGTGGATTGAGATCAACATAAAGATAGATATGGACATCGACTCATGTACAATCTACTACAACGGCGACTTCATCGCCGAGTACACTTGGACCGGCGGCGTGCTCGGGGATGGTGGCGGCGCGCTGAACATCGGCGCCGTGGACCTCTTCGCTAACGGGTCTACGTCGGTCTACTGGGACGATCTCACCCTTGAGCCCTCCGAGCCGGAATGCCCCGGCGACCTGGACGGCGACGGCGACACCGACCAAGCCGACCTGGGCATCCTGCTGGCCGACTGGGGCTGCTCAGGCGGTGACTGCGCCGGCGACCTGGACGGCGACGGCGACACCGACCAGGCCGACCTCGGCATCCTGCTGGCGGATTGGGGCTGCGGCATGTAGGTCGTATCGAATCCGATCCGCTGGTTTGACCAGTTACAGGAACCGATCGCGGGGCAACGCCGAACCGGCCTGCCCCGCGATCGGTTGAGGCCACCAGGCCAGTTGCCCGCGAAGCGCAGATTACACTTCGACCCAAGCGCCGGCCTCCCCCTACCTGCCGCGAGGTCCGATAATGCGATTTTTTTTCTCTTGACATCCCGGCGCGGAGGGTGTCCAATAGGGGTTATGGAGGAGTAGATGCCCCCGGGGGATGCTCCGGTCGGCGCTACGTATTCCTGAGAGACCAGCGAGGCCACGCCGGTTGCGCGGCCCTCGTTGCGGCCAGTACGCCGCGGACGGCGTAACCTGGTCGATTCTGCTGCTCGGCGACGAGTGCCGCGCGCGCAGATGTGTGTAGCTGTTTCAAACTGGGGGAGAGGCAAGAGGAGGAGTGGATTATGAGAGCACTTTTATTGTTTGGTGCGATGGCGGTGCTGGCGTTGATGCCGGCTAGCGCCATCGCCCAATGGGACGACAACTTCGATGCCTACGAGGACGGGACCAAGCTGTACAACATCGGCGGGTGGACCGGCTGGGACGACGTTGAGGCGTCGGCCGGTACCGTAAGCAGCGCCCAGAGTCTGAGCGCCCCGCATTCGATCGGGGTCTCCAATTCCCTGGGCAATGACGCTGTGCATCCGTTCGAGCCGTACACGACGGGCGCCTGGACGTTCACCGCCTACCAGTACATCCCGGAGAACCTCGACGGCCTGACGTACTTCATTCTGAACAATGTGTACAACCATGGCGGGCCGCAAGAGTGGGCCATCGAGATGCACATGGACCCGGCGACGGGCATGGTGAACGAGCAGATCCGTGACTCCGGCGGAGGGAATGCGACGCCCATCGTTTACGATGCTTGGGTGGAGATTCGGGTGGATTTCGACCTGGATCTCGACACGTGTGACGCGTACTACAACAACGTGTTGATTGCGTCCGGAACCTGGGCGACTTCCAGCTACCCCACGGTGGAGTTCGCCAACGTCGACTTGTACGCCCCCCACGAAGTCGGGGTGTACTTCGACGACATCTCGTTGGTACCGGAGCCGGCTAGCCTCCTGTTGTTGGCGATCGGCGCGTTGGCTTTGCGCCGTCGTTAGTAGAGGAAGTGCCCGCGAGACCGCGCGGGAGTGAGAATCTACGGGCCGTGAACCGGTAGCAGGCCGGTCGCGGCCCGTTTCTAAGTATCTCCCAGTGCCGACCCGCCGACCTCCTGATCACCGGGCCGGCCAATGCCGACTGGGCTGCGCACCTGCATCTCCATCCACGCGCCGCTTTCCTCGTGACTTCGCACCGCCGCGGCGATGAAGGCGATCCCAACGCGCCCGTCTTCCACGTTGGCGTACTTGCTGCCGTCGCACTCGAAGGGCCTGCCGTCCAGGTACGCCCGCACGTCCTGCTCGAAGCAGCGGTGCAGGCGGGCAAAGGCGTCGTGGAAGGCCTCGGGATGTCCCGGTGGGACATTCGGCTCGGCCATCAGGTCTTCCGGCAGTTCGCCCAGAAAGCCGTCATTCGCCGCGACCGCCGCCCGCCAGTACGTCCGGTCCGGCTGATCCGGCAGGCGGATGATCACCTCTTCCGGTTCCTCCTGGACCCACAGGAGCGAGCCCTTGGTGCCGTTGATCTCGATGCCCAGGTCATTCTTGTGGCCGATGGCGATCTGCGAGGCCCGCACCAGCCCTCGGCCGCCGTTCGACAGTTCGCAGTACGCGGTGAAGTGATCGTCGAGTTGGCGGCCCTCCACAAACGTCTCCAGATGGGCGCGTAGCCGGGTCACCTCCAGCCCGGTGACGTAGCGAAGCTGCATCAGGGCGTGCGTACCGATGTCTCCACCGCAGCAGCTCGACCCGGCCCGTTGGGGATCGACCCGCCATTCAGCCTGCATGACTCCCTGGTCCTCGGTCCGCCCGGCCAGCCATCCCTGGAGGTAGTAAGCGTCCACCCAGCGTACCTCGCCGAGCAACCCGCTGCGCACGATGTGACGTGAAAACCGGCTGGTCCAGTGACCAAGGTACGTGTGGGCCACGCCGAAGGGGATCTCGTGCTGCTGCACCGCGGTGACCAGCCGGTCGGCCTCGCCGAGCGTTACGGTCAGCGGCTTCTCGCAGAAAACCGGAATGCCGGCCTCGAGGCACTTCATGGCCGGGTCGAAGTGCACGTTGTTCGGCGTCACGATGAGCACGTAATCGACGCGCTGGCCGACGGGCATGGCGGCCTCCGCCTTGATCATCTGGTCGTAGCTCGGGTACCCGCGGATCGGGTAGGGCCAGTTCTCCGCCTCCTGCATCGCCACTTTTGGATCGGGATGCAGGGCGGCGGCCACCACCCGTCGGGTCCCATCAAAGTGGATCGCACGTTGGTGCGGATGGACGATGAAGGCACCGGCTCCGCCGCCAATCAGACCGACGTTGAGGGGTCTTGGGGACATCTGCTGCTTCCTTTGCTGTGTGATCTCCGGTTCGCCACCTGGCGCTGGGGAACCGCGGTGCGGGCTCCCGCGAACCGGGATTCTCCGTCCAGACGGGCGCTTTCTCAACCGTCTTGAGCAGTCATTGGATGCGCGGAGTTGCCTTCGACCGTCGCTGGCACCGCCGCCGCGTTGTACGCAGCCTGCCGGGCGGCCCGCGACAAGGCCCGCGTTGCCACGAACAGGAGCACCAGACCGACAAGAAACACCACCGCCATGGCGTAACCTGCAAACTCCCAAGCAAGCCGTACCACATACCACAGGTCCCACAAGAGCGGCAGCATCGGCGCCCATTCCAGAACGACCATGGCGGCCACCACCACGGCACACCAGAACGTAACCAGGCCGAAGCGCGCCGGGCCGCGGCTCGGAATCCGCCGCAACAACGTCACCAAGTGCCGCAACAACGCCAGCGGCAGCACGACGCGCAGCGCCAACGGGCCCCACTCGTAGATGAGCAGGACCAAGAGGCGTGACGGCTCCACGTGGGCGGGCCACCGCCAGACTTCGTCGATGCCGCCAACCACAACGGCCAGCACCAGGCACCAGCGGAGCACGCGCCGCGCGGTGAGCCCTTCGCGGCGCTCCTCAGTAGCCGGATCGCGGACGGTGATCAGGATGATGCCCAGAACGGCAAGGATGCTCGTGCAGAGCAGCAGCGCCTTTGGCACGCCCTGCGTAAGGTCATACGTGTCGAGGTTCATCCATCTGTGGAAGGCTGCGACCCAGTAGTAGACCAACAGAACGCTGTACAGCACGCCGGCCGCTAATATCAGCAAGATCCCACCGGCGAGGTTTTCAACCCAGCCCGGCGTGGCGTGCGGCAGGTAATGGCGGCGGATCGACTCGGACAGGCGGTGGCCGCAGCCGGGGCAAGCGCCGCCAGGTGGCAGGGACAGCAGCTCGCTGCCACAGCCCGCACATGCCAGAGGCGTCCTGAATCGGCCCTGCCCGTTCACCCGCAGCCGATGGCCCACGGCGGTCGATGCGACGGGATACGCGCATTCCGGGCAGACGCCCGTCATCGCCAGCCCGCGCAGGTTGTAGCGGCAGTTGGCGCAGGGCAGATCGCGGGCGATTTGCCCGTCGGCGTCGAGCGTGGCCATCGGCTCGTCGTTGGAGGGCAGCGTCATGTTCGGTTCTCGGCGGCGGTCGGCTACGCGGCCGGCGAGCTGATCCACAGCCCGTCCGCACGCGCCATTGTGCGCCATTGTGCGCCAAGAGGCGCCAATCGTCAGCGATCTACGCCGCCGCTTTGTTTTCTAGAATATATAGGAATACAATCTCCCGCGCGGGCGCGCAGCCTGCGAACGCTCGACGTACCCGCGGCGCAGGACAACCACGCCGCACCGCAAAGGCCATGAAACGTATAACCAGGAGACCCACTCATGCCCACGTCGTTGACCTCGATCAGTGCCGGCAGCACCGCCGAGATCCAGCCAGCCACCAGCCAAGTCATTGCCGTCCGCCGAATCATCCTCCCCAAGGCCGCGATGATGGAAGTCAAGGCGGACAGCACGGACATCCTGCCGCCGCTGCAAACCCTCCAAACGATCATAGACCTGCGCTTCGGGCCTGACGCTCACGCGCCCACGGTCCCGGCCGGCCAAGCCCTCAAGATCAAGAACACCGGCGTAGGCACGGTAAGCGTGTGGGTGCACTGGGAACTACAGTAGCTCGCTGCGTGTAGGGTACGCTCGTCGCGCCGCCGGGTTGTCGCTTCGTGTACAATACCCAAGGGGTGAACCGACGGAGTGAGCCGTGCGGCGTGTGGCGGAAACGACGGCGTCCTGGATGATTCCCCTGCTACAACGGGTTGCCATCGTCGTCCAGGCCGCCCGCGCTCACTACGAGCGCCTGCTCGTGTTCCTCATTCCGCTCGTCCTCCTGGCACCCGCAGCAATCTTCGCCGGAACGTGGAGGCACCGCGAGGCCGTCCGGGCCGAGATCGTCACGGCGGAACCCGAGCAAGCGTGGCGATACGTGCTGGTCTGCGGGCAGTGTGGGCACCGCGAGCGGCTGTCCGACTCGCCCCACCGAACCCGGGAGAAGAGAAACGGCCTGTTCCGCTGCCCACAATGCGGGGCGTTCATGGCGGACTGCTATCGGCGGACCAGCCTGTCGCTGCCGCCGGGCGGGTTGTAGCTGGACGCGAAGGGTATTCGTGTAGTGACCCGGAAACCCAACAACTTCCCCATGCCGCGTCCGCCCAGGCGGCGTGGCTTCACGTTGCTCGAGCTCCTGGTCGTGATCAGCATCATCGGGCTGCTCATGGCAATCCTGCTGCCGACTTTGCAGCAGGGTAAGGAGCAAGCCCGCCGCGCCTACTGCCTGGCCAATCTCCAGCAAATCGGCCGGGGCACCCACGCCTACGCCAATGAGGAGCCCAAAGAGCTCATCATCCCGATTCACCAGATGATGGTGACGCACATGCCGGTGAGCGATTACTGGCTGCGTCGGACGGCGATCTGGTTCGCGTTTGGCGGGCGCTCGGCCCCCGAGCCGTTTCTGACGGACACCGGCCCCAGGTGGCTCGACGACGAGGGCCCGTGGGCCGCCCAGACTCGGCCTTTGAACCGCTACGTCTATCACGACATCTCGGCGCAAGACGAGCGACAAATGGAGTTGTACCACTGTCCCTCCGACCGCGGCTACCCGGACTCGGTGGAGATCGACGACTGCCCGCTCGAGAACGTCGAGCGGCCGTGCTATGACACGCTCGGCAACAGCTACCGCGCCAGCCTGTACGCGCTGTTCTCGCTGCGCTCGTCGCCCTACGAGGGGGCCTTTGCCGTCGGGCCCTGGGGCCACCGGGTGTCAACCATCACCGACCCGGGTCGGGTGGCGGCGTTCGGCGAGCCGGCCTTCTTCAACATGATCGGCCAAGACGCCGGCGACGCAAACCCCGACCCCGTGCTCGCCATCGGCTGGCACAAGCAATGGATGACCGAGAACCTGCTCTACTGCGACGGCTCGGCCCGCTGGACGCGCGCGACCGGACACGAAACCGTCGCGGAAGGGGTCGCGCGGGAGGAAATGGGCACCGGGCCGAACTGGGATTTGATCTCACGCGGGCCGAGTTGGCGATTCGATCTCTGGCCCACCGCCGGAGCGCGCATCTGGGCCTACGATCCCGACGACCAGTTGTGGAACCCGCCCTACAGCGCCCAACCCGACGAGCGCTGGAAATACTGGCCCTTCGTCGGCGCCCAGGACAACCTGCGCTAACCACGGCGCCTCCTCCTCTTGCCGCACGCGTGCTCCCATCATGCTAAGCGGTCTCCGGTCAGGCCATGCGTGCTCGGGTCATGGCATACCCCTTCCGGTCATGCTGAGAGGATGAGAAAAAATCGAACCGGGTACTCATGGACGGGCATATTCGGGTATCGAACCCCTGCCCGCCGACACCGAGATTATGTCTTCGATGACATGCCCATTCGATTTTTTCCCAAGCTCTGAGCGCAGCGAAGCATCTGGTCACCATCTCCTCAGCCGATCTCCTCCAGCCGGACGGCTGTCCGGTGACAGGCCGCGACCCGGCCCGCTCCTGGCCCGCGCCTCAGGCGCGTGGCCCATCAGGCCTGTAGGGCAAAAGCCCCCAAGGCGGGGTCTGTACCCCCGTTCGGGATATTTTTTCTTTTTTTGCTTGACAACTCGCGCGGGGGGGGCAATATGAGCACCACCCGTTGAACCCAGCGGGAGCGGATACCATGTCATCCGACCCGAGAACTGATACGCCGGCGATCGTGGGGACCCTCCACGACCAACAAGCCGGCGAAGTACCCATCAGGCGAGTGCGGGGGAGACCCAATGTAAAATCAACGTTGCCTCCTCAGAAATGCGTAAGGTAGGGAGGATTCCGAATCATGCGCC
The DNA here is from genome assembly GCA_964572345.1 of uncultured Planctomycetales bacterium. Lineage (GTDB taxonomy): Bacteria > Planctomycetota > Phycisphaerae > UBA1845 > Fen-1342 > JAUWXH01. Next base: position 162,375 of record CAZNFA010000001.1, read on the forward strand.
CCACAGAACGGCGGCAGGGTTTGTTTTTCGCAGTCGCTTTGGCGTGGGTGGCTGCGTACGGAGGGGAACTGCTCGCTCAGGAGCGCCCGCAAGCCTTGGAGAAAATGGTAGCGTATCGGGCGCCGATTCAAACCGCCAAGCTTGAGCTACACGTGACAGACTACGCGCACGGCCTCAAGGTGAACGGCGAGCCGCGGACGCTTTTCAAGACGGTCCGAATTGCAGGCGATCGCCACATTCACATTATCCGAGGCGATCAGTATGGCATCGTGACTCCGACGTTCGGGGCCGGGGCGGGGGTCGGCAGCCGCTCGCCTCGACACCGCCTGGAGTGTGCCAGTGAATCGTGGCAGCGGTCCGAGGATTCGGTCCACGCCTGGAGATTTGCGCGTCGCGATGGGGCACACAAGGATCTCCGGACGCTCGGTAGCGGAGCCGCCTTCGGGAGGGGGGACATTCACGACGTCGTCTGGCGTGACCGCGTTCCGGCGCCGGCAGCTCGTGAATACGAGGAGTCGCGTGAGGGCGATCTGTGGGTTGTGCGCGCGCGCTCCAGCAACTTCACCAGGAGCCATTGGCTGGACCCCTCGCGGGGGTGGTCTGCCGTGCGCGTCAGGCGGGAGAATGAGGACGGGTTCTGGACGGAGTCGCGCAGCACGCTGGAGCTGATGGACGGCGTGTGGTTTCCGAGAACGGTGCACTACTTTGCGAGCAACCATTGCGACGGCCAAGAACCGACGATGGTCTTCGAGGTGGATTCAGCCGAATTCAACCGCCCCGATCACCCGACGGCCTTCACGCTGGCCGACATCGGCATCGACGTCGGATTCCTTGTATCCGATCATCCTCTCGGGGCCGCCAGGGGGAGCACCATGGGCCGGTGGGACGGTGAGCGGGTCGTCTCGTTTCAGGAATATGACAAGCGACGCCTCGCGGGCGAAATCCGCGAGGGGCCCCTGTTTATCGCGCTGCTAGAACGACGGAGACGGGGAAGCGTTGCAGCACCGGCTTCGGCCGATGCTGGAACAGGGGGTCTCTCGTCAACGAAGGACCGTGCCACTGAGAGCGGTGTAAGTCCCGGTCGGGGCACGAAAGGGCTAATCGCGGAGGCCGAATGGAAGGTCGAGTCCCAGTGGGAGGCCTACACGCGTCGGTTCATCGAGAAACACCGACTCAACACGGAGCAGACCGTAAAGGCTTATGCGATTCTGAAGGACTGTCAGCAGCGGGCAAACCGATACCTGGCCAAGCGAGAGAAAGACTTCGAGAAGCTTGATAAGGAGGCTGAGGCACTCAAGAAGTCCGACGCGAAGGACAGAGCCCAGCGACTGGCGGCCATTGACAAATGCCACCGGAAGCTCATGCAGCCCATCGACGAGATTTTTGAGAAGCAGCTCAAGCCGCGGCTGGAGAAGCTCCCCACGCGGGCGCAGCGCCGGGCGGCGGAGGAGCGGGAGAAGGCCACGTCGAAGCCGTCGAAGGGCGGGGACGGGCGGCCCTGACCGGTCAAGTGGTCAAACTGTCGAGCGGTCAAATGGTCAAGTGGGTAAATGGTTAAATGGTTAAATGGGGGTGCCAGGGGGCTAACAGCTCGGTCCAAAACTGTAGCGCCGGACCTCTGAGTCCGGCGCGCCCGTGTTCGTGGCGTCGAAACGTCGGACTCGGAGGTCCGACGCTACGGGAGTAGCGGGGGCGCGATGCAGACAATGGCAACGGCCGCGCGATCGAGGGCGATCTGAGCCACAGCGATCACGCGGCCGTAACGAGGTACGGAGGTCAATGGTGTAGCTACGCGGCGGTCGAACCGTCCGCTTCCAATTCCTCCGTGTCAAGGAGCAGATTTCGCGCTTTCCGCGTCACCCGTCACAGTAGCCGCGGCGGCGTCGGGCGCATCGGCTGCCGCAGGGGCTTCAGGCACCGCCGGCGCGCTGCCCGCCGCGTCGGGGTCCCAGACGCGGAGCTCGGCGATCTCGTATGAGGCCTGGTACTCGTCCGATCCGCTGGCGCGAACGGTGATCGCGAACTTCCGCGTTGAGCCCGGCAGCAGCGGCCCACGCCACTCGTCCTCGATGGCCAACGGCGTGGCGACGTGAGCCATCTGCTCATATTCCGGTACGCCGTCCTCGTCCACAATCACGACGCGTAGGGCCATCAGCGAGATTGTCTCCGTGCCGTTGTTGGTCACCTCGATGGCAGCGCGTTGATAACGCCCGTGGTCACGCCCAGGCACCAGCCGGACCGCAACATCCACGTGCTCACGGTAATCCGGGTCGCGCCGGTCGTGCAGGGCGTCGGCCATGGCCGGCGGCAGGGCCTCCCCCCAGTTCGGCAGGGCCTCGAACAGGGCGTCGAGCCAGTCGGGCACACCGGTGACCAGCCTCTCCGTGGTGGAAAGGACCTGGACAACCTTGCTGTCCGCGATCCGCATGCCGTAGATGCCCACACCGGTCGCGCAGATCACGGTCGTAATCAGGAAGCCGAAGAACCCGTAAAACAGGCCATTGAGAAACCCGCCCTTCCTGACGATCACAGCGGGAACCGAGCTCATCGCGATTCTCCTCATGTTGCCGTCTGCGCCAGGCGGGCCGCAACCGGATTCGGCCGCCTCGCAGAGGCGTTCTGAAGATGGATTCGGGTGACCGGCCGGATTATTGCGTGCGAGCGGCGGCGCTTTCCGCAACCGGCGACGTCCGCCGCGGCCAGGCCCACGGTCGGGTATAATCGCCGGCACCGAGCCCGGCTCAGGGCTCGAACACGGAGGAGCCGACGTGGATCAGCCACGGCGTCTGCCGGCCTGGGCTGGCGTTGTCATATCACTTTTGTTGGCAAGCGGTTGCGCGCCGGCGGACCCGCCTTCCAAGCAGGAGGTGCTGGAGCGGCTCTCGGGCCTGATGCTGGATCCGGAGGCGACCTGCGAGGAGCTCAAACGCCGCTTCGGCGTGGAGTATCTCCCCGCTGCGGACACGCCGGCCGATGCCGGGATGCCCTACGAAGAGCACCGGGTCACGACCGAAGGCAGCCACCTGCTGAGTGTCTGGTATCTGCCCGCCACGCCGGACCGGGGTACGGTCGTGCTGTCGCAGGGAGCGGTCGGGCAGATGCCCTGCTATCTGTTCGTCGCCAAGCTGCTCACGGAAAACGGGTGGTCGCTGGTGATGTACGACTATCGTGGCTTCGGCCTCAGCAGCGGGCAACCATCGTTGGGGACCCTCCGCCCGGACCTGGAAGCGGTGTTGGATTGGACGCGGGCACGGACGGGCTTGGAGCGGGTCACACTGATGGGTATCTCGCTCGGCACGATCCCGTCGGTCGCGGTCGCGGTGGATCGGCCGGATGCCGTCAACGCGGTGGTGCTGGACTCCCCGGTGGCAATGGGCGCGGCACTGAAGCGGTACGGTCGCGTCCTGGGCAGGCGGCGCGAACACTACCTGGAGCAGCTCGCACCGGAGTTGGTTTGCGAGCAGCTCATCGCCCGGCTGCGACAGCCGCTACTCGTGTTCCTCAGCGGGCAGGACGATCTGACGCCGCCGGCCACGATCGAGCTGTTGTATGAGCGGGCGAGTGGTCCCAAGCGGCTAGCGCGGTTTGAGGACCTCAAGCACGCGCGGGGGCCGTATCAAGCGACGGAGCGTTACGCCGCGCACCTGGACGGCTTTCTCTCGGAAGTCTGGGAGCAGCCCGGCCCGGCCACGGCTCCGGCTGAGCCGCCGTGAACACGGGTCACGTGCCGGCCTGCCCGGTACGCGTGAACGGTATCGGTGGGCGTTAGATCAGCCAGACAGCGTTGAGACCCAGTGAGATTAGGCCGAGAACGATGCCCGCCACCGCCGAGGCACGCACCCGACCGGTGCCGAAGCCGGAACGCAAACTCAGCAGCCCGAAGATGATCGCCAGCAACGCCGGCACAAACAGGAAGAACGTGATCAGCGAAACGATCCCCAGCGCGCAGGCGGCGGCGGCGTGCGTGTCCCGGCTCAGCGTGCGCACACTGGGTGCCGCCTCGAGCGTGAACGGCGTGCCGCAGCGGGAACAGCCGACGGCATCGATCGGGCACTGCGCCTGGCAACGCGGACACTCGATCGCCTGGGTGCCGTCTTGTCGGCGGATGATCTTGGGTGCCTGGTGCCCGCTGGCACCGTAAGCGTGCAGCGGGGTGGGGTCGCCCTTCTCACCATCCAGGGCGACCGGCTTGAGCGGCAGCCCGGTGTGCGGGCTCAGGTAGGGGACGGTAAAGCGGGCCGAGCAGGTCGGGCAACGGCCGGCCTGACCGCACATGCCGGTGTGGGCCTCGAGCAGGCACCCGCACCGATCACAGGCGAAATTGAATCTGCGCCGCGGGGTGACCGAGGGGGCCCCCGCGCGGGCGCTGTGCCCGGCTGCTGCCGGCGGTGGCACCCGCAACACGCTTTCGCAGTGGGGACATTGAACCTCGCGGCCCACCCACGACCGCTGGGCGAGAATCGGACGCTCACAACGCCGACAGATCACCGTGAAATGCTCTGCCGAGTTGGCCTCGCTGTCGGACATGCGTCCCTCGGATCTGCCGGAAGCGTACCCGGGCGGCCGCGGCGAACGCTCGCGCGGCACACCGATCATACCGCCGAAACCGCCCCCGGCCCCGGCTATACAAAGCCTACGCTCATTGGTAAGGTGTGCAACCGGGGCAGAATGATGCTCGACTCGAAATCAACAAAGCCCTCGAAGCTCGGACGCTGCGCCCTCCCCGCCGCCTTGGCCGCCTTGGCAGGGCTGGTCGTGGGCTGCCGGCTGCTGGCGGCCCCCTGGCTGCTGTGGGGTCCCGAGCCCACCCGCACCGTCCCGGCCGAATACCCTTATCTGGCCGGCAAGAAGATCTGCGTGTTCGTCTGGGCCGAGATGGACACCCTCTTCGTCTATCCCCACGTCCAGCTCGAAGTCGCCGAGCACGTCACGTACGCCATGCAGGGTAAGGTGCCGGGCGCTTCGTTCATCCCGAATCGGAAGGTGCAGGAGTTGCAGCGGCGTGAGCCCAATTGGGATCGCGCGGACCCCGCCGTGCTGGGCAAGCGCTTCGGGGCGGAGCGCGTGCTGATGATCGAGCTCACCCAATACGGCACGCGCGAGCCGGATAGCCCCCACTTGTACCGGGGACGCATGTCGGCGAACGTCAAGGTGTACGACACGGGGTATCCCAAAGCCGCGCCGGCGTACAAGACGGTGGTGGAAACGGTGTATCCCCCGAATTCGGTCGGGCAGTGGGGCTCCAGCGAAAACAGCATCCGTCTGGCGACGATGCAGCTCTTCGCCGAGGAGTTGGCCGGCAAGTTCTACGACCGCAAGGTCAAGGTGCGGTGACATGCACAGGTGGAAGCTCGCCGCCGCCGGACTGCTCGTCCTTTGCACATCCACCGGCTGCAATATCCTCGGACCGGCTGCCTATTATCTCGGCCCGCGCCGCATACAGAAGGCGGAGTTCAAGCTGACGGAGGGTCGGCTGGCGGTGGTGATCGAAGCCGTCCGGCCGGAGCAGGACAACCCAGTCTTTAACCAGGCGCTGTTCGACAAGCTGGCGGAGATCTTCCGCGAGCAAGAGATCAAGAGCGCGCTGGTGCCCTACCGCGCGGTGCTCGAGCTTCGCCAGGCCCACGCCGACTTCGCCGAATGGAGCCTCCAGCGCATCGGCCGCGAGCTGCGGGCAGAGCAAGTCTTGTACTTGCGGATCGAGAACCTGCAATTGCGCGAGACGCCCGACCACCCGCTGGTTACCCCGGAAATCTCGCTGCGCAGCAAGGTCGTCGGCGTGCACGCGCCGACGCCACACGCGCGCCTCTGGCCCGAGGAGGCCGAGGGGCGCGCGATCTCCTGCAAACGCCCGTCGAAAGAGGCAACCGATACGGAGCTGATCGATAGCGAGGCGTGGAAGCTCGCCCACGACACCGCCCACCTCGTCTCTTACCCGTTCTTCGACGTGGACCTCGAAGAGCGCACGCCCAGGGAACCATAACGGCGATGAACGCCCGTGCGACCGCGGTCCGTTTCGGCCTGCTCGCTTCGCTGGTTCTGCTCATTGTCGCCGCTTCGTCACTGCTTGGGCCGACGTCTCTGAGCTGGGGCGAGGTTCTCGGCCGCGAGCCAAGTCGGATCTACTGGCCGCTGCGCGTACCGCGTACGTGCCTGGCCGGGTTGGCTGGCGCGGGCCTGGCCGTCGCCGGCGTCATCCTGCAGGCGCTGTTCCGCAACCCGTTGGCGACGCCGTATACGCTTGGCATCGCCAGCGGCGCGTCGCTCGGTGCCGCCCTCGGCTCTCTGCTCGGGATCTCCGGGTACTGGCTGGGCATGCCGCGCTTGTCGTTGCTGGCGTTCTGCGGGGCAATCCTGGCGATGAGCCTGGTCTATCTCATGGCCCGCCTGCGCGCCGGGCGCGACATGACCCGGCTGCTCCTGGCCGGCGTCTGCATCGCCTATATGTGCGCGGCGGGGATTCTACTAGTCACCTATCTCGCGGACCGGGCCGTCACAAACGAGATCGTCCGCTGGATGATGGGTTCGCTCGATCGACTGTACCCGCGCGCCAATCTCGAGATCGCCGCTGTCCTGATTCCGGTGCTGGCGTACGCCATCTACGCGCATCGTGCCCTGGATCTGCTGTCGATCGGCGAGCAGTTGTCCGCGTCGCGCGGCGTCGCGGTCGGACGCACGGTCTGGACCTGCTTCGTGCTTGTCGGTGTGCTGACCGCCGTCGTCGTCTCGAATTGCGGGCCGATCGGTTTTGTGGGTCTGATGGTGCCGCACATGGCCCGGGCCTTGCTCGGCGTCCGCACGCTGCCGCTTGTCATCGGATCGGCCTTGATCGGGGCGGCGTTCCTGGCCGCCTGCGACGGCATCGCTCGCGTCGCACTCAGCCTGATCTCGCAGCACCCGGGCGAGTACGAGCTCCCGGTCGGCGTGATCACCAACATCGTCGGAGCGGCGTTCTTCTTCTACCTGCTGGCGACCAGAGACGTATCCTACGCACCGACGCGGTAGCCGGCCGGGTGTGTGGCACGGCCGTGTCGGCCGTGTGGCTTATCACGTGTCCCCCACCTCTAATACGCATTCTGATCCGTTCGCGCGCCCCAGAGTTCCGAACCCCGAGCGCGAGCGAGGGGCATCCGGCCGGTCGCTTGCGCTCTCGGTTCAGACGCAGGCGCCCAGGAGCTAATCCGAACACGTATAAAGAGGTGGGCCACACCGCCGTGGGAGAGGCTACTCGGACGGTGACCGCTCCCGCTTGACCTGCGGGCTCAGCAGCAACACCCGGGTAGTGCCGAATGTGCGCTCGTCGCAGCAAGTGACGTTGCTGAGCCGCTGTTTCGGGAAGCGCGTTTTCGCCCCGTGTCGCAGCACGAGCAGCCCGTCCGACATCAGCCGCGGCGTTAGCCGTTCGAGCAGGTCCAGCACGCGCGTGGGGTCTTTCACATCGGCGTACGGCGGATCGACGAACACGAGGCCAAAGCCCGCGCCCGCCACCGGCGGAATACGCACCGTCCACGCGTTCTCGACCGAAACACGCGCGACCGTGGTCAGTCCCAATGCCCGCAGGTTCGCGCGCAGAACCTGTAGCGCACGGCGGCTGCTCTCCACGAACAGACAGGACCGCGCCCCGCGCGAGAGCGACTCGATCCCCAGCGCCCCGCTGCCGGCGAATAAATCGAGCACGTCGAGTTCCGGCAGCGCGCCGCCGCTGCCGAAGCGGTGCCCGAGAATGCTGAACAGCGACTCCTTGACGCGGTCGGGGATCGGACGGGTGGTCTCGCCCGGCGGGGCCTGAAGCGGTCGGCCTCGGAATTTGCCGGCGATCACACGCATCGGCGGGCGGGGTCCTGCGGCACCCAACGGGATTGTATCGGCCCGCCAGCCGCCGCTCGCCGCCGCTGACTGATCGCCGGCAATACGCGAACCGATACAGGTTTGTCATGATACGCGACCTGCGGGCGATCCTCGACGGCTGGGAGTACGAGCCGGGCAAGATCTCGGTGCGAAAGATTATCGGCCGAGACGGCCGCACCAAAATCCAGACGCGGATCGACCTGGGCCTGTTGCAGCTCGAAACCACCGGCCGACCCGACGGCCAGCGCCCTTACGGTTGCACTTCGCTCCTGGAATATCACGAGCGGCGGCGACAACAGTACGTCGCCCGACACGGCAGCGACGCCGGCTTCGAGCTCTCGCCCCAGGACTCCCAGGAGCTCCGCCACGAGGCCTATCTGCACTACCAACGCTACCTTTCGCTGTTCGTGCTCGAGGAGTTTGACGGCGTCCAGCAAGACACCGAGCAGAACCTGCGCCTGATCGACCTGGCAACGCGCTATGCCGCGCGCCTGTACGACCGGGAGTTGTTCGCCTCACAGCGGGCATACGTGCTGATGATGAACATCCGCGCGCGGGTCTACGAGGCGCTCGGCCACGAAGCGTACGAGGCCGCTCTGTCCGCCGTCACTAGCGGCATCGAAGAGGTTCGGCAGCGCGCCGCGGCTGACGGGCGCGACCAGGATTCGCAGGCGATGCCTGAGGCTGAGGTGCTCGTAGCGCTGCAACGGGAGGTGCTGGAGCAGATGCCCGAAGACGCCCCGGCACGGATCCGCCACGAGCTGAGGGCGGCCGTGGCTTGCGAAGACTATGAGCGCGCCGCCCTACTCCGCGACCAGCTCACTGTTCTCCAGCCCCGCGAGCCAAGTGATTCCTAAATCACCGCGCGTGATTCCGCGACAGAGGTCGGAACCGCAACCGTGAGGGCGCGTTCAACCGCGCCGGTCGCCATCACGGGCACTTCTCGCCCCAATCGGGCAGCAGGACACCCAGGTCGGCGTGGTCGGTGAGACCGTCGCAGTTCAGATCACCATCGGTGGAGTTGTGCCAGGCTACTAGGAAGATCGCCAAGTCAGAATGACTGACCGTCCGATCGCAATCCAGGTCGCCGGGACAGGGCTGCGGGCCGGTGTGTGTGGTGTGGTGTGCCCACGGCCCCACCGTTTTCTCCCTCCACCAACATCGTACAGGCCTGCCACGTGCTATACTGAGTGGGTTAACCCAAGTCACACACCCTGTTGAGCCGAATGCCCCATAAAGCGACATCGCCTATTGTCACGACAAAGATACGTGGTCACTACCCCTGAACCACGGCCCGCCAATCAGCCGAAGTACTTGTACAGACATTGCGCCGTGCTCTCGATCATCCGTGACTTGAAAGAGGCGCACCTGCCCCCACCTGAACAACCGCGATCCGAGTAAACCTGCCTCTAAGCGCCATTTTTCATTTTTGCGCGACCAGGAGCTTCGCCGTCTCCGAGCCGGAGGGCTGGACCCCAGGAACAAAGGGTAACAGGTCAAAAGGGCAGAGCATTACGGAGTCCCCGACGCAACTCGAAAACCGATGTAGTAGTTGCAGACGTCCGGCGAGCACCACTCGCGATTCGCGGAACGGCAGTGCTTCGGATTGAAGTACCACGACCCGCCCCGGTTGACACGGTACTGTCCGCACACCGGGCCCGTCGGGTTCGACGGTGGCGAGTTCCAATAGTACGTGCTCGAATACCAGTCGTTGCACCACTCCCACACGTTCCCGCTGATGTCGCGGCAGCCATAGTAGCTCTGGGCATCCTGCGTCTGGTACGTCTCCTGGCTGCACGGCCAGCCGAAATCGTCCTTGTAATGCAGTTCGCCGTTGTAAAAGCCCCTGGGAGTCGTCCAGGGCTGACTCTCGCAGTCGTAGGGGGCCCCGCAGCCATAGTAGTTAGCCCGCTCAGCGTCCAGGCAGTTGTAGCCGCAGCCGTCGCTGTGCTCACCGAAGCGGAAGTGGCGCTCTAGAACCGGGTCCCACCCGGCGGCCTTCTCCCATTCCGCCTCCGTGGGCAGTCGGTAACCCGGCACGCCGAAGTCACACGTCCAGGTGGACAGATCGTAGCACAGCGGCTTGCCTTCCATCGCGCTGCGCCAGTTGCAGTACGCCACCGCGCCGTACCAGCTCACCTCCAGCATGGGATGATCCTCCTTGCCCGGCGCGACCGTGAACGTGCTGCCATCCCAGTGGATGCGGCTGTCCTGATCATAGCTGTACGTGTCGCAATACGGGTAGTCGGTCCCGCTGCCGTACTGGTAAACAACGCCATTCGTGACGGTGATCAGGCCGCCCTGGGCCCAGGCCCAGTTCAGCCCCTCGCAGTACTGCTGGTTGGTGGCCTCGTACGTGTGCATGTAGAACGAGCTGAGGTAGACGGTGTGGACAGGCCGCTCGTGGCTGCCACCCTCGCTCCACGGGTCGCCCATCTCGAACTCGCCGGCAGCGACGAACACCATGCCGGACACGCAGCCCCAGTCGGTAAGCAGGATGCCGAGGTCGCTGTGGCCAACGTGGCCATCGCCATCCAGGTCGGCGTCAGGGTTCCAATGGGGGTCACCAGGCTGCGAATCCCACGCGCCGAGCAGGGCGCCGAGGTCGGCGTGGTCGGTGTCGCCGTCACCGTCAATATCGCCGACACACTCGCAGTCATCCGGCACGTGGTTCTTGTTCACGTCCGCACTGGTTCCCTCCCAGATATCGCAGTCATCATCCACGCCGTTCTCGTTGCAGTCCTCGAACGTCCCGGGATATGGGGACTCGTAGACCCCCATATCGACGCGGCAGTGCTGGATGCGCGGACTGCCCTCGATGTCCTCGCCCGGCAAATCTGGCGCGTAATTGCTCCCGCCATTGATGCACGGAGAGTCCCCGGTCAGATGGTTGTCGTAGATCTCGTAGCTCTTCCCAGAAAAATCCCACCACACATCTCCCTGGGAGATCGTGCGGGGGTCGGCGGAGACAACCACGGCAGTCTGCGTATTTGCGATAACAAGGAACGGCCACGCACACCGCGGGTCAGTATCGGCATTCAGGAGCTTACCTATCAGTTCGTTGTGGGCCCAATCGGCGGTCGCATCAAACAACGTTACCTGGAGCGTTTGCGGGTCGTACGTGGCCTGTTCGGTCCACGTTCCAAGAGACTCCTGCGGAAATGCTGGATCGGCGTCGATGTTGCCGTCGCCGTCCCAGCCAGCCTGGACATCGCTGTAGCTCACCGTTGTCACCGCCCCGAAGGCATCCACGATCTCATCTGGGTTGTCGCCCCACAGGATGCAGTTGGTCATAGCTGTAGCACTGTCGTAGCCCCAGTAGGCGCCACCCGTCTCCCAGGCTGTGTTGTACGCGAAAGTCGAGTCTGCAATCATCGCCTCGCCCCCAACGCAACAGACAGCGCCGCCCCGTTCCGCGAAGTTCCCCGCAACTCTGCAACCCGTGATGGCCGGACTGCTGCTGTCGTAGATGGAGTAGAGTCCGCCGCCCCAGCCACTGCCGTTGGCGACAATCGTGCAGAGGACGACCCTCGGATTCGCCTCGCTGCAATAGATGCCACCCCCTCCTGCCGAGGACCACGTTTCGTTGTTGGCGATCGTGCAGCTCGTTATCGTGGGATTACTGTTCCGCAGGTAGATGGCGCCGCCGCCAGGGCTCTCGGCCATATTGCTCGTGAGAGTGCAGTCCACGATCGTCGGGCTGGCGGCGTGGCAGAAGACGCCGCCACCACCTGCTGCGGCGGTGTTCGCCGTGATGACGCAACTGCTGACGGTCGCCTCGCTGTCTTGCAAATAGACACCGCCGCCCCACACGGCGAAGTTGGCGACTATCATGCAGTTGCTGATTGTCGGGCTACTGTGCGAACACAGCAGTCCGCCGCCGTCGGCGCCGTCGATCAGCACATTGCCCCCCCTGATGGTGAATCCGTCGAGGACCGACGCGCCGGATTCGCCACTGTGGAAGTAGAAGCCGCGGTGCGGATCGCTCTCGCTTCCCTCGCAGTCGATGATGCAGTTATCAGGGCCGTCTGCCGAGCGGAGGGTGATGGCCTTGCCGCGGAAGTCCAGGTCTCTGTTGTACGATCCGGTGTAGATGCCGTCGCAGACGAGCACCTCGTCGCCGTCGCCGGCCGCGTCGATGCCCTCCTGGATCGTGAGGTAATCCCCACTGCCATCCCAGCAAACGTAGATCGTATCGGCGTTGGCAGTTGCCCCTGCGTACGCGAGGACAACAAGTGGCCCGAACAGGGCCAGCGTGGTCAGCACATCGTGAAGTAGTGAATGATTCCGTCTCATGGCGATCTCCTTTTCTGCTCTGGCGAATCTCCGCTTTGCGTTGCGTTCACGCAGGTGCAGCCTCAGAGTCACGCGCGATGAGAATATGAGTGCTACCGCACGGACGCACGATCTGGGGCGGCACCCAGGCTTGTGGATTGGCGATCCACCCAAAAGCCGCCGGTAGTCACCTCCCTTCTGCGCTCTCGGCAGCCATCGCGCCGCCTGCGCAGCGTTCACTCACAGGGCAGCAGCAAACCGCCAGTGTCTATGAGGGCACCGCGCAGTCCCAGGGCGGCATCGAGGCCCCTGCCAATCCTTACAGGACACGCGCAAGGGGCATTTGGTTCCATGGACTGAACGCGGGCACCGACGTGCCGAGCGAAAAACGCCGCGGGAATCGCTCCCGCGGCGTTCGCAATGGCGGCTCTGGTGTGCCTAGCAGTCCGGTGCAAAACTGTAGCGCCGGACCTCCGAGTCCGGCGCACCCGCGTTCATGCCGTCGAAACGTCGGACTCGGAGGTCCGACGCTACGGGAGTGGCGCGTTCGAGGGGTTTTGCACCGGACTGCTAGAGCTACGCGCAGGTCATTCGCAAGTGTCGCCCCAGTTGGCCAGCAGGATGCCCAGGTCGCTCTGATCAGTATCGTCGTCGCCGTCGATATCGCCGACGCAATCCGACGTGCAGCCCCAGTCGGCCAACAGGATGCCCAGATCGGCCTGGTTCACGGTCCCGTCGCGGTTCAGGTCGGCGTCGTTGTAGTTCTCGTAGCGGGCCACCCAGGTTCGCCAGCTACTCGTGCTGTCGGTCCACTCGTGATGGCCCCAGAAGACGCACGGATCGACCGGATCGGTCTGCGTGCCGCTGAAGTCGCCCCAGCGGCTGTAGTAGTAGGGCGAACTGCTGCCCTTCACGAGCACCTGCTCGCGGAACTCGCCCAGCGGGTCTTCGTGACGCCGGATCACGCGCCACATGCCGATGTACTCGCTGGTGCTCGAACGCGCGAAGGTGATCGCGGCGTTGCCCTGATCGTCGGCGAAGATGCTGGGGAAGAACTCGTGCATGCCCGGACCGGCGTCGATCTCGCCCCACTGGACGATGGTCGGGGAATCGGCGCTCTCGGGCCAGCCGTTCATGGCGAACTCGTACCAGCGCGCGATGGTGTCGCTTTCGTCGACTCGGCGAATGTGATGCACGGCCCACAGCGAGCCGTTGCGGTACAGGCAGCTCCAGAAGCGCGGCTCAAAAAGGTACGGCCGCGTGGAGGTGCCCTTCTGCGGGGGCTGACCGGGGTAGCGGTAGGGCTCGACGCTCAAGTCGTACGTGACGCGGTAGGGTGAACCCAACGGGTCACGGATGGCGTGGAAGCGGACGATCGTGTTCGTGTCATACTCGGTGGACTCGAGCATGTACTGGGCCGGCGCGTCCGCGTCGTACGTGACCGGAATGCCGAACGACTGTTGGCCGGTGATGAGTAGGCTGGTGGTCGCAGGCGTCTCACCGCTCAGCAGAGCGGCCTTGTCGAGCATGTAGACCAGGTACTTGTCGGGCCCGAAGAAGTCGGCGGTCAGGTACACGGCCTGGTGATCGAAGGCCAGGTTGGGTGAGTCGATGTCGTTGTCGGACAAGGGCGTCACGTCGAACCGCCACTTGTACCAGGTGCCGTCCGGGTTGCCGTCGTCGGACACCGCCAGCAGGAACATGGATCGGTTGTTGTCGCTCCGCTCACACGCCATGGCCCAGAAACGATCGGCGTGCGGGTCGTAATGGACTTCCGGATCGAAGACGAAGTAGTCGGCGCCCTGGTCCCCCCAGAAACCGAAGGAGTCCTCGATCTCGTCGCGGAAGATGTTGGTGCCGTCCTTGGTGAAGAACGCGATCTCGCCGTTGACGATCACCACGATGTGGTTCTGGCCGACGGCGGTCTCCGGGTCGGGCGGGGTCCAACCGGTGTAAGGCACGGCCTCGAAGCCGAAGTCCGGCCCGTCACCGCGCACGCCGATCAGCGGCGGAAGCGGCTTCCAATTGGGATCCCACACCGGCGGCAGATGCGGCTCCGCGATGAGCGGGGCCGTGTTGGTGACAAGCTGCGGGGTCGCCCGGTTGGCCAGTTCGCGCTCCAGGTGCGCGGGCACCAGGAAGGTGAGGTTGGCCGCTGACCTATCACCGAGCTGCGCGTCGCCGCTCCAGGCAAACGCGAGCTCGCCTCGAGCGCCCCAAGCCACGTGGCGCGCTCCGCTGGCGACGCTGAGCGCTTGCTGCTCTTGGGCATGCCGATTCACGCGGAAGGGGCTGCCCAGGCGGGTGCCGCTGCCGTCGTAGATCGCCGCGTACACGTCGTCGCGCAGCTCGTCGCCGCTGAAGCTGTTGTAGCAAATCAGAGCGCGTCCGTCGGGGGACATCGCCAGCGAGGCCCCGCTCTTGTACCCGGGGGCCGGTCCGGCCACCGGCAGCGACGGGCCCAGTGGCCTGGCTTGTTCGTCGAACCAGCGCGCCCGGACCGAATAGCCCGCCTCGTCCGAGCTCATCCACGCGACCGCAAAGCGACCGCGCGCGTCGGCTGCCACCGCCGGCTCGATATGCTGGCGAGCGTCCTGGTCGTTGAGCACCAGTTCGCTTCCAAGCACCGAACCGTCACTGTCGAACTGTTGCGCGAAGATGCCGAGCGAGTTGCCGCCTGCATTAGTTCGCGCCCAGGCGACCAGGAATCGCCCTGCGGCCACGCCCGAGGGGTCCGGCAAGAACGTGACGGTCGCCAGGCCATCGCGATGATCGTCGTCCGTGGAACCGACGCGGAACTCCGCTCCTTTCGGCTGACCGCTGCAATCGAGCAAGCGCCCGAAGACCCGCGTGCGCCCCGGACCCACCTGGCTGGTCCAGACGACCAGCGCGTCACCGGCCGCGTTCACCGCGACGGCGGGAGCAGACTGGTCGCCGTCGCGCGTAGTGTTGACCCCGATTTCGGGGCTCGCCGAGGCAAGTGTTTGCTCGAAGCGCCGAGCGACGATGCCCCACCCGGCCCCGTCCTGCCCGAACGAGTTCCACACGATCCAGACCGACCCGTCGTCCCCGGCCGCGACCGCCGGGCTGCCTTGCATACTGGCGGTGTAGGTGTTGGCGGGAATCTCTTCACTGAGCGGCCGCCCGAGCAGGTCGAACCGCCGCACGTATACGCCGTAGCTCCCCCGCTGTTGTCGGCGGCTGTCCCAGACGACAACCACGTTCCCGTCGGCGTCGATGTCGAGGGCCGCGTTGGCCTGTGTGCTGGCGGTGAACGTGTTGGCCTGCACCTCGATCGGTTGATACTCGGCGGGCAGGCAGCTACTCGCTTCGGCCGGCTCGTCCGCAGGATTGGCGGCAGCGAGCCCGGAGCGCTCGTTGTGGGCACACGCCGACAGCCAGATGCACATGCCCGCCGCGAACAGCGCGGTGACGACAATGGCTGATCTCTTCTGCATGGTCGGAATCCTCCTGCGCGCCGCTGGCGGCGCGGCACCCCCTACGCCTCATTCTAACACTGCCCTGGCCGCACTTCCGGTGCGTCCGGCTTATTCGTGTATGATACCGTCTAGGGGCGTGTTTCCGTAGCTTTTTCCGGTCCTCACGGCCGAGCTTCCGACGGCCGCTCGCCGCTTTCGACCCCGGAAGACGGCGGCGGGCCGGTTTCGTAGCGGTGGAAGATTGTCCGATGGGGGAACGGGATCTCGATCCCCAGTTCGTCGAATTTCTTCTTGAGCCGGCGCATCATGGCACGCTTCACCGTCCACTGTTGCAGCGGGCGTGTCCTGATGATGGCCTTGATGATCACGGCTGAGTCGGTGAACGCGTCCACGCCAAGCATTTCCAAATCGTCCAGGATCAGGTGGCGGAAGTTGGGGTCGTAGCGTAGCTCTTTGCCCACATCAGTGATCACCCGCATGACTTGGTCCACATCCTCCTTGTAAGCCACGCCAATGTCGAACACGACTCGTGACCAGCCGTGCGTCAGGTTGCTGACGGTGGTAATCTGCCCGTTGGGCACGAAGTGCACGATGCCCTCCAGATCGCGCAGGATGGTCACGCGCAGCGTAATCCGCTCGACCAGCCCCGCGACGCCGGCGATCTTGACCACATCGTTGACGCCGTATTGGCTCTCCAGCAGGATCATGAACCCGGTGAAATAATCGCGCACGAGGTTCTGGGCGCCGAAGGCGATGGTCAGGCCGATGACGGCGGCTCCGCCCATGAGCGGGACGATGGGGAGTCCCACCTCGGAGAGGATCATGAGGATCCCGCCGACAACGACCACGACCGAGACGGTATTGTGGAGGACGGAGACCAGGGTTTTGGCGCGGTTCTCCCGCTCCACCTGAGTGCCGGGGCCGCCGCGGGAGGCGAGGAGCTTGACCATGCGGCGCTCAAGCACGCGGCCCAGCCAGAGCACGAGCAGCATCCCAATTAGGATGGCGGCAATGCGCACCCCGTGCGTGCTAATCCACCTTACAACGTTGGGAGCCGAAAACGGGTTGGTCAACCACTCAAGCCTGCTCTGGGCCTCATCCGCCGCCTCCTGGGCCCGCTGCTCCTCCTCCAGCGCGGCCATACGGTCGTCCCGCAGGCGCTCCAGCTCCTCCTGCAACTGGTCAATGCGGTCAACGCGCTTGGTGACCTCCTGCTGCGCTTCGCGCGAGCGTTGCCGCGCCTCAGCGACCTTCGCCCAAAAATCCTGTAGTTCAGCCGCCGGAGCCCCCTCGGCTGAGCGTCGCTGGAGCTGCTCAGCGAGCGTGCGGCGAGTTTCCTCGGCGTTCTCGACCTTTTTGCGCGCGTTCACGAGCAGCGTTCGTTCCTGCTCGATGTTTGTGCGCGTTTGCTCGACCCGCTCCGTAATCGAGCGGACTGTCTCTTTGGCCGCTTCGACCTCAGCGGCCTTGACGTCAGCCTCCTTCTGAGCTTCGACGACTTCCTTGCTGGGTGGCTTGGCTGCCTCCGGCTTAGGCGGCTGGTCGGCCCCGGCAGCAGGCTGCGCCGCCACGGGCGGCAGGCCCGGTACAATGGGGGTCACGGTAGGCTTCTCGGCCGGTGCAGCACCGCCCTCAGTCTTGGCGGCGGCTTGGGCAACAGGTTGCGCTGGCGCGGTGGTGGGTGCCCCCGCTGGGGCGGTCGGCTGCGTGCTCGGTGGAGCCAGGAGCTTGTCCTTGGCGGCCCGGTCCTGCTGGATCTTCTGCTCCAGTGTGGCGATCTGCTCCTGCTGCGTCTTGCGCTCTTGGATCGCCAGGTCGAAACGCTCTTTGGAGAGCTTCCAGCGCTGTTGCAGAGCTTCGATTTCCTTCGCCAGGGCGGCCGCCTCGTCCTGCTTCCCCTCGTCGCCTAGCTTCTGGAGCGCTTTTTTCTGGGTCTCTAGTTCCTTGTCCAGCTTCTTGAATTCCGCTTCGGCCTTGGAGTACTCCGCAGCGGGGTCCTCCAGCGTCGCCTTCAGCTCACCCAGCAGCTTCTCGTTTTCCTCGATGGTCCGTTGCAGATGCGTGATGCGTTCCGCGTCGGAGAGCTTCTCCTGGCCCTTGCCCGCAACGTCGGCGTCCTGGCTGGTCGGCTTTGACTGTTCCGCATCACTCGCGCGCGGCGCTTTAGCCGCTTCCTGCTGTGCTGCGACCCAACCCGTGCTGCAAACCCACAGCAGCACGGTCAAGATGGCCGTGCGAAACATCGTCGGCTCCTTGTCTCGGGAATAACGTCCGGTCGCCCGGCAATCCGCACCCGGCGCTACTATTAACGTACTCAGGACATTGATGCAAGCAAACCACCCCCCCCCGCCCCGCGTTGGCCGCCACCTGCGCTTCTGCCGAGGATTCCCCCGCGTCGGACCGGCCGCGGACGCCCGAACAGGCCAGACTGCGCTACGCTGCGCTGCCGGCGTCGCACGGGTCTTGGAGGCTTCTCGCTACGGGCAGCCCTCGCCCCAATGGGTCAGCAGGATGCCCAGGTCGGCGTGGTCGGTATCACCGTCGCCGTCGCAGTCACCCGGGCAGTCCCCGCCGCTGCAACCCCAGTCGCTCAGCAGGATGCCCAGGTCGGCGTGATCCACGCAGCCGTCGTGGTTGAGGTCGCCGCACAGGAATAGATCGGCCGAGCTCAGCGTGACCAATTGGTAATAGTCCCACCCGTTGGAGAGGTTGGTGTACTGCTCGAAGACGCCGCTGACCGCGCAGAAGTACTGCCCGACCCGCACAAACGGATGGTAGCCGTTATCACCGACATCTTCGTTCATGTAGTCCGCCGCCCAGCAGTTGGCGCCCTCGGCGTCTTGCAGGTTATAGTTGTCGGCAGCCTTGCCGAGATCCATCTCGGTCACGGTCACGTCGCGCACGACGAGCCGCATCGACTCATACAGCTCGGCGTCGTGGTTTTCGACATACCACTCGCCCGGGGGGCCTTCGAGGGGAGCCGGAACGTCGCTGACGGCCACCGTCGAATACGGCGGCAGCGGATTGCCCTGGCTGACAATCGTGTATCCCGATACGAAATCTTCCTGGAAATACAGGAATGTCGTGCCGACCTTCTCATACACCTGCACGTCGGTCAACGCGACCCAATCGCCGACCGCGACGTTGTCGTACAGATCCCCCACAGTCCAGTCTTTGACTTGTATCCCACCCCAACCGTCCGGGTAGTCCGGGTCCTGCAGCATCAAGCGCGGAAGTCCGAACCCGGCCCATTTGGCGGTACAGATGCCGCCGGCACAGTCAACCAGCTCAGCGTCGTAGTCACTGCTGCCGTCCTCGTTCTCGGTGAACTGAATCTGGTAGATCGTCAGCGGCTGGGCTGCCCCTTCCGGCGCCAGCGCGGCGAGACAGGCAATCAGCACCGCGCTGGCAACTGCCTTCGACATGACGGACATTCACTGTGCTCCTCTCCAACCGGATCACACCTGAACCAACCGCGTGCTCCACCGCCCGCGGCCCGTAAGCCTCTGCCGAACACGGGTACACGCTTCCTCCGCCGGCAACCGGCCCCGTTCCTCCAAACGGGCCGCGCGCACCCGGTCAGCTTCGTCCCCATGCCGGATAGGGGTACCAGTTCCGATCGTCCCGCGGCGGAACTTCCTGATCGGGGTCCCACTCCGGCTTCCATACGCTCGGCTGCCACTCCACGTGGCCCTCGCCGTAGAGAATATTTCCACCCAGCTTGCCCGTCCCGCGTCGATGCCGGGCCGCGAATGACTTCGGGTAACTGCCGCTGTGCTTGCCGGCCCCGCGGTACACGCCCTCACCGTCGAACCCTTTGCGCGGGTCCAGCAACTGATCGAACAGCAGCACCACCTGCGCGGGCCACATGATCTTCCCGGTATCGAGAAAAGAGGGCATCGGGTAACCCACGTTCCCCGGCGGCGGCCAGGCATTGGAATCCAACTCCAGACAGGAGTTCATCGCGTAGCTGAAATACCCGTCGCGCTCCGGGTCATAGCCGTACGACCCCCGGCCCGGGATCAGTTCGCCGAAGGCGCACTGGTAGAACGTCGTCTGGTCCGGCCGCTCGTAACGCGGATAGTCGCGCCACGGTTTAAAGCCGATCAGCGGCGGCAGCACGTCCACCCACCCGTGCCAGTCGGCCAGGTCTTCCGGGGTAACGTGCGGGTGGTCGGGGGCGCGCGGCCCGCGGTCGAGCCCATCGCAGTGGGGCCAGACGCCGTTGTTCTCATTCGCGTAGCAGGCAAACGCCAAGCCCCACTGTTGCAACCGCCCGGCACAACACGTCTCTTTGGCCCGCTCGCGGGCGGAGCCGAGCGCGGGCAGCAGCATCGCCGTCAACACGCTGATGCACGCGACCACGACCAGCAGTTCGACTAGCGTGAACCCGGCGACCGGGGCACGCTGCCGAATGACGCGATATGCATGGTTGTGCATATCGGGCTGCCTCAAAAAAGCCACCTGCACAGTGGCTCAACTCACATCTCAAAACAAGGCGAACGCCCGGCGGGCTCCGACCAGGGCGTCCCACGCCGGACGCCTCCACGCCTGCCGGCCTTATAGAGCCACGCCGCCCGCTTGTCAAGCCCTTGCCACCCAAACCGGCGCGCCAAACCGTACCGATTTGATGCGCTTCAGGTCACGGCCCGGCCGCTGGCTGCGGCCGCGGATGCTACGACCCGGCCGTGCACTCCCAGTCGGCCAGGAGCACGCCCAGGTCGGATTGATCTGTATCCCCGTCGCCATCGAGATCGCCGGGACAATCCCCGCCGCTGCAGCCCCAATCGGCCAGCAGAATGCCCAGGTCAGCCTGGTCGGTGTCGTTATCGCCATCGAGGTCACCGAAGCACTCGCACTCGTCGGGAATCCCGTTCCCGTTGACGTCGTCCGAGAAGCCGCTGTCGATGTCATCGGTGTCGGGCACGCCGTTGCCGTTGCAGTCGAAATCGCCGATGCGCATGAAGTAGACGTCCTGCTCGCCGTTGAACGTGGCGGCGTAGGCCAGGTTCACGCCGACCTCGTCCGAGACCATGTCGTAATAGTCGCCGAGCTTGTCCTGGTTCGGCCAGCCGAGCCAACTGTCAAACGACTCGCTGAGCGAGACGTTCTCCGACCAACTCTCCCCGCCGTCAGTGGAGAACGAGTAGTACAGCTCGCTGACGCGCTCGCTGCCGCTGTTGCGCGTGTCGCTCCAGACGGCGTCAATCCGCCCGTTCGGGGCGACCGACAACGTGCCAAACCATTGCCAGGCATCCGTGCCGGGCGGGTCATCGTTGACGCGGACCGGTGCGCTCCAGCTCAACCCGCCGTCCGTACTGCGCACGAAGTGAATGTCCAGCGGGTCGCTACCCGGTGGATCAACCGAGGAGAGCACATAGAGGTTGCCGTGCGTCGGTCCGAACGAGTTGTCGGCCGCGATCCACACCTGGCCGAGCAGCCCACCGGGGTTGGGCCCGTACTGCAGGTAGTAAAGGAGCGCCCCGCCGAGATCGACCTCGACGGCGAAATCGAAGTCCAGCGGTGCGTTCGGATCTTGCACGGTGGTGGACTTGGCCACGATGAACTGAGCGTTGGTGGTATAGCGCCGCCCGGCGACATATACCGCCCCATCCGGCCCCACGGTCGTCACGCCCCAAATCGGTCGCTCGGGAATCGGGACCGGGTAGTCGAAGCTCATGCCGCCGTCGGTCGAACGGGTGAACCAGTCATCCCCGCAACAGCCGGCGTGGTCCCACGCAGCATAGAAGTTGCCATGTCCGATGCCGCCGGTCATGTCGATGTCGAACCAGGCCTTGTCGCCACCGTACGCGGGAATCGGCCCGATCCAGGTGACCCCGCCATCAGCGGACTTGAACAGGTCGCAAAGATAGACGTGATCCACGACGGTGAGGCTGTAGAAGTAGTAATTCCCCTCGGCGTCCGCGTCGAGCACCGGGTCGCTGCGGAACACGCCCGGATCCAGTGAGCCCGGGAAGGTCCAACTGCGGCCGGTATTGCGGCTGTAGGCCCACCCGGCCTGCCGGAAGTCCGAGCCGACGTTGTCGAACTGGCGCCAGCCAATGACCATGCGGTTGGGGTTGGTTGGATCGACCGCGATCGTGGGCTCGTTGGCCGCGTCGCCGGGAATGTTGCCGCCAAGCTCGTCCACGTTGACCTGGACGCTGTAATACCCTTCGCGCGCAAAGACGGGCGGGGGCAGGGGGGGCCACACCGGTCGCCACGCCGGCGCCGCCATCGGGGGATCACCCAGAGTCTCCTGGTAGCGCGGCTGCACATCCGGTTTGTCCACGTTCGGTGGATTCTCCTGGTTCAACCGCTGTTTGCCATCAGCTACAGCGCTCGCCGCGAGCACTACTCCGGCACCGAGCAGAAACAGCGCTCGCGCGTAGCTGAACTTGACAGAGACCTGCTTGTGAATGGCTGGTCCTTTACTGTGAACATGATTTGGCAGCATCTTCAGTCACCTCCCGGTTCTGTGCACATCTCCATTATACATCACAATCACCCCCGCAAGCCAGCTGAGCCTGTATCATCTCGATCAGGGTCTTGCCCCGCTGACATGGGGAACATGGCTGCGGCGTCAGATAGGTGTCTCAGCCCCTCCGGGGCCGACGGATCGACTCGTATCGGTACGCTGCGTGTCGCTACCGCGTGTGCGGCGTCATGAACTCCTCACGGGTTGCGGAGCGATCTTATGGCACAACGGGACCTCGCCGATCCCGCGTCACTTCGCATCGCCGTCACCGGCAGTTCCGGGCTCGTCGGCACGCGCTTGGCCGGCTTCCTCACGCAGCGCGGCCATCAAGTCGAACGTATGGTGCGCTGCTCGGCACACCCCGGCACCGGTGAAATCTTCTGGGACCCGGCGACAGGCGAAATCGATGCTGCCGCGCTAGAGGGAATCGACTGCGTTGTACATCTGGCAGGCGAGAATGTCGGGGCAGGACGCTGGACCCAGGCCCGCAAAGACGCCATCCGCACCAGTCGCGTCGCGGGAACGCGGTTGCTCAGCAAAACATTGGCCAAGCTCGCCAAGCTGCCACGCACCCTCATCGCCGCCTCGGCCGTCGGCTACTACGGCGATCGCGGCGACGAACCGCTCACCGAAGACAGCTTGCCCGGTGCCGGGTTCCTCGCCGACGTGTGTCGCGAATGGGAAGCTGCCACCAGACCGGCGAGAGAGGCGGGCATCCGCGTGGTCAACCTGCGCACCGGCGTGGTGCTTTCCGCCGTCGGTGGGGCGCTGGCCAGAATGCTCACGCCGTTCAAGCTCGGCCTGGGCGGCGTTGTCGGCACCGGCCGGCAATACATGAGCTGGATCACGCTCGACGACCTGGTCGCCGCGATCCACCACGTCACAGTGACCGATGAAGTCTCCGGCCCGGTCAACGCCGTGTCGCCCAGCCCCGTCACCAATCGTGAATTCACCAAGACCCTCGGCCGTGTTCTGCGCCGCCCCACGATCCTCCCCCTCCCGGCTGCCGTTGTCCGTCTTCTCTTCGGCGAAATGGGCCGAGCCCTGTTGCTCGAAGGGGCACGCGTCGTGCCGTCAAGGCTTCTGGCGAGTGGGTTCGAGTTCGCGCACCCCACACTGGACGGCGCCCTCCGCCATACGCTCGGAAGAAGTGCGGACTGACGAAGGCCGTGTAATCCGCATCCCGGGAGGCGGTGTACCTCCACGTCGACCCCGCCTGTCACGCACAAAGCTCTCTCCCAGTTGAAACGGCCGCGTCAACGGCGCTCTTGCGGACGCGTGTTTCGTTGGCAATCGGTGCCATGCTGACAGCGCAGGAATATACAAACGGGCCGCCCCGGTGGAGCGGCCCGCACCGTAGATCGCTGATCACGTGGCGGCTAGCGTCGGCGTCTGGCCACGAGCAGACCGCCCAGGGAGAGCAGCGCCAGTGTGGCGGGTTCCGGGATGCACCACGTGTCAATCACGACCTGGTCAATGAACGGCGGATACTCAGTGAAGTCGATGCTGAAGCCCTCGTACCGCGGGTTGGGCTCGAACAGAAGAGCGTACGAGTTCGTCTGCCAGCCATCGCCGTGGTCATAGCTGTCCTGCACTATGGCCGGCACCGGATCGCGGAACTCCCAAGGGGGATCCCCGGGATCGTCCGGCCAGCTACCGACCCAGAAGTCCAACGGCGCACCGAGCCCTTGCAGGAACGTGATTTGGAACAGCAGCCACTTCTCAGGCAGGTCCTGGTCGTAGTTCGAGAGTCGGAACGCCAAGGTACCAAATTCGTTAATCTCCAGCACGCTTTGCCGGCCCTGAAAGTTGTCGTGCACGTACCCCGGGCTGTCAAAGTACGCCCAGGCCGGCCACGCGTCATCGAAGCCGCCCGGGTTGGCCTGGATGAGCTCGCCCTCAGTCTTCAGCAGAATACGCGGGCCGGATCCCTCTGGGCCCCAGTAATCCCAGCCGACCGTCATGGTGCCGAAGTTGCCCCGCCAGTCCGGTGGGAACACATCCTCGGCCTGCGCCGCTCCACCGGCAAGAAACAGACACAGGGCAGCCAAACCAAAACTCGTGCGTTTCATAGTAATCCTCCTCATGAAACCTCTGAAATAACCATCTGGGCGCCACAGCAGCGCCTCAGAACCTCTGTGTGTTGCGGACGTACCCCGGGCGGCAGCGTTGAAGGCAATGAACCGGTGGTACATCGATCCCCTCCACGGGATCAAACCGCGGCTCCGCCCAGTGCGAACTAGAGCAACTCTCTTGATACCGCGCTCCGTAGCATCTGTCAAGGGGATACGTACCTAGGCAGTCCTGTGCTGGATGCCGCCCTGACAGCTACTCTGCTCGCAGCGCCGGCAGAAGTGGCGCCCGCAGCGCCGGGATCACTGCAGCCAGGCCGGCTGCCACGCCCACCGCAAAGACCGCCGCGACTGTCAGCCCGAGCGACAGCCACGGCAATGACGCGGGGCGTGTGGCGACGTGCGGGGCAACGGCGACGAGTGCCGGCACCACGCCGACCAGCAGCCCGACCAGCACCAGAAAGGCGTTCTCGGTCAGCACGATCCCGCCGAGAGCGACGCGCGAAAAGCCCACCGCGCGCAGTAGGGCCAGTTCGCCACGCCGCTCCCACACGTTGCGCAAGAGCACCGCCGCCAATCCGACGGTACCCAGGATCAGCCCAAGCCCGCCGACCGTTTGAAACGTCGATAGATACGTGTTCTGCACGACGAAGAGCTCGGCCAGACGACCGGTGGTGGTCGTGGCGTCAAAGCCGAAAACGCCGAGTTCGCGTTCCAACGTTTGCCCCACCACGGCAGCGACGCTCGGCGGTGTCTCGATCAGAAAGAAGCTGTGCCCGCTGATGGACGGGAAAAGGCGGGCGAACTCCGTCTCGGCGATGACCAACTCCCCTTGCAACACGCTCCCCTTGAGCAGGGCCACCAGGCGCAAGCGCACATCCCGCCCACGTCCGCCCTTGATGACCAGGTCCTTACCCAGGCCGAGGTGGAGTTGCCAGATGACGGCGCTTTCGTCGCCGATCACGGGAACAGCGCCGTCAGCAAACGCGCGGTACAACAGCGTCCAGGGATTTTCCCGCTCTTGCTCCGACTCGGCCAGCGTCGGGCCGAAGCGAAAGCCGCCACGCTGAATCATCGCTTCCGTCGCGCCCAGGATGCGCGGGTCTCGCGGGCGGTACAGGTTCAGGCAGCTCGTCTCGTCGCCCGTCCGCAAGCGAAACGGCATGACGGCGACGCCCACCAGGGTCTCATTTGCGTCGTCCGACATGCCCAGCGCTGCACGCCCGTCGGCGGTGTTGAGGTCGGACGGCAAAGGGACACTGGCTTCCGCGAGCAGGGCGAAGCCGCCCGTGCCGGTTTCCCGCCCGTGGTCGCCGGTTTCGGCTTCGAGCCGAAACGCCTGCAGCGCAACGATCACGAACGTGGCCGAAGCGACCAGTGCCGCGGTGAGGATGCTCCGGCCGCGGTGCCGCGGCGCGTTGCGGATGCCCAGGCGCACCCACGCGAGGCGGCCGGGCTGATGAATCACACCGCCCTGATCGGATTTCAGCCAGCGGGTGAACACGGCCAAACATGCGAGCAGCGTCGCCGAGCCGCTGCCGAAGAAAGCCACGGTCTGCGATGGTGCGTCGGCCACGACGGAGATCACTATCAACGCGATGGCCAGCGTGAGCCCGCCGGCGGCGACGACGATCGAGAGCCGGCCCGCCTGCCGGGTAGCCGCCGGCCGACCGGCTTCAATGCTGCCGGCCAGCAACGCGCTTGGTGACAGGCGCGTCAGTCCACGTATGGACCACATGATCGCCAGCAGTGCAACGACGAAGCTCGCGCAACAGCCGATCGCGAGGCTCACTGCGGTTACCTCCAGCCGCAGGAATGGAGCATTGACGGCGGCGGACCACCACGTTCGCAGGCCGGCGAGCATCAGCCATGCGTATCCCAGCGCGCCCGCCAGCCCCATGGCTGCACCGATGCCCGCCAGCACCGCTCCCTCCGCCAGCAGGAGTTTCGCCACTGTGCGCGGTGCGAACCCGGTTGCCAGCAGCGTGCCAATTTCGTGCGAGCGCCGCTCAACGTCCAGGCGGAACAGCAGCGCCACCAACATGGCGGCGGACACGATAAGGAAGAAACTGAAGCCGATGAACAGCCCGCCGAAGTCGGTCGTTCCCGCGCTGGCGGCCACGGCCTGCTCACGAACCGGCTCGAAGCGCAGACCGACTTGCCCGACGTCTAGTTGGCTCAGCAACTCGCGCCGAAACGCGGCGGCGAGCGCGGCGAGGTCACGGTTCTGGTCGGACGTGAGACGGATCGAGGTCACACGCCCAAAACGCTGGTCCTGTCCGGCCCACAGCCGTTGCCCGTCGGTCAACGAAACGAACGCCTTGGGCGTCGCCCGATACCGGTCCCAGTAGGCCTCGTCTTTGTCCCGGACCCTGCCCAGATCTATCGGGAAAGGCGGGTCCCAGTCGGCGACGCTCTTCGCATCGGTTACGCCTGGATACGCCGGGGCGAAGCCCGGATCGGCACCGACCCCGACGAGCCGCACGATTCCGCGCAGCGTGAACGTCGCGCGCTCTGTGGCCAGCCGCCCGAACGAGCCGACCACGTAGTAGCTCAGACTGACGCGATCGCCGGGTCGGGCCTGCAAGTCCTCAGCCGTCCATTCGTTCAACAGAATCTCCCCCGGTTGCAGGGGCGGGGCAACGGCGCCGTCCAGGAGTGTCAGCGCCGATACCGCGGCCAGTTCGGGCTCGATTGCCGCCACCGTCGAATACGGAATGGCGCCTGGCACGAGCGGTTGCCCAGCCCGCTCGACCGCGATCTCGTTCGCGAGGTAGGTGAGTACGCCTGCGGCCGGCACGCCGAGCTTTTCGGCCGCCGTCCGGGCGGCGCTCTCGATCGGCGGCTCGAGCAAGAGGCTTTCGCTTTCCAACGCGACGTAGCCGCGGACTTCGTCCACACGCATCTTCAGACCAAGATCCTCCAGCGTGACACAGCGCTGGAGGACGCGCTGCAACGCCGCGCTGTTGGCAGCCGGCTCCCTACCGGCTGTGCCCGCGACGAGCAGCGTGTTGACCCGGCCGGGCTGCCGGACCGCGCGTTGGAGTGTGGCGAGCGGAACGTACGCGTTCTTCGGCAGGAGCTGGCGAGGCCGCAGCGTGAACGCGCCAAGGCCCTCCGCGGGGACAACGGCCTGGACGGCCAGGCGCAGTGTCAGCGTCGTGTCGTCGCGCCGCCCCAACAACGTTTCCGGGGAGACGGAAGTCGGCTTGCCGATGCGCAGGAGCACGTCGTCGCCGGCCTGCGCACCCAACTCGCCCGCCAACCGCTCGTTGAGAACGACGATCCGGTCGCTGCTGGTTGCCGATATGTCCGCAAGCGGCTTGGCCCCGTCCAGCACGGCGAATCGCTCATCCACCCCCAGCACGTCGATGTGCTCGACCCGCGCGCGTGACCCGGCATGCGTCACGCCGCCGCGTAGCAGAACCGCGGGGCACACGTGGTCAAAACCGCCCGCGAAATCCGGCGCGGCGGCAAGGTCGTCGGCCAGGCCTTCGCGGAGATAGCGGTTGGTCACGAGCGCGTGCGTGACGCGTCCCAGGCGCCCGAGGGCCGCCTCACGCAGGCTGGCCCGCATCGACTCCCCCACCAGCAACGCCCCAGTCAACGCCGCCGTCCCGGCCACCACGCCGAGCACGATCGCGACATTCGTCCGCCAGTGGAAGCGGAGATTGCGGCCAGGCAGAGTATGCAGGCGCACGCGAGCCCCTTCAGCGTGGAACCAGCGTCCCGTCCGACAGTTCAAAGCGGCGCTCGAAGCGTCCGGCCAGCGCCTCGTTGTGCGTCACGACGACCAGCACGAGGTGCTCGGCGCGATATAGCTCTGCCAGTAGCGTCGCGACACGTTCAGCGGTTCCGCGGTCGAGGTTCCCGGTCGGCTCGTCGGCCAACAGCACCACCGGGCGGTTGATCAGTGCCCGGGCAATCGCGACGCGCTGGCGCTCGCCGCCGGACAGCTCGGCCGGCCGGTGCTCCAACCGGTCCGACAGCCCCACGCGCTCGAGCAACTCGCGCGCCCGCGGGCGACCGTCCGGATTACTCTTGTCCGCCAACGTCGGCAGCAGCACGTTCTCGAGCACCGAGCACTGCGGCAGCAGGTGGTGATCCTGAAAGACGAACCCGATGCGGCGGTTGCGGAAGCGGGCCAGTTCGGCCCCGGACAGGCCGAAGGGCTCGCGGCCCTCGATCGTGACGCGGCCGCCGTTCGGCGGCTCGAGCGTGCCGAGGATGTTCAGCAGCGTGCTCTTGCCCGAGCCTGAGGGCCCCATGATCGCTGCCGACTCACCGGTAGCAAGTGACAGCGACACATCGCGCAGTACGACCAGCTCGCCGCGCACAGTCAGGAAGCTCTTCTGAATCGACTCGGCTCGCAACATGGTGAAGATGATATAGCGAATGGGTGCGAGAAGGGATTCTCACACCAGCGGAGCGCCCGTGCACGGCTGCCCGGCCTTGATTTGCGTGGCGCGGCAGCCGAAGGCGCAACCGTTATCATCCGCCGCCATGCTCGCCATGCTGGCCGCGCAGCAGGGCGGCCGTCCCCAATCCGTAAAAGGTGTACTCCGGGTCGGCAGCATCATCCCAGGCGCCCCCCACGTATCCGCCGTCACGGCGTTCCAGGCTGCTCACGAACCGGACGGTCGCATCTGGGTCAACCACGTCATCGAACGCGAGTGCCTCAGCGGTCACGATCGCGGTGAACGTAGAGAGCAGATCAGCCGCCGGCACACGCAGGTTCGCGCGAAAGCCGCCTTCTGGATCGCGCGCACCGGTCAAGTAACGGCCGATTCCCGCGCGCACGTCCGCCTCCATGCGGCCATAGCGAATGAGCAGGGCCGCGGCCGCCGCCGTGGGGTTCGTCCCGCTACGACGCATCGGGCCGGTCTCGACGAACCCGCCGTCGTCACGCCGGCGCGAGAGAGTAAAATCCACCATCGCGTCCGTGTCCGGCGGCCGCTGCCCGAGCAACTCGTACCCGGCCGCGGCGAGGAAGGTGTGGTACGTACTACCCGACCCCGCCACGCGCGTCCGGGCGTAGCCACCGTCGCGGGAGCGAAACGACTCGAATGTCGCGGGCAGCTCGGCCGCCTCTTCGCCGAATCTGTCACAGATGTTACCTCTGGTAGCCAGCGCGATCGTCGAAGCCGTGTAGAGCCAACTGAGGTGGTCGATCAGACTCGTCGGACGCTGCATCTCAGCCCGGCGAATAGGCCAGGACGTCAAGTAATCGGCGACCGAGTCACACACGGGTCGCGACAGCTCGCCCAACAGGAACAGCGCGCGAACGGCGAAGCTGGTGTAGTACAGATCCGAGCCGGCGGCGCGTCCCGAGAAGCCGCCGTCGTCCCGCTGACATCGGCGTAGAAAGTCCCGATGTCTCGCCGCCCGCTCGGGCTCCAGGCCGCTCAGCCCGGCGGCCAGCCGCACTGTCAGCGCGGGCAGGTACGCTTCTGCGCGATCTAACTGAGGCAAACCGGAGGCAGCCAACGCACTCACGCGACCACAATCGGCAGCGACGGGCCGGCCGTATCTTCCACATGCCGCGCCGCCGCCTGTGCCAGCAACGTATCCACCACAAAACCGAGCAAGTGGCGCAGCTCTTCAGGCTCAACGTCGGCGGCAACCGCCTTGGCACGGTCGCGATACTTCCGTGCCAACCGCCGCGCCTGGTCGAATACCCGACACTCCTCGTAGATCCATCGCGCCCGCTTCACCGCGGAACCATCTCGACGTTCGGCAGCCACGAGCGCACGCAACTCTTCTCGCTGAGCGGCGGAGGCCGCCTCGAGCGCGAACGCCAAGAGCAGCGTTGGCCGCATGGCCAGCACGTCCCCGCCCGCACGCTGCTTGTTGCGCGCATCGCCCGACCAGTCGTCCAAGTCATTCAGTATCTGAAACGCGACGCCCACGTAGCGGCAGAACGCCTGGATCGCCGGATCATAATGGTCGGCAGGCCCGGCCAGGCGCAGGCCGGCGTAGAGCGCTGCGTCAAACGCCGGTGCCGTCTTGAGCGCGTAGATTGATAGGGCGTCGATCGGCCGAAGCTGCCGACTGCGGTCATCCCGCCACGCCAGCTCGGCTCCCTGCCCCCTCGACAGCCGCACGTGTGCATCTGCCAGCCGGGCCAGAACATCCGCCACGACGTCCGCACCGAGCGTCTGACGTTGCTGACCGACCAACCGGTAGCCAAGCCCCAGCAGGTAATCACCGACGTTGACCGCGGTAGCCACGCCGTAGCGGCGATGGAGCGTCGGCCGCCCGTAGCGGCAGTCATCGTCGTCCTCGATGTCGTCATGCACCAGTGAGGCTTTGTGGAATGCCTCGATCGCCAGCGCCACACGCCGGACCGAGTCATCTGTAGCGGCCTCGTTTGGGGTGGCGCCGCGCGTCGCAGGCCCACCGCGCAGGGCGTCATAGGCGGCCAGCGTAATAAACGGGCGCAGGCGCTTACCACCCCGGGCAAGAAAATCGAACGCAACCGCTGCCGTCACAGCCAGCGAGTCATTCGTTGCTACATCGCTCCTGGCGACACGCCCATCCGCCAGGAGCACTGCCAGATCCCGCTCGAACATGCGGTCAGTGGCCCGCAGCAGTGGAGCGTAGCTGCGGGTCCGCATCCCCGACGCGGGCCGGTGCAGACTGAGCATCTCGTCCAGCCAGTCCTCATCGAACGATGAATCCTTGCAGTTGCCGGTATGCAGCGGGATGGCGTAGGCCGGAATGCCGGCCAGCAACAGCTTCTCGAACGCCTTCTCTAGCACGTCCAGACAGGCCACGCCCAGGATGCCGTCCGTCTGCCCGCCGACAATCATCTTCAGGGCGATGGGCGTCCCGTCCGCCACCACCACCTGATAGCCGAGCTTCTCCGCCTCGACCTTGAATCCCGCGATCGGGCAGGCACCACACTCCGCGCAGCGCAGCCCAAGCTCGTCGTACTCCGCCGGGCAACCTTGCGACGGTCTGGCGCAGTGCGGTAGCAGCAGCAATCGCCGGTCGAAGGGGACCGCGGCGAACTGCTCTTTCCAGAACGCACTCCCCAACAGCACCATCGCGAACTTGAGGTAGCTCTCCGGCAAGCCCATCCGCTGAAGCAGCGTGCGCCCGTGTTGCTCCAGTTGCTGGAGAGTCGGCGGGCGGCTGCGATCAAGGGTGGCCACACACGCCGCAGCCGCGGCGCGCACGCGCTCACGCAGCTCGCGCGCACCCGGCACCTGCTTAAGGTCCCGGCCGTCGGAGCCGGCAGTTTGCCGCGGAACCGGGACAGTAGCCACCTCATTCTCCTCCAGGCTCATCGCCGCGCGCCCGTGACGAGGCGCTATCCTGCGACGCGCTGAGCGCGTGGCCCAGCGCGCCCACCGTGAAAATCAACGGGTAGAGCCTTTCAAAGTACCACAGCTTAGCGAAGTAAAACCCGATCGGCGACGCCCGGCACTCCGCCGCCTTCTGCGCGTGCTCGATCAGCCAATTCATGCCGCGTGTCACGGCCTCCGTCGCGCCGCGCGCCGTCGCCCGCGAACCCGACTCCATCACCCTCACCAGTGCTTCGGCCGCCAGCGCCGTCTCTTCGATGCTCGGCGGCACGCCCGGCGCGCCGCCCCAGCCGCCGTCGGCGTGCTGGCAGCGGATTAGCCAGCGGACAGCCCGCCGGGCGGCGTCGCTGTCAAGCTGCTCGAGATCGCAATACGCGTGCAGCACGCGAGCGGTGCCGTACGTCGGGTTCTCCTCACTAGGGGCACGCTGGTTCCCGAACCACAACGCCGGCCAGGACCCGTCGTCACGCTGCATCCGTTCGAGGAACCCCAAGCCCTTTTGCGTTGCCAGTCGCGCTCTTCGCGACAGAGCCATCATCTCCACCGGCAGCCTTGCGTCCGGCGTGTGCGTCCAGGCGTGCAACGCGCGCAGTGCGTGCGCCGTCAGGTCGGCCCCGCTGCGATCAAACGGCAGGTGTCCCCAGCCGCGGCAAAACGTCGGCCAGCCACCGTCGTTGTTCTGCAAGTCCAACAGCCAGCGCAGCCCCATCGCGGCCGCCTGCTGGGACTCGTTCGTCATGGGCAAGTGACGCAGCGCGAGCAACGCTCCGGCGGTGTCGTCCGCGTCGGGCACGCCGCCGGGCAAAGGCGTCCAGGCCCACCCGCCCGGGGCCGCACTCGTGTATGGATGAACCACGCCATACTGCTGGCCGACCAGCCAGCAGCGAACCGCTTCCCAATCGGTCCGGCCTTCGTCGCAACGCGCCCCCAGCGGCCCGTACGCGGCAAGCGCGTTGACCGACAACGTCGTCACCCACGTCGCCAGATTCGTATCGATCGGCCAGCTTCCATCCGGTCGCGCCGACCGCAGCAGAAAGTCCGCCGCCCGTTCGACCACCCGGTGCCGCGCGAAACCGGCGTCGGCCATGCTCATGACAACGAAGCTCGTCAGCGGCGTCGCTTCGAGAAAGCCGCCGCTCGTTGGCTGGATCAACTCCAACCGACGTACCGCGCGCGGCACGGCCAGCCGACGAATCGCGCGCGTGACCGGGTTGCGCGGTTTGCATCGTTTGTAGCGCGCAATCCCCAGCGCAATCAGCGCGGGCAGGGCGTAACTCACTACGGGCAGCCGTAGACTTCGGTAGAGCTTTGGTGAGAGGCAGGCCAGTTCGAACGGCAACGGCGTGACCTCGTGCCAATCGACCAACCCGGCCAGCGCACAACACGTCAGAATCGGTACCGAAAAAGTACGATCCTTCCCGTAGCGGGCCCGGATCGCTTCCGCGAGCGTGTGCGGATCGCTGCCACCACAGACCCGCGCCAGGTAGCCCTCAGCCCGTCGGAGTGCGTCTTCGCTACCGGGTGGCACGCCTGCTGCTTTGAGCCGGCGTGTATTGGCGGCTGCTATCGTCACCGCGGCCCGGGCCAACATGGTCGTGGAGACGTTCGAGAGACTGTTGACGGTGTCGCCCCAACCGCCATCGCCGTTCTGGTGCTCCAGCAGCCAGCGCACTCCGGCCGCGGTCAACCCAACATAGCGCTCGCGATCGAGGATCAGTAATGCGCAGGTTGCCGTCGCGGTCGCCAGCGCTGAACTAGCCAGCTCGCCCACCCACACGCCGTCGGGTCCGCGCGCCGCGAGCAGCCGCGCGCGCAGCCTGTAATACGCGGCGACCAACCGTTCGTGATCGACGCTCGACATCGCGTCCGGCCGCGTGTCGAGGCTTGCTGGAGTTGCTCGAGCCTGTGTGAGCATCACGCGAACAGCCTTCGGGACTTTTGAACAAACCGTGCCCGCCATTGCAGTGTTTGCAGCCGGCCGGTCGTCTGGATGAACAGCCGCCGCCAGAGCGGTGCCCCGGCCCCAGTCTGGTTATCCCAGTACATCCGCGGGATCCACTTGAAGTTCAGGTTGTACGCCAAGCGATACAGCCGCCAGTGCATGGGCGTCATGTCGTCAATCGTGAACGCCCGCTGTGGGCCCGCGCTCACCGGCGTATAGAAGATGGGGAAGATCACCAGCCGTTCGCGAGAGAGCCGCTCGATCCAACGCACGGTGGCCGCCACGTGCTCCGGCCTCTCGCCCGGCAAGCCCATAATCAGACTTATCATGGGGAAGTAGCCGGTCCGGACCAGTCGGCGCACCTGCGCCTCGCACAGCTCGTCCCACTGCTGGGGCGCGAACGGGTGGATTTTACCGTCGAGCTGGTTTTGCTTCAGCAATTCCCCGCTGGCGCTCTCCACGCCCAGATTGACCCACAAGTAATCATGCCGTTGACCGTCCACGAGCAGGTCATGCACGTCGCGCAAGTCGTCGTCGGAGTACTGGGCCACGGACGTCACGTTGGCATGGTCGATCTGAATGAGCCGCAGGGTTTTTATCTGCCGGAGCCGCGACAGCAGCGTCTTGAGCCGCGGCGGATCGACCTCTTGACTCGCTCCGGCCCCGTAACGGAAGAAGTCTTCGCTCAACGCACAGATCGAGCCAGCGCCCCGCGCGAGATTAGCTTCGACGTCGGCCACGATTGTCGCGACCGGCAGATGCACCAACCGCTCGGTCGCCATGGTGCAGAAGTGACAGCCTTTGCCGCACCCGCGGCTGAGCTCGACCGCGCCCATCGAGCTCGCCCCGCAGATCGCCGGGATAGTGCTTCCGTTCACGCCGTTGGCCGCGAGGACCGCCGGCAGCGTCTCACCCGCTGCCAGTTGGCGGAACCAGCCGCCCACCTGCCCCTCGGCATAACCGCCGATGCACGCATCGATACCGAGGTCGCGTCGCGCGCGCGCGTTCTGGATGAGCTGCCATGTTCCGGCGCCGCCAGCCACGACTTTGAAGGGTATCCTCGCTTTGTGGCGTTTGATCCGATGGAGGAGACGCGCATACCACGCACGCGTGTACAGCCGCCCGCCGGTCATATGGATCATGGTACTATTAGCCATCCCGCGTCCCAGCGGGTCCGACGACGAGACCGCGACGATGCGCGTATTCGGGCCGATGCAGCGACCGAGCGCTTCAGGAGTGCAGACGACAACGTCCCCACGGTCGAAGCCGTCGTTGACCAGCGCCGCCTCGATCCGCCGCAGACCCAGCGGGGCCGTTCGTGCTGCAACGCCATCCGTCAGCACCGGCGGAGCGATCACGGTGCGCATGATGGGCTCCGGCACCGACGTGGTCTGGATCGTGCCCATCATGCCGTCGAATAGCACGGCGTACTCCGCCATCAACGTGCGCTCGGCCGTCAGCACAATGGGGTAGCCGCCGTTTCTCACACTCCCTCCCGATGTCACAGGGCCGTTACTGGCCGCCGGTCGCAATCGGGCGGGCCGGCGACGATTGCCGAGCTTGCTCAGAGGTTCAGGTCCTCAAACTCGTCGATCAGCTTGTCCAGCTCATCTTGCCCGATTGGTTCACGCTCGGCCAGCGGCAGCGAATCGCCGGGCGTTGCGTCCACGCTCTCGCGGCCACCGACAGTAAGCTTCACCACGGGCCCGTGAGCCATCGGGCCCGACGCGTCGATTCCACCGCGCACGCGTGGCGCCTCGCCCGGTGCACCAGCGATCACCGCCGTCGGACACTCTGGAAACATGATCGCGCCCTGCGGACAGACCCGGGCGCACGCCGGACAACCCGGCTTGCACGCGTCCCCGTCCTCCACGAAGACATGATCCTCTTCGTCCACACCGAACACGCCGAACAGGCAGAAATCGAGGCACTCCAGGCAGTTGGCGCACCGGGAATGATCGATTACCGGATACCAGCGCGGCTCAAGGGTGCGGTCGGAGCCGGCAACCACGCCGGGCGCAACGTCGGTCGCACACGACGCGGCTAAACGCCTGACCTCGGCGAC
Organism: uncultured Planctomycetales bacterium; assembly: GCA_964572345.1. Classification (GTDB taxonomy): domain Bacteria; phylum Planctomycetota; class Phycisphaerae; order UBA1845; family Fen-1342; genus JAUWXH01. The sequence continues at coordinate 197,805 of CAZNFA010000001.1, forward strand.
GAGCGGTTGCACGTCGTCACCCGCGCGTAGATCCAGGCAGCTAATGCGGCGCTGCGCATGTTCGCTGATACCATGGTAATGAAGGACCCAACGTGTGGCCCGCGGGTACAGCCACGCCAAGACGATCAGCTCGCCGCTCGCTGACTTGAGCGACTGCAGGGCCGGGTCATCCACATAGAGGTAGTACAGGTGTGGAATGACGGTCACGCCGATCCGCGCGTCGCGGCCCAGCCCGGCCACGAGTTGCTCCTCGCGTTGCCGCTTGGCAGGCTCATTCTCCGGCCACCGGGACAGAACGACCGTCAGTCGCTGTGTGGCCATCAGGTTTTCCTCCGCTCGCGCAGGCTCGGCAGTGTACCCCCTCTCGGCCCGCTCATCCCCCCTGGGTCCACCCGGTTGCCTCCCCACGGCGTCGGCCGAACCGGCCCGGCTCGATCAAAGCCGTCCCGGACTCGGCCGCTGTTTAGCACACAGAATATCACCGCGCCGGGCGCGCGAACGTCGGTCTAGCCTTCGACCTCCCCGAGCAGTTCCTCGGTCTGGTCGAGCATGTCCTCGAACAGCTTCATGGCGTCCTGGATCGGCTCCGGCGAAGTCATGTCCACGCCGGCCATCTTCAGTAGGTCGATCGGGTACCTGCTGGAGCCGGCCTTCAGGAACGACCGGTACGCCTCCACCGCGCCCGGTTCCCCGTCCAGCATGCGCTTGGCGATGGCCGAGGCGGCACAGTAGCTGGTCGCGTACTTGTACACGTAAAAGTTGTAGTAAAAGTGGGGGATGCGGATCCAATAGTTATCCACAAGATCGGCATGCGTGTACGCCGGACCGTAATACCGCTTCATGATCTCCCCGTACGCGGCGCCCATGCTGTCTGCGTTCAGCGGCTGGCCCGCCTCGGCCATCTCGTGAATCCGCTGCTCGAACTCGCTGAACATGGTCTGCCGCCACACCGAACCGCGGAAACCCTCCAGGAACTCGACCAGCAGGTAAAGCTTCTTCTTCGGGTCCTTAGTGCGCTCCAGCACGTAGTGCTGCAGCAGGATCTCGTTGGTCGTCGAGGCCACTTCGGCAACGAAGATGACGTAATCGCCGTACACGTACGGCTGATTGGCACGCGTGAAGTACGAGTGCATCGAGTGCCCCATCTCGTGCGCCAGCGTGGAGACGTCATCAAACCCGCCGTGGAAGTTCATCAGGATGTACGGCTGGGTCAGGTAGCCGCCGCTGGAATACGCCCCGCTGCGTTTGCCCTTGCTCGGATACACGTCCACCCAGCGTGAGTCGAAGCCCCTCCTCATGGGCGTGAGGTACTCGTCACCCAGCGGCTGCAATGCCTCGGCAATGGTCCCGACCGCCTCTTCATACGTGTACTCCAGCGCCTGACCGGCGATCAGCGGCGCGAACAGGTCATAGGCCCGCACGCCGTCGTCAAGCTTCAAGGTCCGCTTGCGGATCTCCTGATAACGGTGCAGCAAGGGCAGATTCTCATTGACCGTCCGGACCAGCGTGTTGTAGACCTCGGTGGGGATGTTGCTGCCGTCGAGCGCCGCCGCCAGACAGTTCTCGTATCCGCGCGCCTTGACGGTGAAGATGTGGTTCTGCACCGCGCCGTTGAGCAACGCCGCGGTCGCGTTGCGGTACTCGGCATACGTCCCGACGATCGCCTCGTAAGCGTCCTTGCGAACTTGTCGATCGGTCGAGCGCAGGTGCAGGTAGAACGCCTGATCGTCCAACTCGACCAACCTGCCATCTTCATCCCTGATCTCGGGAAAGTGGATGTCGGCATTCTTGAGCAGGTTGTACGCGGTGCCCGGCGTGGCGCGCACCTCCCCCGCCATCGCCAGCAGCTCCTCTTCCCGCTCCGAAAGGATGTACTTCTTCTGCCGGAACAGGTTGTCCAGATACTGCCGGTACAGCGCCAGATCGGAGTTCCGGGCCATCCACGACTCCAGTTTCACAAAGGGGATGGCGGTGAGCTCCGGCTCGAACCACGACATGGCCTGGTTGTAGTTGATCAACAGCGACAGGGCGCGCGCCCGCATCCCCTGCTGGGTGCTATCCCGCGTATCCTGGTCGGCCAGCAGCGACGCGTAGACGAAGACGCGTTCGAGCCGCGGTTCGAGCGCGTCACGCCGTCGGAACGCCTTCAGCAAATTGTCGCCGCTCTTACTCAACGTGCCCTTCAGCGCGGCCAAGCCTTTCACCTGCTCCGAAACGGTGGCGAACGCCGTTTCCCACGCACTGGCGTCGGGGAAGATCGTCTCCGTCGCCCAGAGGTACTTGTTGGCGATCTCGCTCCGCTCGCGTACGCGCGTGGCGTCCTGTGTGTCCTCCTGCGCGGCCGCGCCGAGCACCGGCAACAGCAGCAGGGCGATGACGACAGTCTTCATCCAGTGAGGAAGCGATTGCGGTTTCATCGGGATCCTTTTCAGTGGAGGCCTCCGTTCTGCCGGTCGCCGGCGGCGCCGTCCACCGCCCACGCCGCAACGATCGCGCAGTCTATTGCCAAGCTCCCCGACCGGCAAGGTCACGCCGTCCGGCTAGGAAACGGGCCGCCCGCTTGGGACGGCCCGCCTTGACTATCGCTATCGTCGCTGATTAGAGAAACACTGTAGACTACGGGTTCATGTCGCAGCCCCAGTCCGCCAGGACGATACCGAGGTCGCCGTGGCCAACGTGGCCGTCGCCATCGAGGTCGGCATTCGGATTCCAGTCCGGGTCGCCCTCGTGCATGCACCAGGCCGCGAGCAATTCGCCCAGGTCGGAGTGGTCAGTGTCGCCATCGCCATCGACGTCACCGGGACACTCAGTGGGAATGACCGTGAGCGTCGCAGCATCCGAGGGCTTCGAGCACCCATTCTCAGCGTACGTCACCACGCAGTCGTACTCGCCGGCATCCCCGGTCTCCACGCTGGTAATCACCAGCATGCTGGTCTGGGATCCGAAGATGCGACCGTCGTCCGTGAGATCGTCGCCATCCTTACGCCACTGGTACTGCTCGGTGAAACCGTGCTCCTCGACCGCAATGCTGAAGAAGACCGGATCACCGATATCCACCGTCTGATCGACCGGCTGCAAGCTGAAGATAGGACTGGGCTCCACAGTTAGAGCGGCTTCATCCGAAGCGAGCGGACAGTCATTCTCGATCTTGGTCACGACGCAATAGTAATCCTCGGCCTCGTCGGCCTCGGTGACGCTGACGAGCATGAGCTCATCGGTCGTGGCGCCGAAGATGTGCTGGCCGTCATCGACCAGCTCCGTCTCTCCGCACCACCACTGGTAGGTGACCTCATCAACCGGGTCAACGGTAACCGAGAAGATCACGGTGTCGCCGGCGCAGGCGTCTACGCTTTCCGGCTGCTGCGTGATGTTGGCCGGGATGCAGAAGGGCCAGTCGATCATTGCGGCCTGGTGTACCTCGGAGTTGGAGGGAAAGCTGCCGGGCTGCTGGGCCCAGGCCACGATGGTGATGTCGTCCTGGGCGGCCCAGCTATCGTCGTCGAACGTGAACTCGCGCTGCACCACCTGGCAATCGCCGGGCGAGAGCGTAATGTCCTCGGTCGTGGCAGCTTGCTTGAAGCCGTTGCGATGATAGCCCCCGACTGCCGGCCAGTAGTCCAGGACTTGAACCATGTAGATGCGCATCGTCTTGGCCTGCCCGTCAGGCTCGATGCAAACCTCGGCCGAGAAGCGATACGTGCGCCCCGAAACGTACTCACCGCTCAGTTCGATGGTTACGTCGGTCGGGACGGCTTGCCGTTGATTGTAGCGGCTCAAGTAGCCATTGTACCCCTGATTCCCGACCGTCTTGATCACACCATCGAAAACGCACGAGGGGACACCGGTGATACTGTAGAAGTACCCGCGACTGGTCCCCCACGGATAGGTATACGGGTCACCGAGGTGGATCTGCACCATGACAAAGGTGTCCGGATAGTCGTCCATCAAGTCGCTCAGCGCGGCACCCGCGCCCGGGCAGTACGGTCACGTCGTGCGCGTGAATTCCTCGCCAAGCACCACCCGATCTGCCGCCAGTGCGGGGGCAGCGCACCAAACGGTCGTCAGCGCCAGGGCTGCCAGAGCCCAGGAGACACTCGTTTTGTGGGATAGAAGCTTTGTCATTGTGGCCACCTCTCCTACGTCTGCCGTGTGTTGGAAAAGAAGCACCGGGACCATTCAAGGAGCGCACAAACCCACCCCCTGGCACCCGATGCGCCTGCTCTGATACACGTACAGTTACCAGATCCGGCCCGCTAATGCAACCAGTTTATCAGTTTTGCCGCGGCCCGCCGCCCCGGCCGAAGACGCCCCCGGAGCACGCTCTCCGGACCACGGGCCACCGCCGGTAAGCAACGGGCCGCCCGCTTGGGGCGGCCCCGTCGTCTAAAGGCCGCCAAGCTCCTCGGCCGAGTTATCGGTCGTCCAGGGGCCTGCCGCGTTGTTCCGCTTGTCGGTGTCGCCTTGCGGCTGCTTATTCGAAGTTCGTGATGTCGTCGTCCGTCCCGTACAGCGCGTCTTTGCCCGGGGCGATCAGCAAGTACGAGTTCTTGCGATAAGGAGTCACCGTGGCGTCTTCGGGGTTATTCGCGTCAAATGTCGAGTCGTATAGGCTTCTGTTCAGGATGTAGTACTGGAAAACACGCATGTCCATCGTCTGAAACCCCGTCACGTAGTCGTCATAGCCGGTCTCAGGGATGGCGGGGCCAAAGTCGCCCATGGGGTGTTTCTCACCGCCGCCGGCGAGGTCCCACCCTGCGTAATACGGATGGCAGACGCCCATGCACAGCCCGGTGAACAGGCAGTTGTCGGAGAACGTGAAGACCCCGGCCTTGTAGTTCGGGTCCGCGGGGTCGTAGCCGGCCTCATACGCCCGGGGCTTGGCCGCTTGGCGGGGGTTGGCCACGTAGTACAGGATCGGGAACCCGAACGCATCCAGAATCAGCGGCTGCTTGAGCGTCTCTGCGTCCACCTCGTTCGCGTAGGTGCCTATCAGGTCCGCGCCGGGCAGCTCCTCGGGCTTGGCCAGTCTCACCGCTTCCGAAGAGACGTAGGGGCCGACCCGCTCGACGAGCGGGTTGCCATTGTTGGGATCGTAGTCGTACCACTGCTCCTCCTCGTATTCGTTGTCGGGGTCGAGCAGGTCGCGGGGCACGTTACGGCGTGGGGCATAGCCGTGCAGGTCCTTGCCCATCAGGTAGCGCACCAGCCACTGGGCGCCGAAGATCTGCTGCGGCCTGGCCGAGGCCCTGTCTTCGGCCCTGGCGGAGGTCGGCAAGCCGTCGGTCCGCCGGAAATCGCTCTGATTGTCGTTTCTGAACATCTCCAGGCCGCCGCCGATCGACTGCAACGCCCCGCGCGTCACGACATTGCGGGCCTGCTGGCGGGCCTTGGACAGGGCCGGCGCCAGGATGGAGATGAGCAGGCCGATGATGGCGACCACCGTCAGCAATTCGATGAGCGTGAAGCCCCGCCGGGCGGCGGACGAGAACATCCGTTCCTTCCTGACTTTAGCAGTGTTCATGACCATGACCTCACCTGAATCAAGTAAGAGCCCTTGCTCGCCAAGCGCATAGCGATAGCGCTTTCTCACTAGATTATTACCGCAACCGGGTGTCCCTTCAACCCCTAAAACGACGCGCGCAAGCCCCCGGCCGCCCCCCCCGGCCTGCTTGGGGCAAAAACCGGCCGCGGCAGCGTCACCCGCAGGTGCCCAGCCGCGGCCAGCCCCATTCCCACCGCCCCGCCGGGGGCGGCTAGTGTTGCGTCACGGCCTGGTTTTCGGGTTCAGAACGTAGCGGCCCGCGCCCCGCGCGGCCGCAGAAAGTTGACGATCCAGCGACGGCCGCGCGGGGCGCGGGCCGCTACCCGAAAGCCAAGGCGTGACAGGGCACTACGTTCCATAGCCGTAGTTGGCCAGCAGGATACCCAGGTCTTGCTGGTCGGTATCGCCGTCGCCATCGCAGTCACCAGGGCAATCGCCACCGGTGCACCCGTAGTCGGCCAGCAGAATCCCCAGGTCTTGCTGGTCCACGTCGCCATCGCCGTCCAGGTCGCCGGGGACATCCGACGGGGCCACGCCCCAGATCTCGACGTCGTCAACGTTCCAGCCGCAGTATCGCCACCCGCCGTCAGTGGCCCCCATGGTCCACCGCAGGTACACGGTGGGCTGGCTGTCGGCGATATCGGCGATGTCGAACTCCTGGTGCTGCCAGGAGTAATCGGTGATCTCGCTGCCGTTCTGCCAAACCGTCGTCCAGTTCGACCCGTTCGTGCTGACCCGCACGTAGGCGTGATCGTAGGCCGGCTGCTCGACACCCAGCCAGCGCCAGAACTTCAGCGAGACCCGGGTGAGTTCCGAGCAGTCGATGGCATCAGTGGTGAGATGCCGCTCCGGCAGATAGTTCTCGTAGTCGCCGGAGAGGTTGTAGCCATAGACGTAGGGACCCGTGTGCCCGCCGGTGGGGTCGGGCCCGCCATACTCCCCGCCGCCCCCGGTCGGCTGCCCGAAGGCCCACAGACCCTGCGTGCTCCAGCCGGGGTCGCTGTCGAGCACCCAGTCGTATTGGACCGTGGGAACGCCCACGTCAAGCGTCACCGGCCGGGTCGTGTCCCCGTCGTGGTTGGTCGTATTGATGAACTCGACGGTGTCCTCGTAATGGCCGTTGCCCAGCCCGTTCGCCCCGTCGTTAATCAAGACGGTGACGGTCGTGGTCTGGTGCGGCGGCAGGTAGCCGGAGGCATTGTCAATCGAAACCCACGATTGCGTCTTGGTCACGACGTAGTCCAGCCCGGTGTCGTCGAAGTTCTCGAGCGTGTAGACGATCTGTTCCGGCTCGAACGGGCCGCCCCGCGGGCCTTCCGCGGCCAGGCCGCTGCCCGGCGTGACCCGCATGCCCGTGGGCGGGGCCACGGTTCCAACCACGCACAAGGAGGGGTCGCCGAAGATGTGCCAGGTGTTGAACGTGGCCGGCCCGGTACCCCAGGTTTGGTCGTTGCCGGGATAGTCGTCCATCATCGAACATGAGCCGGCGTAGCAGAGCGCGCCGTAGCTATGGTAGCTCTCAGCGCAGTAGAGCAAGTTGAACTCGTCCTGTCCCTCCATGGGCGGATTCCAGGGATGGCTAACGGAGGAGGCGTAGCAGCCGACGGCGCCGGTCGGTTCGCTGCCGTGAGTGGCCCGCAGCCAGGCCTCGGCGAAGCAGGTATAATTGTCGAACTCCCCGTTGTTGCAGGCGACAGTAACGATGAACGGCAGCATATTGTCGTTGACCAGGGCGTTGACGTGGCTGTTGGAGAAGCCGGTGGTGCTCCAACCGGTCGGGCCGCCGTGGCCGCAGTAGTTGACGATACCGCGGCCGGCGTTGAGCCCCTCGCTAACCATTGTGGCGTTGGCATAGGGGTCGTAGATCTGGTCGACGTGCGTGTACCCGTAGGCGAGCAGGTCGTCGCGAATGTTGTCAATGTGCTGATTATCGTACTCACCGTCGTCACCCGGGCCAAGGTTCGAGGCCACGCCCATGCCGCGCCAGAACCAGTCCTGCTCCGTGGCGGGCATGTTCTCGTACTCGATCGTGCGCTCAACCTGGGTATCGACGTCGCCGGGGGTCTGCGCGGAGAAGCGGCCGACCATGATCTCGGGGTAGTAGTCGTCGCCGTCCAGTTTGGAGTAAGTCGGGTCGGAGGCGCCGCCCACGGCCCTGGGGGTGGCGACCTGAGCGGCGTCACCCACTAGCAGCACGAAGGCCAGATCGCTGGTGTCGTAAACGCCCTGGATGTGGTTCTTGATTGCCGTGGCGTTGTTGCCGATGGTGGACACGCCGACGGCGGTCGTGCTGATGCCGATCGAGTTCTTGTGCTCCACCAGCGCCTGAATATTCGGCAGCCAGGCGTCATAGCAGATGATCAGCATGTCGCCTTCTTCATCGAGCGGGTCGTAGCGCCCCTCCATATCGTAGTTGAGGAAGTGCGCGGTGTAGATCTCGTGGAACGCCCGGCTCAGCGTTTGCTCTCTTGTTGGAGGCTGAAACGCGTTGATCCGGGCCGGGCCGACCGCCACTACTTCCACCGTCAGCTCGGTGTACACGCGCAGCACGCGCGTGACGGGGTTGTACTGGAAGGGGTTCAGCATGACCGTGACGCCGCGATAGTCGCGCATAATGTACGGATCCTGAAGCAACGCGACCGGACCGGGGTAGAAGGCGTCTGTGTCATACGCCGGGCCGAACGTGTAGGGCACGCTGTCCGGGTCGATGCTGCGGGGCAGCACGCCCTTGGACGACGCGATGCGCGCGGAGACCTCGTAGTAGCGCTGCGTGAGCACGTTGACCGCCATCTCAGCGTCGTCAGGGATGATGACGCTGCGACAGACCCGCGGCAACTGGGGCGCGCCCTTCTCGCGCGTGACCGGTTCGCTGGGCAGCCGGAGCTCCTCGAACTCCTGCCCGTCGATCATCACCTTTCGCGAACGGTAGTCGCCGAACGCGAAGTGCAGGACGATTCGGTCCGGCGCGTCTTCCAGGACGCTCACGCCGACCGCGTCCTTCGCCACCCCGGCCGGAGTCGCTATGGCGACGACCGGCAGGACGATCAACAGGAAGACACCGGCCGCTAGGCCGCTTCTGTAAGTGCTTGTACTGAGCCTGATCACAGTTCTGCCTCCTTTGTGCGGCTCCTGATCCCACATCCGCGATACACGACGCGGGGGACCCATGGCCTCGCGGCGCGCGCCCGCGTACCGGGCAACTCGTCGGCCGGATCCTCTCGTCCGGACACGCGTCCGCCGCGCACAATCCTTCCTCGTGATTGTAGCCGAGCGAATTGGGTGACCCGCGACGGCCGACGGCCCGCCGGGGCCGCCACGCCCACCCATCACTCGTACCGCCTCATTATGGGCCGTTCGCGCCGAAATCGCAACCATAAAGTTCGCCTGGCCCCCCGCGCTGCCGATAACGCCCAGCCTGCCCGGCCAAGCCCGGGTTCCCCCGGCAACGCTCCTCAGCCCACGCGATCCAGTCGCCGGTACTGGATGGCCTCGGAGAGGTAGACGGCTTGGACCTGCTCCTCAGCGGATGTCCCTGTCGGCGAGATCGTTGAATACACGCCCGTCTGGCGTAATCATACGGACAACGCGATCGGAAGTTGCCACACAAGGATTCGCTAAATGACACGTGGGTCGGCGGCTGACTTTCTGATTCGGACGGTGTTGGACGAGGCGTTTCGCGAGCTGGCGATGGCTGATCCGCAACGCGCCTTTGAGGGATACAACCTCAGCGAGAAGGAACAGGACATCCTGCGCAGCCGCGACGACCGCCTACTCGGGCTGCTGGGCGAGGCCACTGTGTACGGCGAAGCGCTCGTCGAGCATCCAGCGAAAGACGGGCCTTCCAAGACAGCCGAATCGTCGCTTCCCACCCTCCCGGAAGTCAAGTTGCTGCTGCAACTGGTTCCCCATTCTGCGCAACAGGGGGACTCAACGTCCAGTGTTGCGTACGCGGCCTCTCTGCACCCGTGGCCCGGCGATCACGACTCGAAGAGAGCCGACGCAGAAAGCGGCGAACACACCGGGAAACACAACGACCGCGCGCTGCCGGGGGTCGCCTGGATCATCCGCATCACGCCGACGGTTGTCGACGCGCAAGAAACCGGGCTGAAGGTGGCTTATTCCGCTTCGATCCACCCATTCGGCGTCGGTACGGAAGAAGAGCACCCGCCGACCCAGGAGGCGACTCAAGCGTTAGCGGGTTCGCCGTGGAATCATCAGATCGAATCGTCCGCGGCGAAGGCTGCCGCGCGGGCGGTTCGAGCGAGCGACGCGAGCCGACGCTACGAGAAGCTGCTCGAGTTGATCCATGCCCTGCAAACGGGGGACGATCGTGGTTGATATTTACATCGTCGGGCTCGGCGTCTTGAACATCGACCAGATCACCCGCGAAACTAAGCGGGCCATCCGCCGCTCGAACGAAGTGCTCTATGTCGATACCGGCGTCGCGACCCGGACGTACCTCGAAAGCCTCTGTCCGCGGGTCACCTCGCTCTTCGAGACCAGCTACAAGGAACATGGGCAGCGACTGAGCGCATACCACCATATGGCCGCTCGGGTGCTGGACGCAGCATTGGACCATCCGCCGGTCACTTTCGCCATGCACGGCCATCCGATTGTTGGCGCGTACGCGCCGTTTCTGATTCGAGACATGGCCGACCTGCTGGCTCTGAGAGTGCTGGTCTTGCCGGGCATTTCAGCTATGGACTGCCTGTTTGCGGAACTGATGGTGGACCCTTGCGTGGCGGGGATGCAAATGTACGAAGCCACCGATCTGCTGCTGCGTCGTCGACCGTTGCAGCCCGACGTACACGCCCTGATCTGGCAGATCGGTTGCGTGGAAACTGCCTTGCATACGATGCGCGTCTCCAAACCGGCACGTTTCGAGCGTTTGCGGTCGCATCTGCTCCGGTTCTATCCTCCGCAGCATGTCGTCTCGGCGGCCTACTCGACACCGCATCCGCTGATGCCCTCGACCGTGCATCGGTTCGCCCTGCAGGACGTCTGCGATCACGCTCACCTACTCCATTCCGGCTTCACGCTTTTCATCCCGTCGGCAGGCGAGAGGGCGATCCAAGACCATGAGCTACTCCGCCAGATCGACAGCGTCGAGCACCTTGGCCGAATCACACGTTGACTCCAAGACTGCGTCAACTAATCCTGACGGCCGCTCCATGAGACTTCAGAACACACGGCGCAACTGGCGCGCGGCCGGGCGTCCCTCCCAGGTGAAAAGGTTCTACGACTGTCGATTGGGCTGGCGGAAGTGGATGGCTTCGGAGACGTGTTCGGCACGTACGGCGTCGGAATCGGCCACACCAACGACGGTCCGCCTGCCGCGCAGGACCTTGTCGCAAGCCCGAGCGGGAGCCGCTGCGCACTGCAACGCGGTCTGCGTCCGGCGCCAGCGATTCCCAACTGGTCGTTAAGGCTCGTCGTCGGCCGCACCTTCACGGAGCGGGCGTCCGGAAACGTAGAGTTGCAGCCTGCGCTCGATCTGCGCGGCAGCCTCCGCGTGGCCGGCGGACCTCGCCAGTTCGAGTGCCCGCCTCGCCGTTCGTGCCGCTTGTTCGAAGCGGCCGGTCTCGGCGTAGGCTGCGGCCAGGGTGTCCAAGTAGGCGGGGTTGGAGTAACCCCCGCGTCGGCACAGCCCTTGGGCCAGAGCGATGGCCTCCGCTCCGTTGCGGACGCTGGGATCGCGGTGGGCAGCCAGGGCGCGAGCCAGGGCATTTGTGACCGCCGGCCATTCGCCCTTGAGTTGCCGGGCGGCGCGGTATTGCTCGATGGCCTCGGCCGCCTGACCCTGGCGCATGAGGGCCAAACCCAGGGCCCCGCGGGCCATCGCTGAATCAGGCCGCAACTGCAGGCCCTCGCGCAACTGTTCGATGGCCTCGTCGAGGCGGCCCAGGGAACCCAGGGTATATCCGAGGCTTAGGCGCGCGTCGGCGTTGCGGGGGTCGAGCTGGAGTGCCTCCCGATACTCCGCAACGGCCCCCTCCGGCCTGTCCTGGGCCGCCAGAGCTTGGCCGAGGCGGTGGTGTGTGTCCGCTATGCCGGGGCAGATGCGCAGGGCTTCTCTATAGTGGACGATGGCCTCTTCGAAGTTCCCTTCGCGCGCGAGCACGACTCCCAACCACCTGTGAGCGTCGCGGAGTTGGGGATTGATCCGCAGCGCCTGCCTGAGCCGGTCGGCAGCCTCGGCAAGCCGTCCCTGTCGCAATCGTATCGTGCCTAGTTGAAGATGAGCATCTGCATGGTCCGGCCAGAGCTCGACAGCTCGCCCGAGGTGCTGCTCCGTGTCTGCCCCTGTCTTCCTTTGTGCAAGATGATAGTAAAGATCGGCGGCGGCAAACCGCTGGGCCCCGTTCGTCGGACACAGAGCCAGGGCATCTTCAATTCTGTGCAGACCCGTTGGCTCCAAGTCGGCCTCGCGGCTTCCAACCAGCTGCAGCCCATCCATAAACAGCGTTGCCGCGTGGTACACTTGTCGAAGAACGTCCTGATTGCCACCGACGACGGTGACATCCTGGGGTGGGTATCGTCGTGTCCCGGTGAGCATTCTGACGTTCTCATTTCCCCGTCGAAACAAAGGCATGGCGTAATCGGCCAGCGTGTAAAACTCAAGTATCGGGTGCTCGATGCTGTTGACCGCTTCGTCTTCTCCAACGAGCAATCGAAGTGACGCACGGTCGGCCGTGAGGAAGGCGAAGAAGTCGTAAGCGCTGCCCCAACCCCAGCGCCTCAGGTGCGAAGTCCAGGGACTTCTCAGCTCCCGGTCGATGTGGTCCACGTCGAACACCAGTGGCTGCTTGAGGCCGACTAGGTAACACGAATACGGCGGCGCTACCCAGGCATACGCGTGCGGGAAGACGCGGAGGAACGTCTGGATGATGATCCGCAGTTCGGCCGGAGGCGCGTCCGTGGGAACCCACTGGATCATCAGCCCATCCGGGCCAAGCCGGTCGTAGCAAAGCCGATAGTAGTCCTCTGAGAAGAACAGCGCGTTACCCCCGTGCCCGGTGCGCGACTTGGCGTCCGAGATGACCGCGTCATAAGTGTCCCCGGTCCGGCGGAGATAGTTCACGCCGTCGTCGTTGATTACCCGCACGAGCGGGTTACGCAGTACGCCGCCGTTAACGTTGTCGAACACATGGGCTGCTTCGATAACCGCGGGCGAGATCTCCAGGCAGTCCACGGCCTTGACCTCGGGGTGTTTGGCCACCTCGCCGATGAGGATGCCCGTCCCGAGCCCGATGGAGAGCACACGCCGGGGAGGGTTGTTGGGCATCAGCAAGAACGGGAAATGTGCGAGCCCCTGTTGCTTCTCATCGACGCCTCCGCTGCTTTGACCGATGACGATCCCGTCAACCTCCATCCACTGCCGCGAAGCGTCGGGAGCCCCCTGGATGACCTTCACCGTGGCGACAAGACCTTCCTTATAGTAGAGGACACGATCCCCGGGCTGTTCGGTGCCGGTGACGAAGGGGCGTGACTGCCATAGCAGCAACCACACGGCGCACACCCCTAGGGCGGCGAGGACGGGCAGGGCCCGCGCGACGGGCGCCCCGCGGCGCGCCCGGGCGCTCGGGGCGAGGCCCCAGACCGCGCCCACCAGATTCAGCGTGGTGAGAACGGCAAGACCTTTCTGGAGCCCAAACACGGGCAAGAGGACGAAGCCACTCACCGCGGCGCCCACAATATTGCCGAGGGTATTGGCGCCGTAGACCTCCCCGAGCTGGCCGCCCAACGAGCGGATTTCGCGGGTCCATAACGCTCCGGCCAGCGGAAAGGTCGTTCCGATCAGTGTTGTGGGGACGAGCATGACCAAGAAGCTCAATCCGAACCGGGCCGAGAGCAGCGCGAGCCAGCTTCCCTCCAGGCTTCCGAGCCAGCGCTGCCCGATGTCGCTACTGATGTGCCCCATCACCGGAAGGCTGACGAGTGCTGAAGCGGCGATTCCAATTTGAACCCAGCCGAAGGCGCGTCGACGGTCACGGATGCGATCCACGGTCAACCGCGTTATGAAGCTGCCCAGTGCGATGCCCACCAGGAACGACGCGAGCATCGTCACGAACGCATACGTCGAAGTACCGACGATGAGCACCAGCATGCGGGTCCAGAAGATCTCGAAGCCGAGCGAGGCGAAACCCGAAAACCCGATGACCACCAGCAGTCCGATCCCGCCGCGCGCCAACCTGGGCGAGATGGGTCCTTCAATCCTGTCAGCAATACGCTGCGGGGCCAGCCCACCAGCCCGCGAGCCGACGAGCAACGATCCCAGGCCTACCAGGACGTTCGTTGCCACGGCGATAAACAGCGTGGTATGCAGCCCGACCAATCGGATCAGCCAAAAACCAGCGGCCAAGCTTCCCGCCACGGCGCCCAACGTGTTGAGCCCATAAAGCAGGCTCAGTTCCTTTCCCAGACGCCTGATCTGCCCGACGAAGAACCGCGTGATCACGGGGAGCGTGCCGCCCATCAGAAACGTCGGCGGCAGGATGATGACGCAGGCGAGCAGCACGCGGACGACGGTTAGCATAGCCGAGCTGGGGGCAAACCGGTTTGCCGCCCAGATGTGCACAGGCTCGAGGGCGGCAATGATCCAGGCGCCGATCAGGGCCGTGATGGCGATGCCGACTTCCAGCAATCCGTAGAAGCGAAGGGGATTCGCGCTGCGGTCGCCGGCGCGCCCCAACACGACCCCCCCGAGGGCCAAACCGCCCAGAAACGTCGCCAGCACGGTGGTGACGGCATACACCGTTACCCCGAAGATCTCGTTCAGCAGGCGGGCCCACACCACCTGATAAACAAGGCCTGCGGCGCCCGACAATGTAAACAGCAGGTAGACGCAAAGCACACCAAGACGAACTCGCCCGGGGCCGCTCGGGTGACGACCTCCCGCAGTTTGGGGCGTTGTGCGGCAACCTTCGTGAGAGCGCGTCGCGTCTGCCCCGCCATTCATCTCATACCCTCCGATCCAGTCGCCGATATTGGATCGCCTCGGACAGATGCGTGGCGCTGACACTGTCCTCGCCTGCAAGGTCGGCGATCGTGCGGGCGACGCGCAGCACCTTGTCGTGCGCCCGCGCACTGAGACCAAGCTCGCTGACCGCCTGTCGCAGCAGCCGTTCACCGTCGTCGTCGATCGCGGCGTGCTTGCGAAGCTGACGCGATGACATGCGCCCGTTGGTCATGGTGGCGTGGGGCCCGAAGCGCCGATGCTGGATGTCCAAGGCGCCCTGAACCTGGGTGCGCATCGTGGCACTGTTGGTGCCCGACTGGACCCCGCGCAGCGCCGTAACGGGCACGGCGGGGACCTCGATGTGAATGTCGATGCGCTCGAGCAGCGGACCGGAGATCCGCGCCAGATAGCGGTCGATCTGCGGGGCGGAGCACTTGCACGGCCGGCGCGGATCGGTGAAGTACCCGCACGGGCACGGGTTCATCGCCGCCACCAGCATGAAATCCGCCGGGAACCGCACCGAGCTGTGTGCCCGGGCGATCGTCACCGTCCCGTCCTCGATCACCTGCCGCAGCGATTCGAGCACGCTGCGATTGAACTCCGGGAACTCATCCAGGAACAGCACGCCATGGTGGGACAGCGAGACCTCGCCGGCACTGGGGATGGTCCCGCCGCCAACCAAGGCCGGAATGCTGATCGAGTGGTGCGACTGCCGGAACGGGCGTGTGGCCAGCAGGGCCGAGCCCGAGCGCAGCTTCCCGGCCGCCGAGTAGATCCGCGTCGTCTCCAGCGACTCCTCCGGCGACAACGGCGGCATGATGGTGGGCAGACGCCTAGCCAGCATGGTCTTGCCAGTCCCCGATGGGCCGATCATGAGGACGATAGGCGCAAGCGCCAGCAACAGCCCCGTTCGTGCGTGCATCAGCTTCCTGCCCCGGTTCATCCCACGATCCATCCCCCGGCAAGAGCCAACCGTGGCCACAGCTATTCTAGACCTTACGGCGGGCCGCATTATGCCTGCTGGCGATTGACCTTGGACGCGCGGCGGTTGTCGTGTTTGAATCAGCTCTGACCCTGCGATCAGCACGATGCATCGCCAGACGAGTGGCGGTGTTCGAACCAATCCAGCCGAGCCCTCGGGGCAGCATGTGCGCCGATGAACACCAGGGCAGGCGATTTGACCGCGGCCCGAGTCGCTTCAGCGGCCAACGTGTCGAGGGTCCCCCTGACAACACGCTGGCCGGACTCGGTAGCATCTTCAACGATCGTAGCCGGCGTCTGTCCACTCAGTCCGCACGTTCGCAGCTCTTCACAAAGCCGCCTGAGATGTTCCTCGGCGATGTACACGACCAGAGTCCCACTGCTGGCCATCGTCGCCAGGCTAGGCGGTGGAATCCTGGAACCGTGGTGGTGCTCGCCGGCGGCGAGGCAGAGTGCGCCGGCAACGCCATGACCAGTGAGAGGGATACCGGCGTATGCAGCGGCGCCCAGCGCCGCCGTAAGACCTGGGACGATCTCGATAGCAAACCCAGTACTCGCCAGCGCCTCCGCCACCGAATCAGCGCGCTCAAACACAAACGGATCGCCGGCGGTTAGATAAACGACCCTTCGACTGGCCTCGACATGCGGGCGAATCATCTCCACGATCTCGCCAGTCGGAAGCTCGCATGGGACAAGGGTTCTCTCGACGCCGGGGGCCACCAGGTCCCAGATCGCCCAAGGTTGGTCTCCGAAATCGTAGAACACCACCTCAGCCTGGCGCAAACGGACGGCGGCCTTGACGGTGATCAGACCGGGATCACCCGGGCCCAGGCCGATTACGCTGACCGCCCGGCCGGGAAACGGCTCAGTCCTCTCGACAAAGGCACTCAGAACCTCGTCCATGATGAACCTCGTTCCATGCCATTTCCGTCAATGACCAACCAAGGCGGTCTGCCGCGTGATCCAGTCCCCTGCTGTTCCACCCTACAGGCGCTGTTCGTGAGCGCCAAGCACACGTCAGAGGCCCAGCGGACCTATCCCAGCCCTAGACTTGCCGATCCAGTCGCCGATATTGGATCGCCTCGGACAGATGCGTGGCGCTGACACTGTCCTCGCCTGCGAGGTCGGCGATGGTGCGGGCGACGCGTAGCACCTTGTCATGCGCCCGCGCACTGAGACCGAGCTCGCTGACGGCTTGGCGCAACAGCCGTTCGCCGTCGTCGTCGATCGCGGCATACTTGCGAAGCTGACGCGACGACATGCGCCCGTTGGTCATGGTAGCACGGCGTCCGAACCGCCGCCGCTGGATGTCCAAGGCGCCCTGAACCTGGGTGCGCATCGTGGCACTGTCGGTGCCTGACTGGACCCCGCGCAGCGCCGTAACGGGCACGGCGGGGACCTCGATATGGATGTCGATGCGCTCGAGCAGCGGACCGGAAATCCGCGCCAGATAGCGGTCGATCTGCGGGGCCGAGCACTTGCACGGCCGGCGCGGATCGGTGAAGTACCCGCACGGACACGGGTTCATCGCCGCCACCAGCATGAAATCCGCCGGAAACCGCACCGAGCTGTGTGCCCGGGCGATCGTCACCGTCCCGTCCTCGATCACCTGCCGCAGCGATTCGAGCACGCTGCGATTGAACTCCGGGAACTCATCCAGGAACAACACGCCATGGTGGGACAGCGAGACCTCGCCGGCACTGGGGATGGTTCCGCCGCCGACCAAGGCCGGAATGCTGATCGAGTGGTGCGACTGCCGGAACGGGCGCGTGGCCAGCAGGGCCGAGCCCGAGCGCAGCTTCCCGGCTGCCGAGTAGATCCGCGTCGTCTCCAGCGACTCCTCCAGCGACAGCGGCGGCATGATGGTGGGCAGGCGCCTGGCCAGCATGGTTTTGCCGGTCCCCGGCGGACCAATCATCAGGACATTGTGCCGGCCCGCCGCCGTAACCAGCAGAGCCCGCTTGACGTGCTCCTGACCGCGCACGTCGCTGAAATCCACCTCGTACTGCGAGGCCGCCTGGAACAGATCCTCCAGGTCAACCGTTGCCGGCTCCAGCGGCAGCTCGCCCGCCAGAAACCCGACCGCCTCACTCAACGCGCTGATCCCGTACGCTTCCACGCCTTCGACAACCGCGGCTTCGTCCGCGTTTTCCCGCGGAACCAGCAGCCCGCGAAAGCCCTCCTCCCGGCAGAACAACGCCATCGACAAGGTGCCCTTGATCGGGCGAACGCGACCGTCCAACGCCAACTCGCCGGCGACCAGGTATTCGGCCGTGACCTCGCTGCGCACCTGATCGTCCGCCAGCAGCATGCCGATCGCGATCGGCAGGTCGAACGCCGGCCCCTCTTTCTTCGTGTCGGCCGGGGCGAGATTAATTGTCGTTCTCGTCCTGGGCGCGGCGAAGCCGGAATTGCGCAGCGCGCTGCGGATGCGGTCGACGCTTTCCTTCACGGCCGAATCGGGCAGCCCGACCAGCGTCGGCGCCCCGAAGCCGTGCCCGGTGACATCGACCTCGACTTCGCAGGGAATGACCTCGATTCCGGCCAGGGCCATGCTGTGGATTCGTGCGAGCATGGCCTGGATTCTAGACCCCCGCCCCGCCACCCGCCACGCGCCTGCACCCCGGTCCCCCGGTGTATTTCCCGCAGCCCCGGTGGGCCGATCATGAGGATGATAGGCGCAAGCGCCAGGTGCCAAATCGAAGGCCGTAGCGTACGACTTGCGGGCTTTCCCCCGATCCCCAATTCGCCGCAACGGTCACCGATCAGATGGCAGGAAGAGGCCAGTATCGCGTGCGATGCCCGTCGTGCCCTCTAAGTTCGGGTTCTGTGAGGTGGCACCATAGCGTCCCGGAGCTCAAACGGCGAAGCGCGTAAGTGCTGCTGTGGGAAGGAGGAGGGAATGTTCGGGACGGACAGGGATTCACGCTGAGACATACGATTCTCGCTTGGCGCTGGGCAGCTTGTTTTCGGTAGGAAAGTCGTCAACCGTTCGATAAATCGGCAATCTCGGGTAGAATACGTCCACACCCAACGCAGACTTGCGTCGGTTACGGGTCAGGAGGCCCCAAGTGAGTCTTGAAGCTGGCACCATTCTTCGCGGCGACAACGCGGAATATAAGATCACGAACCCAATAGGCGAGGGGGCACACGGTCAGGCGTTCCTGGCCCTTGTCCTGAACCTGCTGCCCGGCTGTCACCCGCGCATCCAGCGCGTACTCAGTCCCGGCGACCCTGTCATCGTCAAAGTCCCACCGGCTCTTGCTGATACGTACTCCCTCGACGAACGCCGGACATTCCTTCGTCGTCTGCAAGACGAATTCAGCAAGGAGTATCGCACTTTCGACCAACTAGCTGACGCCAAGAGCGCTGCGCACGTGTATGACATAGGCGTTGTGAAGGTCCCCATCGGCGAGTTTCGCGAACCGAGTTTGTTCGTCGTCTATGAACATATAAAGGGGGAACGCCTAGACACTTACGTAGACCGAATGGCGACAACGCACGGAAGACGCGGCGTCCAAAGTGTGGCCCTCTTCTTTGATCTTGCCCGTAAGTTGACCGAAGCCCTGGCAGAGATTCACCAAGCAGGCGTTGTGCACGGAGATATCTGGCCGAAGAACATCATGCTGCGTAAGACCATTATACTGAGAGAGAATGGCGATCCCATGTCTGGCGGTAGCATCTGTGGGGATCCGATCTATATTGACTTCGGACAGGCGGTTGTGCGACGGGAGATTGCACGTGCCGAGCGCGTCGATAGAAGCCATCCCTACCTTACGCCAGAACGTGAAGCGTCCGTTCAAGCGGACGTTTACGCGCTGTGCGGTACGTTGTTCTTCCTCGCAACTGGGCATGCTCCCCCCCGAGAGCGACTCTGACATTGATGTTGTGAAGGAGAGGGTTGTATCAGGTCTGAAGGAGTATAGCATATCACTATATGAGCAGAATTCGGGGATCGCCGACATCATCGCGCGTGGGTTACGCGGTCCAGAGGGGCGTCGCACGGCAGACTGCGGGCGACTGCTTGAAGACATTGAGCTATTTGATCCAAACCAAGCGGAGGGTCTGCCCGACTCGGGAGAGTTGGTGGCTGAAGTCGGAGGAATGCTTCCGCGCCTGCGTAGGGCCAATCCTTTGTTTGCCAGGATGGCCGCGAGGCGCATTCGGCAGCTCAAACGGTACTTAGATGACATGCTGGATCAAATGTACGATGTCCATGGTGATCATAACGAGATAGTTATGATGTGCTCGCAGTACATGTCAGCATTTCAGCCAGGGGATCAGTATCTCACCGTCAGTGTCCCGTGGTTCTGGTGGCCTGACAATCTGGGCAGGAACGGCCGCTTCCTTTCTGTGAACAAGCAAGTGATCAAGAAGGGTGCTACTGTCCGCAGGGTCTTCTTTCTGACGAATGCGGAGCACGGAGATAAGGAAGTTGCCAGCATTCTTGGGGCTCATGCAACAATGCTGGACGAGATTGACAGTGAAACGGTGAAGAATCCGGTTAATACGACTCAGATGGAGTTAGAAGCGGGTGGCGTGTTCACGGGGGTGCGAATCGTCGAGAAGCAGCAAAGGCAAGCGATGATTCGCGCGCAGGTACATGCTGGCGTGTGGATACGTGGGGAGCGCGTGGCACTCGCACTGCCGTTCTACAGCGAAGACAAACGCCGACTGATAGCCGTTCATCTGCGTCCGGGGGATACGTCTGCTGGACGAGTAAGAGAAGATTTCGTCAAGAGGTATCTTGAGGCATCTCTAGAGATTAGGTTTTTCTTGCGTCAGCAACGCGTAGATTGGCCCGGTGCCTGAAGACTGTTCATGCCGCGAAGAATGCTAGCCGTGAGCGCCAGTAGCAGATTGGCTAGTTCTGGCCGCATTCGCTCTCCGTTGCCCGAGCGCGACGCCCCAGTTTACCAGCCCGCGAGGCTGCCTGCATCATCACCGCCTGAGCCGCGTCGCCGCCGGGCCGGTCCACGCGCTTCCTTGGCCGGCTCCACCGGGTCTCTGACCGACCTCCCACCTCCGGAGCCCAAGGTCGGGGTTGCCCGCAGACCTGCGCAGGCCTTCGCGACGACCTACTCCTTTACCAGCGTCGGCGCGCCGAACCCGTGGCCGGTGACATCCACCTCGACTTCGCAGGGAATGACCTCGATTCCGGCCAGGGCCATGCTGTGGATTCGTGCGAGCATCGCCTGGATTCTAGACCCCCGCCCCGCCACCCGCCACGGGCGTACACCCCGGTCTCGCAACCACCCTACCGGAGCACCGGTGATCTCTCCGGCTCGG
Organism: uncultured Planctomycetales bacterium; assembly: GCA_964572345.1. Classification (GTDB taxonomy): domain Bacteria; phylum Planctomycetota; class Phycisphaerae; order UBA1845; family Fen-1342; genus JAUWXH01. The sequence continues at coordinate 218,576 of CAZNFA010000001.1, forward strand.
CGCCCGAAGGCCAGCGCTAACCCGCCCGATCACCAGGCCACGCGCCGACCGAGCAGATTCGGGGACGCGCGCAGCGACGGGCGGCACGCGGCCGTTTGGAGAGGCGTCGTGGCAAGCACGTGCGGCGCGTAAGTTCGGCCTCGGACGCAGCTTCCGCCCCCGCGGCCCGCAAAAGAAGAGACAGCCCAAGAACTAGAAATTGGACTTATCGGCTTTTCTTATCCGGAGCAGGACGTGCCTTCTGCTGCCCGAAAACACCCGGCACTGCTTCTTGCACAGAGCTATGGGTTCAGCTACTATAAGAGTTGAGCCAAAGCGGTTACGGCAGCTCGCGGACAATGGACAAATAGAACTGGACCATCAGGAGGAGAACGATGAGGCCCACTACAGCGTACGCGATTGCATGTCTGTTTATCGTGGTCGTGCTCGGGGGCGCACCGGTTTTGGCGGACTCAGTGTTCACGATTGAGAACCCGCCGGTTGACTGCGAGGTTGTTGACGCGGAGCCGTTCGACGGTTACGGCGACAACGGGCCCTATTCCACCTTCAACGACGCTCTGCTGGGCACCCTTGGCGAGTGCCGGTCGATGGCCGAGTTCGACATCTCACCATTCAGCGTCCCGCCTGGGGAATACATCAGCTCCGCCACGTTGGAGGTCGTGATCACGGCGATCGAGATCTACGGTCTCGGCGTTAATGGTGAGACTCCGGAGAGCCTGGGCGTTGATGGATACGTGGGCAATGGGGTCGAAGAGCTATCCGATTTCGAGGCCGGGGATGGCAACCTTCTCGACTCGGTACCTACCCCGGACCCTCAAATCGGACAGCTTCTGACCTTCGACGTGACGTCCTTCGTTACCGAGATGGTCAACGCCCAGGAGCAATGGGTCGGGCTGACCGTTCGGGCTGAGACGTTCGGCGGGCTCTGGGTCACAGAGGGCGGCGTCTACCCGAAACTGACCATCGAGACGATACCCGAGTCCTGCGTGGGCGACATCGACGGCGACGGAGATACGGATCACTCTGACCTGGGCGAGTTGCTGGCGGCTTGGTGCACGCACGAGGGCGACCCCAATTGGAATCCGAATGCCGACCTAGATGACGACGGCCACGTCGGCCATGGTGACCTGGGTATCCTGCTTGCTGACTGGGGCTGCACGCCCTGAGAAACCTGCCGGATCGCCGACTGGCCGAGCCGGCGGTGCCGCGCAGAGAATCTCGCCCGATCCACGTTGAGGCAAAAACGGGGTGCGTCGAACTATACACGTTCGCCTTGAAACCTGCGCGGCATGGAGACGTAGCGGCCGGGCCCCGTACCGGCCGTCGGTAGCAAGCTGAGCCTCGGCGTTGGGTACGGGGCCCCAACGCCACATTTCAAAAGCGCACGCTCTAATCGGGATTGGTATTATTGGCGCTCCGGCGGCGTTTTGCCCGCCCCGCCGCCCACGCGAATGAGCTACTCCGCCACCAGCTCGATGAGCTTGAACTGATCCACGTCCACCAGCCCCTGGTCGGTGAGCTTCAGCGCGCCGATCACGGACAGGCTCAGGAAGGACAGGGCCATGAACGGGCGGCGGAGGGTGCCGCCGAGGGCCTGAGCCGCCTCGTGCAACGTGCGCAACTGGGCGCTGAGCATCCGCGGGTCCTCGTTACTCATTAAGCCGCCGATCGGCAGCGTCACGTCCGCCAGCACAGTCCCGTCCTTCACCACGCAGAGGCCGCCGCGGATTTTCACCAGATGGACCGCGGCGGTGAACATGTCGTGGTCATTGGTTCCGGCGATGACCAGGTTGTGCGAGTCGTGCCCGACCGAGGATGCGATCGCTCCGCTGGAGAAGCCGAACCCGCGCACGAAGCCGAGCCCGACGTTTCCGCTGGCCTGGTGCCGCTCGATGACGGCGAGCTTACACAGGTCGCGTTTTGGATCGGCGTGCAGCAAGCCGCGCACGACCTTCATTCTTTCGATGGACCGCTCCGTATCGATGTGGCCGTCCCTGACCTCGATGACGTGCACGTTGCACTCGGCGGCGTCGGGAGGGGCTTTGATGGCGAGTTGCTCCGGCTCGAGCCATTGGACGTTGATGCTGCTGCGTAGGATGGGGGCTCTTCGTTTTCCTGCGTCGCGATCGATGGCGACCCCGCCGGTCGCAGCCAGTTGCCCGGCGTGGTACACGCGGCTGACCCGACAGCTCTCAAGGTCTTCCAGAATGGCGAGCGACGCCAGCTTGCCCGGGGCCACCGCCCCGAATTGATCCAGCCCGAAGTAGCGGGCCGGGTTGATGGTCACCAGCTTGATCGCGTGGATGGGGCTCATGCCGGCCTGCACGGCGCGACGAACCAGATGGTCCAGGTGCCCCTCGGCGAGCAGATCGTCCACGTCCTTATCGTCCGTCACGAACATGAAGCGGTCGAGTGTGTCGGGCTTCACCAGCGGCAGCAGCGTGTCCAGATCGCGCGCCTGGCTGCCCTCGCGGATCATGATGTACATGCCCAACCGCAACTTCTCGCGGGCTTCTTCGAGCGTGGTGCATTCGTGATCGCTGCCGATGCCGGCGGCCACATACGCGCACAGGTCGCGTCCACTCAGCCCGGGCGCGTGGCCGTCGGTCGGCTTGTTATCCATCAGGCTGAGCTTGTCGAGGCAGTCCGTATCGCCAGCCACCACGCCGCGATAGTCCATGATCTCCGCCAGACCGAGCACCCACCGATCGCTGAGCAGCGGCAGCAGGTCCAGCGCGCGCAGCTCGCCGCCGCAACTCTCGAAACGCGAGGCGGGCACGCTCGAACTCAACATGAAGTAGACGTGGATGGGGCAGTACTTGCTCGAGGCCAGCATGAAGCGGATGCCCTCCATCCCCATCACGTTGGCGATCTCGTGCGGGTCGGTCACCACTGCGGTGGTGCCGTGTGCGGCGACCAGCTTGGCGAATTCCGGCACGTTGAGCATCGACGACTCGATATGCACGTGCCCGTCGATGAAACCCGGGCAGACGTACTGGCCGTCGAGGTCCACCGTTTCCTGCCCGTCGTATTGTCCGATGCCGACGATGCGGTCGCCCGCGATCGCCACGTCGCCCTCGTGAATCTCACACGACAGGACGTTTACGATCCGGCCGTTTTTCAGGACCAAATCCGCCGGCTCTCGGCCGGCAGCGATGTCGGTACGCGTCTTCAGATCCACACCTAACCTCCAGGTCGATCAGATGAGCAGAAGTGGCCCGCCAGCCGATTGGTGCTCCCGTTCCCATGGCGGGCATTACAGCATCGTCGCCGAACGACTGCAACCGGCCCACGGCCGTGCCTGGCCTGAGCGCAGCCGATGGGTCGGCCGTGAGAGCGCCCGGGTGTCAGGGGCAGCTTGCCTGCCCGTGTTTGCGGCACTCGTACACTGGTGGACAAGCCCACTACTGTCCGGTTTACTTGCGCCAGGTGGATTATAACTTGTGTTGATCAATTGGGTTAGATCGCGCTGGAGGCGCGCACGACTTCAAGTCGATAAGCACAGCCGGCATCATCGGGCCACGATCCGAGAGGAGGGCGTGGCTCATGTTCAGTGGGCAGTTTGTATTTGCACAGTTGATGAGGCGCCTGCCACGTCGGCCGTTCGATGAGTGTGTGTGACGTTATCGCGGCAACCATCGCGTGCGGACTCTGCGTTGCCGTGATCAGTTCTGCTGCATGGCCTTTGCGCAGCTAACCTTTCGCGAGTCGTTGCGTGAGCTGGTGACCTGTCTACGCGCCGTGAGGCCGAAGCTTTATCACGCGGGACTGCGTGGCCGGGTGGCCCGCAGCACGCTCGCTGACGCCAACGAACGACGCGACTGGCACATCTGGGCCGACTTCGGCGCGGCCTTGATACGCCAAGCACGCCGGCTGTACGCGAACGATGACATCGGTGTGCAGCTGCGGCAGACGGCCTACGTGTTGGACGCCACCGTCATCGAACTGTGCCTGTCGCTGTTTCCTTGGGCTCACGCCCAGCGTCGCAGCGGAGGAATCAAGCTGCACACGCTGATGGACTTGCGCGGCAATATCCCTTGTTTTCTACGGGTTTCGTCGACGAAGGCCAGCGACGCCAGCACACTTGATCACCTGATCATCGAACCCGGTGCTTACTACGTGATGGACCGGGGCGACAACGACTACCAACGGCTGTATCAACTTCAGCAACACCACGCTTGCTTCGTCGTCCGCGCCAAGAACAATCTGACCACCGTTCGTCGGCACTCATGCCCCGTCGACAGGACGACCGGCTTGCGCAGCGATCAGATCGTCATGCTCAAAGACCGTCGCACGCGCGCCAAGTATCCGCAGCCGCTCCGGCGCGTGAGTTTCTTCGACACCGAGCAACGCCGTCGGTTGGTGTTTATGACCAACGACCTGGTGCTGCCCGCCCTAAGCGTGGCCCAGCTCTACCGTTGTCGCTGGCAGATCGAACTCTTCTTCAAGTGGATCAAGCAGCACCTGCGAATCAAGCATTTCTTCGGCACGTCTGCCAACGCGGTCAAGACCCAACTGTGGATCGCTATCAGCGTCTACGTGCTGGTGGCCATCATCCGCAAAGAGCTGCAGATCGACCGCAGCAGGGCCGAAATCCTGCAAATCCTGAGCATCACGCTACTCGAGCAAACGCCGCTTTTCACAGTACTTGCGAACGAATCCCCCCTCCCAGAGCCCTCCCCTGATCTTAACCAGTTGATGCTATTCGACTTCTGACCGGACAATAGTGGGCTTGTCCGCCGGTGCGCCGGCCGGCCCCATGGCCTGACTTCGTCAGAGCATACCCCCCCTAATTGTGCGGTACAATGCCTTCCCGGGCTGACGCTGCCAGATCGCGACTACGAGGGCCCACCCGACATGAGACGCCGCCCACGAGTTCGACGCGTGTTCAAGTGGGTCGGTGCGGGGCTGTGCGTTCTGATCGGGGGGATCTGGATTTCGAGCGGATGGTGGTTCGCCAGGATCGGCCCTACCGCGAAGTTCAAACAGCACTGGTTCAACGGCGAGCCCATTCCCAACAACTTCGAGGCTGTCTACGTCGGCGGCGGTCGTATCGGGGCGATATGGGTGCGGCGATCGGAGCGAGAGCAATTCGTGAATCGCCTGAATGGGCCAGGATGGACGGAGAAACCGGCTGAGATACCGTGGCTCTGGGTGACGAGTATTCCTGACCCACCGATGCTTCGGCTGGATGCGTCTTGGATGAATGACCCCGCCCGCTCCCAGCGGAAGCTCTTTCTCCCATGTTGGATTCCGCTTGTCGTCGTCGCCATCCCGACTGCCTTGCTCTGGCATCGTGACCGCCGGGCACACGCGCCCGGCCACTGTCAGAAGTGCGGGTATGATCTGACGGGGAACGTGTCGGGTGTGTGTCCCGAGTGCGGCAAGGCGGTGTGAAGCATGCTCTCTGTCGTCGCTATTCTCGCTAGTCGTCCGCTCTGGGCAGTCGCCCTTCAGTCCGCCCTGATCACGGCTGCCGCAACGCTGCTGGCGAGCGTTGCCCTGTCCCTGCGCAAGCGCCGCCGCAGACGCTGTCGAACTTGCGGCCACGATTTGACCGGCAACGTCAGCGGGCGCTGCCCCGAGTGTGGGGAGCCGCTATGACAGGACGCTCACGAGCCCGCGGTATCGCCAAATGGTGGGCGCTGGCGATGTGCGTGCTTCTGTTGTTGGCGTTGCTGCTCAGCCTTCGACGGGGAACGTACGTCCTGCGACCAGGTGACCGCATACTGGAGTACAACGGCAAGACCGTTTACTCGTTCAAGGACCTGATTCCCGAGTTAGCCTCGACCAGCAAGCCTGTGAAGCTCAAAGTCCGGGATGGCGCTGGCAATGTACACGTCGCACACGTTCCAGCTCGCGCTTGGGCCGGTATCGCGTCCCCAGTGTCCGTGCCCCTTGGCCTGGCCTTCGTCATCGCCGCCGGCATCACGGCCCTTCTGTTTTGGCGTGACCGGCGCTTCCCGGCCGGCCACTGTCAGAAGTGCGGCTACGACCTGACCGGCAACGTCAGCGGCCGCTGCCCCGAGTGCGGCACGCCGGTGCCGGATACGTCTGCTGAGGGGGAATCCGCCTGACCTGCCTTGTCTGCCGGGCATGCTGATCGGTTGGACGTTTGACGCTGAAACGCCAACAATCCTGCCTATGGCCAAATCGAGTCCAAGGGTCGTCCACGTGGTCGGGGCTGATACGCCGGTGTGGAAGCTGGGCGTGTTGGAAGCGCTGTGTGCGTCGTCCGCCGGAGTGGCCGGGTGCCATGGGCAGACCCCGATGAAATCGGGGGTTGCCCGTGTCCCGGTCCACGATGACACGGGCAGCTCTTCGACCCGCCCCCGGAACACCGTAGTCGTTCACGTTGGCGGGGGGGCACTGCCAGGCCCATTGTCGGTCCCCGTGGTGCGCGTACGAGCGCCGTTCGACCTTGCATCGCTTGGCGCCCGGACGCTGTCGCGCGCGTTGGATAATCTCAACGACGATGTCCACCGGCCGTTCGTGCTCCACGTCTGGTCGGCCACCGCGTTGGCCTGGTGCCTCCCGCTGGCCGCAGCCGCCGAGCGGCGTGGAAGAAGAGATCAGCCCCAACGCCGGTGCTGTCTGCTGGTAGAGATGGACGGGGCGAGTGATGCGGAACCGTTTGCCCGCCGATACCGCTCGCGGCCAGCGGAGAGCCGACTGGCATTCACGTGCCCGACGGCGATCGTTCGGCGACGGCTATTAGAGAACGGCGTCGCGACCGAAGACTGCGCAGTGATTCGCGAGTTTGTGGACTTCGCCGCCCTCAACGAAGCCCGCAACAGAAACGTCCGCGCCGAACTCGGCTTGGATGCGTCGTCGGACACGGTGGTCGCGGCGTTGCCGCCGGTGGTGGGCGGCAGCGGCACGTTCACTGTCGCCTGGGCCGCGCTGCTGCTAAGCAAGATCCATCCGGGCGTTCGCCTGCTCGTTCCGGGAGTCGGCCCGGAAGCCGACCGGGTGCAACACTTGATCGATTCGATCCGTCACCGGCACGTGGTGCGTTTTGCCCCGCGGCTATCGCTCCCGGAGCTGTTGGCCGCGGCGGACCTGACCGCCTACCTGCCCGACGGCGACACGCCGGTCACCGGGCTGGTCTGGGCCATGGCAGCGGCGCGGCCAATCGTCGCCACCGCGGTCCCCGCAGTCGCTGAGCTGCTGGCACACGGCCACAACGCGTGGCTGTGTAAGCCGAACAGCCCCAAGGACGCCGCCCGGCGTATGCTTCAGGCCTTGGAACGACCCGACGAATCCCAGCGACAGGCGGAGCTGGCCCGCAGTCAGGTCTTCCAGGTCTTCGGCCGCCAACGCATGATCGAGCAGTACGATCAGGCGTACGCGAACCTGGTGGCGGGGCGCGACGTGGGCGCGGGAATCCGCGACTCGGCGATGATCAGTTGAGCCAATCGGCGGGTTCTGGCGGCTGCGGGGGCTGCTGCTGTTCGTACTGCTCCGCCGCCTCCAGATAGGTTTCCAATTCGCACCAGAGCTCGGCCGCCAGTGCCTCAGACCGGTTCACGATGGCCGCAATCAGCTCGCTGACCATTCCGATCGCCGCTTCCGGATCGAACCGTCGATCGGCCTGCGTGGGCCAGGCGGGCGGTACAATCTCCTGGAACGAGGGGCCGGTGTCATCCGCCGCTTCGATCGTCGGCTCGGGCACGTCGGCCTCCCGCGGCTCGGCGAACAGCTCAACTTCGGCCGGCGGCTCGGTAGGCTCGGGTTCGCCGAACCACCCCGGCGGTTCCGGTTCCCCAAAGAACTCGGCCAAGTCGAGTGCCGGCGAGGGCTCGGCTGCCTCGGTCTCGGCGGCGAGCTCAACCGCACCGGCTTCCGCAGGTACCCCGGTCGCGTCGGCGTCCGCCGGCAACTTGGCAACCCCAGGTTCCGCGGGCAACTCAGCCGCCTCCGGTTCTTCGGCCGACTCAGCTACCTCGGCCTGCCGTGGCTCGTTGGATACGTCGGCTTCAGCGGCCGGCTCGCCGAACTCGGGTTCGGCAGCCTGCTCAGTCCCCGCCTCAGCCACCTCGGCCTGCTGGCCCGCGGCAGCCTCCGCAGCCGAGATCGCTGCCTCGGCCTCCGCGAGTACGTCGCTCTCGGACGGCTCCGCGGCGGGCGGCGGTTGACTGGGCTGCTCGGCGTCCGGCTCAGCCGCCGCGTCGGCGACCGGAACCGTTTCCTGACGCGCGGCCAGCACGGCAATTTCGCGCAATTGTTGCCGGGCCGCTTCCAGATTGGGGTTCAGCCGAAGGGCCATGTCGAGCGATTGGGCGGCGTCGGCATAACGACCCGCCTCTGTCTGCAGCGTCGCCATGTTGTAATACGCGTCGGCCTCGCTGCCCACGCGGCAGAGTTCGTCGAAGGCCTCGTCGAAGCGCTCCAGCTTGGCCAGCGCCAAGGCGTGGTTCATCCGCGCGCGCGGGAAAGACGCTTTGATCTCCAGCGCCCGGCGGGTCGTGGCCTCGGCCTCGCTGTACTTGGCTTCCAGGTACAGGCTGAACCCGAGATTGTTGTGCAGGTAGGCCGCCTCGGGCTGGACCGCGATCGCACGCCGAAACTCCGCGCTGGCCTCACCGTGCCGGCCCAGCTTGTTGAGCGCGATCCCCAGCCGGTTACGCGCTGTCACGAAGTCGGGCTTGAGCTCCAGGGCCTTGTGATACTGATCGACCGCCTGCTGGAAGCCGCCCTGGCGCTCGAGTAGATGTCCGTGGGCGAAATAGGTCGTGGGGGCGATGCGTTGGTCAACGGATTCGCCCTTCTGGACAGGCATGTCCCCCGGCCCAGTGAATTCCTTTGTTTCGGTGCAGCCGCTACAGGCGAGCAGCACCCCGCCCGCCGCGAGCCACGCCAACAGATGAGCTCGGTACACGGTCTGGCTCCTATGGGCTCTGCGTTCCCCCGCTGGCAGTGCTCGGCCCGCCGCCGGCACCACCCACGCCTTCGGGCTGGTAGGAAGCCTCGAAGACCTTGATCAGAATGACTTCGGAGGCATCCATGCCGCGGCCGCCGCGCAGGTCTTCCACCAGCACCTGACCGGTCGTATCCACGCCCGCTTCCGCGAGGAACGTCAGGATCGCGTCGGTACGCTTCTGGATCAGTTCCTCGTCGTCGATGTCGGTGTTGAAGCGGATCGTGCCGCCGTGGACCTCGAGCAGGGACACCAGCCGGCTCAGCCGCTGTTGCCCCAGCGTGTTCAGCGTCGCCCGATGCGGGTAGAAGTGGATGTTGGAGACGGTCATGTCCGCCAGCAACGCGTTGTCGGTCATGTAGACGAAGGTGCCCTGCAGATCGCTGGTCTCATGCGGTGTTCCGTGGGGCGGTGCGTTCAGCCGCGCATTGGGCTTGTTGCACGCCACGCAGATCACGCATACGCACGCCGTCCAAACAACGTAACGGCTCATTTGGGGTTCTCCGGAGTCGGGTCGCTGACAGCCCATACGCCCGGGGCGCAGCCTCACGCCCACCGCCCCTAAAATCGGCAGCCTGTGCCCGCGGCTGAAGCTCGCCCCGACTCCGCCCCCGCGGGCCGACGCCCGTTTGCCGGAGCCCCGATCGCCCCGGGGCCGCTTTGCGATAGAATCCCCGCTATGCAACGTGGGCGGTATCTGGTCCTGACTGCCGCCGGCCTTGTCCTGCTCGGCTCGCTGGCAACCACCGGCGGCTATGCGTGGTATTTGCGCAGCGCTGGCTATCGGCAGGCCTGCGTGGCGTATCTCAGCGAGTGCCTCGACCTGCCCAGCGACATCGGCTGGGTGATCCCCCGCTCCCGGCGCTCACGCGAGTTCGACGACGTGGTCGTCTGGCTGCCGGATCGACGCGATCGCGCCCTGTACTGTCGCCGGGCGCTGGTCGTCGAGACCCCCCAGCCGCACGACCCGGCGGCGTACGAGATCCAGCTCGTCGGCGGGACCGGCGAGATTTCCACCCGCACCTGGCTCCGCTCCGACTACCGCGTCATGGTCGAGTCCGGGTTGCGGCCCGGGTTCGCGCCCGGTGGACCTCAACGCGTCACCTTCAGCGAGATGGACCTCAACTTCGACCACGATGGTTTCCGGGCGGCGTTGCGACACGCCGGCGGCCTGGTCTGGTTCGAAGGCACCGAACGCGGCTACGCCAAGGTCCATTGTCGCGAGTTCAACGGCTACACCTGCACCGAGCCGGTCTTCCTCCAGGCCGCCTTCGCGCCGCACCACCAAGGTATCCGCGTCGATCGACTGGAGCTGATTGTGCCTCGTTTGCCGTTGGCGATCGTCGGCTTGCGTGGGCTGTTCGGCCCGGACGTCCGCGCGGGGACATTCAACGGCCGACTGCTGTACGAAGAACGTGACGACGGCCGGTCTGTCACCGTCAGCGGGGAGTGTTTGGAGTTGAACCTTCGAGAGTGTACTACCGGGCTCACCCCACGCCCGTGGCGCGGCCGCTGCCCGGAGATCACCCTCCACGAGCTACGCGTGCACAACGACCGACCGGTGCGGTTGCGCTTCGCCGGCGTGCTCACCGGCGTGATGCTCGGCGACATCCTGGCCACCTGGGGGCTTGGTGAGGTCGGAGGCCAGTTTGCGCTGCGCGTCGGCAACGCGGAGCTCTCGCCGGACGGCATCGAGCGGTTCGTCGCCTCCGGCCAATGCAGCGACCTTTCCCTGGAGACGCTTACGCAAGCGCTCGGCTGGGGGCGGATGACCGGCAACCTCCGTATCGTCATCGACGACCTGACCATCGAGAACAACCAGCTCAAATCGCTCGACGCCACTATGATCGTGAACGATGCGGTCCAGCAGCCCAACTGGATCGAGGGCAAGCTGCTGCGCGAGCTGATCAGCCGCACGCTGGAAGTCGAATTGCCGGACGTCCTCCCCGAGCGCATCGAGTATACGCAACTGGGCGTCAAGCTCGACGTCCGCGACGAGGTACTGCACGTTTTCGGCACGCACGGCCCGCGCGAGAAGACCATCCTGACCGTGCGACTCGCGGAACTGGAAATGCCGCTTATACGGGAGCCGGAGCGGAGTTTTGACCTGGGCGACTGGCTCGACGAGCTGCGCGCCCAGGCGGCCGAGCGCCTGCAACGCCGCCTCCGCTCGTTGCCGCCCCCGGCGGACACACCCGACGACCGCGACGCACCGTAGCCCGCATTACCCATGTCATCCTGATTACTCATGTCATCCTGAGCGAAGCGAAGGATCTTCACGCGACTCCAAAGTACCTCGACGGTTGTGGCCGGGAACTGGTCGGCTTCAGCCGACCGGGGTTTGCCGCCAACTTCAGTTGGTGGTTGGCGGATGCCAAGGCCTGATTCCTCCGCAGAGACTCGGGCCAGCCGGCTTCAGCCGGGCTTGGTGCCCCGGCAGTTTCAAAGCCCGGCTGAAGCCGGCTTTGGTACAGGCATCAGGGGCCGGGTCTTCGGCCCACCGACTAAAGTCGCTGGCAAAAGCCGACCGGCTGCTGACACCTCCTGGCCAGAGTGACGTACCCCCTATCCGAGCCCAGAAACCCCGACACCACCCTTGACGCGGGCCCCGACGTGGGTTAGCCTACAATCAACGTATCGGTCCCGCATGACCGCGGTGGCCGCGCGGGCGCATCTCAAGGTTCGAGGGATAGGAGGAGTCTATCATGTCGAATCGGATTCAGAGTCTGGCACTCGTGGTCTTGGGCGTACCGGTCCTGCTCCTTGCGCTGCCGGCCGCCAACGCCGACACGATCTACGTCTGCTGGGACGGCAGCGGAGACTACCTGGCCATTCAGGAGGGGATCGACGCAGGCCAAGACGGCGACGACGTGGTCGTCTGCCAGGGGACCTACCACGAGAACATCGACTTCAGGGGCAAGGCCATCACGGTCATGAGCAGCGGCGGTCCCAATGTCACGGTGATCGACGGTGACGCCTTTTTCCATGTGGTGAGGTTTGCCAACGGTGAGGGTCCAGGCTCGGTGCTTGACGGATTCACGATCCGTGACGGATTAGGTTGGATTGACCCGTTTGGCCGCTGCGCCGGCGGCGGCATTTACTGCGAGCAGACCTCGCCGACGATCAAGAACAACGTCATCGAAGGAAACCAGACGATCTGGTTTCCCCACGCGATAGGAATTGGTGGTGGCATCTGCTGCCTCTGGGGTGCTAGGCCGACAATCATGAACTGTGCCATACACGCGAATGAGGCAGACTACGGCGCTGGGATCTACTGCGAGATGAACAGTACGCCATCGCTGATTAACTGCACCTTCAGCGCCAACTGGGCTGTGGAGGATGGTGGTGGAATGTACGTCATCGAGCCGATATGGCGGCGCTCCCCTGACTCCTCGCCTCTGACCAATTGCACCTTCACTGGCAACGGTTCGTCACTTGGAATGGGTGGCGCGATCTATATGTCTCAAGCTGTGCTGAATCTGACCAATTGTATTCTATGGGAGGATTGGGCAAGCCAAGGGCCGGAGATCGCTTTGAGGGGTAGTGATGTCTGGCCATCCTGGGTCACAGTGTACTATTGCGATGTTCAGGATGGGCAAGCTGGGATCTATGTAGATCCGTACTCTATACTGTCTTGGGGTGAGGGCAACCTGGACGCAGACCCGCTGTTCGTCGATCCAGACGGCAACGACTATCACCTCGGCACCGATTCACCTTGCATCGATGCCGGCGATCCAAACTTCGTTCCCGGCCCGGACGAACAAGACATCGACGGCCAGATGCGCGTTTGGGACGGCGACGGCGACGGGCAGTGGATCGTGGACATGGGCAGCGACGAGTTCGGGTCGATCATCCCTGGTGACCTGGACGGCGACGGCTGCGTCAGTCAGGGTGACCTGGGCATCCTGCTGTCCTGCTGGGGCTCCTCTGGCGGCGATCTCAACGGCGACGGCAATACCGACCAGGCCGACCTCGGCATCCTGTTGGCCCACTGGGGCGAGGGCTGCCCGTAGCCGGCAGTTGAAAATGTAGCGTCCGCCTCCTGCCTGCCCTGAGCGCAGCCGAAGGGTGACGGACGTACAGCACTTACGGGTGCCACTGGCGGCTTGTCCGCCAGTGCGTTCGACGGCCGGTACAGGGCCCGGCCGCTACAGTCTGTGGGACCGGTTTTCAACCAATACTGCCTGTGGGACCGGTTTTCAACCAATACCGCCTGTGGGACCGGTTTTCAAGCGGTCATTCGACGGCCGGTACGGGGCCCGGCCGCTACGTTTCAACGTCCGCCACGGGGGGCGGACGCTACATAACTTTTCTCAAGCAGACGCTATTCCGCCCGGCGGATTTGCAGGCGGGCGGTCATTTGACGGAGGACGTGCACCGAGACGCCGAGCTGTTGGGCCGCCTTGCTGAAGTTCCAACTGTTTTCATACAGGGCGCGGGCGACCATCAGCCGTTGCCCGTAGGCCAGCGAGGTAGCCGTCTCGCCCTTCTCCGGCGGGACGAACCCGCTCACGATCTCCGGCGGCAGCAGGCGCTCGCTGATCGGCTCGCCGCCGGACAGCAGCAGGGCCCGTTCGATCACCGACTGCAATTGCCGCACGTTCCCGGGCCAGTGATAGCTGATCAGCAGGGCCATGGCGGTGTCGGTGAAGCCGGACTGTCGGCAGCGGTTCTGGCGGGCCGCCGCGCTGAGCAAGTGTGTCGCCAAGGGCGCGATGTCTTCGCGGCGCTCACGCAGCGCCGGCATGCGAATCGGGAAGACGTTCAACCGGTAGAAGAGGTCTTCGCGGAACTGGCCGCGCTGAGACATTTTGAGCAGATCCCGGTGCGTGGTAGCGATGACGCGGACGTCGGATTCGTAATCGACCGTGCCACCAAGTCGCGTGAAGCGGCGTTCCTGGAGGATCCGCAGCAGCTTGGCCTGCGCCGGCGGAGGAACATCGCCCACTTCGTCGATCAGAAGTGTGCTGCCGTTGCTGCGCTCAAACAAGCCGGAGCGGGCGTGGATGGCACCGGTGAAGGCGCCGCGCTCATGCCCGAACAGCTCGCTTTCCAGCAGCGACTCCGGACAGGCAGCGCAGTTGAACACCACCATCGGTTTGTCGCGGCGGACGCTGCGTCGATGGATGTGGCGAGCGACCAGTTCCTTGCCGGTGCCGGTTTCACCGGCGATCAGCACGGTGGCCCGCGTCGGGGCCACACGGGCACACAAATCGAGCACCCGCTGCATCGCCCGGCTTTGGCCGAAGAGGTTGCTGGTCTTTCCCGGCGGCATCAGCGGTTCCGCAACGAAGGGGCTGGACGGAGCAACCGCGCTAGTCATCGGTAGCCGATCCGGCTCGCGGCAATCACGTCGAGGGCGTAGTGTGTGGGACTGCCCCGTTGTTGTCCACAGAGGCCGAGCGAGGTGTCGTCCCGCCGGGTGCGTGACGAAATCGGCGGGGTGGTCGGTGTCTTGCCCCGCAGGGGCGCAGGCGCATGGCCGCGGGTGGAGCGTAGCGCAACCCGTGGATAGGATGCGTCCTGAGTCATCATGCCGCCCCGCAGGGGCGGGGGAGACATGCATGGCGGGCACCTTCACACGATTGCTGTATCACGTCGTCTTCAGCACCAAGCAGCGCGCCAACCTGATTGCGCCCGAGTTACGGGCGCGCCTATACGACTATCTCGGCGGGATCGTCCGCGGCGAGCGTGGCCGGGCGCATGAGATCGGCGGGGTTGCGGATCACGTCCATCTGCTGATCCAGTGGCGCACCGATGAAGCACTGTCAACGCTCATGCGCCGGCTGAAGGCGAACTCGTCGCGCTGGTTGCACGCGGAGTTTCCGGCCATGCGCGGATTCGCGTGGCAGGAAGGTTACGCGGCGTTCACTCTGAGCCCGTCGCAGTTCGAGACGGTGCGGCGCTATGTCCAGAATCAAGCGGCCCACCACCAGCAGCGGGGATCGCTGGAGGAGTTGAAGGCGTTGCTGGACGCACACGGGATCGAGTACGACCAGCCGTATCTGCAGGACTGAGCGCTTCATCCGCCGGCCCTTCGGGACGGAGACTTGTTGGGGGGGCGGACCGTGTCCACGGGTTGCGCTGCGCTCCACCCGTGGCAAATCGCCGCCGGCCCTTCGGGGCGGAGACTTGTTGGGGGGCGGACCCTGTCCACGGGTTGCGCTGCGCTCCACCCGTGGCAAATCGCCCCTGTCCCTCCGGGACACGTCCCACCATACGAGCGTCCCCAGGACCCCGCCGAATCCGTCATGCACCCCGTCCGGCCGGGCGCGCGCCATCCCTCAGGCCGGACGCAGGCGGCCGCCTTCCAGGTGCAGAATGCGGTCGGCGTGTTGAGCTATGCTGGGATCGTGCGTGACCATCACGATCGTCTGCCCTTCGCGATGGAGCTCGGCGAGCAGGGCCATGATGTTGGCCCCGGCCTCGGCGTCCAGATTGCCGGTCGGCTCGTCGGCAAACAGGATCTTGGGCTTGTGCACCAGCGCGCGGGCCATCGCCACCCGCTGACACTCGCCGCCGGATAGCTCGCTCGGCCGGTGCTTCAGCCGCTCGCTCAGGCCGACGCGCTTCAGGATATCGGTGGCATCCCTCCGCGCCGCGCTCCCCTGCGACCACCAGGCCAGAACCGACGGATCGATCATCCGCGCGATCAGCACGTTTTCCAACACGTTCAGCTCGGGCAGCAGATGGTAAAACTGGAACACGAACCCGAATTGCGTCCGCCGCAGGTGGATGCGTCGCCGCTCGGCGGCCGAGAGAACGTCGGTGATGCTGGTACGCAGGCGGCGACTGGCCGGCGGGGCGAAGACCGGCTCACCGGCAAAGTGCACCTGCCCCTTCTGCGGCACGTCCAACGCGCTGAGAATGTGCAGCAGCGTGCTCTTGCCGCTGCCCGACTTGCCCATCACCGCCACGAACGCGCCCTCGCCCACCGAGAGCGAGCAATCGCGCAAGACGCGCAGCTCGGTCCGACCCATCGGGTAGGATTTCCAGATCGCCTCGGCACGGAGTAGCGGACCGCTACTTGCCGGCGTCGAACTCTCCGATTGAATGCCGGAAGCTGTATTCATACTGAGCGGACTGCAATCTTCAATTCGCTATTCGCCATTCTTAATTCGCTATTCATACCGCAGCGCCTCCACCGGCTGCATTGTCCCGGCCCGCCAGGCCGCGGCTACCGAGCCGAGCGTCGCGGCCAGGATCGCCACGACCACGATGCAGACCGCGTCAACGGTACGGACTTCGCTGGGGATCGTGTCGAACGAGTAGACTGCCGGATCCCATACGCGCAGCGCGGGGTGGAACCAGATCAGCGCGTCCTGAAGGTCGTTGATATAATGGACGACCACCGACCCGAGGATTGTCCCGAGGATGGAGCCGGCGATGCCGACGGCGGCACCGTAGCTGATGAAGATCGCCGCCACCCCGCCCGACGAACCGCCGATGCTCTTGATGACTCCGATATCGCGCGTCTTTTGCAGCACGATCATATACAGGATGCACAGGACCAGCGCGACCGCCACCAGCGAGATGATGCCGAAAAGGATCGTGACCAGGATCTTCTCCTTTTCGACCGGAACGATGATGTGGGCCTGTGATTCCTGCCAGGTCATCGCCTTGATGCGCGTGATCAGCTTGCGCTCGGTCAGATCAAGCTGGAAGCGCTCGTCGCTGAGATAGCTGTGGTAATGCTCTTCGAGCCGTCGGCAAAGCGCGACGGGATCGACGGGCTTCCCATCGACTCGCTGGGCGATCTTGATTTGAATCTGCGAGCAGCGGGCGGGCGCCTGTCCGATGACCTGCCCGGTCTCGCGATCGATCCGCTCCGATTCATCCATCTCCAGCAGCTTCTGTAGGTGGTCGAAATCGCAGTACACGTACTGCGAATCGATCTCGAAGATGCCGGTGTACGAATCATCCGCATACCGGAAGGGCTGTTTGATCGGGAACGGATCGACCGAGTGGCCGGCGGTCGCCCAGAGCGTCAGTGTCACCATCTTGCCGCGCGGGTAGTGGCGCTCGTGGCGCCCGTCGGAATGCCGTTTGGCCACGATGTCGCGACCGAGGATCAGCCCAGGCCGCGGGTCACCGGCCATGCGCGGCGGCCCGACGTCGTCCACGATCCTGTACACGCCCGGCATCGGCGGAACTCCAAGCTCCTCCAGAAAGCGGTCATTCTCGTTCTCCGCCGACTCCGTATCGACGATGCCCTGGGCCTGACTCTCTGCCAGCGCGGCCTGATACGCGGGCGGCAGGATCAGCCGGCGGTACCCGAAGATCGCCCCATCCTCGTCTTGTAGCGCAATAGGATCGCCCGCCAGGTCATACCCGATCAGCGGCTGCTGCTGCTCGCCCAGGTGTGTCATCCCGGGGTAGTGCTTCTCGTAGAACAGCCCCTCCTTGAACGCGTTGACCTGGTAGACGTCCGCCAGGCGCAGCCCCACCACCCGCGCCATGCCGTCCTGTATCACCTGGGTCGTACCGTCCGGCAGGGTCTGCCTGAACTGGAACAGGCCGTACGAGTAGACGAGCGGCGTGGCCTTGACGATCTCCGGCCAGGCGCTGATCTCGTCGATGAATTCCTGGTGGAGCGGGAAGCCCTGGAAGGCCTTGTTGTCCACGATAACATCGCCCAGCAGGCCGCGGGCCCGCAGCTTCACCATCTCCAGCCACCCGCCCATCACCGACATCACAATCAGCACCATGGCCACGCACAACGTGACCGCCGCGATCGCGAAATAGGCGATGCGGCGCTTGCGCAGGTAGCGGAGTGTCAGGAACAGCTTGTACAAGCCGGATCAATCCCTGTAGGGTGGGCAGCGCCCACCACATGCGGGTTCGCTACGCCGTAGGTCGGCTATGTTGGGTGCCCCGCCCTTCGGGGGTGGGGGACCGATTCACACCACAACCGGAACGCTACCCTCCCAGGCCGCTGGAATCAAAGAGTCCTAGTGGGGTGCCGCGCCGTGCCGGCCACGGCTCGCCCGGCTTCTCCCGGTGCGAAGCGCGCCAGCGCACGCTATTCATGAGCCACAGAGACCGCAGAGCCTATGGAGAACTTCCTCGCAGGTCTCGGCAAGCGGTGCAGCATCCTCTGGCACGCTTCTTCTCTCGCTTTCTCGGCGCCTCCTTATTGGCCGATGCTCTGCGCTCTCTGTGACCTCTGTGGCGGACAATCCGCGCTAGCGTCGTTTCTTCTTGCGCGGCCGCTCCCAGGCGGGGAGTCGCGCCTCCCAGATTCGGTAGCCCAGCCAGATGGCGCTGAGGATGCCGAACGCTCCCGTCACGACTCCCCCCATCATGATGAAGCTGCCAGGCGTTAGTGGTAGGCTCCGCCCGGCGGGGTTCGTGGTCAGCCCACCAATCGCCTTGTCCGTGACGACCGACAGCCAGAACAGCACGACCGCGGCGACCGTAAGTCCCAGGGTGACGATCGCGATCTTCCAAATCGGCCAACGCTTGGCTTGCTTCTTCATCGCAGCTCCCACCTGAATCCGACCGACGTAGTTCCTGAGACGGTCGCGCGCCACATGTCTCCCGCGAATAGTGGGCAGCGCCCACCCTACCCCTCCTGCCGATGGGCCTCCAGGGCCACCGGGGAAGTATTCGTATCACGAATCGGGTTGTTTGTCAGTTGTGGGCGACGGAGTGGTGCCGCACGCTTGAGGAGTCGGGGAAGGGGGTCGGATTGTCGTGGAGCGGATGTTACGCGGGTGGGGTGCCCGGCGAACCGTGCCACACGGTCGGCGGTCGCTTTGTCTTCGCCAGCAGCCCGATGCTCACGACAAAGCCGACAAGCGCGCTTCCCAGGAATATGGCGAACGACACGTACACCACGTGTTCCGGCGGCTCCAGCTTCATCATGCTCAGGGCGTAGATATTCCACAATGCGTTGACGCCGGCGTGGCAGAAAACGCCCGGCCAGATGGAACCCGTTCGCCACGCGACCACGCCGAGCCATAGGCCCAGAGCGGCGGCGAACACCATGTGCTTGGGGTCGATATGCATCAGCGCGAACAGTAGGGTCGAGACCGCAATGGCAGGCCCAGGTCGCCAGCGCTGCAGCAAACGCCGCTGCACATAGCCGCGGAAGAGCAGTTCCTCCACGAATCCCGGCACGATGGCGAGGCACACCACAAACAACGCGCCGTCGGTCCAAGTCATCCGCGCGCGCAAGCCCTCGACGTCAATCATCTCAAGGGGCACCAGTATCGACAGGCCTTCACCTACCGCCGCGCACATGATGGCGCCAAGCAGCAGGGCGGCATAGCCCCAGGCGGGCACGCCGGCGCGGGTCAGTCCCAGTTGTCGTCGCGCCGGAATTACGGAAGCCACCGCCGCCAGCACGGCGACGAGCGCGAACGCCCCCTCCATCGTGAGGCTTAGCGTGATGAACCCGATGGGAGACTCGCCGAATGCGGCGAGGCCTGCCGTCTCAGGCCCGCTCGCAACGTCAATCGCGGCTATCACAGTGACCTGCGCGACAATCCCGAGCGCGAGGCCCCCGAACACAACCACGATGGCCGGCCACACGGCGGGCGGTCGAAGCGCAATGGGTGGTCCGGCTGCCTCGGGTGTACGTGCTGCCGGGGCTTCCTCAATCGGACGGGCGATGACCGGAGCAGCCATCCCTGCGGCCGTGTATCCGTCCGACGCGTCTCGCCTCACGCTGTCAGGTGTCTCACCTTCGGGCTCGGCGGGCGGACCCGCGTTGGAGCGTGGAGTTCCCTCGGTATCGTCGGGCAGTTCTGGTTGCGGCGGGTCGTTCATGCGTGCCTCATCCCGACAGGTAGCGTGCCGCCATCGCAAGCGCCTCGGCCCCACGGGAGTCTATCGTGGTTCTTGTCCATCCCCCATCCTCGAAGGGTGCAGCGCCCCGCACACCCCAAACTCAAGGCAGCGGCTCGTCCTGAGGGTGCCGTTCAAGCCACGGCAGCTTACCTGCAAACTCGTCGGGGGGTACCACCTGCACATCGAAGCTCGAATCCGGCCGACGCAGCCACCAGTAAGACTGCGAGCCGAACATGTATGTCAAGGACCACGGTCCCACCCTCAGATCGACCGTCAAGCCAGGACCCAGGACCAACGGCCCGCTCTCTGCGATCTGCGGGGGCGTGTGGTTCCACGCAGCCTCGCTGGGCCAGTACGCCACATCGTACCACCACCCGGGTCGAAAACGCAGGCGTACGACTCCGAGCGCACCGTCACGGCGCACGAGGCATAGCGTGTTGCGCCGGACAGGGATCAGGTCAGGGTCCTTCGACAGGCGCTTAAGGGTAGCCTGTGTTGCTGTGGGTAGCCTTTCCTGTAAGAATGTCGGCAGTCGCAAGAGTACGGCGGGGACAGCCAGTGGAGCGCAGAGCAACGCGAACGGTATCGCCAGTTGCGCCGTCCACTTTGCTAGCCTCCAGCGGGACGACGGCGCGCCGAGCAAGCCGAAGGCCGGCCTAGCCTGCAGCATCGTCCCGCGCCCGCATTCGGGGCAGCGCGGCTCCGGCAGCCCCCGCAAGAGATAGCCACAGGTTTGACACCGGAGGTTATCGGCGGTGACCGCAGCCACAAGATGTCTGCGCAGGACGGTGCCACCGATGAACGCGAGCCCGAGGATGACCGCGGCGAAGTTAGCCGCCAGGTAGCCCTGTCCCGTGTCGATTAGCGGGTAGTTGACCCAGGCCAGCGTTTCCACCAGTTTTATCCACACCGTCCAGATTGCACCCGCCGCAGGCAGGAGCCAGCACGCCGCGAAAGCGCTCCAGCCCCAGGCCGACCAGAGGATGCTGCCCGAGCCGACGTCCGACCAGTATGGCGGGTGGCCGAACTTAGCGTACACCAGAGCCACGACGACAAACGTCGCGGAGTGGGCCGCCAACAGGACCATGCCCGCGATCATTGCTCCGATCGCGAAGTCCAGCGGTCCGGTTTGCCACTTGCCTAGTCCAATGCTGAAGCGAACGTGCAAGTCCGCTTCAATCGTCGATGCTTGCGCGCGCCAGGGGGTCAACCACCACGCCAGCCGGGCGTACAAACCGTCCAGCCCCGGTAGATCAAGCATGCATTGGCCGAGTGTGTATAGGGCGCCTCCCGCCACGCAAGCCAGTATGGCGAGCAGGATCGCGTGCTTAGGCCTTAGCCTCTCAAAAGACTCGTCACTATCGGTTCGCTCGGGCGACATGTCCGTGCGCCTCGCCACGGTTTTCAGCGTCTAATTATAGACACGCCGCGCGCGGTGTTCTTGCTCGGCGAACAGAGTACTCCCATATTAGCCCCAGGGAAGACTGGATGCCCTACAGCGGGCGCTGTAACGCGCCACGGGGGGAAAGGGGTGACGATTCGCCGTCCAGGCTGAATAGTTCGCGGCCCGCGAGCCTGCCAGGGCCACCTCTCGCGCTCGTCGCTCAGTTGCCATTGCGGGCGTTGAAGGGGGAACAGGATCACGTCGCGGATGCTGGTCGAGCCGGTCAGGAGCATGACCACGCGGTCGATGCCGATGCCTGGCAGCTGGCCGCTCGCTACCATGTGCACGTTGGACTAGCGGGAGTTCGTCCCGCCTCACGGCCGGCCGCTCGCCCGGCGGGGGCTGCGACGTTTTTCCGCACGCGGATCTTTCAGCTTCTCCGGATGCTCGGCTTCGACCCGCCGGATCGCTTCGGCGAGTTTGTTCAGGTCGTTGTCGCAGGACGCGAACAGCTCGCGCCGGCGCTGGCGCACTTCGTCGATCAGAGGATCCGCAGGTCGTGGCGCTGGCTTTGATTCACTCATTCGAAGTCCTCCAACCACAGCATCTCCGGTGTGACGATCTGCGGCGTCAACAATCCCAGCCTCCGGTTGATGACCGTCAGATGAGTCAGTTTGTTTGGATTCGCGAGGTGTCGAATGTTCCAGGTCAGCAGAAAATCCATATCGTAAACGCAAGCGACAGCCAAATGGGTCGCGTCGCCGCCGAGGTCGGTTGGCACGAGTCGCTCCGCAACGTAGCGCTCGGCGACCCCCGTCACCTCAGGCGTAACCGGCAGCAGCGGAAGACGCTCTACGAGTCGCAGGGCCTCCTCTTTGCCCGGCCAATCACCTTGCCGGAGCTCGAGCAGTACGTTGGCCGATACCGAAGCGTCGTACAAAGACAACTGGCGCAGCCACCACTCGCGCGTGCTCTCGCGCCGATGCAGACTGCCGGGGTCTGTGCGGCTCGTAACATAAGCGCTAGGCACGCTCGTTTCGATGTAGACGCGGCTTGCCATGCCACCCTTATTGTACCGCGCGCCTGCAGCTTCCGCGTGAACGCCGGCGATTATTCCTGTGCAAGCGGCCGTTGGAGCGGGAACAGGATTACGTCGCGGATGCTGGGCGAGCCGGTCAGGAGCATGATCATGCGGTCGATGCCGATGCCTAATCCGCCGGCCGGGGGCATGCCGTACTCCAGCGCCTCGACGAAGTCCTCGTCCATCACCGCCATCGTCTCATCCTCTTCGCCGCGAAGCTGCTTGCTCAGCGTCGCGCGCTGCACGGCCGGGTCGTTCAGCTCGGTATACGCGTTGCCGATCTCCATGCCGTTGATGAACAGCTCGAAGCGCAGCGCGAGGTTCGGGTCGTCCGGGTGACGCCGCGTCAGCGGGCACAGCGGGGCGGGCCAGTCCAGTACGAACGTCGGGTTGGCCAGCTTCGGCTCGACGTAGTGGTCGAACAGCTCATGGACTACGACCGGATCGTCGAGCTGGCTCTCATCGGCTTTCAGCTCGCCGCGGCCGTGCAGCTCCCGCGCCCGCTGGCGAATTGCCGCGACGTCGTCGGTTGCAATGCCCACGTGCTCGCGGAACACATCGGCATATTTCAACCGGGGCCAGGGCGTCGCGTAGTCGATTTCGACCTTGCCGAACTTGATCTTCGTCGCGCCGATCACGTCGCGCGCCGCACCGCCGATGATCGCCTCGCAGATGTCCATCATGTCGTGGTAGTCGCCGTACGCCTGGTACAGCTCCAGCATGGTGAACTCGGGGTTGTGCCGCGGGCTAATGCCCTCGTTGCGGAAGCAGCGGCTGAACTCGAAGACCCGCTCCAGCCCGCCGACCAGGCAGCGCTTCAGATACAGCTCCGGCGAGATGGCCAGGTACAGGTCCATGTCGAGCGTATTGTGGTGCGTCAGGAACGGCCGCGCCGCCGCCCCGCCGTAGATCGGCTGCAACACCGGCGTCTCGACCTCGATGAACCCGCGCTGCCGCAGCACCTGGCGCGCGTAATCGATGATCCGCGCCCGCATCAGGAAAACCTGCTGCGAATCGGGGTTGCTGAGCAGGTCAACGTATCGCCGGCGATAACGAGCTTCGACGTCGGTCAGGCCGTGCCATTTCTCCGGCGGCGGGCGCAGACACTTGCTCAGCAACGTCAGCCGCGTGACCCACAGCGTCAGCTCACCGGTCTTGGTCCGCCCGAGCTGCCCGTCGGCCCCAACCACGTCGCCCAAGTCAAGTAGCTTGGCGACCTTCCAGGCTGTGGCACCGTCCAAGAAGGGATCTGCGCGCTTTTCAGTCTGTCCCTCCGTCGTTTCGTCGCTTCGTCGCTCCGTCGCTTCTCGTGTGGGCAAGACGCCCGCACTCCCCGCGACCATCTTCTTGCTCAGCCCGAACTGGAGATCGCCGGTCCGGTCGCGGACGGTCATGAAGATCAGGCTGCCGATGTCGCGATGGAGCACGACCCGCCCGGCCGCCCGGAAACAGGCCTGATCGCCCTCACAAACCTGCCCGGGGTTGATGTTCATCTGCTCGGCGGCGGCCCGAATGTCGGCATGCGTGGCGATGTCGGCGAAGCGCGCACCATAGGGGTCCACGCCCAACGCGCGAATCTTCTCCAGCTTGGCTTTGCGATCTTCGATCTGGTCGCTCATAGAATCGAGTACTATATCGCGGAGAGAATGGGGGCGACAGTGAGCACAGGCCCCGATCGCGGGTCCATTTCGGGGAACGCCTCAACTGTAAGGAGATTCAGCCATGCATTCGCTGGAAACGCTAGTGTTTCGGTGGGCAGTGATGTCGATTGCTGCCGTCGCGGCAGGTCGTCTCTCATTCTGCGCGCCGGCTGCCGGCCAGGAGGACGCCGCGCCCGCCGAGGGTGATATCCGGGTTGTCGAAGTACGCGACGTGCAAATAGACGCCGCCTCGCCCGCCCTGCGGAAACGTGTCCCCGAGGTGTTTTTTGAGGACCTGCCTCTGGAGCAGGCTGTCGAATTCATCAGCGAGTTTGGCGAGCTGAACCTCATCGTGCGTTGGCAGGTCCTGCAGGATGCCGGTGTCGCGCGCGACGTGCCGGTCACAGTCAAGTGTCGGAATCTGCGCTTGTCCCAGATACTTTGGCTCGTCCTCAGCGAAGCTGCTCAAAACAAAACCGAGCTTGGCTACGACCTGCACGGCGACAGAATGGTTGTCGCGTCAACGGTGGCGGATCTGGAAGCCTACAAGGTCGTGAAGATTTACGATGTTCGGTCCCTGCTGCGCGGCGCCGAAGACTGGGATCGCCAATGGCGCAAGCGAAAGGCCCCGGAAGTCCTCCGTATACGACAGGCGTTCCAGGCCGCTGAGGCCCCAGGCGCGCCAGCCACGCTCCCGGCTGCAGCAAGCCCGGGAATCTCCACCGAGCCGCTGGTGATGTTTCACGAGCTTGCCCCGGAGCATCCGACACACGCGTACGTTGCCGGGCCGGCTGACCAGCTCGTCGAACTCGTGGAGCAGGCCATACGACCCGAGACCTGGCTAGTCCACGGCGGCAAGGGTACCGCGCACTGTTTTGGGGGCGTGCTCGTCATTCGAGCGTCCCGTTCAGTCCACCGGCAACTCGAAGCCCTCTTGAGCGCGCTGCTGGCGTCCGTGGCTCAGGCACCAGAACAAGGGTAGGACCTCAGCAGAGCGCGGCGCCTGCACGACCCCCCTGA
Source organism: uncultured Planctomycetales bacterium (assembly GCA_964572345.1). Classification (GTDB taxonomy): domain Bacteria; phylum Planctomycetota; class Phycisphaerae; order UBA1845; family Fen-1342; genus JAUWXH01. The sequence goes on from CAZNFA010000001.1 coordinate 243,415, forward strand.
AGCGTTCGGGCGACTCGGGCAGTCCAGCAGGCTTGTACACCTGCGCCACCCGGGCAGGCACGCTGGGTAGTCCGTCTCCACGTCTGGGCCCTGCCCGTGGGCAACCATTTCCCATCGGCCGTCTGGAATCAGGCCGGAGAGCCTCTTGTTATCACCTGTGCGGTCTGGCACGCCGGTTGCCACAAGGGAGTACCGAAAGGCGGCCGATGCGGCCTTGAGTGGAGATGTGACGATGTTACCGACAGCTTCTGAACAAACCGTCGAACGCGAGCGGAGAGTCGTTGGTGTTCTGAAGGAATGCCGCTGGGCGATCTCGGCCCAGTACTTCGACGTCGTGGGGCGCATGGATACCCGCTGGTTGTGGAGCCGGGGTCAGGTGCACTATTTCCGCGTCAACTGGTGGCGGCTGCGTCCAACAGGATTCGAGCAATACATCTGGCGATCCGCGTTCGTGGCCGTGGAGGAAACCGAGGGCAGATTGACCGTGCACGAGCAAACGGCCAGCCTGGCGGCGTGACCGTAGCGTCCCGTAGGGACGGCATGACACTAGCCCAGCACGAAGTGCTGGGAATGCGGTCACGTCATTGAGAGCACAGTCCCGTAGGGACGGCTGAAGCATCAGTCGTCCCTACGGGACTCTCGGTTTGAATCTAGGCCATCCCATCCCAGCGTTCCACGCTGGGCTACGTTCAGATCGTCCCTCCGGGACGGTTCGGAAACACGGGCACACCACCCATCGCACGGATCACCGGCTGACTCGAGGGCAGGCCGCTCCGACATCGCACGGCGCACCGCTGCTTGTCATCCTGAGCGCCAGCGAAGGATCTGGTTGACGTGATCGAATGACCGCGCGGCCCGACGGCGGATTCCTCGGTCACTTCGTTCCCTCAGAATGACTCATCGGAGCCACCTTCTGCCCGCACTCCGGACACACGCCGCTGACGTTCCCGGTCAGGTCGTAGCCGCAACTCTGGCAGTGGCCCGGCGGCCTGCCACGGCGCTGCGCGTACCAGAGAATACCAGTCGCCACTACGCTCCCACAGGACACAAGCCACAACGGTAGCATCCCTTCCCGTGAGTTCGCGATGAGCACATTGTTCTCGTCGTATGACTGGAAGTGGCGGTAGAAGTACGGCGACCAGAAACCAAGATCCTCTGGCCAGGAGACGTCCCAGTCCACCCGCTCAAACTTCCAGCGCTGCTCCGCGTCTTGCCACCATTGCGGTCCCCAATCTCGCCATTCGACCCACAGGCAACCCCGGGACAGCACTACATGCATATCCGATCCCCGGTACTCCGCGTACCAGCCCGCACTGGTAACCGTCCACACTGTGACGCTCAGTGCGCACAGGACCAGAGCGCTCCACTTGGCGAAGCGCCGGAATCGTGAACGTCGTGGCATACACTTATTATACGGGGCGGGGCAGTGCCGGGTGGCGCAGTCAAGCACAGCTTGGGCGTGGCCGGGCCGTCCTGGAGGGACGGCATGACAGTAGCCCAGCACGAAGTGCTGGGAATGCGGTCACGCAACACGGCAGACAGTCCCGTAGGAACGGCTGAAGGTTCAGTCGTCCCGCTGGGACTCGGGCTCCGTAGGCGGCTAGCGTGCCCCAGCGTTGCACGCTGGGCTACGTTCAGATCATCCCTCCGGGACCACTTGTGGTCCTGGCGCTGCGAGCGCCGGACTCGGAGGTCCGGCGCTACGGTGCCTGGCATGCCTGCTTGGCAAGCAGGCATGTCGCGGAGAGATCGGCGCCGAGCCTGCCTGCCTTGATGGCAGGCATGCCACGCAATCTGTCCCCCACCCCTGGAAGGGATGGGGCACCCAATCTTCAGCCCTTCGGCCGCAGGGCCGGGCGGTTCTTGTGCCAGCGCTCACGCAGGCGGACGGAATCGATGCCGAGGCGGATGCCACTGGATGCGATGTTCTGGCCGGCGCATTCGAGCCGGATCGTGTGCTTGCCCGGCTCGAGCTCGAAGCTGCCGAGGTAATGATCGCTGACCTCGACTTGCTCCGCGTACAGGTCGCGCACGCCGCCGAGCTTCTCGCCGTCGAGCAGGACCTGGTACTTGCCATAGTCGTACGAGTGCGTCAGCCGCAGCACCAGCCCGCGCAACTCCTTCTTTTCCACGTTGACATCGAACTCCAGAAACGGAGATTCGCCCTGGGGCACCCAATAATCCGGCTCGGGAATGTAGAAGAGCTGGCCGTCCCCGGTCCAGTCGTAGCCGGATTGCAGGATCAGCTCCCCGGGCGCATGCCGCGCCGTCTCTTTCAACGTCTTGCCCTCGATGATAATGTCGAGATTCGGGAAGACGCGCTTCTCCGCCGACGGCAGTGTTGTAAACCGCTTCGGCTGGCCGACCTGGTACCAGAACGCGACGGTGGCCATGTCGTCCTCGCGCTCCACGAAGCCCTCGACCTTGCCGCTTTCGGTCTCGTCGGCGGTTATCCAGCCGGCGTGCTCGATCTCGACGCGCAGCGACTTGGTGAACCGGATCGGGTCGGCGACGTGCCAGCGATAGAGGCAGTAGCGCACGCCCAGATCGCTCGCCCCGCCGTCCATGTACGTGCAGCCGAAATAAGGGAAGCTGCACTCGTTCATGCCCCAGGCACAGAGCATGTAGTCTTCGGTACCGGTGCCCCAGATGGACGGCTCGGTCTCGCCGTCAATGTAGAACTTGTCATCGCCCTCGCCGAACCAGTACGGGCTTCGCGAGCGCGCGGTGAGGACTGTGCCGACGTAATGCCCAGGCCCCTCGATGTCGGCAATGAGATAGTCGCGGCCCGGCTGCTCGGGGAACTCCTGTCGGTACTGCGCGCAGAAATAGGCTGTGTCCGGCGGCAGGCTCTCCTCTTCGACGTAGTCGATGTGGTAGTAGAACGAGTTGATGTTCTTATCCGGGCTCTCATTCGTGATCGTGATCTTGCCGCGTTTGTGGAACGGCATCGGCCAGAAGCAGTTGTACCCGTCGCCGCCCTCGACCTGCACCGGGACAGACTTGATCTCGCTTCGCAGGCCGAAGCCGGCGGCGAAGAAGTCACCGAGCGGGGCCTCCACCGCAGCCTGCTCGCCCTCGTCCCAGTACATCCGCAACACGATCTCGGAGGGGTTCGCCGACCCCGCCTTCGAGATCCAGTTCGGCCGGGCTTCGTTGAACGTCAGCCAGATGTGCGTGATGGTGGCGGGCCCCGCGATGTTCGCCAGCACGCGCGTGTCACCCGGCTTGACGCGCAGGTTGTCCCGGTTGCTGCGCGGGTCCTTCGGTGCCGACGAGATTCGTCGCGACCGCCCCGGCCGCACGCGGGTCAGATCGCCGAGCGACCCGCCAACACCACTCTGGCCAAACGTTGGTGTCGGAAGAAGCAGCAGTCCCGCAAGAAAGAGGCCTGGTGTCAGCTTCTTCATGGTGTCGGTCCTCCGATTCGGAAGGCAGGCCGGGTAGCCGGTCCCGCTTGTCGAGACGGATCATCGTCGCGGTTGGCGTCATGCGTCAATCGGCCGGAACGTGATTGGCCGCACTGAGTGGCGGTCTTTATCAGACCTCGGCGGCCCATCTTGAAGCCCACCGACGAGCACGACCGATAAACCCGGTGGGCGCGCCATCCGCACAACGCGCCATGCCATCGACCAGCACGGGCTACCAACGTCGCGCCACCCTGGGCAGCAACGCATGAACGAAAAGATTGCTCTCATCACCGGCATCACCGGGCAGGACGGGTTCTACCTGTCCGAGCTCCTGCTGGGCGAAGGGTATCGCGTGCATGGCATTCGGCGGCGGTCCGGCTCGTTCCGCTCATCACGCGTCGAGCACCGCCCGGGTAACCACGACACGCCCGGCGGCCAGGTTCACCTGCACGTGGGGGACCTGCTCGATCCGATCGGCTTACGGCGGATCATCAGTGAAGCGCAGCCGACCGAAGTGTACAACCTCGCCGCCCAATCGCACGTCCACGCCAGCTTCGAGGACCCGATCTACACCGCCCAGGTCGTGGCGATGGGGACGCTGAACCTGCTGGAGGCGCTGCGCGACTATCGGGACGCGACCGGCCGGGAAGTCCGCTTCTACCAGGCCTCGAGCAGTGAGATGTTCGGCAAGGCGCGTGAAGCGCCACAGAACGAGCGCACCCCCTTGCGCCCGCGAAATCCGTACGCGTGTGCCAAGGTGCACGCGTTCTGGCAAACCGTCACTTACCGCGAAGCGTACGGGCTCTTCGCTTGCAACGGGATTCTGTACAACCACGAGTCGCCCCGACGCGGTGAGAACTACGTGACCCGGAAGATCACGCGGGCGGCGGCGCGGATCAAGCTCGGCTTGCAGGAGCACCTGTATCTCGGCACCCTTGACGCGCGACGTGACTGGGGGTTCGCCGGCGACTACGTTCGAGCTATGCGGCTGATGCTGCGGCAGGACGTGCCGGAAGACTACGTCGTCGCGACCGGACAGACGCACAGCGTCCGCGAGTTCCTCGACGAGGCGTTCGGCCTGCTCGATCTCGATTGGCACGACTACGTGCGCAGCGACCCACGCTATATCCGCCCGACGGAGCCCACATTGCTGTGCGGCGACGCGTCGAAGGCCCGCACCCAGCTCGGCTGGGCCCCGACCGTAACGTTCGCGGAACTGGTGCGCATGATGGCCGAGGCCGACCTGCAAACCGCCGAACGCGAACGCACCCTCACCGAAGCGGGCTACACCGTCTAGGCATATCGGCCTTCAGACCTTGCGATGGCGATAGCGGGATCACCTCTCCCCAGCTCGCGCAGCAGGGCCAGGTGCTCTGCGGCGCAGCGGTTCCAGTCGAAATGTGCGACGCGCTCGTGGCCGCGACGACGAAGGTCGGCGCGTAGCTCCGCGTTGTCCAGGACGCTGGCGAGCGTTTCGGCCCAAGCATGTGGGTCGTCGTCGCAGAAGATGGCGGCGTCGCCGGCGGTCTCCACGACGCCCTCCGCCTTCGACGCAACCACCGGGCAACCCAACTGCATGGCCTCGACCAGCGGCAGGCCGAAGCCCTCGAAGTGACTGGGGAACGCCATCAGCTCGGCGGTACGGTACAGCCGGATCAACTGCTCCTGCGAGACGCAGCCGAGGGAGTGCACACGATCGCTCAGGCCCAGGTCGTCGGTCAGTATGCGCAGGGCACCGCCCCGTTGCGAGAGCATGCCCGTCAGGAGTAAGTGCTCCGTGCGTCCACGCTCCGCCAAAATCGCCATCGCACGCAGCAGCGTTTCGTGATTCTTGTGCGGCCAGTCGGCAGCCGGGTAGAAGATGAACGGGTGACCGCCGGCCGAATCGCTGGTCGCCGTCGCATCGCCTGTCCCAGGGTAAATCTCGTTTTCGAGGAACCCACCGGCGGGGATGACGTGCAGCCTGGCTGGATCGGCACCCAGTTTCTCACGCAGCCCGTCGGCGGAGAAGCTCGTGTACGTGATCACCGCGTCGGCCAGTGCGATGGACTCGGGAATCCGTTCGCGCCGCCAGGCCAACTGCTCCGGCGGGAAGTACTCGGGAAAGTACTCGTGCTGGATGTCCGGCACGTGCAGTACGACCGGCAGCGGCAACGGGCGCGGATAGAAGAACGACAGCGGGAAGTAGACCACCTCGAGCGCCGCCCGCTCCAGCAGTCGCAGGTTCCAGGCCGCGTAGCCGTCGCCATAGTGCCGCTCCGGGTTCTCAACCACGGCTTCGACCCTGGGGTGAGCGCAGAGTGCGTCGCAAGCCGGCTCGGACGCCAACTCAGGCCGCAGGAACAGCACGAGCCGCTCGTCGCCCAGTTGCGGAACCAGGTGTCTGAGCAGCCGGCGAACGAAGACCTCCTGCCCACCGACCTGACCGGGCTTCAGCGACAACACTTGAATACCGATTCGCACGGCGCACACCTCCGACCGCGTGGTCCCGGTCATATACCTATCGTCACGCGGAGACAGGCACATCCACTGCCGGCCGGTTTGGTGGAGCCGGCGAGCCTCGGCCGCTATAGTGCAGGTTTGTGCTCGGTTGGCTGGACCGGTTGTGCTCTGCGGCCCGGCCGCCACGCCGGTCTGATGCCTGCGGCGCGAACCGCGCCGGCGAGCGCTTTCCCAGTGGTCTCATACCAGGATTGAGGGAACCGTGATGCTGCAAACGCCGCTGAACGCCTTTCATCGCGAGTGCGGGGCCCGGCTGGTCGACTTCACCGGCTGGGAGATGCCCGTCATGTACACCGGCATCAAGGAGGAGCACCTGTACACCCGCCGGCACGCCTCGTTCTTCGACGTCTCGCACATGGGGCGGGTCGAGTTCCGCGGCGACGGGGCCGAAGCGTTCCTCCAGCGGCTCAACACCCGCAACGTCACCGACATGAAGCCCGGACTGAGCCGCTATAGCCACATGTGCCGCGAGGACGCCGGCGTCCTCGACGACGTGATCGTCTCGCGCTACGAGGATCACTTCCTCGTGGTCTGCAACGCCTCCAACCGCGAGAAGCTGCTCGGTTGGTTCGAGCAGCAGCGCCGCGGCTTTGACGTGGACATCACCGACCGCACGCTGGAGACCGCCATGGTCGCCATCCAGGGGCCGGAAGCAATGCAGACGCTGGGTACGCTACTGCCCCTCCCGCTGGACGACCTCAAGCGCTACCACTTCAAAACCGGCTTCGTCATGGGGACCGAGTACTTCGTCGCCCGCAGCGGCTACACCGGCGAAGACGGCGTCGAGATCATCTTGCCCGCCCAGTTCGCCCTGCCCACCCTGCGGTTGCTGGTGGACCGCTCGCAGGAGCTGGGTCGGCCCATCAAGCCGGGTGGGCTGGGGGCCCGCGACAGCCTTCGTCTCGAAGCGGGCATGCCACTCTACGGGCACGAGCTCACCGAAGATTGGGATTCAATCACCGCCGGCCAGGCCTGGTGTGTCGATCTGACCAAGGATTTCATCGGCCAGCCGGTGCTGAAGAAGATTCATGAGGAAGGCCCCAAGCGTCGGATGGCGGGTTTCGAGCTCGACGGCAAACGCATCGCCCGCGAAGGCACACGGATCCTTCACGATGACAACGACGTTGGTTTCGTGACCAGCGGCACGCTCAGCCCGACGTTCGCGAAGGTCATCGCGATGGGCCTGCTCGACGCGGCCTTATGCGAGCCGGGCATACCGGTCGAGATGGAACTGCGCGGCACGCACGTCCCCGCCAAGGTCGTCCCACTACCTTTCTACAAGCGCCCCAAAAAGTAGCGGCCGCACCCTGCCGCGGCCGGCGCGACGAGCACCTCCGTGCTGATGGGCATTGCCTCCTCGCTCGCGCTCGGGGTTCGGGCGCGCGCGGGGCTCGAAATCCGAACCGGGAGCGCAAGCGACCGGCGTAAGACCGGCGTGGCCATTGGCCCCTCGCTAGCGCTCGGGGTTCGGATTGGCCTCTGTCCCCCGCCGGCGAAATTCCCTACAATCTCGCCTTCACCCGCCGCCGGGACGTCCGCGCCGCGGGGTGTCCAGGCCCGATGGTAGGGCAGGCGGAGCCAAGCGCTGCCTGCCGTATTGAGACAGTAGGAGATTGCGCCCATGGCGGTGCCCAACGATCGCAAGTATGCACAAACGCACGAGTGGTTCAAAGTCGATGGCAACGTCGTCACGGCCGGCATCACTCAGTTTGCCGCCGACGAACTGACCGACATCACCTACGTCGAGCTGCCCGAGCCGGGCACGGCGCTCGAGGCCGGCGGCAGCTTCGGCGAGATCGAGTCGGTCAAGGCGACCAGCGACCTGAACACGGCCGTCTCCGGGAAGGTCGTCGAGGTCAACGCCCGCCTGGCCGACGAGCCGGAACTGGTCAACGCAGACGCGTTTGGCGAGGCGTGGATGATCAAGATCGAGTGCGACGACCTCGGCCCGCTGGAAAACCTCATGGACGGGCCGGCGTACGACAAGATGATCGCTACCTAGCGTGGGCACCGGGGCCGAGCTGCAGTAAGCGTAGGGTGGGCATTGCCCACCAAATGCGTTGACCAGACATCGATGGTGGGCGATGCCCACCCCACACGGAATCCCATGCGATACGTACAGTTCACCGAAGACGACCAGCGTCAGATGCTCGCCGCGATCGGCGTGGAGAGCGTTGGGGCACTGTTCAAAGACATCCCGGAAAACGAGCGCCTGAAAGCCCCGCTCAAGCTCCCGCCGCCCATGAGCGAGCCGGAGTTGCTGGCCGACCTGAAGCAGCTCGCGGCCCGCAACCGCACTTGCGACGAGCTGCCCTGCTTTCTCGGCTGCGGAGCCTACGACCACTTTATCCCCACCGTGGTTGATGCGCTCTTCGCCCAGCACGGCTTTCTGACCGGCTATACACCCTACCAGGCCGAGGCCTCGCAGGGCTCGCTCCAGACGTTCTTCGAGTTCCAGACGATGGTCTGCCAGATGACCGGCATGGACGTGGCCAACGCCTCGCTCTACGAGCTGTCCACCGCGTTGACCGAGGCCGTGCTGATGGCCCGCGGCGTCACGCGCCGGCCCGACGTCGTCAGCTCGCCGGCCGTACACCCCGATTGCAAACGCGTGTTGCAGACCTACCTGGCCGAGGAATCCTTCACCGTCAAGGAATGTCCGGCCGCGACCGGCCACATGGAGCCGCAGGCCGTCGCCGACCTGATCGACGAGCGCACGGCCGCCGTCACCGTCCAGTCGCCGAACTTCTTCGGGCAGATCGAGCCGCTGGATGAGATCGCCAAGGTGGTCAAGGCGACTGGGGCATTGCTGATTGTCATCATCGACCCGCTCAGCACCGGCGTGCTCAAGCGAGCCGGCGACCTCGGCGCCGACGTCGTCGTGGCCGAGGGACAGCCACTGGGCGTCCCCCTCTCCTGCGGTGGGCCGTACCTGGGGCTGCTGGCTTGTCGGGAGAAATACCTGCGGAAGATTCCCGGGCGGGTCATCGGCCAGACAGTCGATGCCGAAGGGCGGCGCGGCTTCTGCCTGACCTTGCAGACGCGCGAGCAGCATATTCGCCGCGAGAAGGCCACCAGCAATATCTGCACGAACCAGGGTCTGATGGCCACGCGGGCGGCGATCTACATGTCGGCGGTGGGCAAGCTGGGCCTCCGCCGCATCGCCGAGCTCTGCCTGCACAAGGCCCATTACGCCGCCGAGCGGATCGCGGAGCTGCCGGGCTATTCGCTGCGTTTCAATGGGCCGTTCTTCAAGGAGTTCGTGATCCGCAGCGAGCGACCGGTCGAACGCGTCTTGCGGCACGCGCGCTCGAAGGGCGTTCTGGCCGGCGTGCCGCTCGGCCGCTGGTTTGACGACTTGAACGACTGCTTCGCCGTCGCGGTGACCGAGAAACGCACCAAAGCGGAGATCGACGCGCTGGTCGCAGCGCTCGCCAGCGTGCCCTGATGCCCGTAGCGGCCGGGCTCCGTCCCGGCCGTGGCGTGAATATGTCATTCCGAGCGCAGCGAGGAATCTGGCACTCTCGCGCAGATGCGGCAAGATTCCTCGGTCGTCCGCCTTCGGCGGACTCTCTCGGAATGACAGGTTCGGTGCGGCCGGGCTCCGTCCCGGCCGTAGGCTGTAACACGATGGATGCCAAAGAGCCACTGCCGCTGATCTTCGAGCAAAGCCGGCCCGGCGCGTGCGGCGTCGCGCTGCCGGAGTGCGACGTGCCCGCGTGCGACGTGGGCAAGGCCATCCCTGCAAAGATGCGGGCCGACGAGGCCCCGGACTGGCCGCAGGTCGGCGAAGCGGGGGTCGTCCGGCATTTCACGCGCCTGAACCAGCGCCTGTTCAGCATAGACACCAACTTCTACCCGCTCGGCTCGTGCACGATGAAGTACAACCCGCGGGTCAATGAACGGGCGGCAGCCGATCCCGGCTTCGCCTGCCTGCACCCCTATCAGGACGAAGCCGACGCGCAGGGCCTGCTCGAGCTGCTCTACCGCACACGCACCTATTTCGAGCGAATCGCCGGGTTGGCCGAGGTCTCGCTGCAACCGGCCGCCGGCGCACACGGCGAGCTGACCAGCCTGCTGGTCATCAACGCCTATCACCGCGACCACGGCGGCGTGCGCGCCAAGATACTCACGCCCGACACCGCCCACGGCACGAACCCGGCCTCCTGTGCCGTGTGCGGGCGGCAGGCCGTCTCCGTCAAGTCAACGCCCGACGGACGCGTCGATCTCGACGATCTGCGCCGACACGTGGACAAAGACACCGCCGCGCTCATGCTGACGCACCCTAACACCGTCGGCGTGTTCGACACGCGCGTGACGGAGATGGCGGAAGTCCTGCACGAAAAAGGCGCGTTCCTCTACCTGGACGGCGCCAACATGAATGCCATTTGCGGTATCGCCCGCCCGGCCGACTTCGGCGTGGACATCATGCACTACAACACGCACAAGACCTTCAGCACGCCGCACGGCTGCGGCGGCCCCGGAGCCGGTCCCATCGCGGCCAGCGCGAAGCTGGCACCCTACCTGCCCGTGCCGCAGGTGGTCCGCCGCGACGACGGCACGTTCGGCTGGGACGAAGACCGACCCAAGAGCATCGGCAAGGTACGTTCGTTCTACGGGCAGATCGGAGTCCTGGTGCGCACGTATGCCTACCTCCGTGCGCTGGGTAATTCCGGGCTGAAGGAAATGAGCGAAATGGCCGTGCTGGCCGCCAATTACTTGGCCGCGCGGCTCAAAGACCACTTCAACCTGCCCTACCCGCCGCCGTACGGCCACGAGTTCATCCTGCTGCCGGACTTGCAGGAGCACGGCATTAGCGAGCTCGACGTCTCCAAGCGGCTGATCGACTTCGGCTTTCACCCGCCGACGATGAGTTGGCCGGTGCCGCACTGCCTGATGATCGAGCCGACCGAAACGGAAACCAAGGCGACGCTCGACGCCTTCGCCGACGCGCTGATCCAGATCAAGCGTGAAGCGGTCGAGGAGCCCCAGCGCGTCAAGCAGGCCCCCTGGCACGCGCCGGTCCGCCGACTCGACGAGGTGGCGGCGGCGCGCAAGCCGCGCCTGCGCTGGCAACCGGAATGACGCGTCGGTCGGAGAGAGGCTTTATTCGAGCTGTATTGCAGGGAAGCGGGTTGGCGAATGGATTTGCATAACTCGACCAGCCTCGACACCGAGCGGCTGCACAACATGTTCGTGCGCCACTCGCTTCCGTACCGTCATGACAAGCTCAAGGTGCGCGTACGGTACAGCCGCGGAGCGGAGTTCTCCGGTACCTGCTACTACGGGCACGCGCAGATCATGGTCAACCTGGGCCGGCACAACCGCTATCCGTTCACCCTCGCAACCAGCATCGCCAAGGCCCGGAGCAACCGCACGCACTGGTGGCGGCAGGCGTATCGCCTCACTGTCGCCGACGCGTATCAACTCGCGCTATTCGTCTACCTGCACGAGCTGTATCACTATTTGGTGAAGGCGGCCAAGCGCTCGCCGCGGCGTAAGGAAGCCGTGTCCGACCGCTTCGCCACGCGGGTATTGGTGGACTATTACGGCTGCCGCGTTTGTGACACGTCCGGGCGGCGGGTGGCGCGCGAGACGTGGGATTTCAAGGACCTTGACGCTTTCGTCGGCACCGCCCCGAGGCAGAAGCCCGCGCCGAAGCCGACAGCGGCCCTGAAGCAGAAGGCACCCGCGAGACCAAAACCGGCGGCCAAGCAAAAACCGCCCCCGAAGGCGAAACCCATCTCGAGGCCGACCTCCCGTGAGATCCCCGTCACCATTCGCGGCCTGCAATACACCTTCGACTTCGAGGCCGCGCTCCCCTGATGTGGCGGCCGAGCTCCCTCTCGGCCGTAAACGCTGTTCCAGAGTCTCCCGGTGTCATTCCGAGGAGCGTCCGCGACGAGGAATCTGGCGACGAGGAGGGTGGCACGGTCTGGCGAAGCGTAGCGTAGCCAGGCCGTGGGAATGGCACGCCGTCGCTTCGCGGCCTGACTTCGTCGAACCGTGCCACTCGCCTTCGGATTTCGCACAACTTGTTCGCGGTCGGCTTCATGTCCGCGCGCTGGTACCGCTTGCACCGGGCAGCGGCAACGGCGTGCCGCGCGGGTGTGGGGACCGCCTCTGATGGCCGGATTCGGCCTTGGCAAGCGCTGGACGAGGCGGTAATATTCCGCCGTTTCCAGGGCCGGTGTTTGGCGGTCATGGCGTCGGCCTGGGTAGAGTGTTTTCTTGGCCGGAGGACCGCCGCTCACTGGCCAAAGTGTGCAGGGCTGCCTGCCGGGGCAAGCGGCTCCCGCTGTCAGATTCGGGATCCAAACGGGCGAAGTCTCGGATCCAGGTAGGAGGAACGGCTCGTGCCTGAACTCGCGGAAATCGAAACGAAGGTCAGGAAGATCGTCGCCGAGCAGATGGGAATGTCGGAGGACGAGATCTCGCGCGAGACCTCGTTCGTCAACGATCTCAACGCTGACTCGCTCGACACCGTCGAATTGGTGATGGAGTTCGAGGAAGAGTTCGAGCTCAGTATCCCCGACGAGGAAGCCGAGAAGATCCAGACCGTCGGCCAGGCGATCGACTACATCAAGGCCCACCTCGACAGCGCCCAGTAGCCGAGCGGCAGGAAGGTCACATGGGCGATCGTCGTGTTGTCGTCACCGGGCTGGGCGCAGTGACGCCGCTCGGCATAACGGTCGGCACCTATTGGGACGGGCTCGTCTCGGCCCGAAGTGGGATCCGCACCATCCAGCGCTTTGATGCCTCACCCTTTACTGTGCGCATCGGCGGCGAGTGCGTCGATTATGACCCCGCCGACTTCCTCGAGCACCGCGTCGCCAAGCGGCTGGACCGTTTTGCGCAGTTTGCCCATGTAGCCGCGAAGCAGGCCTACGAGGACTCGGCTCTGGAGGACGGCAAGTTCGATCCGACGCGCGCCGGCGTCATCCTGGGCACCGGCATCGGCGGACTGACCGAGCTCGAGGAGCAGCACAAACGCTTGCTCGCCAAGGGGCCCAGCCGCGTCTCGGCCTACACCATCCCGAAGCTGATGGCCAACGCGGCGTCCGGGCACCTCTCGATCACTCTCAGTTTTCACAACGTCAGCGCCTCCGTGGCCACGGCCTGCGCTTCGGCCGGCAACGCTATGGGGGAAGCGTTCAACGTGATTCGCCGTGGCGGTGCCGACCTGGTTATGACCGGGGGATGCGAGGCGGCCCTGACGCCGCTGGGGCTTTCGGCTTTCGCGGCCATGAAGCGAGCCCTCAGCACACGGAACGACGATCCCACGGCCGCCTCGCGACCGTTCGACAGGGACCGCGACGGCTTCGTGCTCAGCGAAGGGGCGGGCGTGCTGGTCTTCGAGGAGCTCGAACACGCCAAGGCCCGCGGCGCACCAATCTACGGCGAGGTAATCGGCTTCGGCGCGACCAGCGACGGCTGCGACATGGTCCAGCCCGATCCCGAGGGAACGGGGGCCGCTCGTGCGATGGCCGCCGCCTTGGCCAATGCGCGAATCGACCCCGACGAAGTTGACTACATCAACGCGCACGGCACCGCCACCCCGCTGGGCGACGCGGCCGAAACCAAGGCGGTCAAAGTCGTCTTCGGGCCGGCCGCCCGCAAGCTGGCCATCAGCAGCACCAAGAGTGCGATCGGGCATTTGCTGGGGGCCAGCGGCGGCGTCGAGGCCATCGCCACACTCAAGGCCATGGAGCACAACACCCTGCCCCCAACGCTTAACCTCGACCATCCCGACCCCGAGTGTGACCTGGACTACGTGCCCCTCACCGCCCGCGACGCCCAGGTCCGCACGACCATGAGCAACTCCTTCGGCTTCGGAGGCCACAACGCCAGCATTATCTTCCGGAAGCTGTAGCCCCAGGCTTGCGGGTCAGCCTTGCGGACGACCGTCTGCGCCCGTTGCCTTCGGCAGCAGCCGGACGGGATCGCGCCGCGCTCAGCAGCACGATGGCGAGCAGGATCAGCATTAGCAGGTGCGCGCCGTAAGCCCGCGCCGTCGGCGAGAGCCAGGCCAGCATGCCAGCCAGCCACAGTGCGAGCCCGATTTGTCCAAGCCTTTGTTGCCGCCCGCTAACCGGTTCGATTGCGATCCGGGCCAACAGGACCAACGCCGGCAGAGCCCAGATCAGGTAATACTGCCGCAGCAGCGGGGCGAAGACGAGCATTGCCAGGGCGTAGGTGGCCGCCTCAGCCCGCAAGCCGAACTCGTCGTCCCCCGGCGATCGCCGCCGCGTCGCCCACAGCAATCCTCCCACCAGCGCCGCCGTCACGCACCACGCGACGGCCCGCGCGGCTCGTGCCCCCAGCGCGACTGGTTGGAACAGGACCGGGTAACGGTGCTCCGGCCAGAACAGCCGGGCGAGCACCGCCGGGATCGACTGATTGCGGTAGTCGATGAAGTGCTCGCGCAGGCCGGGATCGGTCATCCCGCGCGCCGCGGGACCACGAACGTTGTGGAGCCACCACTGGCGGTGATACTCCGCCGTCTTCCGCGGCCCGAACACTAGCATACTCGGCAGCAGTGCGACCACCAGTACCGTCGCGCCCCATGCACCCAGTGCGGCCCACTTCCGCTTCAGCGCCAGCCACACGGCGAAGGCGGCCGGCAGCAGCTTGAGCACGGTGGCAAGCCCCAGCAACACGCCCGCGCGCCACGGCCTGTCCCGCGCGAGCGCTGCCAACCCGCCCAGCACCAGCGCCAGAATGTAGAAGCTGATCTGGTTAAAGCGCGCGACCTCAAAGACGGCTGGTAGGGCCACTGCACATGCCAGCGCCAAGGCAACACCGGGCGGCCCGCGTGACGGTGTCGTTGCACCCCAACCGCTCAGCACCTTGAGGGCGTACGCCAATGCCACTAGATGTCCAATGGTCCACAGTGCCGCCGCGGGCATGACTCCGCCCACCGTCAGCGGTGACAGCAGCAGCGCCACCACCGGCAGGTAAAACGGCAGTTGTCGTCGCGTGCTTCGATTATCGCTTTCCAGGTCGGGGTTCAGCTCGGCGTGCTTCCACACGTAGGCGGCGTCGAGGTAGAAGTGGTGAAAGTCGTACTTGCCCGCGACTGCCCGCCGAAACGACACGATCGCGACAACCGCCAGCAGCAAGACCAGCCCGAAGTAGAGCCACCGTGCGTGGGGCGAGCGTTCACGCATGGGAATGGGCCGGCTCGTCTGCGGGGCCGTCGCCGGTGGACGCCGTAGCGAAGACGTCCTGCGAGACGGCGGCCGGATTCCGCGCCAACCATAACAAGACCGTGACTAACGGAACCGCCAGTGCGATCACCGCCAAAAGAGTGATCCCATATCCCTCCACCAGGTTGGTGCCGATGAACTCCTTCGAGATGAGCGCGATCTGGCTGCCCACGACGATGAACATCGCGATGAGCGCCAGGATCGACCACCGTCGCCGCCAGCCCACGTGATGCACCCCCGCGGCCAGCAACGCCATCGCTGGCAGAGCCCAGATCATGTGGTAACGGCGCATCACCGGCATGAACCACAACATCGCCAGTACGAACAGAGCCCACTCCAGGCGCAACTGCCACAGGTTCAGCACGCGGGCCGGCCGACGAGCCAGCACGAGCAGCCCCACTAGGCTCAGACCCAGCACCACCGTCACGATGTTGGCGATGGTCTCCGGCGTCAGGTGGGCCACGTTGACCAGCTTGGAGTAGGGCGAGGCCGGTGCGCGGGGCTCGTTGTCGAAGCGTGTCGCGTAACTCGTCGGGTGCAGCCAGCGGCTCAGCACAGCACCCAAGCCTTGGTTACGCCAGTCCATCTCCACTTGCGCCCGCACCAGTCCCCCGTGCGAAGCCCGGTGTACCGCCTTGTGCGCCCAGATGCGATACTCATCCATCGCCGTGCTCGGCCGAAACACGATCAGATCCGAAACCGGCCCCGCCAGCACAAACGTCAGCGCCGCCACACCCACCACACGGAACTGCCGCTTCAGGAGAAACCACAGCCCCAGCAGCCCCGGCGTCAGCTTGAGCAGCACCGCCAACCCGAGCCACAACCCGGCGACCTTGTGACGGCCCTGTTGCCAGTGGACGAAGGTGGCGACCAATAGCAGCAGCGTGAAGTTGTCGATCTGGTTCAGCTTGTACTCCCAGTACCAGAAGACGATCAGGAACAAGAAGGGCAACAGCATCGTGACCGGCCAGTCTCGCGGCGGGAGGCCCATCAACTGCCGCCCGATTAACCGCACCGTGGTGAACATCGCCGCCACGTTCAGCGCTACCCAGATGAATCCGGCGGTCTTATAGGGCAGCCAGGCGATCAAGGTCATCATGCGCGAGGTGAACGGCAGATACCACTCGATCGACCCGCGTGGGACGACCTGCCCGCCGGGCAGCAGATCGACACCCCGGTCCAGACTGCCGTGCTCCCGCAGCCAGGCCCCGGCCTTGTAGAAGTACTCGAAGTCCGGCCATTGCTCGTTGATGAAGATCGCGCCGATCAGCGCCAGGTAAGCGCCGATCAGCACAAACGCGGCTAGACAAACCCGACGAATCGCCTGCGGGGCCTCCCGCGGGCCAGCCGGGGGCCGTGCGTAGGCAAGCGTTTCAGCCGCGTGCGAGTTGCTCATCTCGCGGGCGATTCTACGCACCCCCCCAACCGCGAACAACCGCGCGCCCGCTGCACCGCCGCTACGCCGGCTGGATCACTCGCACCGCCGCGCCGATCTCCTCCTCGGAAACGTCCCCGACGCGCTCGGGCGTACCCAACCCGCGCAGCAACACGAAGTGAACGCGGCCGGCGCGCACCTTCTTGTCCATTCGGCAGACCTCGACGATTTCGCGTGTGTCCACCGCTCTGGGCAGCCACCGGGGCAAGCCCAGTCGCGCGATCAGCCGTTCGATGCGGTCGGCTACAGAGCGATCGAGCAACCCGCGCGCGCAGGCCAGCTCGTTCGCCGCGATCATCCCGAGGGCGACACACTCCCCGTGACGCAGGTCGTACTCGAGAACGTGCTCGGCGGCGTGGCCGATCGTGTGGCCGAAGTTCAGAATGGCCCGCAGGTTTTGCTCGCGCTCGTCGCGGACCACGACCTCTGCCTTGATCTCGCAGTTGCGGGCGATCAGTTCGGTCAGGACGTCCTGCTCGCGGGCAACGATCGCCTCGGCATTCGATTCCTGCCAGGCCAGGAACGCCGCATCGCGGATCGCGGCGTGCTTGACGCTTTCGCCCAGCCCGGCCGCGTAGTCACGCTGCGGGAGCGTCGCCAGCAGATCGGTATCGATCACCACCGCGCTGGGCTGGTGGAAAGCACCAATGAGGTTCTTACCCGCCGGGTGGTTCAGCCCGGTCTTCCCGCCGACCGAGGCGTCGATGGCGGCTTCCAAAGTGGTGGGGACCTGGACGAAACGGATACCCCGCAGCCAGGTCGCCGCGACGAACCCCCCGAGATCCCCGACCATGCCGCCTCCGAGCGTGATGATCAGGTCTCCCCGTTCGATCCGGGCTTCGGCCAGCCCGTCGTACAGCCGCCCGGCAACCTCGCGCGATTTACTCGACTCGCCGGGCGGAACGGTGAGGACGGTCGGCCGTGGGTCGAGCCCGGCAACCACTTTTTCCAGGTGGAGCTTGGCGACGTGCCGGTCGGCGATGACCGCGACCTGATGCATCTCGGGGAACCCGGCCACCACGCTCGCCAACCGCTCGCACACCCCCGCTCCGACGTGAATCCCGTATTCCCGTCCCTGGAGATCGACGCTCACGGTCCGCATCGGCCTGCTCCCAACGCCGGTTCGGCGCCCGGCGAGCGTGTATTTTACCGGGTCCTGAGCGGCCACGAAGGCCCGACCCGCATCTTAATGAATTGGGCAGCACCCAGCGCACAAAGGCATATCAGCGTAACCAACGCATTTATAAAGGGTTATGAACAATATGCCCAATACCGCAGCCCGATCCCCCCGCCGGCCATATTGACGGAATGCCACATTCTCGTTAAATTTATGGGGCTATGGGAAGGACACTAACGAAGCGAAAACCCGCAAAGCGACAGGCTCGAAAACCCGTCGCCGGAACGAGGAAGCGGACGCCGGCCACGCCGAGGTCCGGGTCCATCCGCACTTATCGGGCCGCCCTGAATTTCCTCAACAGCAAGACCAACTACGAGAAGATGGTGCGGGTGGGCTATAATCAGACTAACTTCAATCTTTCCAGAATGTTACGAATCATGGCCGGCCTG
Organism: uncultured Planctomycetales bacterium; assembly: GCA_964572345.1. Taxonomy (GTDB): domain Bacteria; phylum Planctomycetota; class Phycisphaerae; order UBA1845; family Fen-1342; genus JAUWXH01. Next base: position 261,537 of record CAZNFA010000001.1, read on the forward strand.
GGGAACCCGCACAAGAAGGTCAAGGCGGTCCACGTGGCCGGCACCAAGGGCAAGGGATCGACCTGCCACATGCTGGCCGCCATGCTCCAGAACGCCGGTTATCGGACCGGAATGTACACCTCCCCACATATCGTTGACCTCCGAGAGCGGATTACGGTCGATGGCCAGATGATCCCCGAGAGCCAGTTCACCAAGCTCATGGCCAGGGTCGCACCAGTGGCCCAACGCCTGCGACGCGACGCGCCGACCTTCTTCGAGCTCATGACCGCTGCCGCCTTCCTCTACTTCGTCGCCCGCAAGGTGGACATTGCCGTGATCGAGACCGGGCTGGGCGGCCGCCTCGACTCCACCAACGTTATCAAGCCCGAGGTCTGCGGCATCACCAGCATCAGTCGTGACCACATGGCGCAGCTCGGCAGCACGCTCGAGCAAATCGCCGAGGAGAAGGCCGGCATCTTCAAGCCCGGCGTGCCGGTGATCGGCGCCCCGCAGTCCCGCGGGGTGAAGAAGGTGCTGCGCACTGCGGCGGAGAAGGTCGGCTGCGACCTGCGCTTCGTCGCCGAGGATCTGGAGTTCAGCTACCGCTTCGAATCGTCGCGGATCACCGGCCCGCACACGCGCGTCTGTATGACCACGCCCACGACCCGATTCAACCACCTGCGCGTGCCGTTGCTCGGCGAACACCAAGCCTACAACTGCGGCGTGGCCCTGGGAATCATCGACGCCCTGCGGCAGCGCGGCTGGTCGATCGCCGAACAGGATGCGATTGACGGGCTCGAGAAGGTGAAGATCCTCGGCCGGCTGGAGATCATCCGTGAGGAGCCGCGTACCCTCGTGGATGCCGCGCACAACGCCGACAGTATCCGCGCCCTGATGCGGGCCATCGGTCAGAACATCCCCTACGACTCGATGGTGGTGATCTTCGGCTGTTCGGCCGACAAGGACGTCGACGGCATGTTGAACGAGCTGCGGTACGGGGCGGACAAGGTGATCTTCACCGGCACGGGCACGCCCCGCTCGACTGACCCGGCGGAGCTGCTGACGCTCTTCCAGGAGAAGTCGCCGAAGATGGCCCAGGTCGCGCCCAGCCTGCCGGAAGCCTACCGCATCGCCTGCAAGAGCGTGTCGCGCGATGACCTGGTGTGCATCACCGGGTCGGTCCACTTGGTTGGCTTGGCCAAGCGTTTGGAGGCCGCCGGCAGCCTGCTCGAAGTCTGATTCCCCCAACCATCTAGCTTCACGCACAACCCGCGCGCTTGCCCGACGCAGTGTCATTCTGAGGGAGCGCAGCGACCGAAGAATCTGGTCGCAGGTGAGAGAGATT
>CAZNFA010000002.1:0-228473 GCA_964572345.1 uncultured Planctomycetales bacterium
TCTGCCTCAGAATCTCAAGCAGCGTATGCATAGCGAATCATTCACCGCAGAGATCGCAGAGGAATGATCGCGATCCGAGCCCGAAGCGCGAGCGAGGGATAACGCTGGCCTTGCTGGTGCGAGAATCCTTTCTCGCACCCACATGGCCGGGAATCCCTTCCCGGACAGCAACGGTACGGGAATCCCGCATCAGCGGCCTGCCGGCGTGCCGCTGGCGGCTTGTCCGCCAGTGCACGAGCAGCGCCCAGCAGTTCCCTTGGTGTCCTCTGCATTGCAAACGGTCGATTTCTTTGTCAGCCGCGAAGGTTTTGGCCGCAGGGCAGTTCGTCGGTATCCTGCCCCTCTGCCTTGTTGCCTCGTTGCCTCGTTGCCTTTGGTTGCGGCCGCAGGCCGCGCCAAGTTCTTTGCGGTTCCTCTTATTCATGTTTTACGTGGTCGAGGATCAGGTTGACGATCCCGGCCACGTGCTCGTCGTCCAGCCGGTAGTAAACCATCCTGCCTTCGCGCTCCGGCCGTACCAGCCGGCACGAGCGCAGCAGCCGAAGCTGGTGCGACACCGCCGACGCCGACACACCGGCCAGCGCCGCCAGGTCGCACACGCACAGCCGCTCTTCCAGCATCAGCGCCCGCACGAGTCGCAGCCGGGTCGGATCGGCCAGCGCCTTGAGCACCTCGGCCGCCCAGCCAAGCGCGTCCCGTGACTCGATCCGCTGCCGCACGCGGTTCACCTTGTCCAGATGCACCACATTGACGCCGCACTTTTCGTGATCCGCAGCAGCTCGCGGGCCGCCGCCCGCAGCTCCCCGCCGCTCGCCCGCTGTCCGGCGTCTCGCTGGTTTCCGGGCTCTCGTCGCCATGGCCATCACCAGTTAATAACTGAACAACTGTTCATATTATTCCGCATCAACCGGGCCATCGAGCGGTCTCGGGTCATGTCATGGGCGTACCCCAGCTTCGCTGAGGCCTGCCCATGGTACCCAACCAGGATTGGCGCGTTTGTCCGTTCCGCGGCGCTACCTAACCCCAATATGTTGTGGGGGCAGGCTAGTGTGGGTACACGTACCCCGGGAGTTGCAAACGTGCCCTGAGGTCTGTCAATCAGGCGGAGACTGAAGTTTGTACGAAAGGCGACCGATATTGTTGACAAACGTACACGCTTGTGTAATAATCCACTTGTGAAGGTTCGGTGTCTGGCGAGCGAGTGGGAGGAGGAAAAGCGGGTACTATGTCGGAACAAACCGTTTCTGTGTCCGAAATGCGTGATCGGCTCGCCGAATGCCTCGACCGGATCGACACGACTCGGTTCCTGGTGCAGAAGCACGGCGAGCCTCGTGCTTATCTGATTAGCGTGCGCGAGCTCGCTGCACTCGAAGAGACGATCGCCATCCTGGAGCAACGGGAGCTCGTAGCGCAGCTCCGTGGTAGCCTTGCCGATTTGCAGGCGGGCCGCGTGGAGGACGCACGCGACGCCTTCGCCGAACTCGATGCTGAGTTCGGCGATGGGGACTGACTCCGGTGGAGCCGGAGTCCTACAGAGTCCAGATTACCGAGACCGCCAAGCGGATGTTGCGAAGGATCGGTAAACGATACGGCAAGAAGGTTTACGGGATACTTCGTGATCAGATCGCGGACCTCGAGTCCAACCCGAAACAGAAGGGACAAGCTCTACGCCCCCCGCTTGAAGGGCTATACTCACGCCATTACTCGCGGTATCGCGTCATCTACACCGTCCGAGACGATGCGGCCTTAGTGGTCGCCGTCGCAGTCGGGTACCACGCTTCCGGTGAGCGGCGCGACATCTACGCAATCGTCGAGCGGCTGGTGGCTTCCGGAGCCATCTCGCGCGAGTTCCTCGAACCAGACGAATAACAGCGATCCTTCGGCACGCGGCGGGTGGGTCACCACGGGTCTTCCACGTGGCAGGGGCGGCCGGTTTTGGCGATGTAGTCCTGGTGGTACTCTTCGGCGGGCCAGAAGGTCTTGGCCGGCTCGAGCTGCGTGACAATCTTTCGGGTAGCGTGACGCTTCTGGGTCCGCAGCTCGTTGATGTACGCCTCGGCCGCGCGTTTCTGCTCGTCGTTTACGTACCAGATCCCGGAGCGGTACTGATCGCCGATGTCGGGGCCCTGACGGTTGAGCTGCGTCGGGTCGTGCATGGTGAAGAACGCCTCCAGCAGCCGGCGGTAGGTGATGCGCTGGGGGTCGAACACGACCTTGACGCTCTCGGCGTGGCCGGTCGTGTCGGTGCAAACCTGCTTGTAGGTGGGCTTGTCCACATCCCCCTGCATGTAGCCGCTGACCGCTTCGAGCACGCCCGGCCCCTGCTGGAAGTAATGCTCGAGGCCCCAGAAGCAGCCGCCGGCGAAGTAGGCCGTCTCGGTCTGCACCGGTCGGCTTTCCGGCGGCAGCTCGCGGCCCTTCTCATGGAACTTGAGGGCGGCGGAGTTCAGGCAGTGGCGCTGGCCGGTCGGGCGCGGGCCGTCGTCAAAGACGTGGCCGAGATGCGCACCGCAGCGCGCACAGTTGATCTCGGTGCGGACCATGCCGTAGCTGCGGTCCGGCTTGCGGGCCACATGGGCCGGGTCGAACTCGCGGTAGAAGCTTGGCCAGCCGGTGCCCGACTTGAACTTGTGCGCACTGGCGAACAGCGGCAGCCCGCAGACCACGCAGCAATAGACGCCGTCCTTCTTGTTATCCAGCAGGTTGCCGCAGAAGGCCGGCTCGGTGCCGGCCTTCTGCGTCACGCGGTAGGTCTCGGAGTCGAGCTTGGCGGCCAGCTTCACCACCTGCGCGCGCGGCAGCGGGGCAATGTCGTAATGGGAGCTCGAATACATTGGCTTCATGTTTTGCGCCGTTTTGCCGTGTCCTCCTGCGGCGGCGGACGGCCTCTGTTGCTTTGTGGAGCGGCGCTCCTGCGATTCCGCCGGCTGACAGCCGACCGCCATGATCAAAACCAGCACCGCCGGTGTAAGAGGTCTTCTGTACGTCACCATACAGGGGAGAACCTCCGGCACGGACCGGCTATTCCGGGCGGGGCCTGCCGGTGGTACCGGAAGTGGGTCGTCTGCACCGGGCCAGCGGTCGGCCCGGTACGCACACTGCCCAGCCATGCTGGGAGCGCGACGGGCGCTGTGGTGCGGTGCCACTCTGAGGGAGCGGAGCGACCGAAGAGTCCCGTCGGGGGATTACGGTGCCGCTCCCCATATCCGAGGAGAGACCCTTCGCTTCGCTCAGCGTGACCGGGAGTAATCCCGGCTAGCCCTCCGGTTCTCCGGGGGGTGGGGTCGCCGGTTCTTCCTCCTTGGGCGCGGGTTTAGTTGCCGGCGGTGCCGGTGGGAGCGGCGGCTCGCAGTAAGTCGTGATCGTCTGCGTGGCGATCCTGCGCCCGTCGAAGGTCGATTGCGTGCAGCTCGACTGGAGGAAGTTGAACTCCGGCGCAACGCGGCCGACCTTGGTCAAAACGCGGAGCACGGTGTCCACGCCGGGCTGCTTGGCCAATTGCCCGCCGCCGCTGGCATCGGCAAAACGAATCATCGCCGGCAACATCTGTAGCGCTTGGCCAAGCTCCTTGCCCATGTCCCTCAGGTCCGAGAAGGACAGGCGTATCACATTCTCGGCGGGCGGGATGCCATCCCGCTGGAATTGCTCGTTCTGAGCGAAGCTCTCGGCTTCGCCGGCCGCGACTTGCAGGCTGGTGGCAACGATGTCCGGGCTCGAGGCGGCGAACAGCCAACCGTCCTGGATGCCGATCGTGGGCGACTTGAGCCCAAACATGGCCAGCAGCGGCATGACGATCGAGCGGAAGCCCTCGGTGCCTTCGATCTTGGCATCGGAGATCGTTCCGCCCTGCTGGGCCAGGTACGGCGCGACCGCATTCAGCGCCCGGTTGATCATTTCGCCGGCCTTTTGCTCATCCCGAACCTTGAGCATGAAGACGGTTTCGGCCGGGCTGTACCGCCCGGGTCCCGGGACCGTGAACGTGCAGAAGCCACCCTGGAGCCAACCCAAGAGGTCCTGCTCGACGTTCAGGCCCCAGCCCTCCTGCAGCGCGTTCCAGACGGCGATCTGCTCTTCGCCGCCCGGCACCTCCTGCGTGAAGAACCTGATGATCTCCTGGTACAGCGCGAGCCAGTCGATGCCGGCCCGCACCGACACGTCCTTGGCGTCCTTGGGGACGTACTTGAGGGGGCCTGAAAGCGTGCCGGTTCCGAAGAGGGCCGGGTAGTAAGGGCGTGTTTCCGCGTCGGCGCGCAGGACGGTGATGGAGCTGGTGGTAGTTCTCATACCGTCGGTCGTCGCGACCTCGGCGACGTACTCAAACATGTCAATCGCGTCGAGGAGCTTTTCCAGGACCCCGAACCACTGGAGGGCGGGGTGCGGCGGCGCCGGCTGGGTGTCGGGTGGGGTGGGCCCCGCGGCCATCTGGATCATCTCCTTGACGCTCGTGAAGATGGAGCGCACCTGGCCGATCTGCTTGGCGACGTCGAAGAAGAAGATGCTGTCTTTGCCGGGGGGCAGGTCCTTGAAGGCGGCCTGGAAGCGGGGCGTGGACGCCAGTGTCGTGCCCGGCTCGCCGCGCAGCATCGCCAGCGACTGCTCGACCATGGCCGAACCGAACCCAATGAAGAGGACGTCCTGATGGCGGGCCAGCGTCAGGGTGAACGGAAGAGGTATGCTCGTGAAGGTCAGCTTGTGGATGACCGTCTCGCCTTGGTCGTCTTCGGTGAGCGCGAGATCCTCCGGGAACAACCCCGCGATGGTTTTCAGGATGGTGGCCAGGCCCTCGAAATCCTCTTTGACCTTGTCGGGCGCCGGCTTCAGCAGGCACACGCCGTCGTAGGTGCTCGGCATGCGTCCGTGCTTGTGGGCGTAGGCGAACTCGCGCTCGCAAAGCGTGGACCACTCCACGCCGGCGACCAGGTCCACCATCTGCTGCCAGTTGTCCTCGAACTGCTCAGGGTCCATGCCGCCTTCTTCGGCGGACTGCTTGAGCAGCCGATGCAGCTCCCGGTCGAAACGGGCCTTCTCGACGGCTTTCCAGACGCGCGCGTACTGCTCGTCGAGAAAGGCCTGACCTTCGTGCCCGCGGGTATGCCACGCCAGGCACGCGTCGGCCGGGATCGCCTTGGTGAGCGTGAAGGCCTCGGTCTGCGCGATCACTGCGGCGGGGCTGGCAGCTAGGAAAGCCAGGCCGATGACCAGCGGGCCGGTGCGCCAAGTTAGTTTCCGGTGCATGCGTTCATTCTCCTTTCGTTGCCCCCCGACAACGGCCGCAGGGGCGACACGGGATTCTATCGGCTGGCAGTCACGCCGAACAGAGACGCGCGCCCGAGCGCGGTCTCCCAACCCTCATGCGTCGTTTCTCGGGCGTTAGCCTCAGGGATCGGGGGACAAGCGCGGGCGTGGACGCGAATGGTGCGAGAAGGGATTCTCGCGCCAGCGGAAAATTTCTCGCACCAGCGGCAGTGCGTGGGGCAGAAGGGAGCGGTTGGGAGTCGCCAGCCTGTCAGCGACGCTGCTTGCGGGGGCGGCGGCGCTGCTGCTTGGGCTTCCAGGAGCTTGCGTCGCGGCGGCCGGCCGGGGCAGCGGGGCGGGCCTCCGAGGCCGAGACTTTCAGCTTGGGCGACGCTTTCAATTCCCCAATGTGGTCGCGCAGGGCCGCCGCCCGCTCGAAATCCAGCTCCTCGGCCGCCTGGAGCATCTCCCGCTCCAGCTCGCGGATCAGCTCGTCGCGATCGTGCTCGCCCTCGTCCGCGCGCACCGCTTCGCGTACGCGGCGCGTCGCCGCCACCTCCGACAGTAGACCCTGCCGGATGGCCTTGCGAATCGTGTCGGGTGTGATGTCGTGCTCTTCGTTGTACTTGCGCTGGATTTCGCGTCGGCGGTTGGTCTCGTCGATGGCCCGCTGCATCGCGGTCGTGACCTTGTCGGCATACAGCACGACGGTGGCGTTCACGTTGCGGGCGCAGCGGCCGATGGTCTGGACCAGCGAGGTCTCGCTGCGGAGGAAGCCCTCCTTGTCGGCATCCAGGATCGCGACCAGCGAGACCTCGGGCAGGTCCAGCCCTTCGCGGAGCAGGTTCACGCCGACCAGCACGTCGAAGTTGCCGATCCGCAGTTCGCGGAGAATCTCGACGCGTTCGAGCGTATCGATCTCGCTGTGCAGGTAGCGTCCGCGCAGGCCGGCCTGTTGGATGTAGGCGGAGAGGTCCTCGGCCAGACGCTTGGTCAGGGTGGTGACCAGCGTGCGTTCGCCGGCCGCGACGCGGTCCTGGATGCGCCGCAGCAGATCGGGCACCTGCCCGCGGGCCGGGCTGACCTCGATCACCGGATCGACCAGCCCGGTGGGCCGGATGATCTGCTCGACTACCTCGCCGCGGCACTTCTCCAGCTCGTAGGGCCCCGGCGTGGCGCTGACGAAGAGCACCTGGCTCCACATGGCCTCGAATTCCTCGAACCGCATCGGGCGGTTGTCGAGGCAGCTCGGCAGACGGAAGCCGTGCTCGACCAGCACCTCTTTGCGCGACCGGTCGCCGCCGTACATCGCCCCGATCTGCGGGACGGTCGCGTGCGACTCGTCGATGATGAGCAGGAAGTCTTCGGGGAAGTAATCGACGAGCGTGTAAGGCTTGGCACCCGGTTGTGTGCCGTTGAGATGGCGCGAGTAGTTCTCGATGCCGCTGCAATAGCCGACCTCCAGCAGCATCTCCAAATCGTACTTGGTGCGGGCCAGCAGCCGCTGAGCTTCCAGCAGCTTGCCCTGATGGCGCAGTTGCATGACCCGCTCGTCGAGCTCCTGGCGGATCGACTCGGCGGCCTGCTGGATGTTGTCTTCGGGCATGACGTAGTGGACGGCCGGGTAGATGAAGACGTGGTCGCGGTCGGCGAGCACTTCGCCGCTGAGCGGGTGGATCAGCGCGACGCGCTCGACCAGGTCGCCGAAGAGCTCGATGCGGATGGCGTACTCTTCGTGGGCCGGGCACAGCTCGATCACGTCGCCACGGACGCGGAAGGCCCCGCGCTTGAGCTCGATGTTGTTGCGCTCATATTGCAGGCGGACGAACTTGCGCAGCAGCTCGTCGCGTTCGAGCTCCTCGCCGACCCGCAGGGCCACCACGCTGGCCTTGTACTCATCCGGCGAGCCGAGGCCGAAGATGCACGAGACGCTGGCGACGACCACCACGTCGCGGCGCGAGATGACCGAGCTGGTGGCCGAGAGGCGCAGGCGGTCGAGGTCGTCGTTGCGCGCGGCGTCTTTCTCGATGTAGATGTCGCGCTGCGGGATGTAGGCCTCCGGCTGGTAGTAGTCGTAGTAGCTGACGAAGAACTCGACGGCGTTGCTCGGCAGCAGCTCGCGGAACTCCTCGTAGAGCTGGGCCGCGAGCGTCTTGTTGTGCGAGATGACCAGCGTGGGCTTGCCGAGCCGGGCGAGCGCGTGGGCCATCGTGAAGGTCTTGCCGGAACCGGTCACGCCCAGCAGCGTCTGCTGCCGACGCCCCTCGCCGAAGCCCGCCACCAGCTTCTCGATCGCCTGCGGCTGATCCCCGCACGGCTCGAACGGGCTGACGATCTGGAACTCGCTCATGCGGACGGCGCTCCCGTTCCAAACTCTGCATTATATCATGGCTGCAGGGTGTCGGGCGGCCGGGGTAAGATGGTCAAATGGTTAGATGGGGATAGTCGGCTGCATCAGTGCGGCGATTTTCCCCGAGACATGTGGGGCGGACTCTGCCCGCCGTCTCCGACCGAGCGTGGGACGAGCCAAACCCACCCTGGCGAGGCCCCAGGGGAGGTTCAGTTCCGGTGAGTTGGGCCCATGAGACAGTACGTATTCGGCCATATACATCGACGGTCGTCTTGGCCGCCGGGGCCGTGGCATACTGGTTCGCTTGCCAACGCGCCATCTACGCGCGCGGCTACCCTCCAATAGACCCCTTCTGGCAAGCGATGCCCTGGCTCTGGGTATTCCCGATCTTCGTGTCGGCCATCTACGACAACGATCGCAAACGCAGAATCTGGGAACTAATCGCGTATTCGATCGTGGTTGGCTTCGTGCTGGGCGGCGTGTTCGCCGGTAGACCTACTCCACGCTTCGTGTCTATCGGCGACATGGCCCTCGGCATCGTATTCTACAGCCCCTTCGTATTTGCGCTCTCGTGGGTTCTAGAGCGCCTCACACAAAGAGCACTCGGCCTTGTTCGCCAGTTCGAGTTGAGTGATAGGTGCGCGAAGTGTGGTTATTGCATACGGCATCTCGACAAGCCGCGCTGTCCCGAGTGCGGAGAACCGTTCGAGGAAAAATGGCTGGACGAGTCGTTTCAACCACCGCGAGCGGCCAAGCATCCCTGGCGCACGCGCATCATCGCGGGGCTTCTCGTCGCAGTGGGCATTGGTGCGCCGTTCGCGTATCACGGTTATGCTCTGTCCAGCGCAGCGGCACGCGGGCGGGCCGATGCAGAAAGTGATTGGGAACGAGGTGAAGCCTTACTGTACGTCCAGCTCGGCGACCGGTTTGTGTTGTCATGTGACACTTATGACATTGACACCGGGTTGCTGATGCGCCGTGCGCCCGGCGGGCTGGAGAATCAGACGTACGCACAAGCGTACCAGGATGTGATTGACGGCAAGTTGGCACAGTTCGGGCCGCCACCAAAGCCGGGGGGTCTGCTTACACGCGAAGATGTGAAGGCATTGCTGGCGTCGGACAGACTCGTAGTCGTGACCGAGTTCCCCTTTCGCGTCAGCGATCACGTGGTGGTTGGCCGGGACGCAAGCTACACCACCGTGAGTCGCCACTGGAATGGTGTCTTCGCCATAGGCGGCGACACGTCCATCCCGGTTCTCTACGCCACGCTTATGGAGTACGGGGACGTTGTTGTCTTAATCGTCGGCGACATGCTGATGACCTTCGCCCCCGACGGACGGCTTCTGCAGCAGCTTTACGTGGAAGACGGCGAAGTCGCAGACCCCATGCCCTGACGGCCGCGCAACGGCCCCACAGGACCCCCGGTACGCGAAACTCCTGGCCGGTTCGCGCCGCCTTTCCCGCAAGTTGCGTGACCGCTACGGTCGATCGGAGAAGAGTGCCCGCGGGTGGCACGGTCTGGCGTAGCCAAGCCGTGGTTTCCACGTAAGGTTCGCGATGTCTGTACGCCATGTGATTCTCGTATCGATCGACGACCTGCGGTTTGACGCCGTTCGCTGGCAGCCGGACCAGCGCTACTGGGCGGCCCTGGGCATCGCTCCGCGGCTGAACACCCCCACGATGGACGCCCTGGCGGGCGAGTCGGTCCTGTTCACCAAGTGCGTGAGCAACGCCGGCTACACGCCGTTGTCGCACGCCACGCTCTTCACGGGTTGCTACGGGCGGCGGCACGGGGTGGTGAATTTCCACGGGACGGCCTGCGACCCGGCGGTGGCGACGATTTCGGAGCACTTCTTGCGCGTGGGATATCGGACGTTCCTGCTGACTCAGCCGGGCCGGCGCACGTTGTTCTGCCAAACCAACCGCTCGCTGCGCCACATTGACGAGCACTTCGACACCGATCGCGAGTTCCTCTCCGCGCTGCACGAGCACCGCGACGAGCCCGTCTTCGCCGTCATCCACCCCTGCGACGTGCATGATCCGCTCGTGCGTGGCGGCGACGGGTTCCCCGACCCGGCCCAGCGGATGGACTGGGAGCTGTTTCTGCGCGTGGTTTTCAACGCCACGCCCGCCGACGATGGCTCGACGGACGTCGTGCTGCACGACGGGCGGCGCATGTCGTATGCGGCGCTCCAGTCGCTTCCGCCGGTCCAAACGGACGGCGAGGTCATCGGGCACCTGCGGCGACTTTGTCAAGCTTACTTGTACACGGTCGAGAAGCTCGACCGGTTCCGCCTGCGACGGCTGATCGAGGGCATGCGTGCCGCCGGCGCCTGGGAGGATACCCTGCTCGTGGTCACGTCGGACCACGGCGAGACGCAGTCGTGGGCATACCCGTGGCGGCTCATCCATGGAGCCCTCCCGGACGAGACGGTGATCCGCGTCCCCCTGTTGATGAGGATTCCCGGCGTCGCGCCACGCCAGTGCGACCACCTGGTAGGTCTGGTCGATGTGCTGCCCACGCTGCTCGAGCTGGCGGGGATCGCGGTTGACGAAAACGATCTCGATGGTCGCTCGCTGGTGCCGACCATCCAGCAGAACCGGGCTGCCGGGGACGAATACTGGATCGAGGGCTGGTCGCACGAGCCCGGGGACGACGATCCGCACATCATCTGTCGGGCGATCCGCTGTGCGAACGGTCGCAAGTACGTTTGGCACGGTGACACGATCGACTGGCCGCGGCTGGACTCGCTGACGCAAGCCGACTTCCAAACGTACGCGGCCCGCATGACCTACGGCAATCCGCCCAGCGAGTGGCTGTGCGGCAAGATCGCGACCCTGGCACAGCAGCTCGGGCGTGAGGGTGCGCTGCGGAAGCTGCTGTCGGAATGCCGCCCGCGTCATCTCATCTTCGACAACGTGGACCAGGACCTGACCGAGAACAACGCGGTCGTCGTGGACCCCGCCCACCCGCGCTGGGCCGAGTACCAGGCCTACCAGCAGAAGATGAGGGCCCAAACGGCCCAGCCGCGCCCCGCCCACCGGCTGACGGCCGAGGAGCAGCAAGGGCTCGAGGCCCACCTGCGCGAGTTGGGCTACGTGGAGTGAGGCGTCGGGCCGTCTTTTCCACAAGTTGCCCGCTCCCGGCAGTCGATCGAAGGAGGGTGGCACGGTCTAGCACAGCTAGGCCGTGCGTCTTGAACACCCGGCGCACCACGGCCCTGCTCCGCTGCTCTTCGCAGGACCGTGCAACCCAACTTCGTTCCCTGAAGGGAGACTGCTGCCCATGCTACCGTCAAACGATCCGCCGCTCGTCTTGCTGATCTGCATCGACGCCCTGCGTTACGACTGCGTGAACTGGCAGCCGGAGACGCCCTACTTCAACAAGCTGGGCGTGCCGCGGCGGCTGATCACACCCACGCTGGACGCGATCGCCGAAGAGTCGGTGCGGTTTCACCGCGCGGTCAGCCACGCCGGATATACGCCGTTGAGCCTGGCCACGCTGTTCACCGGGACGTACGGGCGCACCCACGGCGTGGTCGATTTCCAGAACACGACCTGCCGGCCGGAGGTGGTGGCGCTGCCGAGCTACTTCAAGCGGCTCGGCTGGCGAACGTGCAGCGTGTGCGGGCCGGAGTTCTTCATGTCGCTGGGGCTGACGCGGGACGTGGACCAGGTGTTCGCCGACGAGCGGCCGCTGCTGGAGCTGCTCGAGAGCGCACCGCCGGAGCCGACCTTCGCCTTCGTGCATTTCAACGACGTGCACCAGCCGTACCTGTGGACGAATTGGCAGGACCCGCGCGCGGATAACCGCGACTTCGAGCTGATGATGCAACTGCTGTTCGGGCTGTGGGTCGATCAGCAGACCCGCGAGTTCGTGGACGCCTCGGGACACCGGGCCGGGTTCGACAAATGGTCGCAGCTCATCGCCACACCCGGGCCGCCGGAGATGGCCCAGGGCCGGCTCACCAACCTCTTCCGCTGCTATCTGCACGGGATTCAGAAGTTCGATCAGACGCGGTTGGCCGACTTTGTGCAGCGGCTGCGTGCGGCCGGCTGGTGGAAACGCGCGACGGTCGTGGTATTCGCCGACCACGGCGAGATCAGCCTGCCCAAAGCCCCCTGGGCGCTGAACCACGACAAGAGCGTGGGCGAACAGCTCATGCGCGTGCCGCTGATGCTCAAGACGCCGGGGCTCGAACCGCGCGACGTGCGGGTCCTGGTCGGCCTGGTGGATCTGCTGCCGACGCTCGGCGAGCTGTTCGGCCTGCACTCAAACCAGGACAAACTCCAGTACGAGCTGGACGGGCGCAGCCTGCTGCCGGCCATCGAGTCGGGCCGCGCGGTGCAGCCGGATTACTACCACGAGGGTTGGTCGGTGGTGGTCGGCGAGCAGCGCGAGCAGCCGGTGCTGTACCAGCGGGCCATCCGCACGCAGAACGACATCAAGTACCTGTTCACCGGCGACGTGCTGGAACCGGGAGACTTCGACGCGCTCAACGAGGAGCAGTTTCTCAAGTACGTCATCGAGCGCGGCGCCGGAGAGATCGCGGCCCCGGCCGTGCGCGAGCAGTTACGACCGAACCTCCAGCGGGCCATGTCACGCGCGGAATTGGCCAACGCTGTGGTGGCTCAGGTCCCCCGGCATCGGCGCTTCGACGTCAAGCAGGACCCCTTCGAGGAGCACGGGCAGGTCATTGAGCCGGGCCAGCCGGGCTGGGACGGCTATTCCCGCGAGCTCCAGCGCATGGCCGCCCTATGCAGCCGGCCCAACTACATCGACGCGCAAACCGCCCTCTCGCCGCAGGACGAGCAGCGCCTGCTCCACCACCTCGGCGAACTCGGCTACGTGGAGACGTAGCGGACGGTGGGAACGCGACCGGGTAGTGTGGGCATCCTGCCCGCGCCGGGTAGTGTGGGCATCCTGCCCGCGCCGGGTAGTGCGGGCATCTTGCCCGCGCCGCGTAGTGTGGGCGTCCCGCCCGCGATGTAGCGTCCGCCCTGAGCCTGCCCTGAGCGCAGCCGAAGGGCACCGGACGTCTTCAACCGAACCGCGCCCGCCCCGCCCTTGACGGGTCGTCGGTCTGTCAAGGGTCAGCAAGCGGTCCTTGATCCGAACCGCGCCCGCCCCGCCCTTGACGGGTCGCCGGCCTGCCAAGCGTAAGCAAGCGGTCTCCCCACCTCCAAGACCCCAAAGCCCCGCACGCGCCAATCCCACCTCGCCCAGTCAAGTAACGCCCTGCCTTCGGGGTGTGGGGTCTGGTGCAGTCGAGAACTTCGCACGGGTTGTATCCACAGCCAGCATTACGCTGTCGAGCTCTACGTCCTTGAAGCCGATGCCCTTGACCACGCCGTTGAATAGAAGCGAATCAGGTGTGATGGAGAAGTTCTGTCCCCTACGCCACAAGTCGGCCGTGACTTGGACAGGCTGGGCTCTCGCGTCGATAAACAAAGCGACATCCCTTTTCTTTCGCCGGAGCTTCAACCAGCGGCTACCGAACTCGATGTCCCAGGCGAGCGGATCCCCAGTGATCCACTCGTTCTGTCTGATCGAGAGAAGGCACGCGTCATCGCGATCATAGAGGTCCAGGGTTACGTGGAGACGCCCCTCGTTATCTACATCAAGCTGCAACAACGCCTCGCCATCGACGACGATCTTGACACCTTGACCGACGAAGAGGACGCCGCCAGCCCTTATGACGACCCTTCGGTCACCGACCTTAAGCTGGCCCTCCGTAAAGCCACGCTCGATGTTGAAGGGATGGAGCTTGTGGTGGCGCTGCTCAGGCTCCTCCAGTGCACCATTGGTCGCTTCGGTGTGATGGTTTGGACACAGCACCATCATGTCGTCAGGGTTTTGATGAGGGTTTGACGCAAAAGGCCGAATGTGGTGGTACTGATATATCGGATGACCGCAAATGCAGCATCCGAATCCGGCTTCCTGTCGAAGCTGTCTTTTGACAGGTGCTGGTGGCTCACGTGTCAAGGGTCCACCCATCGTCATCTCCCTCCAGTAGTGCTCCCGTTCGGCCCCGCCGGGTACCAAGCACAAGCGCCAGCGCGGGCATGCATTCGCGCTACGGGGCTTGATCGGCCGCTTGCTGGTGGAGCGCTTCGAGCTGCTCCTGCCATGGGGGGCCGCCCAGGTTCGGGTTCCAGACGCGATCTTGCTGGATGGCCTTGGCCACGTCGGCGGCGTGGCCTTCGCGTAGTAGCAGCGCCAGCCAATGGTAGCGGGCTTCCCAATAGTGCTCCGGCGCGCGCGTGCGCAGCGTCGGATCTTTCAGCAGCGCGGCCCATGCGTCTTTGGCTTGGCGAATCTGGTCCACGGAGGGGCTGTCGCCCAGTTGCGCGTCGAGGATCAGGGCGCGCAGGCGCCGGCAATTCCCGTTGCGCGGGTCCTTCTCGAGCAGGCCGTCAACGACCCGCGCCGCCTCGTCGAGCCGCCCCGCCACGTAGCACATCCGAGCCAACCCGTACGAGACCGCCGCGATGCTCTCGGGTGGCACCGGCCGCGCGAGGCGCGGGCCGCTACGGGTGGGTTGTTTCTGGTTGGTCTGGCACCAGGTTTCCAACTGCTCGAACGTCGTGATGGCCGCGCCGGCGAGGTCGCGGGCCGCTTCGTCCTGACCCTGCTCGCGCAGCCGCTCGACCTCCTGCTGCATCCCCTGGGCCAGGCCGGCCAGCACGCCACCGGCCTTCTCGGCCGGGACCGCCTGAAGGTACTGCTCGAGCAGGCGGGTCGCCTGGTCGAACTGGCGCAGCCCATGGTGGGCTCGGATGCGGACCGCCAGCACGCGCCCCATCAGATCGCTGTCGGTATAGCGCTGCTCGAAGTTGTTCGCCAGGTCCAGCGCCTGCTTGAACTGTTCCAGGCCGGTCGAGACGAGCATCTCGGCGGCGTTGACCGTGGCGGCGGCCGACCAGTGGCGCACTTGCTCGGCGTTCGACGCCGAGGACGCCCGTTCATACGCCTGGCGGGCGTAGCGGGTCAGCTCGGAGGCCGTGAGCCGGGCACGTGCGAGATACTCGCGTTGCGAGAGCGAGCCGCGAGCCGCCTCGCAGGCCAGGCGCTGGCAGAGCTGGCGGCGGTACTGCGCCTCTTCCCAGTGGCGCGAGGCGGCCGGGACCTTGCCGAACCGCTGGGCGGCTTCTTCGTAACGGCCGGCGGCCTGCAACGCGACCGGTAGCCACCACGCCGCCTGCACTTGCTTGGCCTGCTGGGGGAAGCTCTGCAGGAGCGTCAGCAGCGCGTCGGCCAGGCGCTGATAGTCGTGCTTGCGCTTGCCGTCTTCGGCGATCTGTGCCCGGAGCTGGTAGGCGAACGTCGCCGCCTGCGGTGCCTTGGGGTGGGTCTTGCACTCGCTGGCCAGCCGCTCGAACGTCCCCGCAGCCGCCCGCAGGTCGCGGCGGTGGTAGCGACAGGTTCCGAGCTCGAAGAGGAGCTGCCCGATCAGCCCGGTGGACAGGTCCTTGCGCGAGAGGGCTTCTTCCAGACGTCGCTCGGCCTCATGATGTCGTTTGCGCTCGGCGTGCAAGCGGGCCGCGAACAGCAGCTCCAGCGGGCTTTGGGTTTTCGGGTCGGCGGTGGTTCGGATGTGCGCTTCCACGTAGAGCTGCACCAGCGCGGGCCAGGCACCGCCCCGCGTGGCCAGAGCGTTCATTCTGCCCAGCCCGGTGTCGCTGACACGCCGTGCTCTCAGCCGGATTGCCTTCAGGGCGGGACTCTTCTCGGCCGAGCGACGCAACGTGCCCGCCTCGATCAAATAGCTGTTGGCGTCCCAGATTCTGGCGAGGTTGACGTAGAAGTGGGCCGGGTCTTCCTGCGGGCTCACGCGGGTCTCGTCTTTTTCGAGCAGCGGCCTGAGCGTGATGCGGGCTTCCTCGAACTTCCCGCTCGCGATCTGGCAGCGGGCCAGCTCGTAGCGGATTTGGGCGGCGAGGGCCGGGTCGATCCCCTCCGGCAGGGCGGCGCGGAAGTTCCTCTCGGCCTCGGTGTAGCGCTGTTGCCCGCGCTGCGCCATTGCCAGGCCGAGGTGGCAGCGCGGTCCCATCGCCCCAACGCGGCCCGAGCCGACCAGGCCCTGAAACCTGCGCTCGGCCAGGCGGAGCATCTCGGCGCGTGGCCCGGTTTCGTCCGGCCCGACGGTCCCCTGGTACAGCGTGGTCCAGCCGAGGTTGAAGTTGATGTCCAGTTGCAGCCGATGGATGGCGTCGTATATCCCCAGGGCGAAGAACTCGTCCTCGCGCAGGTCGAGCTCGGCCGCCAGCGGTTCGATCAGCGCCAGCGCCCGGTCGTATTCCTGGCGCGCGGTCTGGAGCAGCTTGGCGAGCTGTTCCCGATCGCCGCGCCGCCCCGCAGTGAGCTCGAACTCGTCGAGCTTGCGCGCGGCCCACTTGGAGAGGATCATGCCGGCCAGCTCGACCCGGGCCGCGGCCACATCGACGTCGCGCTTGGCCGGTTCGCGCCCGAAAGTGCTTTCAAGCGCGGTGATCCAGTCCTGGTAGCGACCCTGAGCTTCCTCGAAAGCGCGCTGACGCTGCGTCGTGTCGCGCAACTGCCCAGCTCGATTGGCGTAGGCCTGTGCCAGCAGGTGCAGATCCTCGGGCTTGCGGCTGCCGCGCAGGCGGGACTCCAGCGCGCTGGCCATACCGTCGCGCACCATACGCTGGATGTCGGGTGGGACTTCGCGGGGTTCGTCCTGCGCAAGCGCGGCGGGCGAGGCGACCAGCAGCGTCAACAGCAGCCCCAACGACGCGCGCCGAGCTGTGGGAGATTGGTCGGGCATCGTTTTCGTCGCCTACGGACTGAGTTGGCCGCTACCGCCCAGGCTGACAGCAAACTGCACGTTCTTGAAGCCGGCCTGCACGGCAGCGTCCATGGCCTTGACCACGAAGTTCCAGCGGACAGTAGCCTGGGCCCCGATCACCGTCGGGTTGGTCGGGTCGGCGCCGGCCTCACGTCGATCGCGCAGGTAGGCCAGCAGGTGGCCGAAGCTGTTTCCTTCCAGCGGCTCGCCCGTGACGTAGATGTTGCAGGAGCGGCCGTCATCGACGTCTTCGAGGGCGATCTGCACGGCGGGGATGATTTCGACGGGCGCGCCTTCGCCGGGGCCGCTACGGGGATCGAGCTCGGTTTGCAGCACGCCTTCGGTGGTCAGGTGCAGCGAGGCGCCCAGCATGAAGAACACCAGCAGTACCATGATGACGTCCACCATTGGCGCCAGGTTGGGGACGCGTTGACCGGCCGGCTCGGGCAAGCCTCTTCTCATTGTGCGCCCTCCGGCTGGTCTTCCGGGTCGGGGCCGGCATTCGCGCTGAAGACAATCTTGCCGATCTGGGCCAGCCCGCAGCCGCGCAGCACGACCTCGACGTCGCGGTAGGCTACCTGCTTGTCGGCGCGGATGACGCAGCGCATGTCTTCCTCGCGGGCCGGGCCTTGCTGCGCTTTCGACAGCAGGAACGCTTCGATCTCCTCCGGCGGCAGGGCGTGCTCGGTGATCTTGCGACCGTCCCAGCCGACGACGACGTATTCGGCCGGGCTCAGGTCGTCGTCGCCGTCACGGATGTTGATGACGACGCGCGAGCCGAACTCGCTGCGGTCCACCATCTGGGCCGCGACGGCGAAGGGCAGGTCCATCGGGCGATGGGCGCGGTCCACCAGCTCGGTGGCCAGCAGGAAGAAGATGATCAGGCACATCATCACATCCACCATCGGGGCCAGGTTCAGCTCCCAGCTCGTTGGTTTGGGCGGCCTGAAGATCATCGTCAGCCCTCGGGACGTTCGCTGCGTCCGCGGTTATTTCTTGGCCGGTTGTGCGGCGGGCGGCGGCGGCACCGAGCGCGGCGGCTTGCGAGACTCGTCCGTGCGCGGGGCGGCGGCCGACGGCCGGAAATACTCCAACAGATCCAGAACCTGCACCGTCGCGCGAACCGTCAGTGAGTCGGTGCGGTTGCGGCAGATGCCGAAGAAGCCGAGGCCGACAACCGCGAGCATCAACCCGAGCATCGTGTTGACCAGGGCCAGGCTGATGCCGCGGGAAAGGTTCTCGGCGGAGGCGGTTCCCCCGCCGGCCCCCATCGCGCCGAACGCGATGATCATGCCCCAGACGGTTCCCAGCAGGCCCATGAGCGGGCCGAGGTTGCCGAAGATGTTGAGGTACTCCACCTTGCGGAACATCCGCCCGCTCAGCTCGCCGGACTTTTCGAGCGCGGCTTCGTGCATGGCGTCGAAGCCGTGGCGGCCGTGCCGGAGGGCGGCAGTCATCACGCGGGCGAAGAAAGTCGAGCTTTTCTGCATGCGGCTGAGGCATTCGCGGAAGTTGCGCCGTTCGATCTGGTCCTTGGCCCGCTTGACCTGGTCGATGGGGATGATGGTCCTTCGGCGGATGGTAAGGAAGTGCTCGGCGATAATCGCCAGCACCACGACCGAGCCGAGCAGGATGAACCAGGCCGGCCACTCGATCCCGTCGCGGATCAGGGTGAACATCGATTGTTCTGACGAGCCGGCGGATTGCGCGAAGGTCGGGCTGGTCCCCGCGAGCGACAGCAGCCCCAGTGATCCGGCCAAGCGAAGGCTAATCATCTCTTCGTCCTTTCCTCCCACGCTCCCCGCTTGCGCGGCGCGCTGGACTTATGGCCCATGCAGGTCAACGCCGGTCACGACTTTGGTTTTTCCACCGCTGGCGTCGGCAATCCGTTTCAAGCGGCGGGCGCCGTCGGTCATGCGTGGCAGCCCGCTGGTATCTTCGAGGAGGATCTCGTCGAAGACCAGGCAGTGGATCTGGGCCTTGACGCGGCGGTTGGCCTGGGCGATGTCGGCGACCACCGAGTCGTCGAAGTAGCCGTCGGAGAAGAAGAAGATCGCATCCGGCTTGAGGGCCAGGGCGCGTTTGACGGCCTGCAAGGGGTGCGTCGATCCCTGGGGCGTCTTGCGCGCGATCCAGGCGAAGAACTTGCGGCGGACATCCAGGCGGGCGGGCTGTAGCGTTTGCTCGAAGCCCTCGGTGACGACGCGGTCGGCGTTCGCGGTGCCGGTGCTGTAGAAGACAAATACGTTGAACGACTGGAAGGGCTTGAGCGCGCCGACGGAGCGTTTCAATTCGCGTTTGAGCTCGTTGGCGGCGACGATGATCGAGCCGGAGAAGTCAATGACGTAGGCGATTTTGTTTGCTTGGATGCGGAGGTTCCAGACGCCGGCTTTTCCGATGCCGGTCCCGGTTCCGAACCCGCCGCCGATGCCGCCCCCGCCGCCGCTTCCGGCCCCCCCGCCGAGCCCGAGGATTCCGGAGCGACCGCTGGTGCCAATGCCGAATCCGCCCGTATCGAGCGCCTCGCCGCCGGAGCCGGTCTCACCGAGGTCGAGCTCGCCCAGCTCGCTCAGGTCGCGGGTGAAAGACTCGTTGGCGGCGAAGTCGAAGGCGTCCGGGTTGGGGGCCTGGAGCAGGGTTTCGCCGGGCCACTTGAACGCTCCCTCCATTTGGTCGGCCAGGCTCTCGGTGATCCCGGCCTCGTATTCGCCTACTTCGATCGTGCGTTCGGTGAAGGCCTGCCAGGTCTTTAGGGCAAACACTCCGAAGAGGGTTACATGCAAAAGCAGGCTGATGGCCATGGGCAGGCCGAGGTGAACCAGCCAGCGGAAATAGGGGTTGCGGGCCTCGCGGTCGGCGAAGGGCTCGGGCTCGCTCGCCCCGGCCGGCGGTTGCGAACGCATGCTTTGGTCGGTCTGGTTCGCGGTCATGGGACTGAGGGGCGGATCGATAGCGTCGGCGCGCGGTCACGGCTTGGGGGGCGGGGCGCCGCCGGCCGCCTGTACGTAGCGCATCCGCATCTCGTACAACACCTGGTCCAACAGTTTCTTTTCCTCGGGGGTGAGGTTGTTCTTGGTCTTGTCCTCGAGCACTTGGAGCAGGTCAACGAAGTGCTTGGCGATTTCGAGGTTGGGCGGGATGCGCTCCCCGCCGGGACCGGAGACCAGCCCGAGCCCGACCATGGCCTGCATGGCGATGAGATTGAGCAGCTCGCTGAAGTTGGGGCCGGGCAGCGGCTCGCGTTTGGCGGTCTCCTCGGCCAGGCGCTCCTTTTCCCGTTTCGCTTCGGCCTTCCAGTCCTCGTCAACGATGATCTTTTTTTCTTCTTCAGCCATGCGATACCCTCTCTAGCGGGGAGTTTAGCGGGGATTCTTCCCCCCCGCCACCGTTCAGCCCGCGGTCGATGCGTGGGCTCAGGCCCGAGTTGCCGCGTGCTTGCCCTTTTTCCGGCTGGGCCCTTCCTCTGGCGGCGGTTCCCACGGCCGGGCGCGCGGGGAGCGGGGCGGCATCCGCCGTAGCACCCAGAAGCCGATCAGCCCGGCGAGCGTCATACAGATCGCCAGAAACTGCGAGATGGTGAACCCCATCGTATCGACCGGGTTGTCGGCCCGGATCACCTCGATCAGCCAGCGCGCCAGCGGCTGCATCACAAACAGCGCGCAGACCACTTGCCCATCGCGCGTGCGCCGCCAGTACACCGCGCTCAGTACGAAGGCGATCAAGGCCGCTGTGATTGACGAGTATAATTCTGTCGGGTGTATGGGCAGCGAGCGGTGCTCGGCGGCGAGGGCACGCAGCTCAGCAAACGTCAGACCGTATTTCTTCATCTGCGTGTGGATGCCCACGTGCTTGAGCTGAGCGGCCGCCAGCTTGCGGTTGAGCTTCGTCACTTCCCGTGTCAGGCGTTGCCTTTCGGCGTTGTCGGAGGCTCGGCTCAATTCAGCCTGACGGCCGGCGATTTGCCCAGTCAATTCAGCGATGGTTGCCTCCGCCTGGGCGATGTCCTCTTCGGGGATAGTGAGGATCTCTCGACTGAGCGGCTGGGCCAGTCCGGTCGGCTCGTGAATGAAGATCAGCTCTTCGCGCAACCCGGCCCCCGGGAGTTTCTGGCCCCAGTGTTGTATTGCGGCGGGGCTGCCGAAGGGGAAGCGCACGGCCCACGGTAAGTCGCACACGCCGCCGAAGCAGCAACCGTTAAGGAAGCAGCCGATGCGACCGATGGCCAGCCCGAGTGCCGCGGAGGGGGCGATGATGTCTAGGTACCAACGCAGTGAAACTCTCTCTCGCCAACGGAGCCAGACCACGACAGCGATCACCGTGAGGATGAAGCCGCCATAGAACTCCAGACCGCCCTTGGTGACGTCGATGATCGCCAGGAAGACCTGCCCGGCGTCGCCGCGATTCTTGAACTGGTCCCAGTAATGAACGACGTACATGAAGCGGCAGCCGACGACGCCGGCGATCAGGGCGATGAAGCCGCAGTTAAGGACCACGTCGGGGTTGGCCTTGGATTTGGCCGCTCGGTGGGCCGCCCAGACGATCGCCAGCATGAACCCGATCATCATCATCAGGCCGTAGCTGGGGAGGTCTCTCCCGAGGAGGGGAATGCGGAAAATGACCGGCATCATGGCAGTGCGACCTTACTCCGATTGGCGAGTTTGGGCTGCGCGACGGGGCAATCTTAGTCCGCGGTCCGGTGCGGGTCTACCAGCAGGTTGTCGATGAGCCGAGCTGGGCCGACGTGTACCGCCAGGGCGATCAGCACCGGCTTGTCGATGCGCTGCACCGGCTGCATCGACTCGGGATCGACCACGCTGATGTAATCGACGTTTGCCGGGCCGGCTTCTTCGATGATCCGGCGCATCTGGTCGGTTACCTCGACCGGATCACGCGCACCGCCCTGGATGCGTGTGCGGGCCTCGCACAGTGAGTGGTACAGCGAGGTGGCCTGCCGGCGCTGAGCATCAGTGAGGTAGGCGTTGCGGCTGCTGACGGCCAGGCCGTCGGGCTCGCGTATGGTCGGGCAGCCGACGATCTCGATGGGCATGTCCAGGTCGCGGACCATCCGGCGGATGACGGCGAGCTGTTGGAAATCCTTTTCGCCAAAGTAAGCGACGTCCGGCTGGACGATGTTGAAGAGCTTGGCGACGACGAGGGTGACGCCGTCGAAGTGGCCGGGCCGGCACGGGCCGCAGAGCGTGTCGGTCAGCCGGGTAACGTGGACGGTGGTGACGGCGTCGGGGCGGTACATCGCCTCGGTCGGGGGCATGAAGACGAGGTCCACGCCGGCTTTTCGGCAGACTTCGAAGTCGGCGGCTTCGTCGCGCGGGTAGCGCTCGAAGTCTCCCTCGGGGGTAAACTGCGTCGGGTTTACGAAGATGCTGACGACGAGGTAGCCGCCATCGCGCCTGGCCGCCTCCATCAGCGACACGTGGGCCACGTGCAAGGCACCCATCGTGGGGACGAAGGCGATGCGGCGGCCGGAGCGGCGAGTCTCGGCCAGTACCCTGCGCGCCGAAGGAATCTCGCGGGTGACTTCCATGGCGCGTATTGAATCCGACCGGAGAAGGCTTGTCACGTCGGGGTGCCGGCTGGCGGCCCGCGTGCCTTACAGGACCAGATTCTTCGCTGGGCTCAGAATGACAGACGCCGGCGCGTGTAGAATGCGGCTGGCGGAAGGCACGCTTGTTGGAGAGGTGTCAGGATGGTTTGGAGACTTCGGCACGTACTGGTTCTCGCAGTACTCCCTTGTGCGTTGGCGTCGGGCGCGCTGGCCGACGATCCGCTCTGGATCGCGCGCGGCAAGACCGGCATGCTCGCCAGCGATTCGCCCGAGGCGTCGCGGATTGGGGCGGACGTCCTGAAATCGGGTGGCAACGCGTTCGACGCGGCAGCGGCGGTCTCGTTTGCCCTGGCGGTCGCCCGGCCGCAGAGCACCGGGCTCGGCGGCGGAGGCTTCATGGTCGCCTACCTTGCGAAAGGGAACCGCTTCCTTGCGCTCGATTTCCGCGAGACGGCACCCTCGTCCGCAACGCCGGAGCGCTACGCGAAGCTGTTTGCCGAACGCGGCAACGGGCCGTCACCCAGCGTGTACGGCGGAAATGCAGTGGCCGTGCCGGGCCAGCTTGCCGGGCTGGCGGAAATCAACCAGCGCTTCGGCACACGCTCCCTGGCCGAGCTTGTCCGGCCTGCGATCGAGCTGGCCGAGACCGGCTTCGTCGTGGACGAGCATTTCCGTCAGGCGTGCCGCGACGTTCTCGGAGATTTCGAGAAATGGCCGGCCCTGAAGAAGCACGCCAAGCTGCTGGACGTCGTCCTGGTTAACAACCAGCCACCCGCGGTCGGTCACAAGCTCAAGCGCCCCGGCTTAGCCAAGGCTCTGGGCCTGATTGCCGAGCGCGGTCCGGCCGCGGTGTACGACGGTCCGATCGGCCGGGCCATGGTTGATGCGGTGCAGGTGGCCGGCGGGACGCTCACAACAGCCGACCTGCAGGCCTACCGCGTCCGCGAGCGCGAGCCGATTCATCTACGTTACGTTTACGGCGGCTATGACATGGTCTCGATGCCGCCGCCATCGTCAGGCGGCGTCTGCCTGGTGGAGATCCTCAACATTCTCCAAGCGTGTTCACTGCGCAGTGATATTCATCCGGTCGAGGGGCGGGCGCACGTGCTGGTCGAAGCCATGAAGCACGCTTTCGCCGACCGGGCCCGCTGGTTCGGCGATCCCGATTTCGTCGGGGTCCCAGTGCAACGCCTCATAAGCCGGGCATACGCCGCTGAGCTTGTACCGCGTATCAGCGCGCGAAGTACCCTCGCCCCGGCCGATTACGGCAGTTCTCCAGCGGCCCCGGATGACGGTGGCACATCCCATTTCTGCGTCGCCGACCGCTTCGGCAATGTCGTCGCACTTACCGAGACGATCAACGGCACGTTCGGTTCGCTGGTTGTCGCGGGGCCGTATGGGGTCATTCTGAACAATGAGATGGACGACTTCCTTACGGTGCCCGGCGAAGCAAATCTCTACGGGCTGGTGCAAAGCGAGGCGAATCTCGTCGCGCCCGGCAAGCGGCCGCTGTCGAGCATGTCGCCGACGATCGTGCTGAAGGAGGGCAAGCCGGTGTTGGTGCTGGGTGCGTCGGGCGGGCCACGCATCATCTCATCGGTGCTTCAGGTGGCCCTGGGCGTGATGGAGGGGCAATCGCTGGCCGACGCGATGAGCGGGCGGCGATTGCACCACCAATGGCGCCCAGACGAGGTCTACTTCGACCGCGAGCCGCCGGCGGACGTCGTCGAGCGGCTGAAAGCGTTCGGCCACCGTCTCAGCGGGAAGCGCAGGACGGGCGTGGTGCAGGCGATTCAGTTCCTGGAGGACGGCACGATGGTCGGGGCCAGCGATCCCCGCACCTGCGGGCGCCCGGCCGGTCTCCCCTGAGGCATTTCCCAATCAGATGTTTCCGGTGCGTTTGATGCGGTGTACTAACGTCTGAGCCGCGGTCTTGATGCCCCGGATCGCGCCCAAAAGCTGCTCGCGGTTGGGGGCGAACTCCATCGCCGTGTCGGTGTACACGTAGCCCTCCGCGATCAGCCGGGCCAGCGACATGGTGAAGTTGTGCATGCCGGATTCCGTGCTCCCGGTGATGATCGAGGGCAGGTCCTCATCCTCGCCCTCGCGGATCTTGTCAACCACGGCCGGCTCGGCGAGCAGCATCTCGGTCGCGGGAACCCGCGAGATCTTGGGATCGATCGCCGGCAAGAGGCGCTGAGCCGCGACGGCCTTGAGGCTGTTGGCAATGGAACTGCGGATGAAGGCGTGCTGCGAACGGGGGAAAAACTCGAGCATGCGCGTCAGCGACTGCATCGTGTCCGCCGTGTGCAGCGTGGCGAAGACCAGGTGTCCGGTCTCGGCTGCCGTCAGTGCCGCGAGCACGGTGTCGGCATCGCGCATCTCGCCCACGAAAATCACGTCCGGGTCCTCACGGACCGCGGAGCGTAGCCCGTCGGCAAACGTGTCCAGGTCGAGCCCGATCTCGCGCTGACTGACAATGGCGCTCTTGGGGCGGAAGGCGTACTCGATCGGGTCCTCGATGCTGATGATGTTGACCAGGCGGGTCTTGTTGATGTGGTCGATCATCGCCGCCTGGGTGGTGCTCTTCCCGCAGCCGGTCACGCCGCACACGACGATCAGCCCCTCGTACAATTCGTCGGCGAGCTTGTGGTAGATTGGCGGCAGGTGCAGCTCCTCGAAGCTGGGGATTTCGGCCTTGACGCGGCGGATGGCAGCGTGCATGTGGTCGCCGGCCCGCAGAATGTTGATGCGGAAGCGGTCCCCGTCCGGGAGCGTGGAAGCGAAGTCCAGCGCTCCCTTCTCCTCGTAGATGTGAAAGCGTCGCTTGGGAATGACCGGTTTCATGATGTGCTCGATCTCGCGCCCGTCCACCTTGATGGTCGGCATCGTCGTGCGCCGTAGGCGCCCGGCGATGCGGTAGACGGGCGGGACCCCGGTCTTCAGATGCAGGTCACTGGCATCCAGGTTTTTCATTTCCTGCAACAGGGGGACAACCGAATCGGGCAGTTCGCTCATCAAGGCACCTCAATCCCGGCACGTTCGTAGACGCTAACCCCTCTCCACCCATGATATTGCGCCGACCGTGGGCGAGGCAAGCCGATTGTGACCCGCCGATGCCCCCGGCGGGTTCATGCGGGGACGCTATGGGCACCCCTGGCCCCAGTGGGCCAGCAGGATGCCCAGATCGGCGTGGTCAGTGTCGCCGTCACCGTCGCAGTCGCCGGGGCAGCCACCGCCGGTGCAGCCCCAGTCAGCCAGCAGTATCCCCAGGTCCGCCTGATCGACGCAGCCGTCGCCGTTGATGTCGCCCGGGATCTGAAACTCGTACGCGCCCATGTCCACGACCGGCAGCTCGGGGTAGTCCGGATCGGGGTTGCCGGTGTCTTCCGTGTCCAGGTCGTCGATGAAGCGTGGGTTGCCATCGAGATCGAACGGGATCGGCTCCTCCGTATCGCCGTCTTCGTCGAGATCGAGTTCGTCAGCCGGCACCGCCTCGTTATCCGCGGCATCAATACACGGCGAACCGGCAGACAGCCGATAATCACCGTTGTCCGGATCGACAAACAGCGGATCAGCGTCGATGTTACCCTCACCGGGCCAGCCGCCCTGGACGCAACTGTACGTCACGCTGGGCGAGCCCCAAATCTGCGGGCCGAACACCGCCGTGTTGCTCCAGAGGATGCAATTGGCAATAGCCGCATTGCCGCTGAGGCCATAGATGCCGCCCCCATAATCGGCCTCGTTGTCCATGATCAGACAGTCGGTGATGGTGAGGTTGCTGCAGCTGTAGTAGATGCCGCCACCTTTATAGCTGCCGTTACCCACAATCATGCAGTTACTGATCGTGGCATGGCTCTGCCAAAAACAAGAGATACCGCCACCGTCTGTATCTGACGTGTTGCCCAAGATCATGCAGTCCGTGACGGTCGGACGGCTAGCGTTGTAACACTGGATGGCGCCAGCGCCGTAGTCATAATTGTCGGCGAGTATGCACTGTGTGATCAAGGGACCACTGAACATATGGCACAACACGCCACCGCCGCCACCATAAGACGCATTTATTATGGTGAGCCCCGCCAATACCGAGTCAAGCCGCTCGCGCGATAGAAACTTGAAGCCTACTTGCGGGTTAGGCCAGCTGCCCTCACAGTCGATGACCGTCGCCGCTACGACGTCCATATCGTCCGGATCGGTGCTACGGACTGTGATCACTTTTCCGAGGTAGTCGATACGCCGGTTGCCGTCGCCAGTGTACGTCCCTTCTGCGACGATCACGACATCCGCCTCGTACGGGTCGGTTGCATCAATCGCGGCCTGAATGGTGGCCTTGGGGCCGTGCTCGCCGTCCCACTCCGGCGCCAGACCGTCCCAGCCGTCATAACCCAGGACGTTAACGTAATAGGTCACCGAGGGTTGGAAGGGATTGCGGGCTGCGGCGTACTCCCCGCTGTTGCTTAGCCCGTCGCCGTCGTCATCGGCGGCGGCATCGCCTCCAGTCGGTGAACCGAAGTAGCGCTGCTCCCACCAATCCGGCAAAGTGTCGGCGTCTGTGTCAAGGAACTCGTCCGCTCCCATATCCACACGGTCGTTGACGATTCGGTCCTCGCCGTCAATATCCGCTTCATCCGGTTGGGGTACAAACTCGGGATCTCCCGCGTCGATACAGGGGGAGCTGGCAAGCACGTGGTTGCCGAAGCGCGTCAGCTCGGGATCGATATCGAGGTTGCCCGGGCCCCAGTGCAACATGCTACCATCCTCGACATACACGTCTGCCTCTCCGCCCGCCACGTCACAGTACGAGACTTCCAAAAAAGACGACGAGATTACTCCAATCTCGTCGATAGGTGGGCTGGAGGTTTCTACATTGCCCCACAAGATACAATTGCTCATAGTTACGTGGCTATGGTCGGCGACGAGGACCCCGCCGACAATGGTGTTCCCTAGTTGTGCGTTTTCAGTGATCGTGCAGTTGAAGATCTTTGGGGCACTTGCATCGCACGAGATCCCACCGCCGCCCCCATCATAACCGGCCCTGTTGCGCGTGATGATGCAGTTCATAATAATCGGGCGGCTGTCTTCCACGCACGAGATGCCGCCGCCGTACCCCCAGGCCCGGTTGCCCTTGATCGTGCATTGCGTGATCGTGGGGCCAGCGTTGTCGCAGAGAATGCCGCCGCCATAATTGATAGTGAGATAGTTTGCGCAACAATCGGCGACGATGCAGTTACTGATCGTCGGGCTGCTGTAGTAGCAGCGAATGCCCCCGCCGTATCCCGTTACCGTCCCGTTCTTGATCGTCAGTCCATTCAAAACTGACGCGTCCGTCTCCCCGCTGTGGAAGTGGAACCCTCGCCCGCTCTCTTCGCAGTCGATGATGCAGTTGTCCGGGCCGTTGGCGCTGCGGACGGTGATCGCCTTGCCGTGAAAGTCGAGGTTCTTGTTGCCCGCGCCGGTGTAGGTACCGTCGCAGACGATCACCTCGTCGCCATCCATCGCGGCGTCGATGCCCGCCTGGATGGTCGAATAATCCCCGCTGCCGTCCCAGCAGACATAGATCGTGTCGGCGTCAGCGTTCCCTGCTGCCAGGCCGAGGACCAGGACAAGCGTGGCCAAGATCAACAGCGTCGTATTTTGACTCGGCTTCGACATGTTACGCGCCTCCTCATCTTCGCGACCCCTGATGCCGCGTCCGCGGCAACCCGTGCCCGCCGCGGCGGATATGGCATTTACAGGATAACCCAGGTTCGGTCCGGACTCAAGGGCGAACCGGCCGGGCTGACCTCGGCTCTACCCATCGGGGGCGATTTCCGGACGATGGCCGCGTCCTTTGGCTGGAATCGCACCCCTACCGCTGGAGTGTCGGGCCACCCGTCCCGACCAGCAGGAGCCTTGCAAGCTCCGAGTCAGTCCCCCACCCCTGGAAGGGATGGGGCACCCTGCCTCGCCCTCCCATTCGCCGGGCACTACTGCGCCAGCCGGGCCATCTCCGCCTCGGACATCTCGAAGTTGCTATATACGTTTTGGATGTCGTCGTGATCCTCAAGCTCTTCGAGCAGCTTGACCATGCGTTCGGCATCTTCGCCGGCCAGCGTGACCGTCGAGGACGGGACCATCGAGATCTCGGCGCTCTCGGGCTTGATCTCGGCGGCGTCCAGCGCCTGGCGAAGGTCTTCAAAGACGGCCGGATCGCAGTCGAGCTCGAACGCATCGCCGACCGGCTTGAGGTCGTCGGCTCCGCCTTCCAGGGCGATCTGGGTGAGCGTGTCTTCGTCGGCCTGAGTGGAAGGGACGATGAATACGCCGCGCTTGCTGAACATCCAGGCGACCGAGTTGGTGGCGCCGAGGTTTCCGGCGCGGCGTTCGAAGATCTTCTTGATTAACGGGGCGGTGCGGTTGCGGTTGTCGGTCAGGACGGTGCAGAGGATGGCAACACCGCCGGGCCCGTAACCCTCGAAGATCAACTCGTCGAACGATTGGCCGCCGATCTCGCCGGTACCTTTCTTGACGGCCCGCTCGATGGTGTCCTTGGGCATGTTGGCAGCTTTGGCGGCATCAATGGCGTAGCGGAGGGTCAGATTGGTCTCGGGGTCGCCGCCTCCGCTGCGGGCCGCGACGATGACCGCCCGGGCCAGCTTGCTCCACATCCGCCCGCGCCGGGCGTCGGTGGCCGACTTGGCGCGCTTGATGCGTGCCCAGTGTGAATGTCCAGCCATGTGCTCGCTCCCCGCGTTACTCGTTCAGGGGTCATTCTATGAGAATTGGGTGCTCCCGCTCAAGTCTCGCCCCTCCCCTCCTCTCCCCTCCCCTTTTCCCCGCGGTATATGCCGGGGCCACGCCTACTACATGATGCCGCCCGTCAGTCGGCCGGGGAGATGCTCAGCTCCAGCGTCGCGTAGCCGTCGATCTCGAAGTGTTCGACCACGATTTCGACGGTTTTTTCCTTGGGCATCTCCAGCGCTCCGGTGTTGCGCGTCGGGCCGTGCCAGGTCCAGTTCTCAATGACCGGCTGGCCGTCCACCGTCACGCGCACGCCGTCGTCGCTCAGGGTCGTGAATTCCCATTTCCCCTTCGGCAAGCGCAACTGGGTCCTGGCGATCATGCCGAAGTGGTCGCCGCCGAGCTTGGCCGCCTTGAGCTCGTCGGAGAGGTTTTGCTCGCTCGGCCCGCCGTGGGCGTACTTGAACGTCAGTTGCTTGGGCTTGGCCGAAATGGCTTTGTCGCTGTCGGCCAGTTCGCGCCAGCCATCGAGGTCTTCGCGCGGATCGACGTCCTTGTTCCACTTGAAGAACGTGGCGTTCCATGTGGTCGCGATGAGCGTGCCCGCGGCCTCCTTCTCAAAGCCACCCGCTTTGATCCGCAAAATGTACGGGTGCACGCCGCCAGCCGTCGTCTTGACGGTGTACGTTGGAGCACCGTCTTTCTCCTTCGGCGGCGTGAGGGTGCCTCTGACGTTGCGGCCGCGGACCTGCACCTTCGGCTTGCCGGGCATTTTGTGTAGGTCGTAGGTGACCGAATCGCCGGTGGACTGGACCTGGCGCACCAGCGGTGATTCATGATCCCACGGGCCCCACTCGGTCATGATGATGTTGTGGCGGCCGCGTAGATGTTTGCGGGCGCCGATCGGGCGCGTTTGGCCGTAGACCGGATGATCCGGCACGTCCAGCGGCTTGACCTCCAGGTCCGGCTTGTGATCCACCTCACTCTTGTCATCCGCGTCGATCTCCTTGCCAACGTCGCGCACCACGTTGGTCCCGAGGGTGATCTGGTTCGCGCCCTGCTGCGGCCGCTCTTTGTCCGGAACCATGCGGAAGTGGAACGCGAGCTTGTCGCCGACGAACTCGTTGTCGGCGATGAGGTTGCCGATGGAATCCGACCCGTTGGCCTTGCCCCAGGGCTTGTCCGTGAAGTTGCCTTCCGGGTCCCACCACAGGTGCACGCCGCACTTGTTGTTGCGGAACTTGTTGTGGACGATGCGGTTGTTGCGGCCGTGCTCGATGTTGACGCCGCCGCGCTCCAGCCCGTAGCCCATCTCGCCGTTGCCCTCGAAGTAGTTGCCGGCGATGAGCGTGTCCTGCGAGTAGCCGCCCCACACGCCGCAGATGGCATTCTCGACCATGCGGTTGCCAATGAAGCGGTTGCTGAAGGAAAACGTCATTTCGATTCCATGCGCGGGGGCGTACGAGAAGTCGTTATTGATCAGCAGGTTGTTGCTGTTTCCGCGGCGTTTGTACCGCTCCAGCGGGTGCTGTCCGACATCGCCGAGTGCCTCGCGCCCGGCGAAGCCGAAGAAGCAGTCGCCGCCGTGCGTGGCCGAATTCTCCGCGATCACGTTGTTGTTGTTCTGCTCGAACATGAGGATGCCGGCCGAGTCCTGTCCGCGGTTGTAGACCCCATGGCTGTAGCCGCGTACACACAAGTCGATCGCGTTACGGCTGATCACGTTGCGGCTGGAGCGCCACATGGCGACGCCCCATCCGGAATTGAACGAGAAGTCGTTGTCGTAGATTTTCGAATCATTGACGCGGTCTAAGCACAGCCCGTTCTGGCCGTGCCAGACCTGGCAGCGGCGGACGGTGACGCGCTCGGAATCCTCGATGTAGATACCCGCGCCGTAGTTGCGCAGCCACTCGTTTTCGTCGTTGACGTGCGGCCAGAGCCAGTCGCTACCGTCCTCGGCCACGGGCGTCGATTTCAGATACGCCCGGCGGTTGTCGGATGCCTCGACGTCCTCGACCGTTAGCCCGTCGGCCTTCGTGGCCCACAGGCCGCACCAGTAGCCACTGACGCGCGCGTTGCGAATCGTCACGTTCGCGTGCCCGTTGAGCCGGATGCCGTAGCCCTTGTATTCGTCCGGTCGCGTTCCCTGGGGCGAGCCGCGCAGCACGGAGCCGGTCGCGAACTCCACCACGATGTCCGCAGCGCCGATCTGGATCACGCCGTCGCCGTTGGTGTCTGCGATCACCATCTCTGCGGGAACCACAACGCGGCAGGATTGGGAGATGACCGTGTCGTCCGTCTGCACCGTCGCGGTTGGGAGATCTTGATTCGTGGTCACCAGACACACTGCGATGAGCAAAGGCACTTCTGTTATCATGTTCCAAACCCTCTTTTCTTTGGCGTTTCCTGCGGGCGGCATAGAGCGTATCAAAACGGCAGCGGCGCAGCCAGTCTGGCGCGGCCGGCGTCTGTCCGGCAGTGCGCCCGGAGAGGTTGCGCGGGGCGGCGCCGACGCTGCCAAGACTGAGACGCCGACACGGGGAAGGTAGCCGAAGTGCGAGCGAAGAGCCTTGGTTTCTCTGGTCGGGGGCGGAAGCATATAATCACCAGCGGTGGTTGTGACGCCGGCATCTGTCAGGGGTTGGTGGTGAGTTGCGACATCTCAGATGAACAGCTTTGGAGCTTGATCGACCGGAACGCGCCGGAGCTGGAGGAGCACTTGGCGGTCTGCGCGCGTTGTCGGGCGCTGGCCGAGCGCTTCCGCCGCGACATCCAGGCTATCGAGGCCGCTTCGAAGGTGCACGCGGCCCCGCTCCCGGAGAAAATCGCCTCGTACTTCATAAAGCGGTTAATCGGTGAAGGTGGCCAGGCGCTGGTCTACGAGGCCGAGCAGCAGACGCCGCCGCGCGTGGTGGCGCTGAAGGTGCTCAAGCACGGACGTTTCTCGGATGAGGAGGCTCTGCGGCGTTTTCAGCGTGAGGCCAAAGCGCTGGCGTTGGCCAAGCACCCGTCCATCCCGGCGATCTATGACTTCGGCTGGACCGAGGAGGGACTGCCCTACTTCACGATGGAGCTGGTCGATGGCACTCCCCTCAACGCCTATGTTCGTGAGCAGCAGCTCTCGCTAGCGGGGCGCTTGAAGCTGTTCCGCCGAATCTGCCTGGCGACCTATCACGCCCACCAGCGGGGCGTGTTCCACCGCGACCTGAAACCGTCCAACATCCTAATCGACACGGACGGCACGCCGAAGATCCTCGACTTCGGCCTGGCCCGCCTGACGGGCAGCGAGGAGACGCTAGCCGACAGGCAGACCAAAGACGGGCAGATCATGGGCACGTTGCCCTACATGAGCCCGGAGCAGGCCGAAGGACAGCGTGATGCGGCCGACGCACTCATCGACGTTTACGCGCTCGGCGTGATCCTGTATGAGTTGCTGACCGGGCGACTGCCGTACGACGTCAGCAAGTCGCCGCTAAGCAAGGCGTTGGACACGATCTGCAAAGCAGAGCCGTCCCGGCCAAGCGCGATCAATCCCAAGTTGGGCCGGGATCTGGATGAGGTCGCGCTCGCGGCTCTGAAGAAGGAGCCGTCGCAACGTTACCAGAGCGCCTTGACTCTGGCCGAGCACGTTGGGCTCTACTTGGCGAACCAGCCCGTCCCGATCCATCCACCTAGCGCAGCCTATCAGTTCCGCAAGTTGGTGGCCCGGCACAAGCTCCCGTTTGCCTTCGCGGCTGCGGCCTTCGTCATGGTTTTGGCCTTCGGAGTTTGGATGAGCCTTCTGTACACGCAAGCGGAGCGGCTGCGAATGGTTGCGGAGCATGAGCGCACGAAGGCCAACCAGGCTCGGGCAGAGGCTGAGGAGGAGGCCGATAAGGCCAGACGGATTCAGCACTTCTTGGAGAGCACAATTGGCTCGGTGAGCCCGTACAGCGGTTGGGCCTGGGACACCACTGTTCGTGAGACACTTGACCAAGCGGCTGGACGCGTCGAGACCGAGCTCGCCGACCAGCCGGAGGTGCAGGCGGACATACGTGATACGTTGGGTTTGGCGTACGCGACCATCGGACGCTACGAGGCAGCCGAATATCAGTTGCGAGAGGCGTTGGTCACCAGGCGCGACCTCTTTGGTGAGGAGCACCTGGACGTGGCCAGCAGCATGGAGCATGTTTCACATCACCTGTCCTACTACCGCTGGTGGGCTAACCCGTACCGCGACCCACATGAGTATCAGGAAGCGTTAGGCCTCTGCCATCGAGCGCTGGACATTCGTGTCAAGCTTCTGGGGCCCGAAGATAACCTGACGCTGAGAACAATGGCCAGCCTCTCGCATCTCTATCGGATGGCTGGCGACCCGGCGGCTGCCGATGAGATCATGATTGAAGCCCTCGTCATTGGTGCGAGGACCATGCTAAGTGCGGAGATAGTCCGCGAAAGCAAGGACCCCGCGCTGAGGATCACAAGCGCGCAGGGATCTGCCCTCGACTCCGCGCGTGCCCGGCAGCTCATAAGCCAGGTCGAGGCTCTTGTCGGCGGCGCAGGCCAACCGCTGAGTGGAGAGACGGTTCGCGCGGTGATGGACTGGGCCCTGTTGTTCATTCGCGCGCGCTGGGTCGCCGGCCAACACGACGGCGCCCGTGAGTTCATGCGCTTGTTCTATCAACCATTCATGAGTGACCCGTTCTGGAGCAATCAAATTCCATCGATCATGATCGGCTTTGCGGAGCGGCAGCGGCGGAACGGGGACTGTGCTACGGCCGAGGCAATCCTGCGCGAGGCGGTCAGCGCGGCTCGAAAACACTTTGGCCCTTCGCACCTGGTTGTGGCATGGGCCCTCGGAGACTTGGCCCAGGTTCTTCAGGCCCAAGGCAGTCTGCAGGAGAGTGAGGACCGGCTCCGCGAATGCTTGAACATGCGTCGAGAGCTGCTTGGACAGGATCACCCCTACGTAGCCACCACATTGGAGGCCTTGGGGCGCTTGCTGACGGAACGGGGCGACCGCGAAGCGGCTGAGCCCATATTGCACGAATGCCTGCGCATCCGGCGAAACAGGTTAGGCCGCGAACACTGGCTCACGGCTTACACGGGGAGCCTGCTTGGTGAATGCCTGACCAAGCTGGGGCAATACGAGGAAGCCGAGGCGCTCCTGGCGGCGAACTACCCGATCATCGTGGCCGACCGCGGCGAAACCCACGAACGAACGATGGAAGTTCTCCGGCGACTCATTGGCCTTTATGACGTCTGGGGTAAAGCCGAGAAGGCCGACGAGTACCGGGCGATGCTTCGCGATCCGGCGCAGGTGGAGCAATCTTCTCCACCGTAGTCTTCTGTTGCGGCGGTCGCGCGCGCAGGCAGCGTGCGGCGGCTGGAGAAGTATTCTTCAGGGCCTCTGGGTGGCACGGCAGGTGAAGAGTGTGATAAGAGGCCCTAACAGAACCTGTGGCACAGGCTTCCAGCCTGTGGTTTCACCGGCAGGATGCCGGTGCCACAGAGGGTTACGTTAGGCGCTCAAAGTTCCCGTCGGAATTCGGTGAGCGGTGTCATACCGACGGGCACGTATAGCCAGAAAGGCGTCGCTTGTGACGACCGATCGCCCGGAACCCGATAGATCCCCGCGTGACCTGACGCCCTCGCTGGTGCCCAAGCTGCGCGCCGGCGACGCCGGGGCCGGCGACTTGCTCGACCGCGAGTACCGTGAGCGCCTGGTCGGCTTCTTCTGGTCGCGTTTGGGCAGCCATGAGGAGGCCGAGGACGCGGTTCAGGAGGTGTTCCGCAAAGTGCTCGAGTCGAAGCAGGTGCCGGACAACCCTCGGCCCTGGATCTACAAGATTGCCCTGAACCACTGCCGGAACGTCCTGCGCGGTCGGGCCCGCCGACGGGACAACGCGGCTTTGCCCTCCGCTTCGCGGATGTCACGGGGTTCGACCGGGGTCTCCACCAGATTCGCTCGAGACGAGGCGAAGTCACGCCTCAGTCACCTCGTTAACGCCCTGCCCGTGAAGTACCGCGAGGTTCTCCGGCTTCGGTATGCCGATGACCTTTCCCGGGCCGAGATCGCCGAGGTGCTGGAGATCTCCGAGTCCGTGGTGAAGTCACGCCTGTTCGAGGGCCTGAAGAAGCTGCGGGAGCACGCCTCGCTTCTGGAGGATCGCTAAGCGGCGGTCGGCGGGGGGGCCACGCCGTCGTTGCAGATTCTGCTCACCCTTCGGTTTCCAAAACTCACCCTTCGCCGGTAATAGTACGGATTGTTGTGGGCTCGGGCAGGCTGTGCGGGAGCGGATCCGCCGCGGGCCTCTGACGGGCGGACGCGCATGACCGAGGTACTGACACTAGCCGAGGTGACCAAACGGTTCGGCCGCTTTACGGCGGTGGACCGGTTCAACCTGCGCGCGTCGGCCGGGGAGGTGCTGGGGTTTCTCGGTCCCAATGGGGCGGGCAAGACCACGACGATCCGGATGGTGATGAGCATCATCTACCCCGACGAAGGGGAGATCTCGGTCCTGGGGCATCCACGCGCGTCGCAGGTCAAGGACCGCGTCGGCTATTTGCCCGAGGAGCGCGGCCTGTACCGCAAGATGACGGTGAATCAGACGCTCCGCTATTTCGGGCGGCTCAAGGGGCTGCACGGCCACGCGCTGAGCCGGCGTATCGCCGAGTGCCTCGAACGCGTCGAGCTGCAGGATTGGCGCAAGAAGCGGACCGAGGCCCTCTCCAAGGGGATGCAGCAGAAGCTTCAATTCGTCATCGCGATCCTGCACGAGCCGGAGCTGGTCATCCTGGACGAGCCGTTCTCCGGGCTGGACCCGCTGAACATCGAGTTGCTCAAGGAGCTGATCGGCGAGTTGCACGGCGGGCGCGCCACGGTGGTTCTCTCGACGCACCAGATGGAGCAGGCCCAGCGGCTATGCGATCGTATTGTGCTGATCAATCGCGGCCGCAAGCTGATCGAGGGAACGATGCACGAGATTCGCTCGCGGTTCACGACGCGCATGCTCGTGCTCGAGGGGGAGGGGGATTTCGAGCGCCTGACGCGTTTGCCGGGCGTGGTCAGCGCGCACGTCACCACCGCCCAGGCCCGGCTCGAACTCGATGACGGGGCCGACCCCAGCGCCATTCTGAAGCGGGCCGTTGACATCGCGCGCCTGTCACGCTTCGAGATCCAACGCCCCGACCTGCAGGAGATCTTCGTAAGGCTGGTCGGAGCCGACCGGCAGGTGGGTGTGGGCGCCGGCGATGACGAGATGGGGGCGGGGGTTGCCGCGGCGGGGAGGACCATCTGATGCGCAGAGTGGTCGTCGTCGCGGTCCGCGAATTCATCGAGACCGTCAAGACCAAAGCCTTCTTGATCAGTGCTCTGGTGATGCCGCTGGCGATCGGCGGAGCGATCTCCGGCTTCGGCTGGATGGCCCAGTCGCTGACAAGAGAGAAGCTGCCGCCGCGACAGATCGCCGTCGTGGATCACAGCGGCGTGGTCTTCGACGAGCTTCTGCGGCAGTGTCAGGCCTACAACCGCGATTATCCACATCGGCAGATTCTCGTGACGATGATTGACGCTGCGGATGCGGAGCGGCTGGCCGCCATGGTTCAAGAGGGGCAGTGGCACGCATACCTGGTCATTCCGGCCGAGATCGCGCGCGCCTCACCGGTGTGGTCGGTCATCCACGTTCCGCCGCTGGCGTGGCCGGTCCCGGTTCTGATGGACACGGTGTACGCGGGCTCAGCCTGCGAGTTTGGCCGCAAGGACATTCAACTGGAGACGGGCCTGCAACTGCAAAGGATGATTAACGACGCCGTTTTCGCGGCTCGCTGCCGCCGGGCGACGCCGCCGATCGATCCGGAGCGGGTGCAGAAGCTGCTGGGGCAAGTGGTTCCCGTGCGCACCATCGACGTGCAAACGGGCGAGGAGGCCACCGGTGACGAGTGGGCGCGCATGGCAATGCCCTTTGCGTTCATGTTTTTGCTCTTCATGGCCACGCTCGGCATCAGCAACGGGCTTCTGACGACCGTGATCGAGGAGAAGAGTTCGCGCGTGGTCGAGGTCCTGCTGTCGGCGGTCAGCCCCACCCAACTGATGGCCGGCAAGATCCTGGGCATGGCGGTGGTCGGCCTGGTGATGCTGGGCGTGTGGGGCAGCGTGGGCTACCTCGCGGCGCGGGCCAGCGGCGCGGGACACCTGGTGAGCGGCTATCGCATCACCTACGCCCTGCTGTACTTTCTGCCGGGCTTTCTGTTACTGTCCTCGCTGTTGGCGGGGATCGGCTCGGCCTGCAACACGCTCAAAGACGCTCAGGGAATGGCTTTCCCGCTTTCGATCATCACCATCGTGCCGATGTTCTGCTGGATGTACATCTCGCAGAGTCCGGCCTCGACGGTCAGCGTGGTCTTGAGCTTCATTCCGCCGATGACGCCTTTCGTGATGATCCTGCGCATCTGCGCGGACCCGCACACGCCGATCTGGCAGATCGTGGCCAGCTTGGCGCTGCTGTGGGCGTCGGTGCTGGTCGCGATATGGGCGAGCGGGAAGATCTTTCGCGTGGGGGTGTTGATGTACGGCAAGCCGCCTTCGCCCCGGGAGTTGTTCCACTGGCTGCGCCATGCCTGAACGGGCGGCGAGGCATGGCCGCTTGCGGCGGGAAGCCCCCGTGCGGAGCGAGACCCTCCGGCCTCTTGGAAGATCGGCGGGCAAAGCGGCTTGTGTCCGCGAGGGCAGCGCCGGGACGGTTACTGCCCGAACCCCACTCGGATGATCACGATATCATCAACAGGGGCACCATCGCCCGGCGGGTTGATTTCCACCCGGCCGATTTCATCGACGATGCTCATCCCTTGGACCACATGGCCGAAGACGGTGTAGCCCGGTTCGCCATCCTGCCAATCGTACTCCGGGTGAACCTTCAGGTTGAAGAAGAACTGCGAGGTCGCCGAGTCAGGGTCGCTTGTCCGGGCCATCGTGACCGTGCCGCGGACGTTGTTCAGCCCGTTGTCCGATTCATTGGGCACTGGCGAGTGGGTCGGCTCCTTGTACTCCATGCCGGGGAGATAGCCCCCGCCCTGGACGATCTCGCCCTCACCGTCCTCATCCTGGGTGACGCGGTGGAAGATGGTGCCGCGGTAGAAGCCTTCACGGACATAGGTCTGGAAGTTCTTCACGGTTAGAGGGGCGTCGGTCGGGTACAACTCGATCACGATCTTACCTTTGGTGGTAACTAGGTACACACGGTCCTCTTCGGTCGAGCTTGCGATTGTGTCCCCGCTGGTGGTGCCGGTGTCGCCCGAGGAGCCCGTGCGGGAGTCGTCGCCTGTCCCGTCGGACCCGCTGTCGCCAGATGCGGAAGAGTCGTCGCCCTGCCCGGTGGTGTCCGAGCCGCCGGGCCACGGTTTGCCAATGATCGTGACGGCGGCCTCCGCGTTGCCGGTTGCCCCGGCCGGGTTTCGTGCGTCCACCCTGAAGCGGAGGGTGTGGTCTTTCGTCACCCGCGGTGCGACGAAGCGGGCGGCGGCAGTGTTCGCGTTCTGCAGATCGACGACACGACCGTATGTCTGGTACCATTGATAAGAGATCGTGCCCTCGTCGTCGGCCCCGGCCACGCTGGCGGTCAGCTCGACCTGCTCGTCGCCGGCCGCGCGATCGGGTGCGCTCACCTGTGGCTGGGGCGGTCCGGCGTCGTCCGGGATTGGCTCGCTCAGCAGCGGACAGCCCGGTGTGAGCAACTGTGCCAGTGATCCAATTGCCAAACAAACCGCGGTTAGTCTCAACATGGTTCGAGCCTCCGTGTAACCCCTGCACAGCGCACGGTACGATTCGGCCGAGGGGCCGATGAGAAGAGCTCTCTATAGTATCGTCTACCAACGTGGCAGTTCAAGCTTTCGGGGGATCGGAGCGTTGGTTCGGCGGTCGGCATGGCGTGTGTGGGGTCAGCGGGGCCGATAATATGCCTTCCTTCTACCAGGGGATTCGTCCCGCGCCGCCGTCGCGCCGCACCAGCCGGGCAGCCATCCAGCGATAAACCCCGAGCGGCAGCGCGCGGGCCAGCCGGGCAATCAACCAGGTCGGCCAAGGGAACCAATACTCGGCCCGGCCGCGCTCGATGGCCCGCGCGATCCGCCGCGCCGCCTCCGGCGGTTGCAGGACGAACAGCAACAGCTTACGCCGGTGGTCGTGGATCATCGGCGTGTCGACAAACCCCGGGCAGATCGTGGTGACCTTGACACCGTGGCGGGCTAGATCGACCCGTAGGCTTTCCATCAGCCTCAGGACGGCCGCCTTGCTGGCAGAGTAAGCACTCACCTCAGGCAGCCCGAGCATCCCGGCGATGCTGGCAACGCCGACCACGTGCCCTTTCCGCCGGGCCACCATGTCGGGCAATACCGCGCCGATGGCGTTGATCACCCCCTGGACGTTGGTGGTGATCACGGCGTTGGCGATGGCGATGTCGAATTCGTGGCCGGGCGTGTAGCGGTGGATGCCCGCGTTCGCGATCAGCACCTCACACGAGCCGAGGGCCTGCTCCAGACGCCTGATCGCCAGGCGCGT
The DNA here is from genome assembly GCA_964572345.1 of uncultured Planctomycetales bacterium. Taxonomy (GTDB): domain Bacteria; phylum Planctomycetota; class Phycisphaerae; order UBA1845; family Fen-1342; genus JAUWXH01. The sequence continues at coordinate 39,213 of CAZNFA010000002.1, forward strand.
TTGTTCGGGATTGCCCACGTCCGCGGTGGCGAGGGCGACAACCGCGCCGTCGCCGCGGAGCTTGGCGGCCAACTCCTCGAGCAAGGCGGCCCGGCGGGCCAGGAGGCCCAGTCTGGCACCGCGTGTTGCCAGGTGTTCTGCCAGTGCCCAGCCGATCCCGCTCGAGGCCCCCGTGATGATCACGCACTTGTCACGCCAGAACGGCTCGCGGTTCATTGTTCTCAATAATGTCCGGCCAGCACGCTCCACCGGCAAGCACCCTTTGTTCACCCAGCCGTGCGGCCTTACTGGTTAGTCTCGGCAGGGAAGAGCGCGTCGATCTGCGCGAGGTCTTGCGGCGTCAGTTCGAACTCCGCCGCCGCGACGTTCTCCTCGACCTGCTCCACGCGGGTGGCCCCGACGATCACGCTGGTCACGGCCTGGCGCGGCAACAACCAGGCAATCGCGAGTTGTGCGAGGGTCATCCCGTGACGTTCGGCGATCGGCCGCAGTCGATCGACACGATCGGCCAAGTCAGCATCAATTTCCCTCAAGAATACGCCCATCTTGTCGCTGGCGGCGCGACTCCCGCGGGGGATCTTTCCGCCGGAATACTTGCCGCTCAAGATGCCCTGCTTGAGCGGGCTGAACAGCACCATACCCAGGCCTTCATCCGCACAGGCCTGTTGCACCTCGTTCGTTTCGACGTGTCGGGCGGCGAGGCTGTATTCGGGCTGGTTCGAGGCCGGCGGGTAAGCGTTGAGTTCGTGGGCGAGGCGACAGGCCTCGCGGATGGCGTTGGCCGGCCATTCGCTGACACCCCAATAGAGAATCTTCCCTTGCCGGATCAGGTCGTCCAGCGCGCGAACGACCTCGTCAATCTCGACTTCTTCGTCGAAGCGGTGGCACTGGTAGAGGTCGATGTAGTCGGTACGCAGACGCTGGAGCGAGTCGTGCACGCTCTCGAAGATGTGCTTGCGCGACAGGCCCCGATCGTTGATCCCCGCGCTCATCGGGAAGTAGCACTTGGTCGCAATCACCAGGTCGCGGCGCCGAAACGTGCTTAGCTCACGCCCACACACCGTCTCGGCGGCGCCGGCGTGATACACGTCGGCGGTATCGAAGAAATTCACGCCGAGATCGAAGGCACGGCGGATGCACGCGCGGGCCGTGCCATCCGCGACGCCCAGCCCGTAGGTGAGCCAACTGCCGAGCCCGATTTCCGAGAGCTTGATGCCGGCTTTCCCGAGTCTGCGGTAGTTCATGGTTTGGCGAGCCTCCGTTCATCCCATGACCGCACCACCCGAGGCTCCGTCGCACGGGGCGCGCGGCCCGATGGCCGCGCCTCCCACGGCGAGCAGGCCGAACGGCACGGTCTTGGACTTGCAGCGCTTGCCGCGCGGAATGGGGCGGTCGCGCCGGAGGACTTCCAGGATCGGCTTGTCGCGCTGGGGGCATTTGCTGGATTCGGTCAGCCCGTGGAGCGAGTACCGGCGGTTGCCGCAGCAGGGATCACGCGCCATCGTTACGCCTCCTCAGCGGTTTAGACAGCGTACATATAGCGGAATGCCAGCGGTGGGTCTACGCGGCAAGCGCTGGGGATGGTGCTGGCGGGGGCTTGGCCCCAGGGGGCCCTGAAACCGGGCTTATCCGTCCTGAAGTCCGGCGTGCGCCGCGGACGCCAAGCCCTCCAGTTGGTGAATCTGGGCATCGAAGTCGTTGGCGCGGTGGGTCTTGAAGTTCTGCTCCATCCGCGCCGCTAGCTGGCTAATCTCCGGATAGCCATAGGAGCCGCCGGCACCTTTCAGGCGGTGGGCCAGGGTCCTGAGCTGGTTCCAGTCGAGCTCGTCAAATGCCAGCTTGAGGTGCACGATGCGGTCGGATAAGCCATCCACGAATTCCTCGATAATGTCGTGCAGGTCGGGGTCTTCGCACAGCAGTTCGGAAACCAGCTTGTCGTCGGAAGTTACCCGGGGATCGTTCACGGCAATTCCTTTCGCATTGGCGGTGGTTACGCGCCGCGCGGGGCTCGCCACGTAGCGGCTGCGTCCCCAGGGCTGCCGTAGGGAATCGGTCAACCGATATAATCGGTCCGACGCGCGGCGGCTCCCAGTAGGTATCGGCCAAACGGGCCAGGCCCTGCGGCCAAATGGGCAAAAAGCGGCGTTGGCAGAGAACGCCGCTGCCGCTGGAGCGTACGTCCTGCTAGGATCAGGTCTTCCCTCAGCGCGGGATGTCAAGAGGAGGTTCGCTGTGTGTGGCATCGTGGCTTACATCGGGACGCGGAACGCGGTTCCGATCCTCGTGGAAGGGCTCAAGCGGCTTGATTATCGGGGATATGATTCAGCCGGGCTGGCGGTAATCCGCGAGGGCGAGTTGCTGGTCCGGCGGGCGGTCGGACGGATCGCCGCCCTGGAGGAGAAGCTCGACGAACGGCTGGAGGGGGCCTCGATCGGGATGGCGCACACGCGCTGGGCCACGCACGGAGCGCCCACCGAGACCAACGCGCACCCGCACCGGGACGCCAGCGGTCGGCTGGCGATCGTGCACAATGGCATTATCGAGAATTATCGGGTCCTCAAGGCGTTTCTTGAGGGCCAGGGGGTCGAGCTCGAGAGTGACACCGATACCGAAGTGCTCGCGAAGCTCATTGGGCACTTCTATGAAGGTGACTTGGAGAATGCGCTCCGCAAGGCGTTGCGTGAGGTGCGTGGCACGTTTGGGATTGCCGCCGTTCACGCCGACCAGCCCGATCTGATTGTTGCCGCCCGTCGCGGGAGCCCGCTGATCGTCGGCGTGGGGAAGGACGAGTACCTGATCGCCTCCGACGCCGCCGCCATCGTCCAGCACACCGCCCAGGTGATCTACCTGTCGGATAATGAGGTGGTCGCAGTCGGTCGGGAGAAGTTCAATACCACCACGCTCGACGCCGCCCCCGTCACCAAAGAGACCGAAGAGATCGAATGGACGCTCGAGCAGCTCGAGCTGGGCGGCTATCAGCACTTCATGGCCAAGGAAATCTTCGAGCAGCCCGAAGCCCTGCGGAACTGCCTGCGCGGACGCATGGACATGGACGACGGGCGCGTGGTGCTGGGCGGGCTGGTGCCCGTGGCCCGCGAACTGATCCGCGCCCGACGCATCATCCTCACCGCCTGCGGGACGGCTTGGCACGCGGCCTTGGTCGGCGAGTACCTGATCGAAGAGCTGGCCCGTATCCCGTGCGAGACCGAGTACGCCAGCGAGTTTCGCTACCGCAACCCCATCATCGAAGACGGGACGGTGATCGTCGCGATCTCCCAGAGCGGAGAGACCATCGACACGCTCGCTGCCGTACGAGAGGGCAAGGAGAAGGGCGCGCTGGTGCTGGGGATCGTCAACGCGGTCGGCTCGACGGTCGCCCGCGAGACCGATGCCGGCGTCTACCTCCACGTCGGCCCCGAGATCGGCGTGGCCTCGACCAAGGCATTTGTCGGTCAGCTCACGGTGTTGTCGCTGATCGCGGCGCTTTTGGGGCGCCGGCGTCATCTCAGCTCCGCCGCTTGCCAGGAATACCTCGATGCCCTGAATCGCATTCCCGACGTGATCGAGCGGACGCTCGAGCTCTCCGATGCGGCGCGGCAGATCGCGACGGAATTCCTCGAGGCGGGCAACTGGCTCTATCTCGGCCGTGGTATGCAATACCCCGTCGCCCTGGAGGGGGCCCTCAAGCTCAAGGAGATCAGCTACATCCACGCCGAAGGGCTGCCCGCCGCCGAGATGAAACACGGCCCGATCGCCCTGATCAACGAGGACATGCCGGTCGTGGTGGTCGCGCCGCGCGGGCACTGGTACCAGAAGTGCCTCGGCAACATCGAGGAGGTACGCAGCCGCGGCGGCCGCGTGATCGCCGTCGCGACCGAGGGCGACGACGAGATTAAGCGCCTGGCCGAGCGCGTCCTCTACGTCTCGGACGTCCCCGGATTGCTTCAGCCGCTGGTGACGGTCGTCCCGCTGCAACTACTGGCTTATCATGCTGCCGTCCTCCGTGGCTGCGACGTGGACAAGCCGCGCAACCTGGCCAAATCCGTGACGGTGGAGTAAGCAGGAAAGAGACCGTAGCGGTCCGCCGTGCGGACTGAAGGGAAGGACAGGCTACGGTCCTTGAGGCGCCACTACAGTGTGCACACCGTCTACGCGAACCGACTTTCTGTCGGGCACTTACCGGAGGAGATGGACCATGGCCAGTTCTCTTCGCTGCGGCTCTTGCGTCTTGGTTGCCGCAGTCACCGCCATGACGGCGGCTTGCCTGGCGGACGACAAGCCCGGGGCGTCGGGGGCGACGCGCGATGACGTTGCACGTCCCACGCCCTCCGGCGTGCGCTTCGCCATCGCTCAGCCGCGCGTGCACACCTATTCGATCGTGGCGCGCGACAAAGCCACCGGGCAGCTCGGCGTGGCGGTGCAGTCACACTGGTTCAGCGTCGGCCCGATTGTCCCGTGGGCCGAGGCCGGCGTCGGTGCCGTCGCCACGCAATCGCTTGTGGATCCAGCCTACGGCCCGCTCGGACTGGAGCTCATGCGCCGCGGTAAGACGGCAGCGGATGCCTTACGCGGGCTGCTGGCCAGCGACGAAGGGCGCGAGTTCCGCCAAGTGGCTATGATCGACGCCGCCGGCCGGGTCGCGACCCACACTGGCGGCAAGTGCATTGCCGAAGCTGGCCACGTTGCGCACGAAGACGCGCAGTTCTCCGTCCAGGCCAATCTGATGGAGAAAGACACCGTCTGGCCGGCGATGGCCCAAGCCTATCGCGACGCGGAGGGCGATCTCGCCGAGCGGCTCATCGCCGCGCTGGAAGCCGCCGAGCGTGAAGGCGGCGACATCCGCGGCCGACAATCCGCCGCCCTGCTCATCGTCAAGGGCGAAGCGACTGGAAAGCCCTGGGCAGACCGCTTGTTCGACCTGCGCATCGAGGACCATCCGACGCCGGTTCAGGAACTGAAACGATTGGTGAATCTACAACGCGCGTATCACCACATGAACGCCGGCGACGCGGCAATTGAAAAGAAGGACTTCGAGACCGCCAACCGTGAATACGCCGCTGCCGAGCGCTACGCACCCGACATCGTCGAAATACCATTTTGGCACGCGGTGACGCTGACGTCCGGCGGCCAATTGGACCAAGCGCTTCCGATCTTCAAATCGGTTTTCACCCGCGAACGCCGCTGGGTTGAAGTCGTCCCGCGCCTCGTGCCACCCGGGTTGCTGCCGGACGATCCTGAGACAATCGCCAGGATACAAGCCCAGGCGCCGAATCGAACGAAGGGTGTGCCATAGATCCGTAGCGGTCGCGCACGCGGAATGAGAGCCACGGGACGTCTCCAGCGCAACATCGATCGCCGCGGACGCATCGCCCGCGGGTTGTCCGGTGTGCCCTTTCTCGCCATCGCGGTGCCGCCGCCGGAATTCGGCTCGTTAATCCCGACCGATCGGCCGATTCAGGCCCGGGAGCTGGACTTCGCGGAGCCGGCACCCCTCGGGCGACGAATCACGTAAGTCCTTTGGAATCAACAAGAACCGAGTTTTCGGGAAGGACAGGCCTGGCGTGGTTCAAGGTGCTGGCCGGAAAATTCCGAAAGAATATGTTGCATAACGGGCCATATTATGTATACTCGGGCACGATGCGACGGGCTCGGCAAGCAGCGATACGGCGGATCCTGAAAGCGCGCGTGGTTGCGAGGCAAGAGGATCTGCTCGGCCGGCTCGAAGCCGAGGGCTTGGGCGTTGACCAATCGACGCTCAGCCGTGACTTGGCGGAGTTGGGCGTGCGGAAGAGCGGCGGGCAATACGTGCTGTCCGGCGCGCGCGAGTCCGGCCCGAGGCAACTGGACTATGCCGCCGCCGTCCGCAGCTTTCTGCCGTGCGGCCCGCACCTGATCGTTGTGCGGACGGCGGTGGGGCAAGCCCAGCCGGTGGCGCTGGCGATTGATGGAGCAGAGGACGCATCGATCGTGGCGACGCTGGCGGGCGACGACACGGTTTTCGTGGCGACCAAGAGTAAGAAGACGCAAACCGTCGCACTGAGACGACTGGAAACCTGGTTCGGAGACAAACGTGGGCGCTGAGAAATGTGTATTGGCTTACTCGGGCGGTCTGGACACCTCGGCGATGGTGCCGTGGCTGCTGGATCAGGACTATGAAGTGCACGCCGTTCTCGTCGACGTCGGGCAGGAAGAGGATCTTGCCGGGCTGTGCCGCAAGGCCCTGCGATACGGCGCGACGACGGCGGTGGTGCGCGACGGCAAGCCGGCCATGTTCGAGCAGGTCATACCGCTGGCGATCGGCCTGGCCGCGACGTACGAGGGGGACTACCGACTCGGCACCGCTCTGGCCCGCCCGTTCATCACGCTGGAGCAGGTGCGTGTGGCCAAGCAGCTCGGCGGGGCCACGCTCGCGCACGGCGCGACCGGCAAGGGTAACGACCAGATCCGTTTCGAGTTCGGCTACCGCTCGCTGGCGCCCGGATACCCGATTCTCGCCCCGTGGAAGACCTGGGAGTTCGGCGGCCGGCTGGACCTGGTCAACTACCTGATCGGCAAGGGCTACATCGACAACTACGCGGTACAGAAGGACTACAGCCTCGACGAGAACCTCTGGCACATCAGCGTCGAGGGCGGACCGCTCGAGGAGCCCGGCACGAACGTCAACGTCGAGGACGTGCTCCGCTCGGTCGACGGGCACTTCGCCTGGAACAATACCTACGGTGAGGGGCCGTCGGTGGTCGAGATTGCGTTCGAAGGCGGCGTGCCCGTGGCGCTGGGCGGCGTCGGGAAGACACTGCCGGAGATCGTCTCGCAGCTCAACCACCAGTATCGCCGGGCCCCGTGGGCCTGGGACCTGATCATCGAGAACCGCTTCACGGGCGTTAAGTCGCGTGGGCTGTACGTCAACCCGGCGGCGAAGCTGCTGCACCTGGCGGTTGACACGCTCGCCCGCACCTGTCTGAACAAGCCCACGTACGATCGCTACGCCCTGCTCGGCCAGGAGTTCGGAACGCTCATGTATCGCGGCGAGTACTTCTCTGATCAGAGACAGGTAGTCCAGGCGGCGGGGCTCGCGGTCATGAACCAGCTCAACGGCTCGGTGACCGTGCGGCTCGAGCCGACGCCGCACGCGTCGAAGATCGTGAACACGTCGTCGATCTTCACGAAGGAGATGGCGACGTTCGAGAAGAGCGATTACGCTCACCAGGACGCGGCGGGCTTCATCAGCCTGAGTTGGCTTTCCAACGTCGGCAAGCCGTGCGTCGAGGAGTGCTATGTCGGCCCTGTGGAAGCAAAGAGTGCCGCTGCATCCGACGTTTGCACCGTTGAATCGCTGCCTGGAGGAGGACTGGTTCCTTCTGCCGTTTGAGCTGAAGCTCCAGCGGGCCCACGCGCGGGCGTTGGAGGCGGCGCGGATCCTGTCGGCGCTCGAGCACCAGGCCCTGCGCACCGCGCTGGATGCCATTGAACGCGAATTCGGGCAGGCCGCCTGCCCACGCTCCGAAGCGGAAGACCTGCACACCTGGGTCGAGGAGAGACTGATCGCATCGGCCGGTGAAGCCGGCCGGAAGGTCCACACCGCGCGCTCGCGCAACGACCAGATCGCCACGCTGCTGAAGATGTACGTCATCGATGCAGGAGGGCGGCTGAAGCAGGACCTGGCCGAGCTGGTCCGCGTCGCCTGCCACAAGGCCCAGGCGTGGGCCGACCTGGCATTCCCGCTGCAAACGCATCAGCAGTTTGCCGCCCCAGGGAGTGTCGGCTTCTGGGTGCTGCGCTACGCGACGGGCTTTGATCGCGTTCGGCGGCGGCTGGAGCTCAGTCTGCGGGAGTGGCGGCAATACTGCCCACTCGGTGCCGGTGCGGTCGCGGGCTCGTCGATCCCGATCGATCGGCGGATTCAGGCCCGGGAGCTGGGCTTCGCGGAGCCGGCGCCCAATGCGCTCGATGTCACCTCGACGCGCGATGAGTGCCTGGAGCTGCTCGCGTTGGCGACCCCGTTCGCGCTGCACCTTCAGTCATTGGCGACCGACGTGATCGTGTTCTCGCAGACGGCGCTGGGCTGGACGCGCTATCCCGCCGAGTTCGCCACGGGATCGTCGATGATGCCGAACAAGGCGAACCCGGATGCAATGGAGCTGTTGCGGGGCGAGTGCAACGCCGTCACGGCGGCCCACGCCGAGCTCGTGTCGATCCTGAAGGGCTTGCCGAGCGGCTACAACCGGGACTTGCAGTGCGTCAAGCCCGTGGTCCGCCGCGGGGCCGAGAAGCTCCACGCCCTCGCGGACATGGCGGCAGCGTTTCTGGAGCGGCTGGAGTTCGACCCACAGCGGCTGGCGGCCGCGCTGCAACAGGGCAATACCGGGGCGACGCTGCGAATGGAGGAGAACGTGCTCGCCGGCGTGCCGTTGCGCGAAGCCCACCACGCCGTTGCGACCGAGGTCGGCGACGCGACGGATGGGAGCGCGCCGGTGATTGATTCGCCGCTGACGCGCTACCGGACGCTCGGGAGTACCAACCCGAGCGAAGTGCGGCGCGTCGCCGACGTGATCCTCGCGTCGCTCGGCAGGGGCGTGAAGCGTGAAGCGTGAAGCGTGAAGCGTATCTCGTCTGACGCTTCACGAACGACGAGATGGGTGGCGGGTTGAGTGCTTGCGGTCGGTGGCCGGTCGATGCCCAGGGATGAGACAATCCAGCGTGTTGTGATCATCGGCAGCGGGCCGATCGTCATCGGGCAGGCGTGCGAGTTCGACTACTCCGGCACACAGGCTTGCCGGGCGCTGCGCGAGGAGGGGGTCGCGGTGGTGCTGCTGAACAGCAACCCCGCCACGATCATGACCGACCCGGAGCTCGCCGAGCGGACCTACCTCGAACCGATCACGCCCGCGGTCGTCGATGAGATTCTCAAGCGCGAAGCCGCCCGCGGCGCGCCGGTCGATTCCATCCTGCCCACGCTCGGTGGTCAGACCGGGCTGAACTGCGCGATGGCGGTTGCTGAGCAGGGCATTCTCGCGCGCCACGGCGTACGGCTGATCGGAGCCGACGCCGAGACCATCCGTCGGGCCGAGGATCGCGAAGGCTTCAAACGCACGGTGACCGGCGTGGGCATCGACGTGCCGCGCTCGGGCAGCGCCTGCTCACTTGCCGAAGCCACGCGAATCGTCGAGCAGATCGGCCTGCCGGCGTGCATCCGGCCGGCGTACACCCTCGGCGGTACGGGCGGCGGGATGCCCCGAACGACCGACGAGTTCGAGACGCTGGTGGGCGACGGGCTGGCCGAGTCGCCGATCGGGCAGGTGTTGATCGAGGAAGACTTGACCGGCTGGAAGGAATTCGAGCTCGAGATGATGCGCGACGGGCGGGACAACGTCGTCGTGGTCTGCTCGATCGAGAACCTCGATCCGATGGGCGTGCACACCGGCGACTCGATCACCGTGGCCCCCGCCCTGACGCTGTCCGACAAGGAATATCAGCGGATGCGCGACGCCGCGATCGCGATCATGCGGGCGATCGGCGTTGACACCGGCGGAGCGAACATCCAGTTCGCGGTCAACCCGCGCGACGGGCGGATGCTGGCGATCGAAATGAATCCACGCGTCTCCCGGTCGTCGGCGCTGGCCTCCAAGGCCACCGGCTTCCCGATCGCCAAGATCGCCACCAAGCTGGCCCTGGGCTACACGCTCGACGAGCTGCGGAACGACATCACCCGCGAGACCTCCGCCTGCTTCGAGCCGACCATCGACTACTGTGTCGTCAAGATGCCGCGCTTCGCTTTCGAGAAGTTCCCCGAGGCCGACGAGACGCTCACCACCTCGATGAAATCCGTCGGCGAGGCGATGGCCATCGGGCGCACGTTCAAGGAAGCCTTCCAGAAGTGCATCCGCTCGATGGAGATCAAGCGCCCCGGCTACGGCCTACACCCCAACGACAAGTCGCTTGATGAGCAGCCCGGCGACGCCCTGGGCCAGGACGATGACAGCACGGTCTGGCTGGACGCCTTCGGCCACGAAACCGGGCCGGCAGTTCCGCTGTTCGGCGGCACGGCGCTGGGTGAGGCGCCCGCCGACGTGTACGAACAGGCCATCGAGCGCTGGCCGATTCCCGACGACGTCCTGACCGCGAAGATCTCCACACCCTGTCAGGGCCGGCTGTACTACATCCGCTACGCGCTCAAACTGGGCTGGTCGGTCGAACGGATTCACGGGCTCTCGCACATCGACATCTGGTTCCTGGACCAACTGGCCGAACTGGTCGAGTTTGAGGAGCGCCTGCTGTGCACGCCCATCCGCACCGGCGCCGCTTTCCGCCTGACATCCGAATTGATCGACGCGTACCAGCAGGCCAAGGCAAACGGCTACAGCGACGCGCAACTACGCTACATTTGGCGGCTCGACTCGCAGGACTACGAGCGGCTCAAAGCCCAGCTCGACCGCCCGAAGTTCAAGCTCGTCGATACCTGCGGGGCCGAGTTCGAGGCCTATACGCCGTACTACTACTCCGCGCGCGAGCGACCGCTCGCACGTGTCGTGCGCAGCCCGGAGGCGGTGGCCGAGCTGCGCAAGCACCGAGCCTCCGGCAGACGGGAGGCACTCGGAACCGCGATCCACGAGCTCGGGATAGAGTCGCCCTACCGGTATCGCGCATTGGACGACGAGCACCTGTTAGTCGAATCGCACGACGACGAGCTCCGCGTCAGTGAGCGGCCCAAGGTCATCATCCTCGGCGGTGGCCCGAACCGAATTGGACAGGGCATCGAGTTCGACTACTGCTGTGTGCACGCCGCCATGGCCGCGCGTGAGATGGACTACGAGACGGTGATGGTCAACTCTAACCCGGAGACGGTCAGCACCGACTACGATGTCAGCGACTTGCTCTTCTTCGAACCACTCACACACGAGGACGTGTTCAACATCTGCGAGCGGCTCAACGGCCGCCCGTTCCCTCAGAGCGGCGCCAATGAAGGGCACGTGCGCGGCGTCATCGTGCAGTACGGCGGCCAGACGCCGTTGAATCTGGCACATGGGCTCAGTGAAGCGGGCGTGTCGATTCTGGGAACCTCGCCCGAGAACATCCACCTGGCCGAAGACCGCGGACGGTTCCAGCAGGTGCTCGGCGAGCTCGGTCTGCGCCAGCCGTCCAACGGCGTCGCCTTCTCCCGCGCCCAAGCGATCGAGGTCGCCGAGCGGATCGGCTACCCCGTGCTGGTGCGACCGTCGTACGTGCTGGGCGGGCGCGGGATGCAGGTCTGCAACCACGTCGCCGACCTTGTGCGATACATCGAAGGCGCGTTGCACGCCACCGACCGCGAGCTGAACATCGACCAGCAGCACCCGATCCTGATCGAGAAGTTCCTGCTCGACGCGGTCGAGGTGGATGTGGACGCCATCAGCGACTACGGCTTCCCGGGCCGCGACCCCGCCGCCGGCCGCTGCGATATCTGCGGCATCATGGAGCACATCGAGGAAGCCGGCATTCACAGCGGCGATAGTTGCTGTGTGTTGCCGCCCTATTCGCTGTCACCCGCGCTGCTCGACGAGATCAAGTACCAGGTCAAGATGCTCGCGCGCCGCCTGCGCGTCTGCGGCCTGATGAACGTGCAGTTCGCCATCCAGGGGCGCGTGGTCTACCTGATCGAGGTCAACCCGCGCGCCTCGCGGACGATCCCCTTCGTCAGCAAGGCCACCGGCGTGCCGTGGGCCAAGGTCGCCACGAGGGTGATGCTCGGTCAATCGCTCGACGAAGCGCTGGCCGACCTGGCCGTCTCCGACGCGCGCACGCTGCGGCACGTCGCCGTCAAGGCACCTGTCTTCCCGTTCAAGAAGCTGCGCAGCATCGACTTCGTGCTCGGGCCGGAGATGCGCAGCACTGGCGAAGTCATGGGCATCGACGGGTCGTACCCGCTGGCGTTCGCCAAGGCGCTGCTGGCAACGGGCGTCCGACTGCCCACGTCGGGCAAAGTGCTCGTCAGCGTCTGCGATGAAGACAAGCTGCGCGTGATCTCCATCGCCCGCGAGTTGCACGACATGGGCTTCGACATCTACTCGACCATCAAGACCAAGCAGACGCTCGAGCACCACGGCGTGCCGGCCACACTGGTCTCCAAACACGACGGACAGGGCCCGGCATTCCTGCTCGACATGATCCGCAACCGCGAGCTCGACCTGCTCATCAACACGCCGATCCACACCGGCAGCGCCACGGAAGAAGGCCGTTGGCGCGTCGCCTCGATCCAGCTCGGCATCCCGCTGCTCACCACGCTCGCCGGCGCCCGCGCTGCCGTGGGGGCGATCCGTGCCCTGCGCACCAACGGCGTCGCCGTGCGCGCGCTTCAGGATTACCTCGCGACCGGAGGGAGCGCATGATCGCCAAGCTCGCGCTTGAGGATGGAACCGTCTTCACCGGCGACGCCGTCGGCGCGACCGGCACGCGCACGGGCGAGGTCGTCTTCAACACCGCCATGACCGGCTACCAGGAGATCTTCACCGACCCGTCCTATTGCGGGCAGATCGTCACCATGACCTTCCCCCTGCAGGGCAACTACGGCATGAGCCCGGAAGACTTCGAGTCGGTTAGGCCGCATCTCTCCGGCGTCGTCCTGCGCGAGCTGCCGCGCCGGCCAAGCAGCTTCCGCGCTACCATCGGCGGGCCTGAATTCCTCGTCCAGCACGGAATCATCGGCCTGGTCGGTGTGGACACTCGCGCGCTTACCCGGCGCATCCGCGTGCACGGCGCGCTACGCGGCGTGATCTCGACCGAGGTGCGCGACGACATCGAGCTGGTCGAACTTGCGCGCGCGTCGGCACCGATGGCCGGCGCAAACCTCGTCCAGGCGGTCGCGCCGCGTGAGCCGGCCTCGTGGACGGAGCCGCTCTGGTGTCCCGATGATCGCAGTCGCCCGGCGGCGTCCGCCAAGCACCACGTCGTCGCGATCGATTGCGGGATCAAGCACAACATCCTTCGCCATCTCGTAGAAACCGGGTGCAAGGTCACAAGGGTTCCCGCCGACGCCACCGCGACGCAGATCCGCGAGTTGGCCCCCGGCGGCCTGCTCGTCGGCAACGGGCCGGGCGACCCGGCGGCTGTGACCGGCATAGTTGAGACCCTGCGCACGCTGCTCGGACGATTCCCGATGTTCGGCATTTGTCTCGGGCACCAGCTCCTGGCGCTCGCGCTGGGGGCCAAGACGTATAAACTGCGCTTCGGTCATCACGGGGCGAACCTGCCGGTGATCAATCGACAGAGTGGCCGCGTCGAGATCACCAGCCAGAATCACGGCTTCGCCGCGGATGCCGAGTCGCTGGAGCGCGTCGGCGGCGTCGTTACCCATGTCAACCTCAACGACGATACGCTTGAGGGGTTCGTTCACCCCGACCACGGGATCGTAGCGGTTCAGTACCACCCGGAAGCCAGCCCGGGACCGCACGACGGCTGCTACATGTTCAGGCGCTTCGTTGACGCCGTTGCCGAGCAGAAGCCGCTTGGCGTGGACGTGCCCGTGTAGCGATTAGTGTGCACCCAAGGGCCGTGCTCGCCCTGTAGGACTCTCGCCTGGCGCTGCGCCTGCACAGGCCCCTACTAGATTGCCCGACTCGATCGATAGCAGGGAAGGCCACCGACTGGTGGCCTCTCTCCTGGCGTACGGGGCAGGCCGTCCTCATGCAACCGGCGAGGTCTGATGGGGCTGTCGGGCCTGGGGGTGGTTGGGTTGGCTACCGCCCGTTGCCGCAAGACCTGGCACTCGCGCTGGACAGTCCGGTTCGTGCGCCATACTATCGCCCCTCAGTCTATCTCGCTTAGGGTTGGTGTGGTCGGCGTCAGAACCCGGGTTTTTCGACCCGCACGGTCCGGGCACCGGTTGAGGTATGCGATACTCAAGGAGGTAGTAAGGTGGGCAGAATCAAGCTTGCCATCGTCGGCGTTGGCAACTGTGCCTGTTCGCTGTTGCAGGGTATTGAGTATTATCGGGCGCGCACTTCCGCTGAGACCGCGGGGCTACGGCACTCGGTTATCGGCGGGTACCGGCTCGAGGACATCCGCGTCGTGGCGGCCTTCGATATCGATCGCCGCAAGGTCGGCAAGCCGCTCGAAGAGGCCGTCTTCGCCCCGCCGAACTGCACGGCGGTCTTCCAGCGCGAGCTTCCCTCCTACGGCGTGATCGTGCAGATGGGCCCCGTCCTGGACGGGGTGGCAGCCCACATGAGCAAGCATCCCGACCAGCAAGCCTTCAGAGTGGCGGATGAAGAGCCTTGCGACACAGCCCAGGTTCTGAGGGATTCCGGCGCGGAGGTCCTGGTCTGCTACGTTCCGGTCGGCTCCGAAGATGCCGTCCATCACTATGCTCAGGCCTGCCTGGACGCGGGCGTCGCGCTGGTCAACTGCGTGCCGGTCTTCATCGCGTCGCATCCCGAATGGAGCGCAGCGTTTCGCAAGAAACATCTCCCGGTCGTTGGGGACGACATCAAGAGCCAGTTCGGTGCCACGATCGTCCATCGCGTCCTCACTCGACTGATGGGTGACCGCGGCGTGAAGCTCGAGCGCACCTACCAGCTCAACACCGGCGGCAACACCGACTTCCTCAACATGCTCGAACGCAGCCGCCTGAAGTCCAAACGGATCTCCAAGACCGAATCCGTGCAGTCACAGTTGGATGTCCCGCTGGAGAGGGACGACATCCATATCAGCCCCTCCGACTACGTGGCCTGGCAGATGGACAACAAGGTCTGCTTCCTGCGGATGGAGTGGCGCGGTTTCGGCGACGTGCCCATGAATCTGGAGCTGCGGCTCAGCGTCGAGGACTCGCCGAACAGCGCCGGCGTGGCCATCGACGCGATTCGCTGCGCCAAGCTCGCGCTCGATCGAAACATCGCCGGTCCGCTGGAGGAAATCTCCGCGTTCTGCATGAAGCATCCGCCGAAGCAGCTCCGCGACTCCGAGGCCCGAAACCTCATGGAGCAGTGGATCGCGGGCCAGTAGCAGACCGCGGCCATCGGCAACACCTGAAGGCACGTTCTGTCCGCTATCGAGAGCCGCCGGTGTGAGAGTCCCTTCTCGCATCCACATGCGGCGCAATCCTCTCCGGGCACCCGCCGGGGACAGTCCCGGCATAGTCGTGGGCCGCCCCGGCCCGGACCTCGGCGGTCATTGTGAACGCCGAGCCGGTGGTGATCGTGAAGCTGGCGCTGTTCTTCTGCCCTTGACACGGCACGCGCCGCGGACGCGGCGCAGGCCGCAACGCGGCCTCGGGCTTCGGCCGAAGTGCCGCGTCAAGGGTCTGCGTCCAGGTGCCGTCGCTGACCTGGTAGACGCGCACCAGGTCGTTCGGGTCGTCGAACAGCCGGACCCAGAAGTTGTCCTTGTCCACGTAGCCGAAGACCAGCCCGGCGTAATCGCAGTCGCTGTCCAGCGTGGCCGAGCAGGAGAGGTAGACGCTACGCGGCTCCGCCTATTCCGCCGTTATCGCCCACTCTTCCCAGGCACCCTGTGCCTTCACCCGCTCCTGCACATCGGCGACCAGCGTGCCGCGACCGCCTGCGGCCCAAGTTGGCTGATCCACCCATTCCGCGTACACCTCCGCGGCATTGAAATCGACCGCCGCGAACGAAGCGTTCGTCTTGTGATCAACTAGCCAGATTCGGTTTCCGTCTGCCCGGACTTCGAGATCCATTTTCTCATCAGTCATATCCTTGGCCAGGACTGAGATTCCGTTCCCTGGCAGTCTAGGGCTGCGCACCTCCAGTTCATCGCGTGGCCATTGCAACGGCAGCCAGCCGAGGCCCTCCTGGAAGCGCATGAGGTGGAAACGCACACCTCCAGGTGTCTCTCCCATGTGGACGACCCAGACATTGGAACTCCGGGCGCATCCAAGCGGAGCCAGTAACAGCACAGCACAAGCAATCTGAGCGAATAGCAGTTTTCTCTGGTTCATGGTGTCAAACCTTCCTCCGGCTCGCGCGGCGTCAAAACGGCACTGTTCCTGGTGTCTCATCTAGCCCATAGGTGTCCTCGCAGTGCTGTCGGCAGTTTTTGAGAAGACCGATACAATCATTGTGTTGAGCAAGGTTACCACAGCGGCAACACTTTGTAAAGAGCCCACAACAGCGCGCCACGCCCTCCGTTGAGCTAGTGCAGCAGGACCCGTCGAACGGTCCACAACACCCGACCGCGCAGCATGCCCCGTTACAGCATTTGGTCGCGTTCGGCGCGCTGCAGCACTGCTCGTGCAGGTAACAACAGGCGCCACGGCAAGGTTTTGGCTTGTACCACGGGCAGCCTGGGATGGATTGGTGCCACCAAGACGCAAGCCCGGATGGATCAGCCCCGTCCACAGGATTGGCCCTTACATAGCCATACAAGCTCTGTCCATCCTGATATCCAGCGTCCTTAGCAGTTCGCTGTGCCAGTGGATCGCGCTGCACGAAGCGCTGGAGTTCTAGCGCGTATTCGCGAAACCGGTTTTGGTGGCTGCCTTTTTCGTGGTCGATTGGCAGGCCCTGGTGGCCGAGGGGGTTGCCGACCGTTGAGGTCGGGCTAACGTTGCCTAGCTCGCCGGAGCCGGAGTCGCCCTCAAGCACGACGAACTGCCCGTAGGGCGTGTAGCTGTAGCGCTCGACGATGCGGCCGTTGTTGGTGCCGCCGGTGTCGTACTCGCTGATTGCGACCACGTTCCAGTTGCGGTCCTGGTGGTAGAAGTAGCGATCATCGCTCCCCGCGCTCTTGCCGCCGGATGTGTTGTCCGGGCTGCAGTCGTCGCTTACGCCGGGCTCGTCGTTCACATCCACGAAGACGATCTCGTCGGTGTACTGCGTGCCCCAGACGTACTGGGCGGTGGCCTGGTTGGAGCCGTTGCGGGTTTCGCAGATGTTCCAGTTCACCGGTTGGAAACCGGTGCCACAGTAGTAGTAGTGGACTGTGGTATTACCTTCATCACCGGCAAGATGCTCGGTGCCACAATTGCTGACGACCTTCTTGGCCCGGCCGTTGTCGCCCAGGTAGGCATAGGTGGCCACGCTGGTCTCGGCGTCCACCCGCCGCTTGGTCTCCACCAGCCGGTTCCAGGCGTCCTACTCGTACTTGTACACCGCGTCGTCGGTCAGCCCTTGACTCGCCGCGTGCGGCGTAGCCGCGCGGTCGCGCAGCGACCGGTCCGCCGTCGGCGGAAGCGGCGTGTCAAGGGTCAGGTTGGCGTTGTTGCCGTAGCTCAGGCTCATGACGTTCGAGCCGAAGTCGTCATCGATCTGGATGTCGTCGCCGGCGTCGGTGATGTCGCCGTCACCCTTCGTGCTCCCGCCTTGGTCGCACTCAGTATCGTACCTGATTTTCACGTCGTCGCACTGCTGAATTGAAGATCCGCCGGCCGTTGGTGGCAAGTTGGGCCGCGCCGTTGGGTACGCGGCCCCAACGCTACGTTTCGACAGCGCACGTTCTAATCGGGATTGGTGTCACGTGTTCGGGGCCGCGCGTCGTTCAGAACGCTACCTTCACTGTGGCCAGCTCGTGCGGTGCCAGAATGAGCCGGACGCGGTGGTTCCGGCTGATGACCGGTCGTGCGTTGCCCCCGTACAAGTCGGTGACGAGCGCGCGCCGCGTCTGCAATTCGGGGAAGACAAGCACACAGCGGGTACGCTGGCCCGCGACTTCCTGCAACCGAAACAGGTACCCCTTTTGATCCCGCGCCGGACCAACACCTACCAGGATGACGTTCTCCGGCTCGACGCGGACAAACGAACGTGTGGGTGAAAGAGATGGCGACCCCCCTGTGGGCTGCAACGGTGACTCGGGGAAAAAGCGTGCCCGCAGCGGGTTGGCGACTCCATAGGCAAAGCGGTAGCTAGCCGCCAGGTCGTGCGTCCGCTTCCGCCCACTGCTGAGGCTGAACCGGAACAGATGCTCGCCGGGCTGGCTCGCGGGGAAATTCGTGTCCCAGTAGTTGTTGAACAGCCACGCGACGACCACCCCGTTGAAGCGCGGCAGCTTCTCGCGGAAACGAAAGGTGGAGATCTCGTTGACCTGCACCAGCGGACTGTCGCGCGGCACCAGCGTGACCGCGGCGGATTCCGTCTCGACGCGCACGAAGTTCTGCACTGTGTAGAAGTCGTAGCAGGTGGTCGGGATCTGATCCACGCCGGGCTCCATCGCGGCGCCCGGCACCTCCAGCCAGGCTCGCGGTCGGGCGCCAGCGAATGGGAAGGCTACGTAGGCGGCGTGCGGGTCGGGATGCTCGGGCAGGCTCAAACGCCAGATGAAGTCGATGCGCTTGTCGCGTTCCTGCAGCCGAACCTCTGTTTTCAGGCCCGTCATTCCGCGGCAGCTTCCATCGAACGTGATCTGTTGAAAGCACCCCGGCAATTCCTGGCGCTTCAGGGCCCGCGCCGTCGCCCTCGAACGCTGGAGGTCCAGCCGCTTGAGAACCTCGCGCCACTGCTTGTGTCCGCTGTATGCCCGCGGCTCGGGGCCCGGGACATGTTCGTGGATGATGCGCCCGAAGGAAAGCCCCCTGTGGTCGCGGACCAGTTCCCGGCGCAGCTGCTTGTCGAAGATGCTGCGAACCTGGCCGGTTCGAGGATGGACCCGCACGCGGTAATAACGGTTCTCGAGCGAGTCTTTGGGGTCCCTGGTAACCGACCATTTCAGGACTTTCGGGGCCGCGTCTTTGACGACGCTGAGGACTTTGTATCCGGCGGCGGGCACGTCCTTCAGTGGGATGCGCAGTTCGTTTTGCGGGTCCTGCCGGCGCTCGTGCCAGTATGGTACGGCGCGGCCGGTCTCCGCGTCGGTGAGCTGGTCGATGCGATAGCCGGACAGCGGCCGCTGCACGCACTCCAGCTCTGCCACGCCGCTGCGCGGCCATGGCAGCGGGTTGTAGACGACGACGCTTGGCGAATCTGGCAGCGTGGCGTGCCCGATGCGCCCCAGCACCGCAGCAAACGCCGCCTCCGATTCCAGCCGCGCTTCGTAGAAATGCCTGCGCTTGTACTGCCACTGCATCTTTGCGAAGTCGCCCTGCGGTCGGGCAACGCTGCTTGCGGCACCAAACGTATGCTCGCAGGCGAGTTGGGCAGCGTCATAGACCTGGGCGAGTGAGTCAACTGCGAACCGGGCCGATTGGCCCGTCGCGCCCAGGAACGAGGCGGCGATGCCGACGGCGCTCGCCAGGTGCTGCGCCTCGCGGGCGTAGCGGACCTCATCGGCAGCGCTGCCCAGCCCGAACGCCCAGTAGTCCGGCCAGTGGCCCCGATAGGTGGGGATTTCGTCAGGCCAGGTTCGGCGGACGTGTTGGAACCATCGACTTAGAGTGTCCAGGCGCAGTGTCGGGTTAATGAACCGCCGGCTCCACGCACGGGCCGTCAGGCTGGGACGAATGGTCGGCGGGGCACAATCCGAAGGTGTCCCTGACATGAGCAACAGCACGCGGCCATAAGGGTAGCCTCGCCGGGTCAGATCCGAGAGGTACTCTGCCACGCCGGCCATGCTCTCATCCACGCCTTTATCAATGCCGAAGCGATTGCCCAGCAAATACACCTCGCCATGCCAGACCAGGATGCGCTTGCCGTCCGGAGATTCCCACCAGAACGGCGTCGGGCGGTGCAGCGGGCAACGCGCCATGTAGTCGTTGATTGCCACCGAAAGGCTGTGCACGCCCAGGTCATGCAGGGCGGCCGGATAGACCCACGGCCAGCCGTTGACGTCGCAGGCCATGCCGCTGCCGACGGGAATTCGATGTCGCCGGGCGAAATCGTTGATGAAGTCAAATGACCGCATGACTTGCTCTGTGCCGGGCAAGTCCGTCATTTGCAGAAAGCCGGCGGTCGCTTCGATGGAACCGCGGC
Organism: uncultured Planctomycetales bacterium; assembly: GCA_964572345.1. Classification (GTDB taxonomy): domain Bacteria; phylum Planctomycetota; class Phycisphaerae; order UBA1845; family Fen-1342; genus JAUWXH01. Next base: position 59,039 of record CAZNFA010000002.1, read on the forward strand.
GCAGATGGCTGATAAGCGCGCGTAGCTGCCGGCGCGACGCGAAACGCTCGAAGTTCTGAAGATGGTAGGCCGTCTCGACGGTCCAACGAAAACGCGCCGGCTCCGGAAACCCCTTGGTCTGGTCGACGATGGCCATTGCTTCCAGCAGATATTCGTAGAAGGCCCGGTCGATGTTGGGCTGGTAGTCCATGTACCCGAGGTCGGTATGCGTATGGTTCACGAGATGAATGGCCCAAGGTCGCGGCGAGCGGACCCGCGTGCGAGCAGTCTGGCCATCCACCTCTACGCTGAGTGAGCGCGGGGCATCGACGGCAGGGAAGCTGATCCACCGCGTGCTATGGCCGTGTGAGATTCTGCCCCGTGTCGAGTCCCGGCGTCCGCCGATGTGGTAGGAGACGGCGCAAGCTCTAGGCCGGCCGGGGTTCTCGATCTTCAGCAACGCGAGCTGTTGCCCGTCGCGTTGAACCAGATCCGTGGCTGTGAGCTCGATCCTAAGCGACACTGCTTATCCCCTAGCGTCAGTCCAATAGGTTGCGGCCACTCCAGTATACGCCCAAGCGACGTTTCGTGATTGGTTCGTTCCGCGCAACCGCCGCTTGACAGCGGCGATGGTGTACCTAACGTGGCTCCTCTCCGCCGACCTGGGATGAGGTTCGCCTGCTGGGACAGGGCAGAATCGTTCCGCGTCGGGCGGACGGGATCGATCGGATGGGATACGCCTACACACCGGGACTGATCATCGCGGAGAACGCCGTCGTCCGCAAAGTCCGCGGTCTCCCGCTGAAGGGGCAGGTGCTCGTTGGCATCGGGCAACGCGTACGAGCCGAGGAAGTCGTGGCCGAGGCCAAGCTGCCCGGCGATGTCCGCCCCGTCAACGTGGCGAGCGAGCTTGGGATCGTCCCCGACGAGTTGCCCGGCGTTCTGCTCAAGAACGAAGGTGATCCCGTCGCCAAGGACGAGCCGTTTGCGCGCACGCGCGGCCTGTTCGGGCTGTTCAAGAGCGAGTGCCGCGCGCCGATTGAGGGTGCGATCGAATCGGTGTCCGCGGTGACGGGCCAGGTGATTATCCGGGCCCGACCGAAACTGCTGCAGAAGCTGGCGTATGTCGCCGGCACGATCGTTGACGTGCGCGAAGGCGTATCGGCGACCGTCGAGGCACCTGCCACGCTCGTCCAGGGCATTTTCGGGCTGGCCGGGGAAGCGGTCGGCACGCTCGCGCTGGCCGTCGAATCACCGGACGCCGTGCTGGATGCCGATCGAATCAGTCCCGAGCACGCGGGTAAAGTCATCGTGGGTGGCAGCTTGGTGACGGCGGATGCCATCAAGGCGGCAGTCGCGCACGGCGTCAAGGGCATTATCAGCGGTGGCCTGAACGATGCCGACGTGCGGGCCACGCTGGGGTACGAGTTGGGAGTGGCGATCACCGGGGAAGAGTCGCTGGGCGTGACAGTCATTATTACGGAAGGATTCGGCGAGATCGGCATGGCCGGGGCCACGTTCGAATTGCTGCGGAAATACAGCGGTCGGCTGGCGAGTGTCAATGGGGCCACGCAAATCCGCGCGGGCGTCATCCGCCCTGAGATCATCATTCCGCTCGACGACGCACCAGAGACGCAGGTCCGCGGAGACGAAGAGAGTGGGGTGCTCCAGGTCGGGGCGCGCCTACGTGCCATCCGCGAGCCGTATTTCGGGCGTCTGGGACGGTGTATCGCTGTCCCGGCCGAGCTCCAGGCGCTCGCGACCGAGGCCCGGGTCCGTGTGCTCGAGGTGGAGTTCGACGACGGGGAACGCGCGATCCTGCCGCGCGCCAATGTCGAGTTGATCAAGGCGTGACTGAAATGAAGACGGATCGCTAATCCTATGCCGCACGGCGATGACATCCGCACCATCCTGGCGACCGACTGCGGATCGACCACGACCAAGGCGATCCTGATCGAGAAGAAGGATGGGGAGTATCGGCTGATCACACGCGGGGAGGCGCCGACTACGGTCGAGGCGCCCGCGGAGGACGTGACCCGTGGCGTGATCAATGCTGTCGGCGAGGTGGAGGATCTGACCGGGCGGGAGTTCATCAAGGATGACGCGGTCTGCTGCCCCCGCGCGGGCGACGTCGGTTGCGACGCGTATGTCGGGACGAGCAGCGCGGGCGGCGGGCTGCAAATGATGGTCGCCGGGGCGGCCAAGAAGATGACCGCCGAGAGCGCTGAGCGCGCCGCGCTCGGGGCCGGCGCGATAGTGATGGACGCGCTGGCGGCCGACGACCGGCGTCTGCCGCACGAACGGATCGAACGAATTCGCAGCAAGCGGCCGGACATGATCTTGCTGTCGGGAGGGACGGACGGTGGCACGAAGGCCCATCCGGTCGCGATGGCGCAGATTGTCGCCGCTGCGGAGGCGCGTCCGCGCTTCGGGGCGGGGTTCAAGTTGCCGGTCGTCTACGCGGGCAACGTAGAGGTCCAGGACGAGATCGAGCGCATTCTGGGCGCGAAGGCGGCCCTATACCTCACGGAGAATATTCGCCCGCAGTTGGAGACGGAGAATCTCGGACCGGCCCGCGGCAAGATCCACGATCTGTTTCTCGAACACGTCATGGCTCAGGCGCCCGGCTACGGCAAGCTGATGGGCTGGACGACCGTCCCGCTCATGCCGACCCCGGCCGCCGTCGGACTGATCATGCAGTTGATCGCGGAGCAGGAAGGCATCCAGGTTGTCGGCGTGGACATCGGCGGGGCAACTACCGATGTCTTCAGTGTGCTCCGCAGTGAGCGGGACGAACCGGCCAGCGAGACCGTCTTCAACCGCACCGTCAGTGCCAACCTGGGCATGAGCTACAGCATCTTCAACGTGGTGGCGGAGGCCGGCTTTGAGAACGTGATGCGCTGGGTCCCGCTCGAGCTGGACGAGCGGGACATCCGCAACCGCATCCGCAACAAGATGATCCGCCCGACCACCATCCCGCAGACACTTGAGGAGTTGATGATCGAACAGGCGCTCTGCCGTGAGGCACTGAGCCTGGCATTCGTGCAGCACAAGGCCATGGCCGTCGGGCTGAAGGGAGTCCAGCAGCAGCGCACGATTGCGGACGTGTTCGCACAAGCGGCGACAGGGCGGACGTTAGTGGACATGCTGGGGCTCGACATGATTGTCGGCTCCGGCGGTGTGCTCTCACATGCCCCACGGCGCAGTCAGGCGGCCCTGATGATGGTGGATGGCTTTCAGCCCGAAGGCTTCACCGAATTGGCGGTCGATTCGATCTTCATGATGCCGCAACTGGGAGTGCTCAGCACGGTGAACAGACAGGCGGCGCTGGACGTGTTCCACAAGGATTGCCTGATCCGGCTCGGCTGGTGCATCGCGCCGCGCGGCACGGGCAAAGAGGGCCGCGCGTGCCTGCGCGTGGAGATTCGCACCGATCGCGGCGTGGAGAGCCACGAGCTGGTCGTTGGCGAGCTCAAGCGCGTCCCGCTTGAACCCGAAACGAGGGCAACAGTCACGGCAACGCCGGCCAAGGGGTTTGACGTTGGCGCGGGCCCGCGGCAAACGGTGTCGCGCGAAGTTGCCGGCGGCGTGATCGGGCTGATTCTGGACGCCCGCGGGCGCCCGTTTGCTCCGCCACAAGAGGCCGCGCCCCGATTGCATAAGCTCGCCGAGTGGAACGCTGCCCTCGACGTTTACCCTCCGGTTTAACAGCCCTCGTTACTTCTCCGCCCCGTCGTCGGCATTTACGCCGTTCTCTCGCCGGTCACGTCGGTGCTGGTCAAGTTCCTCAACCCGGAGCACGAGCCGTTCGATGTTGTCGGGGTCGCGCAGGAACGCGGCCAGCTCGCTTGCGTTCACGGGCAGCAGCGCCTCGACGATCGGGCGAAACCCGAGTATGGCGTGCGCTCCGAGCCCCGCCAGCGGCTTGTGGGCTTCGAGCAGGAATACGGCGGCCGTACCCAGGCTGCGATCGACGATCCGTGCCGCCCAGAGTTCGATCAGCTCGTCCCGGCGTGCTTCGCTCAGTTCAAACATGCATGCGACCGTACTCAAACCGGCAGACTACACCACTCAGAGACCAGGCAGGATTCTCCGGGTTGCGCTGGGGATTCGCAACCGGCTGCGCTCCCCGCCGTGTCGGCGAAGCGCACGCGTCACTCAGGCTGCTTGGCTAGCAGACCCGAGGGAGCCTCGAGTGCCTCATCCACGTCGAGGTTCACGAGCACGACGTAGCCGAGTTTGTGCTCGACCAAAAACCAACCGACGATGCTCTCGTTGCCGGGGCGTCCCTTCGTCTCGAGCAGGTGCATGAGCGGCTCGGCCGCATCAAACCGCAGCAAGAGCACGTCCTTCTCCGGCCCCTGGCGACGCGGTACCCGCAGCCACGCCAGCGACTTCCAGTTATAGTCGAGATCGTTGTTGAGCCGCGCGTTGTCTTCGGCCGGCCCGGCGATCCATGGTGAGGTCACCGCGTCCTTCGGCACATCGAGGAACAGATGCTGCGGCGGCGTGTATTCCCTGCCCTTCCTGTCCTTGCGCGGCTTGCCGCCGGTCCTGATCTCGAGTGTGTCGATGCCGGTCAGGTCACGCAGGGCCGCCTCGTCGAGCCGTGGCAGCTCGAGCCACGGCATGTCGTTGACGTCCGCCCATTTGTAGAAACGCGGGCTCTTGAAGTCGTGCACGACCGGCGTCGCGAGCGGCACCGGTTGGCGAGCGCCCGGGAGCGGGAAGGTGGCGACGCCGTCCGGCTGCCGTCCTGAGCCGTCCGTGTCGCAGAAGCGCACGCGGAACTCGACGATGTGGTTGTCGTTCGGCAACTCGAGCACGAGCGTGTTGACTCCTCCCTCCAGCGTCGCGTACGTCACTTTCTCGAAGAGCTTCCCGTCATCCTCGGAATAGTTCCAACCCCAGCCGTCGCGGATCATGACGCCGTTCAGCCAGAGCTTGAACCGCTCGTCAGCCGCGGCCCACAGACGCGCCTCTCTCTTGTCCCGCGACTCGACGTATGTGCGGAAATAGTAGGTGCCGGCGCCAAACTCGCGGTTGTCATCGCCGCGCATGTCCATGATGTTGAACTGCGTGTACTTGTCCATCTCCATCTCGGCCAGCCGTCCTGCGGATGCCGGCGCCGTCGTGATCTCCCGCGCCTGGCCGCCCTCCGTCGGGCCGAACAATACCCACTGTCCGATGGCGCGTGAGAGGTAAGGGTCGATCGGCGTCCAGCGCCGCCACATGCCTGGCCGGATAACGTGCATCATCGTGTCGCGGCGCATCGACAGCCACGGCCAGGCATCCAGCTCGATGTCCTCGCGGTAGCCGATCTTGTGCAGCACGTAGTTGGTCCAGAGCGTTTCCTCGTCGGGATAGGGCATCATGTTGCTGGTAGCCGAGGCTTGCTGGTTGAGCCATTCGTGCAAAGCAACGTAGCCGGTGCGGTGCGGACGCTTGCCTTCGCCATAGAAGGCGGTATCCGACGTGCCACAGCCCTTGATGCCGCCGATCGCGCCGATCGTGCCGCCGTGTGGGCCGGCCCGCAGACCCTTCGAGTTATAAATCGAGTTATAGCTTTGGTAGTCACCGCGCTCGAACGGAATGTACTTGTCGAGGAACGCGCGCTGTTGGCCCGCCCAGAACCCCCAATTCTCGTCGGTCTTCACCTCGAGCGGCTCATCGATAACCTTGATGTCGGTCCGCAGCCAGGCGTTGCCCAAGGAGTACACGTAAATCAGCTCTTCGAACTCGCGCCACTGCTCCAGCGCCCATTTGAGCTCGGCGGTGGTCATCGAGGTGGTCTTCCGGCCGACCACGGTTTCCTTATCGCCCTCGCGCTTGACCGCGGTCGCCTCCGTCGTGGGAAACACCAACAGCACCGCCTTGATCGTGTTGGGCGGCTGCGGATTCGCTTCGGCCTTTTTCTTGAGGATCTCGTGCTGTTCCCAGATGAGATCGGGCGTCGGCCAATTCCGGCCCAAGCCGCCGTATTGATTGATCTCGATCCTGTAGTCCTCCCACACCAGGTACTTGCCGGTGGGGTTCTCGATCTTCGGAGCGAGTGGAGCCTGCGCTTGCGCAATGCACTGCGCCGCAAACATGCAAGTCGTTACCGCCAGAATTCTTCGCATCCGCTCGTCTCCTTCCACGACCGTTGCCGCAACAAACAGAATCATAGCGCTCTGGGCGACGGGACGGCAGCGTCATGCCGTCGAATGCGACGCCTCCACCTCAGACGCTGATCATGCCGTCGGCTCGCCGCAGAACAGCATCCGTGCGGATGTTACGCGGAGAACAGGCGGCAAAACAAGGCAGTCCGAAGCTGACACCGTGATCGGCGCGCCGCAAGAGGGTTGTGCTGACATGCCATTCCGGTACCGGCCAACTGGACTTCAATCAGGCCGCGAGGTATACGATCCTGATGGCGCGGAGTCTCAGCGTGACCAGCCAGCCGTCGGGAGTACGAAGCGATGCCGGCACACGCACGTCGTGATCGCCAACAGATACTGCTCGTCGATCCGCGGCCACAGTTCGAACTGTCTCCCTACCTGTTCATGCAGTTCATGGAGCCGCTCGGCACGACGGACCCCTCGCTGGAAGCCGGGTGGGATTTCAAGCGGAATCGATGGCGTAAAGATCTGGTCCGCGTCACGCGGGAGCTGGCGCCCGGGCTGATTCGGTGGCCCGGCGGGATCCTGACTGCATACTATCGCTGGAAGGAAGCAGTGGGCCCGCGAAGTCGCCGACAACCGCTTCACAACCTGTGCTGGGACGGTGTGGAGACGAACCAGGTGGGGACGCACGAGTTCATTGACTTCTGTCGGCAGGTCGGAGCCGACCCCTTGATCGCCGTCAATTTCGAGTCCGAAGGGGCCGCCTGCTGGATGCGCGATCCGGCCGGCCGCCTCCGCCGCGCCGGGCCAAAAGAGGCCGCCGAATGGGTCGCTTACTGCAACGATCCGCGCAACGCGCTCCGAAAGAAGAATGGGGCCCGCGCGCCGTTCGATGTTCGCCTGTGGCAGATTGGCAACGAGACCTCGTACGACAAGAGAGCGTACGACGTCCAGACTGCCGCCAAGCGAACCGTTGCGTTTGCCAGGGCGATGCGGAAGGTGGACCCGACCATTCGCCTGATCGGTTGGGGCGACAGCGGCTGGGCTGCGCGCATGCTCGGGGTGGCCGGCGAACACCTGCAATACATCGCGTTTCATCATCACTTCGATTCCGGGCTGCCGAACTCGCCGCTGCGGCCGAACGAATACCGCAAGGATCCTGATCGGACCTGGCACCACCTGATGAACGCGTACAAGTCGCTTGACCGGCGGATTCGTGAGGTGCGTCAGGAGGTGGCGGGTCACGACGTCGGGCTGGCGATGACCGAAGGCCACTTCGCGCTGCCGGGGCACAACCGCGGCGATGTGCTGAGGACCTGGGCGGCCGGCGTCGCCTACGCCCGCCTGCTCAACGTCCAGGTCCGCCATGCCGACATCCTGAAAATCGCTACGCTGGCGGACTTCTGCGGGCGCATCTGGACGGTGAACGCGATCATGCTTCGATCGCCGCCGCCGCGCTCCGGCGGGGCTTATATGATGCCGGTCGCCCGCATCATGTCGCTTTACCGCAGGCACATGGGCCGCAAGGCCGTCACGGTGAAGGCCGTGCCGGACGGGCTGGACGTGACGGCCAGTCGCACCGGCAGGAAGGTTTTCCTCTTCGTGGTCAACACGAATCGCACCAAGGGTGTGAGCACCCGGTTGGCAGTTGACGGCATGCGGATCGGATCGGGGCGGGTTTTTGAAATCGCCGACGATCCCATGCGCGAGATGGACGCCACGATTCCGGAGGCCTTCTCGCCCAAGCAGCGCGCGTTGCCGCAAAATGCCGTCTGCGGCTTTGCACCAGCGTCGGTGGCCGCTGTCGAGTTACGCGTCGAGGAAGCCGGCCCATGAAGCGCTTGACCAGAGACCATACGGTGTCCGGCGATCGGCGTTATCAAGTTCTCGAGCCGGCGCTGACGCTTGATCCCGGGGAGACGGTCATCGTCGAGACAATCAACCACATGACGCCGATCGTACGCGGCCAGGAGGACCTGCACGCGCATGGCTCGCCGGGGTACCGGGAGCGGGAGGAGACCGGGCCGATCTACGTACGTGGAGCGCAGCCCGGCGACATGCTGGCCGTGCGAATCGAAGAGATCGCGGTGGTTGGTGTGCCACACGCGCACGGTGCCGGCCCCTTGCACGAGCGCTATCCGCAGCAGCCGCTGCTGATCCCGGTCGAGAATGGGCAGTGCCGCTTCCCCGGCGGGTTGAGCGCACCGCTAGCGCCGATGGTGGGCGACATCTACACGACTCCGCCGTCGCCTTCACCGGCCTTCTTCGATCATGGGGGCAACATGGACTTCACCGAAGTGCGCCCTGGAAACACCTTGTACTTGCCGGTGTTCCGTGAAGGCGGCCTGCTGGTCTTGGGCGACGTGCACGCGGCGCAGGGCGACGGTGAGGTGTTCGGGGAGGGGGCTGAAACCGCGGCGGACGTGACAGTGACCATTAGCGTTGATCGCACCTATCGTCACCCGCGGCCGCTGGTCGAGACGCCCGACCGCCTGATTACGCTCGCGGGGCGCGGCAACCTGTTTGACAGCATCAGCTTGGCCGTCGAGGACATGACACGCCTGTTCGCGCGGCTGCACGGCGTCAGCGAGCAACAAGCCTACGTCTTCTGTACCGTGGTCGGATCACTCCGGCTGGGCGGCTGTCTGTCGCGTAGAGCGGGAGCCGAAGAATACTGCCTGGTGGGGCTGAGCGTTCCGAGAGAGGCGGGTCGGTAACGGACCGCGACGGTTGATCAGGGCCCTCGCATCAAGCCGCGATTGAGGACCCGCGCGCGGCAAGGCGCATCAGGCCTGCTGAGTTCCCCTGCAGAATAGACTCGGCCGTGATTGTGGGCAGCCTTTGACGAACCGGCTACCCTGTGCAGGGAAAGGTGCTGGCGATCGGTTGCTTTTGGGAGAGCGCGCAGCCATGCGAATCACCCTCGCGCTGATACTTCTGCTCATGCTCATGGGTTCACCCCCGGTTCGAGCAGATGAACCGGGGGCCGCCCAAAACGCCACCTCCGCAGCCGCAACCAGCATGGCGACTGATGCGGAGCCAGCCGAGGAGGAGTCGCTGCGCGGCTACTACCGCTTCGTGGCACACGCCGCGCTCCTGATGCTCATAGTCGTGGGCGTACTGGCCGGGATCGTGCTGGCCCGTCGTGGCCGGGCGCTGCCAATTCGCGACATCCCCGGCTTGAGCGCGTTCGACGAGGCTGTGGCCCGTGCCACGGAAATGGGCCGACCATCGCTGTTCACAACCGGCGGCGTGTGCGACCCTCGGCGGGTCCAGCTCTACGCGTCGATGCCGCTTCTGCGCCGCGTGGCCGCTCTGAGCGGCGAGCTGGGTAATCGGCTGATCGTTCCGGTCGCGTACCCCGAGACGTTGCCGGTGCACGCCAACGCGACGCGCGACGGTTATATCGACGCCGGGGCGTTGGGGAACTATCGCTCAGACGACGTGCGCTACTTTCCCGGCGGTCAGTTCTTCTTCGCGATGGCCACCATGGGCTGGATGCTCAAAGAGCAGCCCGCCGCGTGTTTCTACTTCGGTTGGTGGGAAGCGGACTCCCTAATGCTGGCCGAGACCGGTCAGACCATTAACTCGTTGCAGATTGCCGGCACTGACCAGCTCTATCAGGTCCCCTTCTTCGTAGTGGCCTGCGACTACACGATTATCGGCGAAGAGTTCTGGGCCTCGTCGGCCAAGATAAGCGGCGAGCCCGGGCTGCTCGGCAGCCTCGGGGCCCAGGACCTGTTCAAGCTCGCGATAGTGGGGTTCATGATCGTCGGCATACTGCTGTGCCAGCACAGCGGGTTCGGTGCCTGGATGGCAGCGCTGAAGAAGGTCCTCGGATAGGAGTCGCACGTGCGCGCGAGACTGATCTGGCTGGCGCTTCTGTTCCCGGCGGTCTATTACTTGCTCGTGTTCTTTGCCGAGGGCGGGCCACCGCTGGGCGAAGGGGGGCTGCGCATCAACGAAACCGACGTCTACGTCGGGCGCGGCATCATCATCGTGTTGGCTCTGGCAATCGGGCTGGGCGTGATCAACCTCTTCGCCCATCACGCGAAGAACGCCGTCAACAAACGCAAGGACTGGCAGTACTCCATCATCGTCTTCGTCTCGTTCTTCGCTGTAGCAGCGGCCTTGTTGTGGCAATACCGCGTGAGGGCTGAGCGCGCGCGCGTAGCGGACCCGGCCCTCCCGGCCTTGCAGCGAATCGACGAGCTGCGCAAGTCGCAGCCGGGGCTCACCATCCGCGAGGCGCAGGCCGCACTATCGCCCGAGGACCAGGCCGCCCTGCAACGTATGCGCGCCTACCAGGACCGCTACCACTTTCAACCGCGCGAGTTCTGCGTCAACTACGTCCGCCGGCCGCTCGAGGCCACGGTGATGGCGTTGCTGGGGTTCTACATAACTTACGCCGCGTATCGGGCGTTCCGGCTCCGTTCGCTGGAAGCCACGGTAATGATGCTCTCGGCCGCGATCGTGATCCTGGGGAGCGATTCGTTCGGCGGGTGGCTGACGGGCGGGCGTCTGACGGTGTGGGCCGATTTCGACAACCGCGTGCTCAACTCGGGCATGCAGCGCGGCCTGGCGATCGGCATCGGCGTGGCAACCATCGCCGCCAGCCTGCGCATCATGCTGGGACTGGAGAAGGGGATCACGGGATCCGGGCAGGGCGAGCAGTAGCGCATGCGCGTACTGGAGTCCATACAACGTGCTCAGCTCGTCGATCGGCGCATCGTCTATGTCGCACTGGCGCTCGCGCTGGCCGTTCCCTTCCTCGTGGAATACACGCTGCCGATCTACCCGGACACCTACACGCGGATGTTCTTCAACACCATCGAGCAGATCGCCAACGACCCGGTCGAACGCGAGAAGGTCGTCCTGGTGCTCTCGCAGTGGGGCCCGGGCAGCGACGGGGAGAACGGTCCCCAGCTCCAGGTGCTCTTCCGCCACCTGCTGCGCCAACGCCTCAAGTTCATCCTGCTGAGCACGGCGGACGACCCGGTCGGCCTGGCGCTGGCCGAGCTGCGGCTCCAATGGGCGATGGAGGACGAGCAGCGGCGGGCCCAGCGCCTGGGCGAGCCCGTGCCCGAGTGGGTCTATGGCACGGACTACATGAACTTCGGCTTTCAGCCGTCACCCATCTTCGAGCCGCTGGCCCGGCCCGTCGTGTTGGAGACGCGGGCGCTCTTCAGAGAGGACTACGTCTACAAGAAACCGCTGACCGACGAGAACTTCCCGCTGCTGCGTAGCTTTCACGGTGTCGCGGACATCGCCCTGTTCATGATTGTCTCGCACACCGACGAGGCCAAAGCGGTCTGCGGTATCGTCCAGCGGCAGGTGCCTGATCTGAAGGTGGCCGAAGCGACCATGGGCATCGTCGCCAACGACCTGTACCCCTACGTCAAGTCGGGCCAGCTCAGCGGGCTGCTGAACTCGGCCCGCGCGGCGACCGAGTACCTCTACCTGCTCGACCCCGCCGACACCACGACCTCGCCGAACGACAACTCGATGAGCCTGGGGAAGATGTTCCTGCTGGTGATGGTCCTGCTGGGCAACGTCGCGCTGCTGATCACGCGTCGGGCCGAGGCCGCCGGCCAGCTCGCCCCGGCCCGCGTGTACTCGCGACCGATGGCGCCGCTGCCGGGTCGCGCCTGGCTGGCACTTTTGATCGTTTTCGCGACCGGATACGTCGGCGTTACGGTCGTCGAGTTGGTGCAGGGTAGTGTGACGGGCACGCTCCCGCGTCGGCGCGTGGTGGACCCGACCGAGCGCGAGGAGCGCGGGCCCAAGTACGAGCGCGTCAGCCGCGACGAGCTGCGCAGCGAGCAACAGGAACGGCTCGAGGCCCAGGACGAGCCCGCGCCCGCGCAGCGCGCCGGTGTCCGCGCCTCAACCGAGTTCGCCCGCCTGCTGGAGAAGCGCATCGGCGAGTTTCTGGGGGCCCTGCTGACGCTGGGCATCCTCTCGTTCCTGTTGGGCGACAATCGCTTCTATCGCACCGTGGAGGCCGTCATGATCGGCGGGATCATGGCCTATGCGCTCATGGAGAAGTGGGAAAATGTCATCAAGCGCGATTGGGTCTTGCCGATCGTCGGCGGCGCACAGCCGGGCGGCAACCACTGGGAGCTGGTCTGGCTCGTGCTGATCCTCCCGGCCGCCCTGTGGTACTTCATCTACTCGGCGAAGTACCGCTGGCTCAACCGGTTGGTCGTCGCGCTGATCATCGGCTGCGCGGTCGGCCCCGAGTTCAGCAAGCAGGTCGGCATCATCGTGCCGCAGGTGCTTGACAGCATCCAGCCCGTCTGGCCCGTCGCCCCCGACCCGCTGACCGGTGCCGCCACCTTCAGCATGCAGCGCCTGGAGCACCTGGTCTTCGTCGTCGTGATGGTCCTGTCGCTGCTGTACTTCATCTTCTTCTTCCGCCCGAAAACGCGCTTAGCACGTGGCGTTTCCCGGGCCGGCCGACTCGCCATGATGATTGGCTTCGGGGCCATGTTCGCGAACACGGTCAATACGCGGCTCTCGTGGCTCACGGCGCGCTTCAGCTTCCTGCTCGATGACTGGCTCGGTAAACTCTTCGGCTCGTAGCGCTGGGGAAAGGGGCGCACGCGGAACGGAGAGCACCAGCAGCGGTGGCGCCTACCAGCAGGCGGTGCGCAAAGGCAGCGGGTCAGCAGTCCACGCCATCCGGTCGCACAACCGTTGCAGCAGGGCCAGCTTCGCCTCCTGGTGCTCCGGCGAATGCCACAGGTTGTTGGCCTCGCCCGGCGCAGCCGACCTCTGCCATCGGGTGTGCGATCAATACTCGGTCCTTCGGCATGACCTGCCCGTTCTGCCGCACGCGCGTGGTGCGCGGGTAGCGTCCGGTCAGGAAGCTCGCCCGCGATGGCGTGCACACCGGGCTCTGGGCGAAGCACTGCTCAAAGACGATGCCCTCCTCGGCCAGGGTGTCCAGACGGGGCGTGTGCACCAGCGGATTCCCATAGCACCCCAGCGTGTCCCAGCGCTGGGAGTCCGTACAAATCCACAGGATGTTCGGCCGGCTCGCCATGAGGTATCCTCCTCGTCCGCGCGTGAGCGGAATGCGCCGAGTACGGCGATGTTGATTCTTCGCACGCGATTATGGCGCGCGTCGGTGACGCGTCGCAACGCATAGGGAGCGCAAATGCCAGACAGCAGCGACAAGCGACAGCGGCTCATGCCGGACGAGGCCAACCGGCTGCTTCTCCACGCCGTTCCCGAGCCGCCGATCGCGCATGCTTATCACCACTGGGATGACGAGCAGCGCGTCCTGACCTACACGTACAACAACCGCCGCCCGCTGACGATCCATATTCCCGGCACGGCCCGCGTCAGTTTTCGCCACGGCTCCGACGGGCAGCTCCAGAGCTTCCCGTTCTTCCAGCAGATCTACGTCATGCTCAGCGGCGAACCGGTCACGGCCGCCGTCCGTTTCCAGCTCAGCCACGACGCCATCAACCTGCGGCCACGGCGAGCCGGTCCGGGACAGGCCATCGTCGGGCAGGTCGGCCGGCCGCTGCTGCCGGGCGTCAATGGCCTGTATGACATCCACCAGGACCTGATGATCAGTTGGTTCGGCCACAGGTGGGAATGGAAAGACGCCTGTCTGAGGTCGGACGGCGACGGCAACCTGACTGCCACCATGCAAGTCGAGCTTGGGCCCCGGACGTGGATCGTCAACCTCAAACCGCACTACTACCGCACGCACCTGGGGTACGAGTATCACAAGCCCTGGCAGCGCCGCCCGAAGCTCAAGCCCATCGTGGGCTGGTGCACGTGGGAGGCGCATCGGCGGGATCTTTCCGAGGAGAAGATTGTCGCGGCGGCCGATTTCTTCGGCGACCACCTCAAAGCGTACGGGTTTGAATACATCCAGATCGACGACGGCTTCGAGAAGCTGCCGCTGCCGGTGGACACACAGGCCGACGACGCCTTGGTCAAGGCCTGGCTGGAGACGACCGACGGGTTTCCGGGCGGGCATGCGGGCGTTGTGCAGAAGATCAGAGAGCGTGGTTTGCAGCCCGGCATCTGGACATCGGCGGCGATCTACAACGACGAATTCGCCGACCGGCAGCCGGACTGCCTTTTGAAAGACCGCAACGGCGAGCCATTGCTGGGCGACTGGGTCAAGTACGTGCTCGACTGCACGCCGGCGTCACTCGAGAAGCACGTCCGGCCTTACTTCGAGGGGCTGAGGAAGGCCGGATACACCTACTTCAAAATCGACGCGATTCGTCACCTCCACTACGACGGCCTGCACGAAGCGGCCCTGCTCGAGCTGATGAGCAATGAGGAGGCCGAGAAGCGGTTCCGGGCCTTCTTGCAGTGCGGGCGCGACGCGCTGGGCGAGGACGTCTACTGGCTTTCGTCATGGGGTGTTCTGACTCAGATGGTCGGGTTGTGCGACGCCTGCCGGACTTCGCAGGACGCGATGCCGACCTGGGCCGGCATGCAGATGCAACTGGTCGAGTCCGCGCGCTGGTTCTTCACGCAGCGCATCCTGTACCTGAACGATCCCGATCACGTCTGCGTGCGGGCCCCGTTGGAGTGGTCACGAACCGTGTTGTCGATGGTGGCGATTACCGGCGGGCTGTTCATGCTCAGCGACGCGATCGCCGAATACGACCGGAAGCGCCTCCGCCTGGTGCAGAAGTGCATCCCACCGCTGAAGACCACGACCGCCGAGACCGGGCCGCTGGATGCCGACTACGCGGCGTTCACCTGGACGAAGTTCCACGGCTTCCACGTGCTCGACGAGAGACCCTTCGACGCGGAGACGATGACCGATGAGGAAGCCCGCAACCAGGCGGGCGACTGGCCCACCATGGACGACGATCATCCGTTCTCGACGCTCTGGGCGATTCACCTGGACACCGAGATCGGTCGTTGGTGCGTGGTAGGACGCTTCGCCTCGATCGCGCTGCGGGCCTCGAAGCTGCCGATCCCCGCCCTGAGCCTCGACCCGGATCGGGATTACCTGGTCTTCGACTTCTGGAAAGAGGAGTACGTCGGCCGCGTCCAGGGCGAGATCGGCTGCCCGCCCCTCGAGCTCGGTCATTGCCAGATCCTGGCGGTTCGCCCCGCGCTCGACCATCCCCAGCTCCTCTCGTCCACGCGACACATCAGCCAGGACGCCATCAGCGTCAAAGCTCAGTCGTGGGCGGACGACGAGCTGACGCTCGAGCTGGACGGCGTCTGCGGGACCAGCGAGACATATTGGATCCACGCCCCGCAGGATTACGACGTGAAGGGCGTGAAGTGCAAGGCTTTAGCTGCTGTGCCTGGTGAGGCCCAGCCGGACGCCGCCGGCGGTCGAGCGCTGGCGATCAAGGTGGACTTCCCAACCGGCAACGAGGACCGAACGCGCGGCACGCTGACCGTCTCGTTCAGCGCCGCAGAGCGGCACGGCAAGGAGCGTTGATGACCGACGGGCAAGCGAAAAAGAAACGACTCATGCCGGACGAGGCCAACCGGCTGCTGCTGCACGCCGTTGCGGTGCCACCGCTCGCGCACGCCTACCATCACTGGGATGAAAACCGGCGAACGCTGACCTACACGTACAACAACCGCCGCTTGATCTCGATCCAGTTCCCCGGCAGCGGGCGAGTGAGCTTTCGCCACGGATCAGACGGCACGTTGCAGGGGCTGCCGTTTGTCCAGCAGATCTACGTCATGCTGACGGGCGCGAACGTCACGGCGACGGCAACGTTCGAACTGAGCCACGACGCGGTCAACATGCGCCCGGCACGGGCCGGGTCGGAGCAAGCGATCGTTGGGCAGGTGGGCCGGCCGTTGCTGCCGGGCGTCAACGGCCTCTACGACCTTCATCAGGACCTGATGATCAGTTGGTTCGGTCACAAGTGGGAATGGAAGGAGGCCCGCCTGAAACCCGCTGAGAACGGCAATCTCACTGCCACGCTGGAGGTCGAGCTGGGGCCGAAGACCTGGATCGTCAACATCAAGCCGCACTACTACCGTACGCACCTCGGCTATCGCTATCACCAGCCGTGGGAGCGCCGCCCGAATCTCAAGCCGATCGCCGGTTGGTGCACGTGGGAAGCGTATCGGCGTGAGGTGAGCGAAGAGAAGGTGCTCGAAGGGGCCGACTTCCTCGCCGGGCACCTCAAGTCGTACGGAATGGAATACATCCAGATCGACGACGGCTTCGAGAAGCTGCCGTTCCCGGCCGATACCGAGAAGACGATCGCGGACAACTGGCTGGAGATGAAAGCGGAGTTCCCCTCCGGTCACGCGGGCGTCGTCAACCGGATCAAGGAGCGCGGGCTCCAGCCCGGTATCTGGACAAGCTCCTCGGTCTACAACCAGGACTGGGCCGATGCGCAGCCGGAGTTCCTGCTCAAGGACGAAAGCGGCGAGCTGCTGCTCGGTGACTGGATCAGATACATCCTCGATTGCACGCCCGAAGCGCTCGAGAAGCACGTGGCGCCCTATTTCCGCGGCCTGCGCGAAGCCGGGTACACGTATTTCAAGATCGACGGCATTCGCCATCTGCTCTATGACGGTTTGCAGGAGGCGGTGCTGCGGGGACTGATGAGCAACGACGAGGCCGAGCGGCGTTTCCGCCGCTTCCTGGAATGCGGGCGCCGGGAAATCGGGCCGGATAGCTACTGGTTGTCATCCTGGGGCGTGCTGACGCAGATGGTCGGATTGTGCGACGCCTGCCGCATCGCCCAGGACGCCATGCCGAACTGGGCGGGCATGCAGATGCAGATCGTCGAGTCGGCCCGCTGGTTCTTCACACATCGCATCCTCTACCTCAATGACCCCGATCACGTCTGCGTGCGGGCGCCCTTTGAGTGGTCGCGCAGCGTGCTGTCGCTAGTGTCGCTCACCGGCCAGCTCTTCATGCTCAGCGATGCGCTGCACGAATACGACGAGCGGCGCATCCGTGTGATTCAGCAGTGCTTGCCGCCGCTGACGACGATGACCTCGGAGACCGGCCCGCTGAACACTGACTACGCCGCGTTCACCTGGACCAAGCTGCACAGCTTCGCGGTCGTCAAGGAGAAGCAGGACGTCCGCAAGCCGTATACGCCCGAGCCCGGCAGCGACCAGGAAGCTTACAGCATGGCGGGTGTGTGGGAGACACTCGACGACGACCACCCGTTCTCGTCGCTGTGGGCGGTCCATCTGGATACCGAGGTCGGGCGCTGGTGCGTGGCCGGGCGCTGGGCCTCGCTGCCGCTGCGGGCGTCAAAGCTCGAGTTCGCCAATCTGGCGCTCGAACCCGCGCGCGAGTACCTGGTCTTCGATTTCTGGAAGCAGAAGTACCTCGGCCGCTTCACTGGCGATATGCAATGTCCTGCCTTGCCGCTGGGGCACTGCCAGATCCTGGCGATCCGAGCGGCGCTCGATCGGCCGCAGCTTCTGTCCTCGTCGCGCCACGTCAGCCAGGATGCCATTAGCGTCAAGACCCAATCCTGGACCGACAACGAGCTCACGCTCGGCCTCGAGGGCGTCTGCGGCACGCGTGAGACGTACTGGATCCACGTGCCGCCAGGCTTTGAGCTCGCGACGGTGACCGGCAAGAACCTGACGCCACAGGCCGGCCGGCTGAAAACCGGGGGCGGGCACGACGGCGCGCTGCCGATTCAGGTCGAATTTCCTGCCGGCGACCGCGACCGCACGCAAGGCGTTCTGGTCGTCACGTTCACCCGAAGGCAGAGCGCGGCCTGATTCAGCGTTTGGCACGCTCGATCCGCGGCTCGCCGACTGCCCAGCCGTGGTGCCCCGTCCCGCAGTCGTCTGGGAATGCACCCCTATGGGCAACCAGCACCCCAGTTGCCCAGGAGGATGCCCAGGTCGGCGTGGTCGGTGTCGCCGTCGCCGTCGCAGTCACCGGGGCAGTCGGCGCCGCTGCATCCCCAGTCGGCCAGCAAGATGCCCAGATCGGCGTGGTCAACACAGCCGTCGCCGTTGAGGTCGCCGGGCTGGGCCGGAGCCAGCTCCAGCTCGACGAAGCCCGGGTAGTCGCCCTCGAGCTCGCTGAACACGTTGTAGCGCGGCCACTCCCACTCGTCGATGTCCACCAAGTCAAAGGTCAGCCGGATGGGGCCCCCCGGCTGAACGTCAAGGGCGGGCATCAGCTCGACGGGAACAGCGATTTCGAGCAGATATCCGTGATCAGTGAGAGTGTAGTCCCTCGTCACCGCACGCGTGTCGAACTCGTGCCAGTGGCCGTTTTCGGGGTCGTAATAGTAGTCGTGCCCGACTACGTGCCCAATGTGCCCCCTCGGCACGACCATGAAGCGATAGTTCCCCGGGTCGTTGTCGAGAAACCAGTCATCGCGATCCGCGTCAATCGAGATCTCGAAATGGTCGCACCAGTCCGGTTCAGTGAACCAGGTGACCAGCGTCTCGTCGGTGATGTCTGCCGCGAAGTAGAGCGTGTCTTCTGTCCAACGGGCGTACGTCACGGCGCCGATGTCGGGCTCCCAGCGGTCGAAGTGGGCCAGCTCGGTGTACTCGTCAGGCGTGATGACGCCGTCAACGTCCGCCGTCCCGTAGGCCACGCTTGAACTCGACAGACGGTACAGCGGATAGGGGTCGTCGCCGTCGCGGATGGTGTCGCCGTCACTGTCAACCGAGAGCGGGTCGGTCATGCCGTGATAGGTAGCGATGATCTCCGCGAAATCGCCCAGCCCGTCGCCGTCACTGTCGGGGTTGTCCACGGCAGTGCCGAGGGTGGCTTCGGTGATCGGCGCGTCCCCGCTGTCGGGGACCCCATCGTCGTCGCCATCGGGAGCCGTCCGGACGGTGGCCCAATCAGCGCCCAGTTGCAGCCAGCTTTGCGGGTCCAGCGTGCTCGAAATCAGGAAATTGAAGTGCCGGCCACAGTCATCCGGGTACGGGAAGCTGTGCGCATGGTCGGCGTGGAACATATCTTCCGGATTCCCGCTGTGTTCGAAGATGGAATCCAACTGGTGCAGATACTCGTGGATGAAGTAGCTGTCGATGTTCTCGATGCCCCAGCAGAGCGGGATGCCCACGTAGCCCGCTTCCCCCAGGACGCCGCAGCCCACGCCGTATGAGCCGCCCCCGATCGCCGCCCACACTTCGTCATCGTTCTTGAAGGCGTACAGGGCGACGACGCTGGCCACGTCGCCGGCCTGGTAGCCAGCGGCGAGCACGTCGTCGCGCACCGACGTCGCCCCGCCATCCATCGACCACCAGGGCATCCAGCACCCACCGTCGTCCCCCCAGAACCACATCTGTTCCGGCGTGAGCGTGCGGTCAATAATTAGACACTCCGTGTTGACGTGGCACTTCAGATTCGAACTTCGCCAGAAGAATTCCACTGAGTCCTGGACGACGGCCGTCAGGGCGTCAACGTCCTCGGGGCTCAGGTGCATGAACGTATCGTCGTCCTTCTCGTAGTTGGTGTAGATAACAACCACAACCGGGATTTCCACGTACTCCCAGGTTTCGCCGCGCAAGGCGGGAGCAAACGTCGAGATCGCCCAGAAGGCACAGCACGGCAGCGCAAGCTTCCTCACAATGACACCTCACATCCTGGAGACTACCCCGCCCCTTCGTGACTGCCGCTAGGAGGCTGGCCGAGCGGTGCTCGATCGACACCATTAACCACCGCCGGCACGCGCGAGCGCAACCGGCAGGGCAATCCGTTTCACGGCTCGTCTCCTGGCGTGGGTCGGACGGCGCACCCGGGCAGATCGCCCCGTGTTCCGCCCTGGCCAACGCCTTGGTCAGCCCAAGGAGGCTATGTTCGAACATTTGTATTTATAACACGCCGGGCCCGAGACGTCAACTGTTTTGTGGACAACCGGCCGCGTCGCGATCGTTTCGTGATAAGTCGTTGTACTGGAGTGAGTTGCGTTGGTTTGGTCGCCGCCGGCACCCCAAAAAGCAAGAGTAAACCGCTGCCCGCCGCCTGGTCGGCCCGCTCGTCCTCGATCTGGCCCCAGCCTACCGCGAGGTGAGGATCGCTGGCCTCGTTCGCCCTACCGGCCGCCCTGCCACTGCTGCTCGGACATCTCGATTCGTTGGATTAGCCTTGCGATGTTGTCGGGTTGCCGCGGAACCGTAAGGGGCACCGCGTCTGGGAGCGTCCGCCGGTCAACGATCAGGCACCGGTGTATGCGCGGATTCACGACGGCGGACTTCGAGCCCGGCCGGCTCGATGCTCGATGGGCTTCTCCCGGACCGGGCGGCGGAGCCGAGCGTCCTTGTGCGCGCCCCGAACAGCGCTATGATTCGGTTTGCTGCGCGATCTGGTGCGCATAATCTCAGAAAGGGAAAGTCAACTGTGAACGTGATCTTAATGATCTTCGACTCGCTGCGTAAAGATTGTGTGGGCGTGTACGGCTCGCCGCCCTGGGGAAAGATACAAACGCCGCATTTGACGCCTTTGCCGGGGAATCGTTGGTCATGCGCCGGGCGTTTCCCGAGTCGCTGCCGACGTTGCCGGCGCGGCGTGCCCTATATACCGGGCGGCGTGTCTATCCCTTCGACGACGGAGACTTCCGTCTGAAAGGCGACTTTTTGGGCGCTCCAGGTTGGGGGCCGATCCCCGAGGCCCAGCCGACATTGGCCGAGATGTTGAGTGAGGCCGGCTACCGCACCGGGCTGATCTCGGATGTCTACCACATGTTCAAACCGTCCAAGAACTTCTGGCGGGGGTTCGACCAGTGGACGTTTCTCCGCGGCCAGGAGATGGACCCGATGCGTTCCGGTCCCCGGCTGACACAGGCCGAGATCGATCATTGGCTCCCCCGGGAAATGCAGACCGAACAGGGCGTGGCCTTCATTCAGCAGTGCCTCATGAACATGCACGACCGAACCAAGGAGGAGGACTACTTCGCTCCGCAAGTGCTGAGAGCAGCGGCGGTCTGGCTGGAGCAAAACCGGGACGCCGACAAACTCTTCCTCGTCGTGGAGTCCTTCGACCCGCATGAGCCGTGGCTAGTGCCGGCGCACTACCGGCAGATGTACCTCCGCGGCGACGGGCAGGAGCAGGTCAAATCCGACTACCGCGACGTCTCGAAGATAGGTGCCGAGTTCCTCCGACGCACGCAGGCCAACTACAGCGGGGCCGTCACGATGTGCGACCGCTGGTTCGGACATTTCATGGAGAGCATGCGCGTGCTCGGACTGCTGGATGACACGCTGGTCATCTTCACCGCCGACCATGGTCACACGATCGGCGAAGGAAACTATCTCGGCAAGCGCGGGTACCCCTCCGCTCGCGAGGTGTACGACGTGCCGCTCTTGATCCGCTATCCGAAAGCCCAACATGCCGGGATGACGAGCGACATCTTCGTGCAACATCATGACGTCACGGCGACGATTCTCGAGACGGTCGATGTCGATCCGCCCGCCGAGATGGACGGCCAGGCCTTCTTGGAGAGCTCCGTGAAAGGAGCCCCCGGTCCACGCGAGCACGTCACCGTGGGCTGGGGATCCACGCCGACCGTCGTCACGGACAGGTGGTGGTTCAACTGCAAGGTTAACGGCACCGGAGCCTTGCTGTACGACCTGCGCGCGGCCGACCCTTTTGCCAGGAATATCGCCGCGGAACACCCAGACGTCACTGACCGTCTGTTTGCCCAGGCCAAGGAAGACGCGGGGGGCAGCTTTCCGGACTGGCTGGTCGAACTTGCTGAGCGGCAGGAAGATGCCCCGGGGTGCAGCGATCTCGCTGCAAGAACCTGAGGCGCTCAAGCGCCGGTCGCGAAGCCCGCGGTCAGCTTTACGCTCACGTCGCTGGAGGCAACCACCAACGTCGGTCTACGTGCCGCGCACTTCAACCGGGTGGCGGGGTCCGGACTGCGGACCAGGAGTTGGGAGAGCTTGACCCCCATCCCCAAGACCCGTGAGCGCAACAGGAAAGCCCACACGGTCCCCGCGTGGGCTTCCGATCCTGTTTCTTACCTCTAGTTTCTTGCAGCCAACTCAACCGCCTAGCGGCGGCGGATCACCCCGAGCAGGCCGATGGCCAGCAGACCGAGCGTAGACGGCTCGGGCGTGATAACTAGGTTGTCGACGTCGAAGAAGTCCTCGGGTACATTGCGGCCGTAACCGCCGTGCAACTCCATCTTCCAGATGTACTGCAGATCCAAATCGCCGACACCGCAGTGAAGGTCAACGACCAGATGGTACCACTCGTTACCCTCCGGCGGGTCGTCGGGCGGGTTCACGCCGACCTTGAAGTAACCGCCCAGCCACATCTCGCCTTGGACGTCGTTCGGATCCTTGCTCTTGACCTGGATGCCGATATTCGCATTCTCATACGGGCCTACGCCGTTGTCGCCGACGACGTCTTCCTGGTAGTACCGGACGTCGAATTCGAGCGTGCTGTCCTCGACGGAAGCATCGATGCGCTCGCCGCCGTTCGCCGCCGTCAGGTCGAACCGCGGCCAGTAGAACCATCCGTCCGGCCAGTCATTGTCCTCGAGCGGTTGGAAGCGGACAAACGTGCGGTCACCCTCAGTAACCACAGTCGCAGTCATATCACCGCCGACGACAATGTAGTCCAAAGTGTCCATCGGCATCTCAAGGATGTTCTCACCCAGGGCAATGCCAACCAAAAGAACAGAAACCAAACACGCTAGCTTTCGCATTTCCTCTCCTCCTAGTCCGGAGTACTAGTAACCGTGGATGCTTCAAGCACCTCCACGCCCACCTCTCTGGTTCCCATTAGGCGGCCGCGTTTGCTGGGCATCGTCTCGCACCGTTCAGGCCACCCGCACTTCTTCCCGCCGCCGAGCGAAGCACCTGCAGAAAGCGCCTCGGGTGCGGGGTATACCCTCCTGCACCCCTTTGGCTGCCAACGCAAGCGCCCACCTGCGTTTGGCGGCTATGTTCGAACGTTTAGTATAATCGCCCGCGCTCCCCAGTGCAACCCGAAACCCGAAAAAGCTGCCGTTTTCTTCCCGCCCTCCTCCGCCCAGCCGCGGAAAAAGAATGCGCGCATCTCCTTAGTGGCAAAGCGTTTGGAGACGCGTCCCACCCATTAGCGCCGAACCGGGCTCGGTCGGCAGGCCCGCGTGAGGGTCGTCTACACCCATGTATCTCGGCAGCGGTGCTTCTTCCACGAGATGCAGAACGCGGCCACCATGCCCGGCGCAACGCTCAGCCGCCAGCCGTGAACCGGTTGGGGGAGGGGAAGCGTAGGGGGCCAGTCCGGCGGTTTCGTGGCGTCCCGGCGCCATGACCAGCCGGGGCCATACAGGACAGATTCGGTCCCATTTGGATTTTTTTCTTGCACCGGGCTGGAGCCTCTGTTATTCTAAATGTTTGAACAAAGCGGCCTGCGGCGGGGCAGACCTGCCGCAACCGCCAAGGAGGTGAGGGCGTTTCCTTCCTCGGAACGTGGGTCAGCTATTCAACCGCCGGAGCGCGTAGAGCGGCCGGCATGCGGCGCGTGCGAGCGTCAGCCGGCGCAGTGGTTTGTGCACGAGTACGAGTCAATCAGAACTCTTCGGAAAAGGAGCACGTTATGAGAAGCATGCAGTGGATGGTGTTTGTCGCCTCGGTGGGCTTGCTGTGCTGGCCCGCGGCGGCACAGGTGGAAGTGGTGTTCGATTTCGAGGGTCCCACGTATTCGCCCGGCCCGCTGGAGGGTCAGGACGGCTGGTTCGTCGTGCAGAGCGACGGCAGTGCCAATGTTGACGGTTCCGAAAACGGGCCGTGGCTGCCGGGGTCCCAGTGCCTGAATCTCAGCAACATCCCCGGTGTGATCGAAGTCCAGAACAGCTTCGCCGACCTGATCGAGAGCGGTGGCCAATTGGTCACGTACCAGTATGACTACCGGAAGGTGGAGAACGCCAACGATAACATTCACGAGTTTCTCCCGCGCATTCCGGGGGGGAAGGTTGGCCACTGGGCTGACAACTGGGACCAGTGGACCGGCGCCTACCAGCCTGACGGCAGCGACTGGCAATACTCGCACGGGTGGCGCTGGCCCGACAACGACTACGTGTGGCACACGCACAAGTGGGTGATCGTTTACAGCGACCACGACGGTGGGAACGGTCAGTTGCTGGAGTGGTCGTTTGATGGTTATGAGGAAACCCGCTACCCATATCAGCAGTGCTACATCCGCAACGACGAGTCCGGCGTGCTCGACCAAATCTCCTTGTTCCTCGGGGAAATGTGGTACAGCGAGCTGTGGGACGACAACCTCCTCGTCGACAACATCATTATCCGGGCCGAGCCGCTCCCGAGCGCCATCCCGGTCGCCGATGCCGGCCCGGACCAGAGCTACCCGGGCAACTGGGACGGCATCCCGGTGGACGGCAGCGGGAGCAGCGATGATGGTGAGATCGTCGGTTATCGGTGGACGACCGGCGACCGGCACGAAGCGCTGCTCTACGACGGTCCCGAAGCGACCCCGACCATCGATCTGGGCGAAGGCACTCACCTGCTCATGCTTGAGGTGTTTGACGATACCGGCCTGCGCGATACGGACTTTGCCACGTACACCATCGGGCCGCGTCCACCGATCGACGACGAAGTGGCCGGGCCGTGGGGCATCCGCAACGCCGACATCTACGGTACGGGCGCTTCGGACCAGATCGCGATTGATACCAGCTCGGGAGAGTTCGAGGTGCTCAACCAGGTCTACGTTAGCGAGCCCTGGAACGGGCTTCCAGCCGAGGGCAACGGCGCCGGGAACATAGTCATCGATCGGTTCGGCAACATCTATTTCCTGTCGTGGAATGAGTTCCTCGAGTCATACGACAAGTACCTCCATTACCGGTGGACCGGCCACGACGAGGGCGATCCTAAGAGACTGGGCGATAGCCTCAACAACCACACGGTCATCGCCGGCATCCGGTACATCTACGCGGTTGGCGGCGACAATGCTGACAACCCGGACGAGCCGAAGGTCTACGCGTTCGAGAAGAGCACCGGGCAGTTGGTCTGGGAATCGGCGCAACTGACCGGCGAGGATTGGGCCGGAGCGCCAGCACGTCCCAAGGTCACCCTCTACAACGACAAGCTGTACATCATCGGGGACAGCACTCAGAGCAACGACGTGCGGATCCACCAGGTGGACGCGACCAGTGGCAACCTGGACTGGTCCTCGACCTGCATGGTGGAGCTGAATTACGACAACGAGAACAACGCCGGCGGGGCCACGTTTGTCCCGGACGCCTACGGCGAGGGTCTGCACGGGCTCTTCTGGACCCAGATGAGCGACATCCCCGAGTTCGCTTCGTTCGATGGGTACGCCGACATGGCTGCCATCATGATCGACCCCGCCAGCGGCGCCACGTCGGCCTGGGTCCCGCCGGTCGATGGCCCCGGGCTCGACAAGAGCCACGTGATCTATAGCTCCACTACCGGCCGACTTTACACGCCGTCGTACTACGGGGATGACGGCTACGGCTGGCCGAGCAGCTTCTACGCCTGGACGCCGGGTGCCGGCTTCTTCGGAGCGTATTCTGAGGCAGATGGCGGCAACCATGGTGCCCGTGACTTGTTCGTCCTGGACTTCGACGGAACGACCGTCCACGCGGTTGGCATGTTCGACTTCGGGACCAGCGTGGGCGACGCGATCTACTCGTACACGGACAACGGTGGTGGCAGCTTCTCCGTGGAGTACCGCGACCATGGCGGCTGGTTGGCTACCGGCTGGGGCTTCTCCGGCCAAGGCTGCCTGCTGGAGGATCAAAACGGCGACTCGATTCTCATCGCCGCCACCGAGCCCTACGACGACCCGAACAACAGCATCTTCGTTCCGCCGAAGGTCCTTGCACTGAACCTGAGCGAGCCGGCCGATCCCAACGGCAACACGCCCATCGCCGAATGGGTTGCTGGCGAATGGGATGCGGGCAACGAGCGCTGGACCTGGAACATGCCGTACGTCGGCCCGACCCCCGGTCCCGATGGCTCGTTCTACATCATGCAGAATGATTACGACTGGTATGGCGCGCAGGGACGCATCACGCAGCTGCGGTTTGTCCCGCCGTCGGGCTGCGTCGGAGATGTGGACGGCGACGGCGACACTGATCACTCCGACCTCGGTGCCTTGCTGGCTGCCTGGGGTTCGCAGCCGGGTGACCCCAATTGGAATCCGGGTGCCGACCTCGACGGCAATGGCGAGGTTGGTCACAGTGACCTGGGGATCCTGTTGGCCGACTGGGGCTGCGGCGTGCCGTAAGACGGCGCGGTCCCGGAAGTCTGGTGAACCTCACGCCGCGGAGGAACCCCTCCGCGGCGTTCTTTTTGGCTCACACTGCGTCGATCACGGTTTGCGGCACCGCCGTTTGATCTGTTAGGCGTGCCCCAGACGGCGCGGCAGCGCGAGGTCCGTTTCCGTTAGCCGGTGATGCAGTTTGACGATCAGATCGCGCTTGAGCGCTTGCGCGGCGGGGTCATCCCAGAGGTTGTGCAGCTCGTGCGGATCATCGACCAGGTCGAACAGCTCGCCATACGGCTCGGGGCCGCGATGGCCGGTGTACGTGGTAATCTTGTGCGCGGGCGTCACCAGCGTTCGCAGTCGGAGGCCCAGATAGTCCTCGTCGTTCTCGATGATGACCGAATCCTGCACCGTGTCGCATTCGCCGCGCAGCAGCGGCGCGAGTGAGCGGCCGGGCCAAGCGGGCGGTTGCTGCGGCGCCTCATCCGACGCCGGCCCGGTGGGAATCGGCACGCCGGCGAACTCGAGCATCGTTGGCGCGAGATCGAGCAAGCTGGCCAAGCCGCGCGTCGCGCGTGGCGGAAAGCGCTGCGGCCAGCGCCAAATCATCGGCACGCGCAGGATGCCTTCGAAATGATACGGTCCCTTGTTGTGCAGCCCGTGGTCACCCATCAAGTCTCCGTGGTCGGAGATGAAGACAACCACCGTATCGTGGCCGAGACCGCGCTCGGCGAGCGTTGCCAGAATCCGCCCGACGTGGTGATCGAGCAACGAAACCATGCCGTAGGTGTGCGCCAGAATCTCACGGCGGTGCTCGTCCGACATCTTCGCCGGGCTGCTGCGACCGCTGGTCTCCAGCCCGTGCTCGTAGGCCGTGCGCATGTGCGGCGGTAGCGAGTCCAGCTCACCAGCTCGTTGCACTGGTGGCACGACGTCCTCGGGTGCATAGGCGCGATCCCAAGGACGCGGCGGGCAATACGGGTGGTGTGGATCCGGGAATGAGCACACCAGGAAGAACGGCTGGTCCGGCCGGCACTGGTGCAAGTGCGCGATCGTGCGATCGGCCACGTACGCCGTGTGGTGCAACTGCTCTTGGAGGGGATAGGTTCCGCATTCTTCGGCGCCCAACGGCGACGGCTCGGGCCGCGTGGACTGGAGACGCTCCCATTCCTGGGGATGTTCCCGCTGTAGCCAGAATGCGTAGTCCCCGTGGACCCATGGACCGTGACCGACGGTGATCTCGACGTGCTGGAAGCCGAAGTACGGCGTGGGAACTCGCGTGATTCGCCCGGTCTTCCACAGTCGATGCTGCTCGGGACACTCCTCCGGCGGCAAGCCGTCCGGGGCGAAGTCGTCTCGCGCGCCATGGGACGTCAGGTGTATCTTCCCGATCGAAGCTGTCTGGTATCCGGCTTCGGCAAGGGCGCCCGGCACGGTTGGGACAGCCGGGTCGAGGCTGATTCCGTTCGTGCGCACACGGTGGCCGCGTGGCGTCAGCCCGGTGAACATCGTGGCGCGACAGGGCATGCACAGCGGGTTGTTGACGTACGCCCGGCGCAGCAGCACGCCTTGCGACGCCAGCGCGTCCAGATGCGGCGTCCTGATGGCCGGGTTGCCGTCGCAACCCATGTGATCGGCCCGCATCTGGTCAACGCAGATAAGCAGGAAGTTGGGTCGGCCGTCGCTCATTGCTCTGCATCCGGCTTCGGCTCATCGTCTACGACGTTGATCGTGACCTTCACGGACTTGCTGGCGCGCAGGCCGTCAATCACGTAGAACCTATACTCATGCTTGCCGGGCTTCTCGGGTGCCGTGACCTCGACGATCGGTTCGGTGCTGTGCCGCGGTTGGATGCCGCGCGAACGAGCCCGCCACCGGTACGCCAGCGGTTGGCCCTCGGGGTCCTCGCTTCTGGATCCGTCCAGTTTGAACGCCTCGCCGACCTTGACGGTTACTTCCTCTTCGGTCACCGCGACGGGCAGCAAGTTCGTCTCGCGAATCGCCTCGGGGATTTCGGGGCGAACGAGCCGCGTCTTTTCCGAAGTCGGCCTCAAGTTCGTACGCACCGGATAAATGCCGCGCAGCTTCTCGCCGCGGTAGAACGCCTCGTTCAGATCCGTGAGACACAGCCAGGCGAACTCGGTCTGCTCACCGCTGACGATCTTCAGTAGGAGCAGCCCCTCCACCCGGTAGACGTTGGGCGTGAAGGCCACGTCGAAGAAGGGCCAGCCCTTGTCCCGAACCGCCCCGCCGAACGGATTCCAGACCGGGTGCTCACCCTCCACGACATCGGTCTCCGGATCGTCCCAGGCTTTGTCGGTTTTCTTCGGGAATCGGAAAGCCCCTTCCTCGTCTGTGTGACCCATGAATTTCGGCCGGTCCACGAAGTACTTCGCTACCGCGTCCGCTGACTTGGTCTGGGCCGCTTGGTAGGCGTACACCGCCGCGCCGACCAGCGGCTGATCCTCGACGTCGAACACCTGGAGGATGTGCTCCCAGACCGGAATCATCCGCCCGGGCAAGCCCCAAAACCGCTGCCCGCGGAAGCTGGCTACGTGTTGCACCTGACCCGCGTGGGCCGGGTGCAGCCACAGGTGGCAACCGTCCATCAGCGGCGAATAGCCCACGCCGCAGGGCACGCCCATCGCTGATGTGAACGGCAACATGTCGTTGCGGACGACTGGCAGCAGATCCGAGCCGCCATAACTCTCCCCCTGCTCGTTTTTCAGGAACACGTTCACCGGCCGGACCGGGTAACCGTACAAGTCCGGCAGCGCCACGCACGTATGGCCGAACTCATGCAGGATGGCGGCGTCGATCGCCATCGGATTGACCGGCTCCCGCACCGGGAAGCCGCCGTCGAACCACTTCTTGGCCTTCTCCCAGGGTTGCTCGCGCCACTCGGCGCCTTCGATGGATGCGAAGAACTTGTCGGAGCGTAGCGCATCCTCGATGCCGTTCGGCGTCGTGGTGGGTCCGACGGTTTCGCGCAGCAGGACGTTGAAGCGGTCGCACTGGGCGTTGATCCAGTCGTAGTGGCAGAAGGAGCCGACGTGGTTGATTCGCCGATCCTGGTACCACTTCTCCAGTCGGCTGGGGTCATAGGCCCACTTCATGGCCCGGGCGATGTTCAGTTCGCAGCGCTGGTTGTTCGCTTCGCAGATCTCGGCGATGCGGTCCTCCGGGTCCAGCGTCACCCGCACCCAAACCGGCTCGGCCGGCCAAGTCCAGGTGAAGGTGAAGGAACGAGGGGTTCGTGGGGGCAGGGGCTGCTCGTTCGTGCGTGTTTGAATGACGGTAGGGCGCTCCCGGTCACCGAGGCGGAAGTCGTGGTTGCCATCCGGAATCAACTCGAACCGCACGACCGCCCCGGCGGGAACATCCTCGAAGCCGAAATTCTCGAGATGTACGACCGACTCAACCGTCTCTCCCGGCCACGGCATGTTCTTGACTTTATCAACCAGGTAACGTGGCAGCCGTTCGACATAGTGCAGGACTAGGTCGGGCTGCTCTGCCGGAATTACAGCAATGTCATACATCACCTTCATCCCTCGGAATTCGGCCGTGAGCTGGCACCTGCCCGCCGCGTGCCCGGTGACCATGCCGTTCTCATCTGCGGTCGCGATCTTTTCGTCCGACGTCTTCCAGGTGATGAACGGCTTGGCATCGAAGGCACCCCACTGGCCGTAGCGCACGGCGTAGTCCGTGACGTACTCGAACTGCTCGCCGAGCCTGGCGAGCAACCCGAACTGCTTCTCGTGCCCGGCGACAACCCGCAAATCGGACGGAACGCGCAACGCCTCGGGCGTGATCTTGATCGCACTGTAGGGCGCCGTTCGGAAGTAGTCGCGATAGACGATCGCCTTCTGTCGCTCCGCACCTTCGGCATTCAGGCGCTGGCGGAAGATCAGCTCGTCCATGACCGCGTCCGACGACGCGTCGCCGATCCAGACCCGCTGATCGGACATCGACTCGGGATCGAGGAATGTATTTCCGCCGGCGATCGGACCGGCGACGGCGACGCGGTCGATCCAGAGCGGCAAGCCGATCGGCACATCACCGTTTGAGAACCAGGCGATCGCCACGTGATGCCACTCGCCCGCTTTCCAGTCCGAGACATCCGCCCGTGAAGCCGTCAGCTTGCTCGGCGATGCCATCACGAAGCGTAGCGTGCCGGTCGTGGCCTTCTCGACCAGCAGACCGTTGCGCTCGGGATCACCGATCCTCAGGATGCGATGGCGTGCTCCGTCGTCCCCACTCCACTTGGGCTGAATCCAGAACCCGATGCAGCCGTTCGCTTGGCTCAGCAGCGGGTTCTCGATGGGGGCTGCCCGCTGAAGCACCACGCCACGGCCCGCCGTGCCCGGTGCGTCCGGCAGGGCATCCGCCGGCTTCGGCATCTGCGTGCTCTCGCGAATCTGCGCCTCCGTGAACCACGCCTTGACCGCGACAGGATCGTCTGCCGACCAGGCCGGCGGAACCGACAGGAGCAGACCGAGCAAAACTGCGTTCCTCATTGCAGACCCTCTCTCTGTTGCGCGGATGGTTCCGCCGTCTGCAGCGTATCATCATCCGCAATCCCCCGACCACGCCCGTGCAAGTGCATGATACACGCCCCGCCGATAGCAGAGCAAATCGGCTGGCACACTTTCAGCTTGTCCGCGGCAGTGCTCGCGCGAATTGAATCGGTAATCGCACTGGCTATACTGGCCGGGGCAAACTCTTGGGCATGCTTCGCGAAACCGGGGTCGTGGCGACTCTCCTGGAGTTTGGCGACCGGCCCGGGAATCAGGCGCGAGGAGTAACAACATGGGTAGAAGGCGGCGGACGACCGATGGTTTCCATGGCGCGATGAATCGCCGCACGTTTCTCAAGGTGATCGGCGGCGGGGCCGCGGGGGGCCTGCTGGCCGGCATTTCGGGATGCCGGTCCTTGGCGAGAGGGACGGGCGCGGGGGGGCTCACGGCGAAGCGCCCCCTGAACTTCGTCATCATCCTCGTCGATGATCTGGGCTGGACTGACCTGGGTTGTTTCGGCAGCCGGTATTACGAAACGCCCAACATCGACCGGCTCGCCTCACAGGGCATGCGCTTCACCAACGCTTACGCGGCCTGCGCCGTCTGTTCGCCTACCCGGGCAGCAGTGCTGACGGGGCGCTACCCGGCGCGCATCGGCGTGACCGACTGGATCCGGGCTCGCTTCCAGGGCGGGCGCATTCCGGAACCCGGCGAGAAACTGCCCGAGTTTGTCAATGCCGATGACGGCAAAGACCGCCTCCTGCGCTGTCCACGCAACCCCTGGTGGATGGAGCTGGATGAGATCACCCTGGCCGAAGCGCTCAAGCCGGCTGCCCACATTTCCTGCCACGTCGGCAAGTGGCACCTGGGTATGGACCCCTGGTACCCCGGGCAACAGGGCTTCGACGTCAACATCGGCGGCTGCGACTTCGGCCACCCGCCGAGCTACTTCGACCCGTACCACAACAAGAATCAGGGCAACATTCCCACGCTCGAGCCCCGCCGCGAGGGTGAGTATCTCACGGACCGCGAGGTGGATGAAGCCGTTCAGTTCATCCGGGCCAACCGTGATCGGCCATTCTTCCTATATATGGCCCATTACGCGGTGCACACGCCGCTCCAGGGCAAGGAGAGTCTGGTCGCCAGATACAAGGCCAAGCAGAAGACCAACCAGGCCAATGCCACCTATGCCGCGATGGTGCACAGCGTTGACGATGCCGCCGGGCGCGTCATGGCAACGCTCGACGAGCTGGGTCTGGCTGACAACACGATGGTCATCTTCACCTCCGACAACGGCGGTCGGTTGGGCTCCACCGGCAACGCCCCGCTACGGTCCGGCAAGGGCTTTCCCTACGAGGGCGGCATCCGCGTGCCGGCGATCGTCCGCTGGCCGGGAGTCGTCAAACCCGACTCGGTGTGCGACGTGCCGATCACCAGCACTGACTACTTCCCGACTATCCTGGCTGCCGCCGGACAGAAACTGCCGCCCGGCCGCGCTGTCGATGGCGAAAACCTCGTACCGCTGCTCACCCAGTCCGGCATGCTGCAGCGCGAAGCGATCTACTGGCACTTCCCTCACTACCGCCGGCTCTGGCCCGAGGGCATCATCGTGCCGTATAGCATTATCCGGGCCGGCGACTGGAAGCTGATCAAACGCTATGAGGGCAAGCCCTTCGAGCTGTTCAACCTCAAGTATGACTTGGGCGAGCAGAACGACCTGTCGGGGCAGATGGCCGACAAGGTCCGCGAGCTCGACGCGAAGCTCACCGCCTGGCTCGCGACCACCGGCGCCAAGCTGCCCAAGCCGAACCCGGACTACCAGGCCAAAAAGCAGGAGGATTGAGAAGGCACAGGAGCCGACACGTTCCGGCGTGAGAGGGCCAACGCTCCGGAGCCCCGCTGGAAGCAAGGCCGGTTACAGGGAAGGTATGGCTGCGCGTCGAATGCCGACCCTAATGGCCCGGCCAGTACCACGGGTCATCGAAGCGGTGATTCAGCGCCGTCGGGCAGAAGGAGTAGTCAACGCCCTCCCACCACCAGTACTGATGCGGCCTTTCGTGATCGGTCGGCGTAATCAGCAAGTAGCTGACCGACCCGTCCATGAACACGACGTTCGCCATGGGCTGGTTGTCATCGTGCCAGCGCAGGCCCGCACCCGGGTTCCCGGGGGGCGGCGGGAATGGATCAACGTCGCCAAAGTACTCGTCGAAGACGGCGTCGCCGGTAAGGATGCACTTAGTGTTGGTGACGTCGGTGGTCTTTCTCCCGAGCAACCCCAGGCGCCCGTAGGATTCCCGGAAGTCGGTGCCATACCCGTCCCAGTTGTAGCCGTTCAACGGGTAGCTCGTGCCCTGCGACTCGTGCAGGGTGTCGCAATAGTGATTCATGCCGTCTGGCAAGTACTCCTTGCCGTCCGGCATGCGGTCCTCGGGGCACAGGAAGAACTCCGGGTAGAGATACTTGAACATGACCCGCTTGTGTGCCGGTCTATCGTACTGTGTCCCCTGTTTGCCGCCCCACTCCCAGACCATGTTGTAGACGATCTTGTCACCGTCCTCGTCGAACTCCTCTTCACTCTCCTCCGGGCAGGCGGGGAACCAGTCGTTGTTCTCCTGAGTATACTGAGGCATCGCGATGCCGATCTGGTGCAGATTGCTGACGCAGACGCTCCGTTTGGCTTGGCGGCGCGCGCTGACCAGCGATGGCAAGAGGATCGAAATCAGCAGCGCGATGATGGCTACGACCACGAGTAGCTCGATCAGCGTGAAGCCGCGTCTGTGTTGGGCTCTCGTCGACATGGGCTTGCTCCTCAACACCAGCTTAGCTTGGTTGTTCACGTCCTCGCAACATCGGTCCGCAGACACTATCGGTTTCCGCGGTTCGCTCGGTCCGGGACGATACGTTCGAACATTTATACAATAACGCACTGCTCGCCCGATTGCAATACCCAAACCCGAAAAAAATGCGGCCCATCTGATACCGGCCGAACCCCGCGCTGACCTGGAGGATCCGCTGCAGGGTCGCCGTGCGAATAGCCCCGCCACAGCGGCCTCGCTGAAGGCCTGCGTTCCTGGAGAGCGCGTGGCACCGTGGAATCAAAGGAGGTTCGGCTGCCCAGCGGATACGTCGCAAATGCCCGTCCATTAACCACTTATGGATGATTGGGGTCACCCGGGAGCGATGGCGTACTTGGCCGCCGAGCTCTTTTGGGCTCGCCTAGCGAACGGCGTCGGCTCACACCTCTGTGGACGGGCTGCCTCGCGGGTACCACGCAATCCGGCCTGTCGCTCGCCTCACGACTGCCCAGCGGGGCTGCGAAACCGCTCCCGGAAAAGGCCGGGGCGACGCGAGCGTCACGCTGGGCACCCGGGCACTTTGGCAGGAGCAAGCCGCCCGGAGCGATGCGCCGCCTGGCGTCCCTCCCGCCGAGCTCCCCTGGGAGTGTTCCGGCAACTAGTTCCTGAGTGTGATAGTATAGGTAAACTTATCTGAGCGGTAGTAGCAGCGCGTTAGCACGAGCGGCCGACCGCCGGGATCCAGTACCCGTTGCTGTCGAACCAGCAAGGGGGTTCCCCGCTGTACGGCGAGCTGGTCAGCCGGCGGGCCATCCGCGGCAACCGCCGCGATTTCTTCCTCAGACGTGGCGGCGACCGTCCCGAAGTCCTGCTCGAGCATTTCGTACGTCGGGCGTGAGAAGTCTTCTTCGCCCGTCAGCCCGATGCGAGGGTGAAAATGGGACACGAAAAGAACGACGGGCTCCCCATTCCATCCGCGGACACGCTCGACCCTGAGAACGCGGGTTCCGGGCGCTAAGCCGAGCGGTCGCGACACGTCCTCATCGGCAGCGATCCAGGTGATCTGCGTGTTGTAGGTCCCGACGCGAACACCGCGGGCCTCCATCTCGCGGGTGAAGCTCGGCCATTCGGCCAGGCGGACGTTCACACGGCGCTTGAGCACACGGGTTCCTACGCCCCGCCGCCGCTCCAGCAGGCCCTGGGTGACCAGCTTGTCGATGCCGGCGCGCACCGTGCCGCGACTGATACCCAGACGCTTGGCAAGCATCTCCTCGTTGGGTAACAGATCTCCATCCTGAAAGTGACGCTCATCAATGAGGTCCCGTAGCAGCGTCTCAACCTGGGCGTAGAGTGGGACGGGGCTCCGGTGGTCCACACGTAGGTCCATATCATCTCCTTACGATCAGCCCAGGCCGGCCGGTGGCCCGCAACGGCTTTGCAAACCTGCCGTTGCCGGCGGCCAGTCCGACGCGCGCCTAGGCAGCCCATTTGCTCGCCGCCACGTCATCCGCGGAAACCTGCTGCGACGGGCGTTTGCAAGCTGTTCAGAACAGTAGGCCGGCACGCGTAGCGAGCAGCACGACGCAACCCTCTCTGAACACTAAAGTACATATGTTCGAACAAAAAAGCAATAGGTTCCGGCGATTCTTGCGCATACCCGGCCGGGCTCCTGGGCGAGGCCAGCGGCAAGTCCGTGTGGCAGCGGCCTTTACGTCTTCGGCCCCGGTAATCCCTTTGTTGCGCGCTCGCCGGCCGGGGCAGGTTGCAATCGCTAGCGATGGTTCGCTGGGGCAGGAGCCCATTCGGTGACCGGGCCCTTATACCATAAACCCCAGTGCCCAGACCGGCCGAGTTCCGCGTCGTCGTGAAGACGCTGCGAGTCTGGACGGATGCGTCGGCCCGGCTGCCCGCGGGCGAAACAGCGGGGCTGTACGACCGACTGCAATCACCTGCGGAGGACAGCCTGGACCGATAACTGTACGTATCGGCGATGTCTGTGCCACGTCGAGGCATAGGCGCCGACCCTCCCCAACGGGTGCTTCGCTTGTGTGGTTGCAGGCGCGGGCGTAGCTGCCTAGTTCGCCATGCAGTACGCTTGCTCAAGCCCCTCGGCCAGAGAAGGGTTTCGTCGATGACCTCACGCGAGCGCGTCCTGTCAGCAATTCGCCATCAGGAGCCGGATCGCGTCCCCATCGATTGCGGTGCGATGCGCTCTACTGGAATTCAGGCCATCGCCTACAACCGGCTCAAAGCCCACCTTCGGATTCTGGGCGGTCAGACGCGCGTCTATGACATGGTTCAGCAGTTGGCCGAACCCGAGGAGGACTACCTCGACCGCTTCAACATCGACGCGATCAACGCTGGACGAAAATGGGCTGCAGATCAATGGAAAGAGTGGAAGCTTCCGAACGGGTCGGCGTGCGAGGTGCCAAGTTATGTCCAGCTTCGGCCAGAGGGCGGTGACTGGCTGGCACTGGGGGATGGCGGCGACATTGTCGGGCGGATGGCAGCGAGTGCCACATACTTCACCCAGACCTGCTTTCCCCTGGATTGCACGGATTGGCCAACACGTCTGAATGATCTGCCTGAACAGATGTCCCACGTGGTTTGGCAAGCGCTGCCCGAACCGCTCTATGCCGACGGTCTCAGCGAAGCCAACCTTGCTCGGATTGCCCGGCACGTCGAGCAACTGCGGCAGCGCAGCGATCGGGCGATCATGATGCCGTTTGGCGCGAATCTGTTTGAATGGGGCTCGTATCTGCGTCGGATGGACAGATTCCTGATGGACCTGGCCGCCGCGCCCGCCGACGCCGAGGCCCTGCTGGACAAGCTGGTCGAGGTGCACCTCGACGGTCTGGATCGACTACTTCCAGCGCTCGGCGATAACGCGGACCTGATTAGCCTGGGGGACGACCTGGGCATGGAGCGCGGGCTCCTTTTCTCGCCGAAGATGTACCGGCGCTTCTTCAAGCCGCGGCACAAGCTCATCATCGACCACATCAAGCGGCTCAGTCCGAATTTGAAGGTGTTCCTGCACTCCTGCGGATCGATCTACTCGCTGCTGGGGGACCTGGTTGAGGTCGGGGTCGAGGTGATCAACCCAGTGCAGATCTCCGCGAAAGACATGGAGCCCGCCAAGCTCAAGCGCGAGTTCGGCGCCGACCTCACGTTCTGGGGCGGCGGCTGCGACACGCAGGCCATTCTGCCACGCGCCACGCCGGAACAGGTCAAGGACCACGTTCGCCGCAACATCGACGCGTTCGCGCCGGGCGGCGGCTTCGTCTTCGCCCAGGTTCATAATATCCTTGCCGAGGTCCCAGCGGCCAACATCGTCGCCATGTACGAGGCCGCGGCGGGATAGCCGTCAGTGGGAACGTCTCGTGGCGCGAGTTGTGCTCGGCAGAGCGGCACACGAACATATCCGCTTACACCAACGGAGTGTCTTAGAGTAGACGATCGAGGTGCGTGCATGAATGGAGATCCAGAGCAACGCAGTGTCGCCGACACGGCGCGCAAGAGCGGGTCAGGCGGCCAAGCCGGGCCGGTCAACACCGGCGTGCTCCTGCGAGAGATGGTGGACTTGCGTCACCTGGCCGAGTTCCCAGATCCTGCCTTCAGGACCGTCCAGTTCTCGTCGTATGATCGGCTGAGCGCATTGCCCGGCGGGCCGGGTTGGTTCGCCAACAACGACGGTTTTGGGGGTGAAGAGATCCCCAGTTTTGAAGGGGCGCTCGCAGAGCCGAACGAAAGCGGCGTCGGCGAATACGTGATCTGTGACGTCGAGGGCCCCGGGGCGATCGTGCGCACATGGTCAACAACGATGACCGGCTCGCTCCGGCTCTATCTCGATGATGCTGAGAAGCCGCTTTACGAGGGACCTGCCCAGGAGTTTCTGGCACGTCCGTACCGGACGTTCACCGAAGCTGTCGGCATCGCCGAGACCCTGCTGGACGGTACCCTGCACCAGCGTGACGCTGGCTACTGCCCCATGCCGTTCGCCAAACGCTGCCGGATGATTTGGATCGGCAACCTGGCGGAGTACCACTTCTACCACGTGCAGATTCGCCGGTACGGGCCCGGCGTCAGGGTCATCACGTTTCAGCCGGGTGATCTAAAGACGTACGAGACCGACATTCGAGAGGTGACCCGGGTGTTGTCTGATCCGGACCGCGAGTATCACCGTGCATCCGCGGAATCCTCGGTGGCCATCTCGGGATGTGTTCCTGCCAGGCAGACGCAAGAGGTGCTCAGCTTGGAAGGCCCTCAGGTGCTGGAGCGGTTGACGTTGAAAGTCGAGGCGCAGCACGTCGAGAAGGCGCTGCGCCAGACGATTCTGCACGTCGTATGCGACGACCATCCGTGGGGGCAGGTGCAGGCACCCGTGGGCGACTTCTTCGGCGCCGCGCCGGGGATCAACCCGTTCAGCTCGCTGCCTTTCACCGTGTTGCCCGACGGGACGATGACGTGCCGCTACATCATGCCGTTCAAGACGTCGTTGAGAATTATCATCGACAACCGCGGGGAGCAACCGGTGACCGTGACCGGGTCGGTCCTGCCGAGGGACTATGCCTGGAACGACGAGACCTCGCTGCACTTTCGCGCCCGCTGGCGTGTCGATCACGATCTGGTCGCTTCCAATACGGCTCCCCAAGACATGCCGTTCTTGATCGCGAACGGCCGCGGGGTCTACGTCGGCACTGCACTAATGATGTTGAATCCCGCGGTGGTTCCCACGCCTCACGGCGGCTGGTGGGGCGAGGGTGACGAGAAGATCTTCGTGGATGACGACACGTTCCCGTCCACGTTCGGCACCGGGTCAGAGGACTATTTCAATTACGGCTGGTCGGCCCCTGACATTTTCGGATATCCGTATTGCGGTCAGCCGCGAAACGACGGCCCCGGTAACCGTGGGTTCGTGACCAATCATCGTTGGCACGTTCTGGACTGCCTGCCCTTTCAGAAGCGCATCGCCTTCTACATGGAGCTGTTCAGTCACGAGCGCACACCGGGCTTCTCGCACGCCCGCATCGGCTATCACTACGCCCGCCCCGGCGTGATGGACGATCACACGGCGATCACGGACGAAGACGTTCGGCATCTGACGCTGCCGCCGAATTGGCAACCGGCCGCCCGGCTCGCTTCCCGTGACACCGTGTTCTATCACGCGGAGGAGCTGACGACCGGCCGGCCCAACGTCGAGATCGTGACCGGGAACCTCTGGGCCGACAGCCGTCTGCTGGTCTGGCACCCGTCCGAGCAGGGCGAGCAACTTGCCCTGCGCGTGCCGATTCTCGAAGACGGGCGTTACGCAATCAAACTCGGCCTGGCCATGAACGAACAGTCTGGGCGCATCTCCGTGACCCTGGACGGAAAGGACATCGGTTTCGGCCAGGAAGCGGGCGTGCTCGACTTGCACGTTCCGCACCGGGACCTGCTGAGACAGCACGACTCGGACACGATCGAGCTGGCCAAGGGTAAGCACGTGCTCACGATTCGATTCGACGGCCCCTCGCCAGAAGCTGGCGGGAACACGGTCGGCATCAACTACGTGGGCGTCCAGCGGAAAGAGTGACCCAGGTTCGCCTCGCCCGGGGGCCTGGGGCAGGCCCGCCGGAGGCCAACGGCTCGATCCTGTGGGGGAATAGCGCCTGCCGGCGGTGGGACGCACGGTGTGGCCACCGAGGGAATGGGAAAGGCGGGCCGGGTCGCGCGGGCACAATCGCGGCGCCGAAATAGTCCGATAACTTCGAAGCCGGCGTGGAAGTCGCCCCGCGATGCCCGCTGTGCCCATCCGGCCCGCCCGCTGACGCTTGGCGCCGCCTGAGCGCCCGCGTATGGGCGCCTCTCCTGGATCCCTTGACAGGGGTTGGCCACTCGGGTTATGTTTATGGTGTTATCCGGCAAGCCGGACTGGGTAGAAGCGTTGCTGCCCTGGGGAGGGGGTAATCCCCACTGAGGAGAAAACGAGCATGAAGAGCGAAGCTAATTGCGTCGCGACGATATGTTTGATTGTTTGGTCTTTTGCGGCGACGGCCCGGGCCGCACAGGACAGCGCGGCTTCCCGCGGCGATCCGGCGGCTCGCGTCGCTCGTGGCAACGCAGCGGCGGCCCCCGCGCCTGGCGAGCATATCCGCCTGGATCCAAATGATGCCCCCCGATTACGCTGGATGTCGCTGGACGGTTGCCCGCCCGGCACGTACGCCCAATACCTTCAGCAGCACCCTCTCAGCCCAGCCCGTTTCGCGCACGCACGCACGATTACGCCTCGTCCTGACGCGCCCGCCCCTCGCGGCGGCGAGTCGGGCATCGCCGTTCTGGTGGATGCCGACCTGTATCCCTCGATTCAGACCGGACTCAACCAATATGTCACGGATTTGACGTTGGATGGGTACACGGTCTTCGTGGAAGCGGTATCGGGCGGCACGCCGGAAGAAATCAAGGCCTGGATTCGGGAACGCTATGAGGCCGGGGCAGAAGGAATCCTGTTTGTAGGGGGCATCACGGCTGCGTGGGCCCAATGGGAGGACGCGTTCTTCCCCTGCGATCTGTTCTACATGGATCTTGACGGTTATTGGGGGGATGCGGGTCAGGACGGGGTCTATGAGACGCACACCGCGGGCAACGGGGACGAGGGCCCCGAGGTTTACGTAGCCCGCATGTACACGCCGACGCTGTCGTGGGATGCCGAAGCGAACATGGTGAACGGATACTTCAACAAGGCCCATGATTACCGCTATGGTGCACTGACGCAGCCCTGGCGCGGCCTGGAGTACATCGACGAACCCTGGTACGGATACAGCTACTTCCTCAACTTCATGTACGGGGAGAACGTGGTTCGTCATGACTTCGGGCACCTCACCACCGCGGCGGACTACCTCGAGCAGCTTGACCTGGGGCAACACTATGTACAGGTGTGTGCCCATAGCGGCGCGGAAGCGCATTTCTTCGGCACTCATCCTACGGAGTCGGCTGCGTATGCCCATGTGTACGTGTACAGTCCCGCGACACGTCCTGCCAGGCTCCTGTTGGGCAGTGATGATGGCATCAAGGTCTGGCTGAACGGGGATGTGGTATTGAATGAGGATTTCTACTGGCACTGGTGGGAGCCCGGCTGGGTGGCGGATCAATTCGGCGCTGAAGTGAACCTACTCGAGGGATGGAACCGCCTGCTCTGCAAGATCAGCCAGCGGGACAGTGACTTTGAGTTCTCCACCCGGTTCACCGACATGAATTACCTACCCTTCCGTGACCTGGGGTACCAGACGGATGACCCCGACACCCATGGCTCCGACCCGCATACGGAGCCGGGTTGTCACATCGGAACCTGGCTGTTGAACGGTCTGTATGAGAACTCCGACGAGAACACGCGTTTATCCCAGGACTACTTGGGTGCTGAAGCCGATGTCAGGCCCAGCCAGGGAGATCCGGCCCCTTACGGCAGCTGGGAGCGAGTAACGCGGGATGGCTGCCCGTTTGATGTGGCGGTGTATTACCGCGATCGTTACGGCCCGGGTGGCCACGTCACGTCAGCGAACATTCAAGAGCGCGACCCGCCGGTGTTTTTCTATAACCTGTTCGCCTGTGGCTCCGGTCGCTTCACCGAGGACAACTACCTGGGGGGATCCTGCATCTTCAACACGACCTGCGGCCTGATCACGATTGCTTCGGCGAAGAGTGGCAGCATGGTGAATTTCGAGTACTTTAACGCCCCACTCGGTGAGGGACAGACGTTCGGACAGGCCTATTTTGAGTGGTGGAATGCGCAGGCGCCCTATCCCCACGGTTTACGCGGCTGGATCTACGGGATGGTATTGAGCGGTGACCCCACATTGCGACTAATCCATACCACTCAAGACTGCAACAACAACGGCATCCCCGACGTGTACGACATTGCCGATGGCACGAGCGAGGACTGCAATGGCAACTGGATGCCGGACGAGTGCGAGCCCGACTGTAACGGCAACGGCGTCGCCGATGAATGCGACATCACTGACGGTACCAGCGCGGACTGCAACAACAATGGCATACCCGACGAGTGCATCGACCTGGAGAACGACTGCAATGGCAACAACGTTCCCGATGAATGCGACGTCGCCGACGGGACGAGCCAGGACTGCAACGGCAACTTGATCCCCGACGAATGCGAGCCCGATTGCAACGGCAACGGTATCCCCGATGAGTGCGACATCGCCGACGGCACGAGCCAGGACTGCAACCTCAATGGCATTCCGGACGAGTGCGACATCGCCGACGGGAGTTCGACGGATGACAACGACAACGGTGTGCCCGACGAGTGCGAACTGCCGGTGCGCTACGTGGATGCGAACGCACCGCCCGGCGGGAGTGGGCTGAGCTGGTCAACGGCGTTCAACAACCTCCAGGAGGCGCTGGATTCCGCCGCGGCCTCGGAAGGGTACGTCAATGAGATCTGGGTGGCCACCGGCACGTACACTCCGGCCGAGCCAGGGGGTGATCGCACGGCGACGTTTCAGCTTATCAGCGGCGTCGCGCTCTGTGGCGGTTTCGCCGGCGGGGAGACCAGCCCGGATCAGCGTGATCCCGAGGCGAATGTCACCGTCCTCAGCGGCGACCTCAATGGCGACGACGGCCCGGACTTCACCCCCAACGGTGAGAACAGCTACCACGTCGTCACGGGCAGTGGCTGCGACGAAAACACAATCCTCGACGGCTTCACCATCACAGGTGGCAACGCCGATGTCTCCGCTTATCCCTATGGTTGGGGTGCCGGAGTGTACACGCAAGCTGGCAGTCCAACGCTCATCGCCTGCACCCTCACGCGTAACACAGCCAGGTACCTTGGGGGTGGGATGTTCAACGATGACGGCAGCCCGACGCTGATCAACTGTGTCTTCGCCGGCAACTCGGCCGGCAACGATGGCGGGGCGATGCTGAACTACAGGAGCGACCCCATACTTACCAACTGCACATTCAGCGGCAATTCCAGTGGTGGCGACGGCGGTGCGATCTACAACTCCAACAGCAGTTCAACGTTAATCAATTGTGTCTTTGCCGC
Organism: uncultured Planctomycetales bacterium; assembly: GCA_964572345.1. Classification (GTDB taxonomy): domain Bacteria; phylum Planctomycetota; class Phycisphaerae; order UBA1845; family Fen-1342; genus JAUWXH01. The sequence continues at coordinate 101,614 of CAZNFA010000002.1, forward strand.
CAACTTGGCCGGAGAATACGGCGGCGGGTTGTATGGTTACAACGGCAGCTCGACGCTGAGCAACTGCATTCTCTGGGGTAATAGCGATAGTGGCGGAACGGATGAGTCCGCGCAGATTTGCGAAGGGACGCCAAGCATCAACTACTGCTGCGTCCAAGGCTGGACAGGCAGCCTGGGAGGCGTCGGTAACATCGGTGATGACCCGCTGTTCGTCGATGGCGACGGGCCCGACGGTGTTTTCGGTACCGAAGACGATGACCTGCGCGTTTCGCCGGGTTCACCGTGCATAGACGCCGGCGACAACGACGCCGTTCCAGCGGACTACTTCGACCTCGACGCCGATGGCGACACTGACGAGGGCCTCCCGTACGATCTTGACGGCCACGCACGCTTCGTCGATGACCCCGACACGCCCGACAGCGGCCAGGGTCTACCGCCGATCGTGGACATGGGCGCGTACGAATTCCTCGGGTGCCTCGGCGACCTCGATGGCGACGGGGACGTGGATCACGCCGACCTGGGCATTCTGTTGGGCGACTGGGGCTGCACGGGCGGGGACTGCGCGGGCGATTGTGACGGCGACGGCGACACCGATCAGGTTGACCTCGGTGTCGTGCTGGCCCTTTGGGGCCAGGAGTGCCCGTAGCAGATGACACGTCGCGGTCTTCGGGCCCGGTCGTACGGACGCGGTGATTCTCTATCGGCCGGTCGCAGTCCTATGGCAACACCGCGGCGCCGTCGAGCGTGCGCTCCTGCCAGTTAGCTAACCTGCGCCGCATGGTGCCCCGAAGCTTCCCATACGCTCGATCGTCAATCAGGTTGCGCAGTTCGTACGGATCGTCTTGCAGATCATAGAGCTCGTGCATCAGTTCGGCATAGGCGGTGTATTTGTACCGATCGGTGACGATGGACCGACCGACAACATCGTCGCCCAACCCGTGAGTCTCGCACATCAGGTCTTCGCGCCAGCCGCCGCCGGCGCCGGTGCAGATGCCGAGCAGGCTGGCGCCGTCGGTCTCGTGGTTGAAGCGGTTGCCGGCCAGATCGAGAAACGTCGGTCCCAGGTCGATTAGGCTCACCAGGCGGTCCGACACTTGGCCCGGCTGAATCCGCCCCGGCCAGCGAAGGGCCATTGGAATGCGCAGCAACTCCTCGGGCATGTAACTGCCCTTGTCGAAATGTCCACCATGACACGCCAGCGCATCGCCATGATCGGCGGTCCAGATCACAAACGTGTTATCCGTCAGGCCGAGTTCATCCAGCGTATCCAGGATCAGGCCGCCGGCCGCATCGATCATCGTGATGTGCGCGTAGCAGCGCGCGATGAGCTTCTGCCACTCGGACCACGACCATGCAGAGGGTTGCACCAGGCGCTTGTCCTTGCCCATCGGGTAACAGTTTTCGAAGTGATAGTTGTCCGGCTTGTTCGTCAAGTCGTCGCGGAAGTTCCCGTAGAGCGGGATCTCCGTCGGATCGTACAGGTCGGCGAATCCCTGCGTCGGGAAGTGCGGGTGGTGCGGACCCCAGAAATCCACGCGCAGCGCAAACGGCTGGTCACTCTCGGCCAACTCCCGCAACTGCCTGCAAGCGAGATGGGCCAGGAAGAACGCCTCGTGCGTCTCCTTCGGCGTCAGCGTCAGTCCGAAGCCGTCGAACCAGCCTGCGGCCCCACGCCGCCGAACACCCGGCCGCACGTGCGCCAGATGCTTCTTGTGCGGCCAGAAATTGTGCTCGATCAGGTGCTCGGCTGTCGGCAAGCCGCGCCTGGCGAGGTACTGCTCGTACTCGGGCGTGTCATATGGATTTCCGAAGCTCGCGTAGCTGAACCCTTCACAGCCGTGCTCATGTGCCGAGCCCGGACGCCCGGCGTGCCACTTGCCGTAGTAGTAATTGCGATACCCCTGAGCGGCCAATCGCGGAAAGTACAGCTCGTACGGGGCGGGGACCTGCGGCTCATCGTTGTTGAGCAGCCGGTGCTTATGCGGAAAGACGCCCGTCAATATCGTACGGCGTGCGGGCATGCAGAGCGGACAGGCGGTGTAGGCGCGGGTGAAGGTTATTCCTTCGGACGCCAGCCGGTCGAAATGTGGCCGCAACGGTCGCGGTCCGCCGTCCCACCCGTGCCGGTAATGGGCTTGGTGGTCGTTCAAGAGCAGGACGATGTTTGGTCGGTCGCGCATGAGTCTGCACCATGGAGTAACTTCGTTCCGTCCTATTCCGGCTGCTCCGTCAGAAGGCCGAGCGCGATCTCAGGGGCCCTGTCGATGTCCAGGTTCACGAGCATCACGTGTCTGCGCTGTCGCTGAGGGAGATGTCGAGTCCTGAGGATCTGGCCCCGCCATCCCGTGGCCGATCAGATCCTCTGGACCGCATCGATTCGCCCCTTGAATTGCCAGTAGCGCCGCAGGCCGATCAGAAACATTGCCGCACCAATCGCCAAGAAGCACCATCCGAGGACGGCGAACGTAACGGAGTCGAAGAACTTCAGCGCGGACGCGCCGACGGCAGCCAGCGCCAGCGCCGTCCGCATATACCCCAACAACGTTCGCTCGTTGGCCAGCGCGGTGCGATCGATCGCCAGGTGATCGCGGAGGATCAGCGGCTCGTCGCGGATTCTCGCAGGAGGCGGTTCTTCCATCATTGGTCTCCATTTTGGTCAGGATTCGCACGGGTGCCGTCACCTGCCCCGTCGCGCGACAGTCTACTTTGGGGGTTGAGATTCGCCAACGTATCCTGCCGGCGTGCTCTCACGGACCGGAAGCTCATCCGACCTGACCTCATGGGGCTCGTTTGCTCCAGGTGCATCGGGCGCGCGTCCCGCCTCATTTTGACGATGGTGTCGAGGGTCCGCGTATGCTGCTCGTAGATTGGGATTACACTGGAGGCGCGCCTCGGTGAATGCGACGACGCGAATGATTGCCGATACACTCGAGCGCGTAAATACCAGCGTTCGCGCTCGGGGTGCGTTCAGCAATCGGCAGGCGCATGCCTATAATGCGTCTTGCGGAGCGGGTGCCGTCGCTCCGACGAGATGGACTCTTGGCCGCGAGCGGGATGAAAAGGGCTGGGAGCATGAGCGAAAGCGCATCTGAACGCCAAGCCGCTGGCACGCCGCCGGACCGTCGCACGTTTCTCAAGCTGATCGGTGCCGGTGCCGCGGGAGGCATATTGGCCGGCCTGGCGGGATGCCAGTCGCCGGCGAGGAAGAGAGCGGCAGCGGGGGCCGCGCCGAAGCGTCCGCTGAACTTCGTTCTGATTCTCGTGGACGATCTGGGCTGGACTGACCTGGGGTGCATGGGCAGCTCGTACTACGAGACGCCGAACATCGACCGCTTGGCGTCGCAGGGCATGAAGTTCACCGACGCCTACGCGGCGTGCGCCGTGTGCTCACCGACGCGGGCGGCGGTAATGACCGGCCGCTACCCGGCGCGCGTCGGCGTCACTGACGTCATCCGACCCCGCGACCGGGGCGCCCGAATGCCCAAACCCGGTGAGGAGTGGCCTGTGTATGCGGACGATGGCGGCGAGGCCGAACGCAGACTGCTGTGCCCGCGCAACCCGTTTTGGATGGAACGCGCAGAACTGACCATCGCGGAGGCTCTGAGGCCCGCCGGCTACACCTCGTGTCACATCGGCAAGTGGCATCTGGGCCTGGATCACTGGTACCCGACGCAGCAGGGCTTTGACGTCAACATCGGCGGCTGCGACTTCGGCTACCCGGGGAGCTACTTTGACCCGTACTGGGCCAAGGATCGGAGCTACATCCCGACACTGCCGCCGCGCAAGGCAGGCGAGTATCTGACGGACCGTGAGGCCGTCGAGGCCGTCCACTTCATCACGGAGAATCGCGAGCGCCCCTTCTTCCTCTATATGGCGCACTACGCGGTGCACACACCGCTGCAGGGTAAGCAGGAGCTGGTCGAAAAGTATCGGGCCAAGAAGAAGACCCGCCAGAAGAACGCAAAATACGCTGCGATGGTTGCGAGCGTCGACCAGGCCACCGGGCGAATCATGAAGACCCTCGACGAGCTGAGCCTGACCGACGACACGATCGTCATCTTCACTTCAGACAACGGCGGGCTGGCGCCCTACGCAACTGACAACTCGCCTCTGCGCGCCGGCAAGGGCACCGCGTACGAAGGTGGCATCCGTGTGCCGGCGATCATACGCTGGCCCGGCGGCGTCGCGCCCGGCTCGATCTGCGACGTGCCGATCACCAGCGTCGATTACTTCCCGACCATTCTCGCGGCCGCCAGCCAGGAACCTCCGTCCGACCGCGTCATCGACGGTTGGGACCTGATGCCGTTGCTCACGCAGACCGGCCCGCTGGGCCGCGGCGCGCTTTACTGGCATTTTCCGCACTACCGGGGCATTAAGGACGGTGTGCCCTACAGCATCATTCGTTACGGCGATTGGAAGCTGATCAAGCGCTACGAAGGCCAGCCCTTCGAGTTGTTCAATCTGAGGGATGATATCGGTGAGCAGCGCGACCTGTCGGGGAAGATGCCCGAGAAAGTCGGCGAACTCGACGCCCGGCTCACGGCTTGGCTCAAGCGTTGCGGCGCCAGGCTTCCAAAGCCGAACCCTGACTATGAGCCTGAGCCGTGACGCGGTTCCCGTACGGAAATCCGAACATGAACGTCCGCACATGTGCGGGTCGTGATTCTCTCGGATCCTGGGATGCGGTGTGGCCGCGGTGTTCTCGCAGGTCACTGCTCGGCAAAGGGATAGCTGACCATGCAATCGTTCTGGATCCGCACATCGGGCACGCTCTTGGTCGCGCTTGCCGGTTGCCACCGGCCGTCTCAGTCTACGGCACCTGCGAGCCAGGTGCCTGACCGGAGCAGCCAGGTGGCCGAGATGCTCGAGCTCAAATCGCCGACGTTTCGCTACGAGCCGGCTGCCGGTCTCGGGCTCGAACCCGGCGTCTGCCGGCGCGATCCGAGTGACATCATCAGGGTGGCTGAGACGTACTACGTGTGGTATACGAAAGTCCACGAGAATTCGCAGCCCTATCCCTCCGGGTATCCCGGCACGGTCTGGTATGCCACGTCCCCGGACGGCAAAAACTGGACTGAGCAAGGCGAAGCCGTCGGCAAAGGCGGCGAGGGCACCTGGGACGAGCACGGCGTCTTGACGCCCAACATCCTCGTGGCGGACGGCCGCTACTATCTGTTCTACACCGCCGTCCCCAAGCCGTTCATCACCACCGGCCCGAAAATCACCAAGACCGCGATCGGCATCGCATTGTCAAACACGCCTGACGGTCCCTGGACCAAGCTCGATTCGAACCCGGTTCTGAAGGCGAGCGACGATCCGGCCGAGTTTGACAGCTTGCGTGTTGACGACTCGTGTTTGATCGTGCGCGACGGCAAATACTGGCTCTATTACAAGGGCCGCCAATGGGATCGTACGTGGCGTGAGACCAAGATGGGTGTCGCGATCGCCGAGAAGCCGACCGGGCCCTACGTCAAGCACTCCGCCAACCCGCTCGTGGACAGCGGGCACGAGGTGTTGGTCTGGCCGCACGGCCGTGGCGTCGCGGCGCTGATCTCAGGCACCGGACCCCAGGCGCGGACCATGCAATATGCGCCGGACGGCATCAACTTCAGCGCCGTCGGTCGGTTCGAGCGGGAGCCGTATGCACCCGGCGCATACCGCCCGGACGCCTTTGAAGACACGCGCGCTGGCCGCGGAATTCGATGGGGTATTTCCATGGTGTACGGGCCGCACCCGTACCTCGTGCGCTACGAATGCGACATGAGCGTGCCCGGCCGCGGTGAGCCGTGAATGCGATGGGGCGTCTGCTCGGCGTCGCAGTCCGTCGCGTTGACCTCCGCTCCGGCCCGCACAATGTCGCCCGGCAATCTTCCACTCAGGCGCCCGCAATCCGCGGGTAACGTGTCGGCTCGCGCCGCAGCTCGGCATCGAGAAAGCGATGCATCAACTTGGCCTTCACCTCGGCGTAGGCCGCTTCGTCCCACCGGTTGTATTGCTCGGCCGGGTCTTGGGCGTAGTCGAAGAGCTCGCCGTACTCGTGCTCACGATGAATTGTGATCTTGTAGCGGTCTTCGATGTAGGTGCGCAGGTGGAGCGCCGTGGGTTGGTGTCGATTCTCGACAATGACATGATCCCGGGCGCGCTCGGCGCGTCCGCACCAGACATCGAGCTGATTGACTCCCTGCATCAGCCCGGGCACCTCGATCCCCGCCGCCGTCAGAAATGTCTCCGGCAGATCGATCAGCGCCTGCAATGACTGGCTGACCGTTCCGGCCGGCACGCGACCCGGATAGCGCACGATCATCGGGACGCGCAGCAGCGCGTCGTAATGAAACGCGCCTTTCGCAACCAGACCGTGCTCGCCGAGTAAGTGTCCGTGGTCCGTCGTGAACACGACCAACGTGTTGTCCGCGACACCGAGCCGGTCGAGCGCAGCGAGTATGCGCCCGACCTCCCGGTCGAGCAGCGAAATCATGCCATGGTACACGGCCATGTTCTGGCGCAGCTTTGAGGCGTCGCATCTGTGTGAGTGGAAGCCGTGGTTCGTGTGCGGCGTCTCCTGCCACGCCGAGAAATCGCCGTCATCCTCCTGCGTCTTTTTGAAGTACGGCGGCATTCGGTCGAGCTCACCCGGCAGCAACACACCTGGTTGCATGTCCTCCGGCTGGTACATCGACGCCCACGGCTCCGGCGCCAGATAGGGTGGATGGGGGTCCTGAAAGCTCGCCCACGTGAAAAACGGCCGGCCCTGCGCGACGGACCGTTCCATATCGGCAATCGTGCGTTCCGCGGTCCACACGCTGTAGTGAAACTCCTGCGGCAGATCCCAATGGTGCTCCCGCTGGGGTGCGTGGGGGTCACGCGGCCACGGCGCGAAGTAGTCCCGCCAGTTCTTTAGCCCCTGCTCCTCCAGCCAGATCGCGTAATGCTGGCCGACGTGCGACTCATCGCCGTGATTCCGCGCCAATTCCACCCGCTCGAACCCGTACCACGGCCCGTGAGAACTGCGCCAGAAGTCCAGATCGCCAAGCTTCGGCTGGCACTCCCAGGATTCCTGCTCGGGCGTCGAGGCCAGCGGCTGGAAGTGAGCCTTGCCGACCAGCGATGTGTGGTAGCCGTGCCGCCGAAAAACGTCACCGACGGTCGGCACGTCCTCGGGCAGCTTGACGCCGATCGTCCAACAATGCTGCCAAGCCGGGTACAGCCCGGTGATGATCGTCGCACGTGACGGCGAGCACGTGGGGTTGTTGCAGTATGCCCGCTCGAAGCGCCGACCCTCGTTGGCCAGCCGGTCCAGATTGGGCGTCTTGATGCGGTCGTTGATGACGCCCAGTGTATTCCAAGACTGCTGGTCGCTCGTGATCAACAGGATGTTCGGACGATCCGCTGCCATCACTCACGCCCCAAACACCGCACGGCGCGCTCCGGTCCCACAAGGTCGCGAGCCTGCCCGTCCCCGACCGTGGCACTGCCTGCCGTGGCAACTTCCCGACCAGCATAGCCTCTTTGCTGACACGTTCCACAGGTGCCGGCCGCAGAGCAGACGCCGCGCCCCCGACCGAGCGGGACCGCCGGTCGATTACGAGGTCTCCTCACGGAACGCGCGTTGAGGTGATGTACAACAGGTTGTACTCTGCCCGCTCGTCCCGCGGATTCTCTCGACCGATATGTGAGGCAGCCATGACCGACCTGGAGCGTCACGTTCAGCAAATGCCCTTGGCGGATACGCATGAACATCTGAAGGCCAGCGCGGAGATTGCCGACCAGCCGTCCGACGTGCTCCGAAGTCTCTTCGAAGGCGGATACATCACGGCGGACCTGGTGGTCGCAGGGGCGGATCCCAAGGCCGTAGAACGGCTGGTCGATTCGAACGATCCTGACGTACGAGCGCGTTTTGAAGGCATCCGCGAGGCCTGGCAGCGCTGTGAGCACACCGGCTACGGCGAAGGTGTCCGTCTGGCGGCGAAGCTCGTGTACGGGATTGACGAGATCTCGGCTGAGGCACTCGCGGTCGCCCACAAGCGTCACGCGGAATTACGCGCGCCGGGGGCGCCGTTGCGGCTCTTGAGAGACTTGGCGAACGTCGAGTACGTGCAAATCGACGACGGAACCTGGGCATGCCCGCCGGATCCGGAAGCGCCCGATTTCTTCTTCCGCGACATCTCCTGGGAGAGTTTTGCCAACGGCCAGGTCGACGCAGAAGCCATCGAGCGCGAGGTCGGTATCGGCGTGCGCGATCTCGAATCGCTGCGCGCGGCGATGGCCGCCGTCTTTGCGAAGCATGCTGCCTGTGCGATCGCCGTCAAGGCGCAGCACGCTTACGATCGCACGCTACGCTGGGAGGAGCGGTCCGATGCGGACGTCGGGCGCGTGCTGCAAAAGCGGTTGACCGGCAAGGACCTCACCGAGGACGAGCGCCTTTGCCTCGGGGACTGGTGCTGGGCACGCGGAATCGAGCTCGCGATTCAGCACGGCTTGCCGTTCAAGCACCACACCGGCTACTACGCCGGGCACAGCACGATGGTCCTGGAACGCACGCGTCCGGCCCATCTCTGCCCGCTCTTGCTGAAGTACCCGCGCGCGCGCTTCGTGCTGATGCATTGCAGCTACCCGTATGGCGGCGAGCTGCGGGCTCTGGCGAAGCAGTTCCCCAACGTGTTCATCGATCTGTGCTGGGCCTGGAGCATCGACCCGTATAGCACCGGTGCCTTTGTCCGCCGGTGTATCCACGCGGTGCCGACCAGCAAGCTGTTCGTCTTTGGCGGTGACGCGGGCTGGGCGGCGCAGTCCGTGGGCTATGCAGCCCAGTGCCGCCGCTGGCTGACGCGCGCGCTGCAGGCCGAGGTGGGCGATGGCCTGCTTACCGAAAAACAGGCCATGCACATCGCCACGCGAGTGATGCGCGACAACCAGTGCGAAGTCTTCGACCTGGAGGGGACGCGCGCCGCGCTGCGGGCCGCGCTGGACCGGGCTCAGTGACACGGGCTTGCGCTGCCGAGCAGACGCTTAACCGGGCAGGCCCGCCCCGGTGAGCATCATTCTGGTCGATCGGTGGCGTCTTTGCGCGCTGCGATCCACGCGTCCACCCGCTGCTCCGCCAGTGTGAGCGGCAGCGTGCCAGCGCCCAGCAGCATGTCGTGAAACTCGCGCAGATCGAACCGCTCACCGAGGCTCTGCTCAGCCCGGGCGCGCAACGCGCGGATCTTGGTCTCCCCGAGAAGCGCACGCGCTCGTGCATTTGGGCAACGTCGATGTGTGGGCCCCAGCGGCTGCCGAGCGCCAGCAGATAGCCGCGGAAGCGATGCCGCCCGGTCTCGCTCCGCAGCACCCACTCGAACAGGTCGTAATTGAGCTGATCTTCGGCGGAGAGCTGCGACCGGTCCAATGCCGACAATCGCGCGAGATGCTCTTGCGTCTCACGCTGTCGCCGTTGAATCGCCGCCAGACTCTCATCGCGGACACGGGCGGCATAACGATAGTCCCCGCAGGACATCGCCCACACGGGATCTTCGCGCAGCCGCCATTCCAGTCGATCGTCGAAGAGCTGGTGCAGTGCCTCAGTGACGCTTTCGTCCGCGGTCGCCGGCGTGCCCCCGATCGCTGCGGCGATTACTGCCTGGACAAGCAGAATTCGTGCGCCCATCGGACCGGCCAGCCTCGAACCTGCGTGCCGTGCGTGCCCCACCATCGCCCCTACTCCGCCAAGTCTGCTGCGAAGTACCGGGTGGTCAGCGGCTCACCGGTCGCGCGGCGCAGCGGTTCGTTCCACGGATGCAACTTGCCGGGTCCGAAGAGCTTCTCGCGCAGATCCACACAGACTTCGGAGTGGTCGTAAGAACTCGTTTCAGCGACGTCTTTCAAGGTGAACACCTTGCGCATGATGCAGTGTCGCACCTGGGCCGCAAACAGATCGCCCAGCATGTATTCATGATAGTAGACCAGCGACGCGAGGATGCCTACACCCGACCAAGGGTGAGCGTCAGGAAAGTGGGTAACGTCCAGATGTCGTTCCGACCGCGTCCGCCGGTGGTGGACGCGCGGAGGAATCTGGCTCGACCGCGCGACCGAGGCCAGATTCCTCGGCGCTTCGCTTCTCGGAATGACACGCTACCGGCGCAAGTGACGCTCACCTCGACCAAGCCGCCGCCAAGACTTGCCGCGGCGGGCTAGGCCGCGACCGTCACGCCCGAGCAAGCCAATCCGTCGCGCGGCTAATCGTCGTCCTCATCATCTTCGTCGTCGTCGTCATCATCGTCGTCATCATCATCGTGGTCATCTTCGTCGTCGTCATCATCATCGTGGTCATCGTCATCGTCGTCATCATCGCCGTGGCCGCGCTCTTCGTGTACTTTGCCGGTCGGGAAGATGAGCAGTTCCTTTTCCTTCCCATCGATCTTGGCCTCGACCTCGTAGACCACAATCATTGTCTTCTCGACGACGACTTTGGCATTGGGGCCAAAATGCTTCGCAATAGCTGCGCGCACGGCCGCAGGGGCCTTCTCGGTGGGAATAGTCTCCTCGATCTCGATCAGCGCTCCGTCGGCCGTCACGGCTGCCTCGTGCGTCGTACCGTTCGCGACCCATTCGGCCTCGTAGACCAGGACGCCGTGCTCTTTTTCCCGCTCGGCCTTGATGATCTTCGCGTCGCCCGCGAGCTTCAGGAGCGCTCCGCGGGCCGGCTCCGGGACCTGGTCGATGGTCAGCTCGTCTTCGTCGTCGTCTTCGTCCTCGGCCTCTCGGCTGAGCAGGGTTCCATCCGGGGCAACCTTGATCTCGATTTCCTGGCCGTTGAGGAGGAACTCGGCCTCGTAGACCGTCTTCCCGTTCTTCGTCTCACGCTCGATCTCCGTGATCTTCGCGCCGGCGGCTTCTTCGAGGATCGTGGCCTTGACCGCCGCGGGGACCTGATCAAGCGTCACCCGCTCTTCGCCCTCCTGCGCCGCCCACGAGGCAAACGCCAGCGTGCTGACCACGCCCAACCCGATCAGCGCCAGAAACACCTTGCTCTTTCTCATGGCATTCTCCTTGCTTGTTCGGTCCCTGATGGCCCGGCTCACAGTTGGCCGGCCCCGTCGTTTCCACGCCGGGGGATTAGAGTACACGTGCATCATGATAATACCATGAGAGGCATCGGACGCACCACCGGCTTCGCGTCCGACCGGTGGTGGCGGATTCGCGCCTCCCCGATGGGGCTCCGTGGCGGATCAGTGGCCGTGCCATCGACGCAGGTCGTCGCGGAGCCGTTTTTGGCCTCGGGTGCATTGCGGGCCACCGCCTCAGGGCTGTAAACTGCTGGTTCCTTTGGCGAGGATGTCGCGGGATATGGGCACGCTCGCCGAGTACCCGGTACCAAGCATCCTGTTTTTTTGAGGAGCAACATGAGGAGATCCGAAACCGCTCGACCATCGAGTGCACATTTGATCGCGCTCGGGTATGTAGCTGTGGCGCTGCTAGGCGGTGGCATCACTGCGGCCTCCGCCGACGATGTTGGCCAGGACTCGGCCGCTACGAAGGTCGCAAGCAGAACGCCGCACCAGTACGTCCACATCGTGTACCTCAACCCCGCCGACCGCGAGTGCCAACCCGACTACCAGGAGCGGCTAGACCGCGTCATGACCGAGATCCAGTCGTGGTATCGCGACGAGATGGCGCGCAACGGCTTCGGCCCGATGACCTTCCCGCTCGAGCGCGACCAGGACGGCCGCCTCGTCATCCACGTCGTGCAGGGCAACCGCTCGTACCCCTATGGTGAGAAACCAACGACGACGGAGATTCGCGACAATCAGGTCAAGAGATTGATGGCCGAGCGCGGTATCGACGTCGACCAGGAACACATCATCATTTTCCAGAACCTCACTTTCGTGAGCGAAAAAGACGGCGACACGGTGATCCATTCCTGGGCACCCTACTGCGGTGGTGGAACGCACAAGAGTGGCACCGCCTGGGTCACCGATTTCCCGTTCCTGGACCCGTTGAACCTCCCCAAGAAAAGCCCCCGGGTCCTCGACGACGGCAAACGTCCCTACACGATGGGCCGCTACATGATGACCTATATCGGCGGCATCGCGCACGAGTTCGGCCATTCACTCGGCTTGCCGCACAACGAGCAAACCGCTGAGCAATTCGAGGAGCTGGGCTACACGCTGATGGGCAGTGGCAACTACCACCTTTTCGCCGAGCGGGCCGGCGAGGGCAGGGGCTCGTACCTCTCCAAGCCCCACGCGGCGATTCTGTCGTCGCACCCCCTGTTCAAGCGCAACACGAAGGACATCGACGTCGAGGCCGACTGCACGTTTCGCGAGGTCGAGTTCGCCGCGGGCGACGACGAGTACATCGTCACCGGCCGCGTCGAGTCAACGCCGGCCGCCTACGCGGTCGTCGCCTACCACGACCTGATGCAACACCATACCGATTACGACGCGACGAGCTGGGTCTCGCCGATCGACTCCGACGGACGCTTCGAGGTCCACGTCGGCGCCCTCGAGCGCGGCTGGTACGAGCTGCGGCTCCGCTTCTACCTGGTCAACGGCGACAAGCACGAACTGAAATATCGCTTCACGCTCAATCACACGTTGAAGATTCCGGCTGACAAGCTCAAGCGGCAGACGCTGTACGAGCTGTACGCCAAGCCCGCCATCGAAGCCGGCGATCCCGAAGCGCTGCTCGCCGGCATCGAGAAGCTGGGAGGCTTCAACGACGTCTACTATCGCCGAGCCAAGGCCTACCACCGCCTCATGACGCGCAAGGAAACTGAGCAGCGGGAGCTCAGCGCCATCGGCGACGACGTCCGCGAAGTGCCGCTCTCGTCAGTCAAGTGGGAATCAGCGACCGTCGGTTGGGAGAAGCCCACGTGCGACTACGTCTCCGACCACACGCCGCTCGAATCCGGCGAGCAATTCCACGACAAAGGCCTCTACGCCCACGCGAACTCCAGCTATGTCTACGACCTCGATGGCGAATGGAAACAATTCATCAGCGGCTACGGACTCCAGAACCATGCCGAAGGCTCGGTCGTCTTCGCCGTCAAGTGCGACGGCAAAGAGGTGTTCCGCTCCGAGCTGATGAGGGACTGGGGCGAGGGGCGCGTTGAAGTCGACCTTTCCGGCGTCGACAAGCTCGAGCTGATTGTCGAGGATGGCGGCAACGGCAAGTGGGCCGACTGCGGTATCTGGTTCTCGCCGATGCTGACGCGTTAGAGCAGCGCGCACCCGATATCGACGAACACGAACATCATCGAACTGTCGCCCACTGATCGCCGGCACCAGGTCGCCGCCGTGCTGGCCAAGCGGTTGGCACGCCGGCTGGGGATCACCGAACAGACCGCACTACTCGCCGCGGCCGAGTTGTGCCAGCACACGCTCCGTGTCACGCAGGAAGGGTCCAACCGAGAGCGGCGCACCGACGGCGCGCTCCATCCACACATCCGGCGTGAACCGGCCGAGGGTGTACCAGCGCATCAGCTCGGAGGCGACGTCCTTCCCACGGACGTAGGCGCGCATCTGTTGCAGGGCAATGTCGCTCAGCACGTAGTTTGCCAGATACAGCGGGTAGCCGATCATGTGCTGGTACGCCGCCGGCAGATAGTATGGATCCGGCCCGAAGTAGGGTTCAAAGAACTCACTCCAGACGTCGGTCGCGATTCGCAGGACCGCATCGCGGAGCTGCTCGGCGGTGGCGTCAGGGTGACCGTACAGCCAACGCCAGGCGCGCAGCTCGAGCAGGGCCGGGCCGGCCATCTGGCAGCTCGCGAGCATACTCTCGATGGTCAGCTGGTCGAGCGGCTCGATGTCTTCGGTCGAGAGCTTGACGCCCACGAGCTTGAAGCGCCGGTCACAGAATACGTTGGCGACCGCCTCGACGGCACACGAACCGGGCACGCCCTTGAGCGCTGGTCGCCGGGCTCGGCCCACGGAGACGGACTGCTCCACCGCGTGCCCCAGCTCGTGCGTGGCGGTTCCATACGCGGCGAAGTTGAACCGGCCGCGCTGCAAACTGGTGGTCAGCCAGGGGCCATACTCCGGCAGTCCGGGCGGCGTGGAGTGTCCGGCGTCGCGGCTGCGCTCGACGCGAATCCGCGACGCCAGCCAGTCGGCATCCGCGTCGCCGAAGCCAACCTCGCGTAGAATCGTCGGTAACTGCCGCTCGAAGTCATCGAGGCCTTTGAACCGCCTTGCCACGGCGGCGTCCAGCTCTTCCGCCGGTGCCCGCTTGAACGGTCTGTCAAAATAAACATCATGCGGCTCGAGTGGCCGGCCGAGCCGGTCGCGCACTAGCGCATACAGCCGCGCCCGCACCGGCGATTTGAGCAGGTCCACGAGGATCTGCTCCGCACGCTCTGGCGGGATCTCGCGGTCGAGCTTCCAGGAACGCGCCAACACCGTCGGATGCTCCGGGTAGTACGGGTCCAGCAGTTGCTCCGCGTGGAACAGCTCCAGCCAATGCTCGTAGCGGGTCAGGCCGATCGTCTCCCGGACAGGTTTCCCGCCGATCGTGTTCGCCTGCGGGTCCCACGGTCCATCCGGGTCGCGTTCGAGCAGCACCTTCGGCAGTGTTCCGTCGATGCAGCGCCGCATGCACCACATCAGGGCGCGTTGCCGCGCGAGCGCATCCCGCGTGCGATACGCCTGGATGGCCTCGTCGCGGACCTTCCAGTGTGGCAGGAGCGTGGTGTCAGGTTCGTACAGACGGTTTCCGTTGGCATCCACCATCGCCCCAACCCTAGGGTGAAAGCTGTAGATCCAGTTCTTCGCGGCGATCTGTTTGTGGCGCACCGCCGTCTGCACGTCGCCGGGTATGCGTGGCGGCAGCCCGCGCGTCAGGCGCGCCGCCACCCATTGGTCGGTTGACCAGCCGCGCCCCTCGCGCTGCATCGTCTCCAGCGTCGGCGGCTCAAAGTTCAGCAGGATCAGGAAGGCGATCCGCTGGACGTAAAGCTGTTGGGCCAGATCTGGGGCAGGGTCGAACGCCGCCAGCAGCTCGTCAACGCCGGGAAGCTGGTCGCCGGCGAACTCGGTCCACTGGCCCGCCGTGCGCGAAATCTCGTACAGGTGGCCATGCGTCGTGGTCAGAACCGTCTCCAGCCGCGCCAGCAGTCGCTGGCGGTCGGCCGGGTCAGCGACGTAGTAGTCCTGGCAGAAGCGCGCGAACTCCTCGTCCGATCCATCGGCGGGTGTCCACCGCGAGGCGACGCGCTCGACGCCCGCGTGGATCCGGGCGGCCTCGGCCTGGCCATGCCGTTCAATCAGGACGGCTGCGGTCGCTTCGATCGGCAGGTCCACGGTGCAGCGACTCGCATTGACCGACGGCGCCCATGGGGCCGTAGAATCGGCGGCGCTAGCGACCGATGCCAGCGGCAGGCTCACCAGCAAGCTCAGGTAGATTCTGCTTCTCATTGAGAGTGCCTCCAGGCTTGGTTGACCCCGAGTCCAGCATGCGTGATGTCGACAGCACTCAGAATACTGTGATCCCGCGTCACCGTCGATAGCGCGGGCGGTCGAGGTTGCTCGTTTGGGGAGCCGGGCTTCATACGCGATGCGAACAGGCGCGTAGCTCTTCAGTACGAGGGTCGCCCGGCCGCCGCTTAATCCGGGGGTACGGCTGCCGGCCGCGGACGCAGTGAGTCGGCCAGGCAACCGATACTTCGTCCAGCTCTGTGATCACCAGTCCGACCATGTGCTCCGGTCTTCTGTCCCTGGCCCTCGATCCGCGGCAGATGCTTGGCTATCCTAACAGTCGATCTTGGTCACGCTGTCAGGGAGCGGGTCGCGCTCCCATGTTCTAGAGAGAATATGCATGCTGACCGCCGCCGAAATCATCAACAACGCGCTGAGCGCTGGCGTTGCGGTGCCGGCCTTCAACATTCCCTACCTGCCGATGATTCGACCGATCGTGCAGGCGGTCGTCGCGCAGGACGCGTTCGCCTTCATCGCCGTGGCACGCCCCGACTGGATGAAAGGTGCGGCGGGCAGCCCGGCGGCTGTTCTGGCCGAGTACACGAAATGGCACGACCCCGACCACGTCCGACTCCACCTTGATCACGTGCCCGTCATCGATGAAGACAACCGCGAGGTGGACTACCTGCCAATCATCGCCGAGGCGCTCGATTTGGGCTACCACTCGGTCATGGTTGACGGCTCGCGTTTGGTGCTTGAGGAGAACATTGAGGCGACGCGGCGAGCGGTCGAGTTGGCCCACGCTGCGGGCGTCGCATGCGAAGCGGAGCTCGGCCGGGTTCTGGGGCATGAGGCCGGTCCCTTGCCCCCCTACGAAGAGTTCTTTGAATCGGGCCGGGGCTTCACCGATGTGGAGGAGGCGCGGCGTTTTGTGGGTGACACCGGGTGCGATTGGCTCTCCGTCGCGATCGGAAACGTGCACGGGCCGCTGTCTGAGGCGCTGAAGGACAAGGCGAAGGTGAAGGCGCGCCTTGATCTGGAGCGACTCACGGAGCTTCATCAGGCGACGGACATACCGCTCGTGCTGCATGGCGGCTCGGGAATCCCAAGAGAATACGTGCTGCAGGCGATGAAGCACGGCATTGCCAAGATCAACATCGCCACCGAAGTCCGCCAGACGTATGAACGCACGCTGGCAGAATCGGGGCGGGTGGCAAAGGCCCGGGACGCCGTCTATGCGCACATCTGCCGCCTCATCGGGGAGTACTATGGCCTGGCCGGCATACGCCAACTGGTAGCCCCTGCCGCGCCCCAACAGGGAGAAACTCCACAATGAGCCTGCTTGGCGTTGACGTTGGCACCACGGCCTGCAAGGCCGGCGCTGTTCGTGAAGACGGGACGCTGATCGCATCCGCGTATGCCGAGTACACCATACAGGAGCCTCGACCCGGGTGGGCGGAACTGGATGCGGCCGAGGTCTGGGAGAAGGTGCAGCAGGTCATCAGCCGTGTCGCTGCCGCGTGCCAGACGGACCCTGTGCAGGCACTTTCCGTTTCATCACTCGGTGAGGCGGTAGTGCCGGTCAGCGCCGATCGTCGGATTCTGGGGCCGTCTGTTCTCAACTTCGACGTGCGGGGCGAAGAGTATCTGCCGCAGATCGGGGCCGGGCTGAGCCCGGAGGCGTTCTACGGCATCACCGGCCTGACGCTGACCAACGCACTGGGACTGCCGAAGCTGTTGTGGATCCGCGAGCATCAACCGCGTCTGTATGAGCAGACGCATCGCTTTCTACCGTGGGGCAGCTTCGTGGGCTTCATGCTCGGTGCCGACCCGGTCGTGGACTATTCGCTGGCCAGTCGCCTGCTGTGCTTTGACATCGATCACGGCCGCTGGTGGCGCGAGATGCTGGACCACGTCGGCTTTGACATCGACAAGCTTCCGGTCACGGTCCCGACGGGAACCGCCATCGGCACCGTGTCGGACGCGGTGGCCGCAAGACTCGGATTGCCGAAGGGCGTCGCGATCATGGCCGGGTGTCACGATCAGTGCGCCAACGCCGTGGGCAGCGGTGCGATTGACGAAGGACCGGCAGCGTGCGGGATGGGCACGTATTTCTGCATCACGCCGTCGTTTGGTACGCGGCGTGCGCCGGAGCTGATGATCGAACGCGGGCTGAACACCGAGCATCACGCCGTGCCGGGCCAATACGTCACCTTCATCTACAACCAGGGTGGGGCCCTGCTGCGCTGGTTCCGCGACACGTTTGCGGCCGTCGAGCATCAGCGGGCCGCGCGCGAAGGTCGTGACGTCTATGCGGAACTGATCGCCGAAGTGCCGGCGGGCCCGAGCGAAGTGATGGTCCTGCCGCACTTCGTCGCGACCGGACCGCCGGAATTCGTTACCGATTCGGCCGGCGTGCTCACGGGTGTGCGGCTCGGAACGAAGCGTGGCGACATTCTGAAGGGCATCATGGAGGGCGTCGTTTATTACCTGCGCGAGTGCGTGGAGAACCTGTCGGAAACGGGCATCGAGATTAGCGAGTATCGCGCTGCCGGCGGCGGGAGCAGATCAGACGTCTGGTTGCAGATTTGCGCCGATATCATCGGGCAGCCGTTCACACGCGTGACGCAAAACGAAGCGGGCATCGTCGGTTGCGCGATCGTCGCCGGCGTCGGCAGCGGTAAGTTCGCCTCATACGAAGACGGGGTCGCGGCGATGGTGCGCCTTGACCGAACCTTCACGCCCGACACCCGCCAGCACGAGCTCTACCAGGAGCGGTTCGAGCACTATCGCGCGCTGTGGCCCCTGATGCGGGACTACATGCGCAAGCTGACGACCCTGAGCCGGTTAGGCACGAATCGGGCTACTTCAGGCTCATGTTCCAGGTGATGCTCCACGTTGTGTGCCCGTGCGGTTCAACTGTGAGCTGACCACCCTGGCGCAGGACTTCGGCAAGTGAGCTGGAAGGGCCCGGGATCGGCTCGAAGGCGCACTCCATGCGAAGTCCTCCGTGCTCGTCCGGATAGCCGACGTGGTTCCACCAGATGCCGAAAGTGGGGAACAACTCGGCGGAGAACTCCATCTCGAGGGACAGGCCGTCCTTGAACAACAGTGTGGCCCGACCGGGGTGCACGCGTTGCAGCAGAAGCATGGTCGCCGTGCCGCGCGGTTTGCCGAGCAGGAAGTCCATGCACTCGCGCGGTGTCGCCAGGCTTAACGCACGCCCCGCATTCTCATCCAGCACGCTGTCGTATTCGGGCAACTGGACATCGGCGATTTGATCCAGCGGCATCAGCGGATGCATCACGTGCTGGAATGGAATCGATGAGTCGCCAGCGTTGCTGACCTCGAACTCCCACATGAGGCTCGTGTCAGTGAACAGCATCGAGCGTCGGAAGCTGACAGTCGGGAGCACCTCGCTGGTCGTGCGGCAATCGAGCCGATTTTCGCTCTGGCGCACATCCCACTTCAACCAACAGAGCTCGCCGTGATCGCGGATCTGCGTCCAGCCGACGTCGGGTATGGAACAGGCCCTGACACTCGGGAAGCAGTCGTCGTAGCCGTAGACCGGCCGCGTTTCGTATTCGCCGAAGTCTTGGCGTGGGGGCCGAAAGCTGGCGGGGCAGGTGGTCACCAGGTCCCGACCTGAGAAGCGCAGCACACTCAGTCGGGCCCCGTCGGCCGGAATGCACTCCAGTTCCCAGCGACCGAATTGGCACGTGATCTTATCCGTCATAGTGCGATCGCCTTGATGCCGCTTAGGTCGCAGAACGCCTTGAGATCCTCGTACAGATGCGCCCCATAGCCGAGGCAGGCGTATTCGTTGTTCCAGGCTTCCAGCAGCGCATCGATGTCGCAGTGGGCAGTGACAAACCCATGCGGCCAGAACGGTATGCCACACTCGTTTTGCCGGGCTTTGAGCTTCTTGGCCGGTGGCTCGAAGATCGTGCAGCGGGTGATGATCATCTCGAAGCGGCCGTCATTGCGGCCCAGCCGGGCCAGCACGCCCTCCCCGACTTTGCAGACCAGCTTGACGGACAGTCCACCGGCCTCACCCTCGGTCGGGATGCCGTGCTCCGCAAAGCCCGCCGGCCCCAGCTTCCCAGCCAGCGAGGGCGGGCAGGCCCCGTCGCCGATGATCTTGATCTCCTTCGTCCGTTTGTCGATGTGTTGCAGATCACCGTAGTAGACCGGGTCCGCGCTGAGATCCGTCAAGCACTTGACCGTCATGGCGGTATTGAAATCGCCGAGGGTCGAGGTGCCGATCCCGTCCTCGAGCATCATGCTCTGCGCGAAACAGGTCGCGCTGTAGTGGTCGCCCAGGCCGGGAAAGGACTGAAGCGTGTAGAAGTCGAATCCCTCCTTCTGAACGACCTTACTCAGCGCCAGATAGAGCCGGATCGACCGATCGGCGACCTCCTCCGTCGGAATCGGCTCCTTGAACAGCTTTTGGACGCGCCGCCGGGCGTTGGTGAGCTCGCGTTTCGTGACGGCCCGCGCCGTCTTGAGCAGCTCGGTCGTGTCCCGCGAATCGATGTCTACGCCGAACACCTTCATCCATTGCGACGGATCCGCCACCCCGCACGTCTGCCCCATGCCGCGCCCGCCGAACGTGCCGATCGTGCTCATGTTCAGGCGGTTTTTCATGGCGCTGCCGCGGCAGTATGAGACGATGCGCTCAATTGCCTTAGCGTCCTCGCAAGCCCCGTATACAAAGCGGTGTTGCAGACCGACCTCTTTCAGCGCGCCGTGCAGCACCAGGCCGCCCACCGGTCGCCAACCCTGGCTGCCGGGATGCGTCCAGACCACGATGCCCTTGCCGGTGCCGGCGAAGTCGCGAATCGCCGCGATCAGATGGGCGGCCCAGACCCACGTGCCGGAAAACAGCACGACGGCATCCAAATCGTCCATCTTCTTCACCCGCCGGAAGCATTCCCGGGCCTCGTTCTTGGTCGCCAGAATGACATCATGCTCCACCAGGTCCAGCCCGGCCGCGCGCAGCGCTTTCTTGGCCCCGGCGACCAGCCGGTCGTCAATGAACGGCTTCCCCATCGGATCGCGCAGCCCGTCCTTGTGTACGCCGTAAACGATGAATCCGACCCTTGGCTTAAGCACGCCTGCACCCTTTCGTGGAAATGTTAGTCCCGGCTTGAACCCCGTTGTCCAACGCAGCCGGATGCGGCTGCCAACATCGTAGCCTCACAGACGAAGACAGCCAGTCCGCCGCGCCGGTCATGGCCGCTTGCGTGACGGGTCGCTCGCATACTCCACCCTGTAGGCGGCTGCGGCGAGCTCCAGGGCCTGCGTCTCGGCGGACGAGCACACGATTCGGATCGGCTGATTCGGCGCGATGTGTTGCCGGCTGATCTCTCCGACCACCCAGGACAGACCGCTCCAAATGGCCCTGTCGTGTTGCACGCGAACCGGTAAGTCCACGCCCGCCTGTTGTGCCACGATCCGCAGGAACTCGCTGAGCGGACGTGCACCGGGCGCGTGGCCGCCCGTGGAGCGGTATGCGACCCCGTCTTTCGACTGCGTCATCGCAATGCGGATATCTCCGTCGGGCGGCGGCGTAAGGGTGGCACAAACCTGGTTGTGGCCGCAGCGCTCGAACGTCGCCGGCACGGGCCCAATAGAAACCGGGATCGTCACATCTTCCTGCACGCCAAGCTCGTAAACTGGATCGCGATACCGGCCGTAGCCGACAACACACATCTGCTCCGGACCTAGCCTAACGGCCTCGCCGGTCAATTCCGGCTGGTAGCCGGCGTCACGGAACAGAATCCGTCCGCCAGCCATCCTGGCCGCGCCCACGAGTGCGGCCGGAAGCGGAACCGCTTGAGCGCTTTGCGACGGATTCACCACGGTGCAGAGCACGCCCTGCTCCGACCGCGCCAGATAGCCGTAGGGCTCAGCGCGTCCGGCGATGCCGCCGAACGTGGAGAATCGTCCGCACGCCCGCAGGTGCAGCAGCAGCGTCTGCGCTTTGGCAAACCAAGCGGCCTTTTCGTCGTCGAGCAGTTCGAGGTTGCCGTAGTACGTGTTGACCAGCCCGCCCCGGGCTAGTGTGAGCAGCAGCATCCCTTTCCACGCCGCCGTCGCTCGGCGGTAGCACGCCTCGGTTTTGCCGATCATGAACGCCGAATTGTCGATCCGCTCGAGTGGAATCCCGTTCCATTCATACTGCCGCACCATGTGATCCGAGTAGACGTCCTGCGCCCGCCAGAAGTTCATCATCGGGACATCGGCGGGGCAGGGATCGCCGCAATACAGCGAGTCAAACACATCCAGCAGCCGCACGTCCACAGTCTTGCGAAACGGCTTCGAGGTATTCTCCTGCATGCCGCCGAAACCGTTGTACGCCAGCAGGTATACGCCGGAATTCCGTTGCCGAAAGCCGGCCAGCGCCGTGCGTAGCGCGGCACTATTCAACTGGATGATTTCGTGTGGCAAGTGTGTGCGCTCGGCGTTGGGCGTGGCGGCATCGAAGCGGACGAAGTCGAACTTGAACACCCGGATGCCGCGGTCGTACCAGTGCTGCAGCACGTCCATGAAATCCGGCAAGAAACCTCCGTCGAACATGCACATCGCGGTCCGACCCCGATTCAGCGAGTCCTCCCAGGCAGGAACGGGGTTCAGGTGGCACAGGCTGTTCGTGGATACCCACAGACCGGGCGTGACGCCGGCCTGGGCGCAGGCGTCAAGCCAACGCTGCGGGCCGTTGGACCAGTGCGGCTTGCGCCACGCGCGATACCCGCTGTCCGGGTCGAACCAGAACGCGTCCATCAGGTAACAGTCAAAGCGAACCCCGCTGGAGCGCAAGCGGAGCAGCTCGTGGAACTGCTGCATGGCGAGCGCTTCGGTCAGCTCGACGGTGTCGGACAGCTCGTCGTACGCGGTCCAATTGACGTACGCGTTCAGCAGATCCACGCCACGGTCCTTTCCAATGTGCAGCTCTTCATCCTGTTAGCCAGCGCGCGACGACCGGCGGCGTGCGCGGATACAACCTGGGGCACGCCCAGCACGGCACGACGATCCGGCTGCAGAGGCGCACAGGATATCGAATGCGGCCGTTCGTCGCTGCGCCGCCACGCTAAATGGGCCCTTCGCTTATCTGTCGGCGTCGCCGGCACCACAACCGCTCTCGAAGCAGTAGACGCGGTAGTTGAAATCGGTGAACGCGCCGCGCCCCTCGGTCGTATCGACAACCAGCTTCAGGGCGAGCGAGTCCTTGCCCCGGGTGTGCTGCGGGTGGATGTCGAAGTCCGAATCGAACCAGCGCAGGTGCTCGTTCTGGTAGCCGTGGTACCACCGGCCCGCATATCTGCCATCGACGTAGACGTCGGCCGTTTGGCGGGGGCTACTCTGGTCGAGCCGCCGGCGCAAGCGCGCCCCCCCGTTCTGCGGATCGATCGCGACGCCGAACACGATTTCCCCCTTTGCATGACGTCGGCCGTTTTCGTCTACCCGGGCCTCAAAGTATTCGCCCTCCGGACTCGCTGTGATCAGACCGGTTGGCTCTGAGTGAGTGGCGCCGTACTTGTGGGCCGCCTCGCTCGCGCGATTTCCGATGTCGATGAAATCGGTCTGGCGCAGTGCCGGCTGCTTCCGCAGATAGCAGAAGGCGAGACTGCGGTAATTGGAGCGAATGTGGCTCAGGCCACCATGCTGGATACGCGCGTCGATCGAGCTGAAAAACGGGATCGGCGCTTCAAGGTGAAAGCGACAATAGCAGGCGGGAATCCGATAGGCGCCGAAGAAGTGACCGCCACCCACGACTTGGACGTCTTCCGCACAGCAAGCAAACGGGCTGCGGTACTTGAGGTTCGGCCAGAAGCAGCCCAGGTAGTAATCCTCACTGCCCGTGCCGTTGATCTGGGGCGAGACCGCACCGTCGATGTAGAAGTGCTCGTCACCTTCGCAGTAGTGTTCGTTCTGCATGGACTGCACGACGCCCACAAACCAGCCCGCGCCCGGGCTCTCGTACAGCCGCCAGTCGCGACCGTAGCTCGTCTCCCCCTGGCGGTAGAGCGTGGTGAAGTAGGCGCCGCGGGCGGGGTCCAGCTCGTTCGGCGCGACCGTCACCTCTGCGTTCAGCGGCCCCAGCGGATGTCGCGACCTGTTACGCCATACGATCTTGGCCTCCTGCCAGAACGGCATCGGAAAGTAGCTGCTCAACCGCACGCGTCCGCTGCCCAGCTTCTCAACGGAGAGCGGGAGCGTCGCCAGGCTACAGGCACGATCGGCGCAACCGAAGAGGATCCCCGTCGGCGTGCGAACGTCGGCACGCGTGTGCCCGTCCCAGCGCATTTCGATCTCGCTCTCCCGGATGAATTCCTCGGAGCCGTCCGCCTCGATCACGATCTTGCGGATGATCCCGGCGGTGTTCTCCCGCGCGAACAACGTTACCGCATGTCCCGGGCCGTTTTGGTCGCTCGTGGCTTCGATGACCTCGAGGCCCTCCGCGGACACCGGGTCGGCGCCCAAGCGCGCGAAGCTGTCCAACAGCGCCGGACGATCCTCCCGGCCGGTGAAGGTCTCGACCGGCGTGCCGTGCGGGTATAGCTCATAGAGCACGTGGAAGAAGCGCGACTCGCCTTCAATCGCGACCTTCAGCGACTTGGCAAAGGGGATGGGAACGAAGCAGTTGCCCGCGCGGCCGTCAGCGTAATGCCCCCGGCGCTCATATGAGATCAGCGGCGGCGGGAAGTCCGGATGCTTGCCCTTGAAGAAGTCGATCTCGCCGATGCGATAACGCGGGTCGGGCTCGCCGTCGAAGTAGAACTTCAGGACCGCGTCCTCGGCGAAGTGCGTGCCCCAGATGCTCCGCACGCAGCCGGGGCCGGCAGCGTCGAAGACGACGTCGTCCCCATACGCGTCTTTGTAGAGCGGCCAGTTCTCGTCGCCGTTGTGCCCCGTCTTGTTGTGGCTGGAGCTTTGAAGCACCATGAACTGGCCGGGCAACTGTGGCAGTCGCTTGAGGAGTGTGTAGGCAGGATGCGTGGAGGTCGTCTCCTCGGGGTCCGGGATCTGGGGTTCGATGGCTGCGGCCAAAGCGGGACCGAGCCCCAGCAGTAGCGCGATCGCCGGTTGACGAAAGAGGCTTGTTGCCAGCATAGTCTCCTCCCAAGAGCGCAAATGAGCCGCGTCGCGACGCCATCTGCCCGGCCAGCCCGCGGCCAATGACCTGAGGGTAGGACGGTGCAAGGATGGCCGAACGTGTCATCCCTCACAGGCGAGGCGTCGTCCAAGCTGTATCGGAAACAAATCCTGCCATCCATCCGTCAGCGCAATTCGCTGCTGCGCAGCCTGCAACGAGTACAACTCCTCATCGACCGCGGTGCCCAAGTCCAACACTACTACGGCGGGTTCATCCCCCTGGACCAATTCCCAGGACAGTCCGTCCGCATCGCCAGATTGCACGGCTACCTCGCGAACAACCCATACTGAATCGCGATGCCCATGGAGTAACTCGTAAAGCGTGGGCCCAAGAAACAGCTTACGGTCATTGCGCGCTGATAGCGCTCTCAGCATATTCCACTCGTCCTCGCCAAGCGCTAAGAGTTGTGTCGTTGGCGAATCGTAGTGGCGACCATGTACAGCCAGTTCCAGCAGATCTTCTTTTTCTCCATCGATATGAACGAGGAAGCTTGGGCTAAACATGGTCACGCGCTGACCGTCGAGCACTCCCTGTGCGGAAAACACGATCCGGTATACCCCCGGTAGTGTCCTGACATCGAGCACCAGCGCGATCACATCGGTGTGTCTGGGCGCCACGCGCCACACCCTATCGCCCAATACACTGCGTGATCCGCCGGGGATCTGGCTCAACCCAAAAGTGAGCTTTATCGGTTGAAACACGCCTTTGGGTTTTTCCAATCGCACGACGCGGCCTTTCAGCTGCCTATAATCTAGTGTCGTGACCATCAGAGAGTGCAAATCGAAAGGCAGGTCGCCATGGTTTGTAACAGCCGCGAGCATGCGCAGCCCAGGCCTAGCACTGTATGTTTTTGCCACTTTTCTATCGATCAACAGATAGTCGAATGCCGACGGCGGGTCAAGTTCGTGTACGACATCAAGACGAACAGGCACTCGTGGCTTGAATTCTACGCAAGCCGGCGGCACGTGTGCTATATCCCGAATGGATGAAGCAGGTAGCCCCAGTCGGTCTAGTGCGCGAGGGCTGGTCTCCACGAGCGTCTCCAAAAGCTCGCCCGTCCACACAGAAATCGGCATTGGGAATGGGTGGTCTCGCAAGAGATAGTCGAGGTCGTTACTCAAATCTGACGTGGTAACGATGACGAATCTATCAATTGTCGTTTTGCCACAATACCATATGAGCTTTGGAGCGATATCCTGGGGAGTAACCGGCTTCGCAATATTCTTGCACTCGAATTTCCAGATTTCCTGCCGACCGTCGTTTGGTGAGGGCCTGTAGGCGACTACATCGAATCCGAACTGTGTGCCCGACAGTTGCCGGCGAATGCCATGGAAACCTCGGTCTCTGAGAACATCTTCCAGCACCAGTTCAAGAAGGCGTCCCTTCTCCGCACTGGTTCTCAGAACATCAAGAATCTGCCCCATAGGATCGCGCTCTTCTGTGCAATGCGGCGTAGTCGAGGTACATGGCGCACGGTGTGTCCCTGACGCCGGGGTCACAGCGCGCCGAACACGAACCCGCAAAATGGACCGTCGCCACGCTAAGCAGCGGCTTCTGCGTGGCCTTTTCGCCTTCAACCGGTCAAACCATGCGAACGGCGGGCGTCAGAGGGCCGTCCGAACAACGTCGTCTCATATTATACCGCGCTTCCTGACTACGGAGGATTCGTCGTTCATCGATACGGTCTTCGTCGTCCGCACGACAGGATCGCCGTAGCGGGACCTGGAGCACTCGAGGGGCATTTGACCGCGGCCGTTGTAATGAGGCTCGAAGCGAAGCGGGCGCGGTTGACAGCCGATTGGGAGCACGCGCCGGACAATGCGCGACGAGATGCGGTCCGACCAGGGTCCAGTTGCGGGGTGTCCCTACCGGAAACTCCGTCCGCGCTCGCCACGACGGGAGATGACGGACCGGGGGCGTCGTTGAGAACGGACCCGGGTGTCCACAGACGATTCAAAGACCGGCGAACGGGCGGCATCTTCGCGGCCAGCGCAGCAGGATCCCGCCGATCGGCTTACGGGTAATGATCGCTCGTCTCCGCCTCAAGCCGCGCGCGTGTAGCTATGATGCAGCCCGCCAACCTGCGGGATGGCGATGACGCGGCCGCAACTCGGCGGCTCGACCTTTCGCGGAATCGGCGCGTTTCGGTCGAGTGACAAGTGCGTTCGAGCTTCCTGGTAGTACGCGAAGTAGCTCCTCAGGATCCGTCGCAGGTGGCCTTCGCTGAACACGACCACGTGGTTCAGGCATTCTCGACGAATCGAGCCGATCAGACGTTCCACGTACGGAGATTGCCAGGGCGACCGGTACGCGATGACGACTTCCTCGATACCCATGTGCTTCACACGCTCGCGGAAGTCGACGCCGTAGATGGCATCACGATCTCGTATCATGAAACGAGGCGCTTCGTTGTACGGAAACGCCTCGACAATCTGCTGGCCTGTCCAACGTGCGGTCGGATACGGGGTCACGTTGAAGTGAACGACGCGACGCCGGTCGTACCGAAGCACGAGGAAACAGTAGAGCAGGCGAAAACTCACCGTGGCGACGACGACGAAGTCGACCGCGACGATGTCGGGCGCGTGGTTTTCGAGGAACGTACGCCACGTCTGTGAAGGCGGCTTGCGTTGGCGCTTCATATGCTTCGCCACCGTCGACTCAGCGATCGTGTATCCGAGCAAAGCCAACTCGGACTGGATTCGCGGGGCGCCCCACAGCGGATTCTCAAGCGACATGCGCCGGATGAGCTGTCGGACCTCACCATCGATCTTCGGGCGCCCTGGTTTCTTCCGCGACTTCCAGCGCCAGTAGAGCCGGAAGCCCTGGCGGTGCCAGCGGATCACCGCCTCAGGCTTCACGATCATGAGGCTGGAGCGCCAGTCCGCCCATAGCCGGGACAGCCACACCCAGAAAACGCGATCGCGCTGCCGCAAGCATGGGCGTACCACCGAGCGCCGGAGGACGCATAGTTGCTGCCGGAGCGCCAAGTTCTCGGCGGCGACGGTAGCGCGCGGGAGAAACAACGCGCGAAGCAGAAAGACGATAACGCGCACGACGCCCATGGCTAAGCCTCAGTTTGGGGTCTGTGAGGCCGCATGGTAGTCAAACGGGACGGGAGGGGCGAAGTGCGTAAGTGCTTGTGGCGCAACGAGGACCGAATAAACGGGAAGGACAGGTAGGCCTCATGGTCCGGTTGGCCCCGAGCGGTTCTTCCCGTCGGCGCGATCGGCGGGGCCGCTTGCGGGTCGGAGCATCGCCGGCTGGGTCGTGGCCCGGTACTGTTCCAGCTTGGCGCGCCATTCGGCGGCTCTGCCCGGCTTTCCCCAGGCGTGGTAGAGGCCGATGATGCGCTCGAGCGCCTGACGCAGTTGTTCTGCGGGCGCGTCTGGGTTGGCCCTGACTTGCTCATAGCTGTCCAGGAGTAGCGGCTCGGCGTCTGCATAACGCCCCAACGCGGTCAGACAATCGCCAAGCAGGCTCTGCGTTATCGCGATGAACCGGTCATCCCCGGGCAGAGCAGCTCGGCGGAGGCCCAAACACTCGCGCAAGAGCGGCTCGGCCTCGGCATAGCGGCGTTGATCGAGATACAACGCCGCCAGGTTCTTCATGGATATCGACGTCTTGGGGTGCTCACTGCCCAGCACGCGGCGGCGTATCTCCAGCGCCTGGGCATACAACGGCTCCGCCTGGTCGTAGCGCCCCTGGTCATGGTACAGGTGAGCCGTGTTGTTCATCCAAGTAAGCGTGCTGGGATGCTCCTCCCCCAATACACGCTGGCCGGTCTGCAACGCATCAACGAAAAGCGGCTCCGCGTCACCATAGCGCCCTTGGCGTTGATACACCAGGGCCAGGCTATTCATGGCGGTCAGCGTACGTGGGTGCTCCTCCCCCAATATGCGCTGGCAGGTCTCCAACGCATTGACCAAGAGCGGCTCCGCCTCGTCATAGCGCCGTTGGCGCTCATACACCAGGGCCAGGCTGTTCATGGCGGTCAGCGTGCGTGGGTGCTCTGCGCCCAGTGTGCGCTGGCAGGCACGCAGTGTTCTAACGAGCAGAGGTTGCGCCTCGCCGTAGCGTCCCTGCTCGCTGTACGTTTGGGCCACGTTTTTCACGGACACGAGTGTGTCGGGATGGTCCTCGCCCAACACGCGCTGGCCGATCTCCATCGCCTCGAAGAACAGCTTTTCAGCCTCGGCATTCCGGCCTTGGCGCCCGTAGAGCGCACCCAAGTTGTTGATGGACACCAGCGTGTCCGGATGATCCTCGCGCAGCACACACCGTCGGATTTCCAGCGTTTGGACGAGCAGTGGCTCCGCTTCGGTGTAGCGCCCCTGGCGGCCATAGGAGAGGGCCAAGTTGTTCATTCGGGTCAGCGTCTCCGGGTGCTCCCCGCCCAGAACACGGCGCGATATCTCGAGTGCCTCGACTAGAAGCGGTTCGGCCTCGCCGAAGCGCCCCTGGGCTTGATAGAGCACACCCAGGTCGTTCATGCAGGTCGCGGTGTGAGCGTCTTCCTCACCGAACACGCGCCGGGATATCTCCAGCGCCCTAGTGAGCAGCGGCTCCGCCTTCTCGTAGCGGCCTTGCTTCTGGTAGGTTACGCCCAACATGTCCATGGACCTCAGCGTGTCCAGGTCTTCCTCGCCGAGTATGTCGCGTCGCAACTCAAGGGCCAGCTCCAAGTGCAACTCCGCGGATTCGTACTCGCCGAGCTGTCCATACGTGGCGCCCAGCGTCGTCCGAATCGCAGCCTCAACCGCCGGCTCGTCTTCGAATTCCCCTTCGACCTTCGTGGATGCCGCGTCCAGCACCTGCTTCATCGTGATCTCGCGGTTCGCCGCATGCCGGGGATCGACCGCCGCGAGTAAATCCTCGTTCAGAAACTCGATCACGGCCTGGGCGATCGCGGATTGGCGTTCGGCTTCCTCCCGCCGTTGCTCGGCGACCTGTTCGGCTGCGAGCGCGCGGTTGCGCTCCGACTCCGCAGCGCGGCGCTGGGCCGTGGCCTGCACCAAGCCGTAGGAAGTGCCGGCGATGCCGATCAACAGAACCACGAATGTCGCCAGTACACCGCCCACCAGCGCCTGGTTGCGTCTGGCGAATTTGCGCAGTTGATAGATCGCCGACGCGGGGCGGGCCGAGATCGGTTCGTCGGACAGATACCGCCGAATGTCAGTGGCGAGGGCGGCGGCGGACTGGTAGCGCCGGCTCTTGTCCTTCTCCAAGGCCTTCGCGACGATAGTCTCAATGTCACCACGAAAGACCCGGTTGATCGAACTGAGCGACGTCGGTTCCTCTTCCGCGATCATGCGGGCGGCCTGGGGAATCGTCTGCCGGGAGACGTCGAAGGGAACCCGGCCGGCCAGCAACTCGTACAGGATCACACCGAGGGCGTAGACGTCCGAGCGCGTGTCAAGCTGGCGTGAATCGCCCACGACCTGCTCGGGGCTCATGTATGCGATCGTACCGATAAGCTGCCCCACGTCGGTCTGCAGCGTCGTCGTACGTATATCCGCGTCAGTCACGCGCGCGACGCCGAAGTCGAGCACCTTTGGCTGGCCGGAATCGTCGACCAGAATATTGCCAGGCTTCAGGTCGCGATGAATGACGCCTTTTTGATGGGCATGATGGACGGCGTCGCAGACCTTGGCGACCAACTCGAGCCGCTGACCGAGCGTGAGCTCCTGTGCCGCCGCATACCTTGTGAGGGGTTGTCCGCGGACGAATTCCATGGCGAAGAACGGCTGGAGGCCCTGTCCGGTGTCGGCCGTTCCCGCCTCGAAGATCTGCGCAATGCCGGGATGCTGAAGCCAGCCCAGCACCTGCCCCTCGTGTTCGAATCGCTTCAGAAGTCCAGGTGATTCAGCGCCGGCTTTGACGACCTTGAGCGCCACGGTGCGGCGCGGGCTCTCCTGCTCGGCCCGGTACACCACGCCCATGCCGCCTTCGCCGAGCGTGTCGAGGATTCTGTACTGACCGATGTGGTCGGGGAACGCGCTGGGGTGCGTCCGATCAATGCCAATAGCCGCCGAGCTTCTAGCCTCACCCGTCGACGCAGCCTTCGGGAGCAACGACCCAGGATGAGCCCTCGCGAAACTCTCGCCGAGCGCGGGTGTTTGAAGGAACGTGTCGGCTTCCTCGTCGCTTGCGAGCAAGCGTTCGATGTCGGCACGCAAACGATCATCATCAGCACAGGTCCGGTCCAGAAACTGTGCTCGCTGATGAGGATCCATCTCGCGCGCTGCGAGAAACAGTTCGCGAATGCGCTCGTATTGCTCGGGAGTCATGGCTGCGATCCCTCCCGCAGCTTGCTGCGCAACCACGCACGAGCCATGTGCCAGTCGCCGTCGATGGTGCGGGACGAGAGCCCCAAGTACTCGGCCACCTCCTTGAGGCTGAGTCCGCCGAAGAAGTGCAGTTCGACGATGCGGGCCTGGCGTTCGTGCAGGCACGCCAGCTCCTCAAGCGCCTCGTCGACAGCGAGCAGGTCCAAATCAGGCTCTGGCAGGGCCAGATCCTGGTCGAGGCGGACGCGCTGGCGGTCTCCGCCGCGTTTGGCGCTCTGATGGCCGCGGGCATGGTCGACGAGTATGCGGCGGATCGCCTGAGCCGCCACGGCGAAGAAGTGGGCCCGGTTTTGCCACTCGACGTCCTCCTGCTTGACTAGTCGTACATACGCCTCGTGCACAAGCGCCGTGGCCTGGAGCGTGTGGTCGGGCCGCTCGCGCTGGAGATAGGATTCGGCCAGCGCGCGGAGTTCCTCGTAAACGAGCGGCATGAGGCGATTTGCAGCCGACGCGTCTCCACGGCTCGCTTTCTTGAGTACCTGAGTTACGTCTGTAGGTCGCGACGTACTTTCGTACCTCCCTGCCCCCCGGGAAACGGACGATTTCGTTGCGAGTTTCCGTCCGCATTTTCGCGTATCTGAATGAGGAAACAAGTGGGAACTTGCCGGGGCGACCCAAGTTGTCCGGGCTTGCCCGGCAATCGGAGATTTGAGATGTCGACCTTAGCCCCCACGCCGGCTGCCACGCCCGCCGGTACGCTGGCCGCCAACCGAACCGACTACCAGTTCCGCCTCGCCGGTGATACAGATGCTCGATCGTTCCGCGTGCTGCGGTTCGAGGGCGACGAGTGCCTCAGCAAGTTGTTCCGCTTTCGGGTCAAGCTGGGCGTGGCTCTTCGCGAGATCGAGCAGGGTGACGCGCTCGACACTGAAAGCTACCTGGGGCGGACGGCGTACCTGCGCATCGAGGGTCCCGCCGGCCCTCGTTTCGTCGACGGGTACATCCGGTGTTTCGAGTACATCGGCCAGGGCCGCACGCTGAGCTACTACGAGGCCGAGCTCGTGCCTCTGCACTGGCTGCTGACGGAGCGCTCTGGTTCGCGTGTGTTCACCGAGCGCCGGGTCTCGAACCTTGGCGTTTGCAGCCTGATCGATAAGGTCTTCCAAGACTACGCCGGGCTGCCCGATGACTGCTATGAGCTGCTGTGTTCCGACTATCCGCGCGGCGATTTCGTAGCGCAGTACCAGGAGACGGAGTGGAATTTCGTTTCGCGCCTGATGGAAGACGACGGGATCTTCTACTTCTTCGAGCACGACGGCGAGGGGCCGACCGTCATGAAGATCGCCGACGACGCTTCGGCCTATGTCACGTCGCCGTTACACTCCGAGCTGCCGTTCCTACCGCCCGAACAGCGCGGCCACGCGCAGGAGTTCGTCTACGAGCTGTCGGATTGGCGCGGTGTCTGCACCGGGACGGCGGTCGTGGAGGGTTACGACTTCACGCGCGGGCCAGAGTTTGATACGCAGGCGGAGCGCCAGGCGGACCGCTTCACGAACCTGGAACGCTACGAATATCCACGGCGGCTTGAGTGCGATGGACCTCAGCTCGCCCAGCTCCGCCTCGACGCCGAGCAATGTCGGCGCTGGGTCGTGCGCATGAAGACCACCGCCCACGGCTTGATGCCGGGGCACAAGTTCACGCTCACGGGGCATCCCAACGAGGTCTACAACCGCGAGTACGTCGTGGTGCGGGTCCGCCAGAGCGGCGCCCATCGGCAACAGTCGGAACACGACGGCGACGCCGGTGACCGCCCGGACGACGCCTACACCGCCGAAATCTGGACGATTCCGGCCGACATGCGCTTTATCCCACCGCGTTCGGCGCGGCAGCCGCGCGTCCAGGGTAGTCAGACGGCTGTGGTAGTCGGGCCGGACGACGAGGAGATCTACACGGACCGACACGGGCGCGTACGCGTGCAGTTCCACTGGGACCGCGAAGGCAGCTTCGGTACCGATTGCTCACATTGGATTCGCGTCAGCCAGGGTCTGGCGGGCGGCAAGTACGGGATGCAGTTCTTGCCGCGGGTCGGACAGGAAGTCATCGTGGACTTCCTCGAAGGCAACCCGGATCGCCCCATCATCACGGGACGGGTCTACAACGGCGACCACCCGCCCCCGTACGACCTGCCCGATGAGAAGAGCAAGAGCACGATCAAGACACACAGCTATCCCGGCGACGACGGCTGCAACGAGCTGCGCTTCGAGGACCAGGCCGGCGAGGAACAGATCCTGCTGCACGCCGAGAAGGACCTGCACGTCAAGGCGAAAGGCAGCGCCTCGCATTCGACCGGCGGCACGCGCAACATCTCTACCGGCGGCGACCACAAAGAGAAGGTCGGCGGCGCCCGCCATGTGAAGGTCGAAGGCGACGAGCGCATCCACACCGAGGGGGACAAGCACTCGCTGGTGATGGGCCAGCTCCAGGACTACTGCGATTCGGATCGCGACGTCTCGACCGCCGGTTTCTGTAAGATCGCGGCACGGGATTTCTATTCCGTGCAGGTCGCCAACGGACCGCTCACCCTCAGCGCGCCGGGCGGGTTCATCTCTATCAGGGAAGAGGGCATAGTCATTCAAAGCGCCGGCGGCGGCCGGGTGTTCATCAACAGCAACCAGGCCGAGCCGTTCTTCCCGCAGTTCAGGGACTGCAACCTGCCGGACCGCCCCGGCGGCGCCGATAGCTCAACACCCGGTTTCAATGTCGACTACAGCTCCGATGGCGATAGCGACGACGAGAGCAGCGAGCAAGCGAGCGCCGCGAGCACCTCTTCTGAACAAGCGACCGGCCGGCGGCAGCACGAGATTCGAATGACCGACGAAAATGGCCGCCCAGCAGCCGGCGAACGCTATCGCATCTCCGGGTCACAAGGGCCACCGATCGAGGGACGCCTCGACGAGAACGGGCGGGCCCGCGTGGAGCTGGACGACCCGCAGAACTCCCACATCTCGTTTCTTGATCTGGACCAGAGCCGTTGGAGGCCCGTACGATGAGTCCTGCTACCGAAACCGCAACCGAAGACCTCGCCACCGCCGAAACCGAAGCCGAACCGGCGAGCCCCGAGAACGCAGAGGCCGCAGCCGGGGACGTCTCCACCGACGCCGGCTACTGGCACGTCGTCGAGGAGGGGGATACGCTCCTGCGCATCGGCGAGCAGCACGGCCAGAAGTGGGAGGCCATCTGGAAGCATCCGGAGAATCGAGACCTCCGTACTCGCCGCGTGCATCCGCACATCCTCAAACCCGGCGACCGGGTGTTCGTGCCGCGGCCGTCGCTCAAGCTCGAACCGCTGGGGGCGGGCGGTGCGCTGCACTTCGTGAAATCGACGAACCGCACGGCATTGCGCGTCCGCCTTGAAGACGCCGAAGGGAAGCCACTGGCGTACCGACCATGCCGCCTGCGCGCCGGCGACGACGAGTTAGCGGGTACGACGGACGAGCACGGCGTCCTGGAGCATGAGGTCCCGGTCGAGGCGGAGCACGGCTTCCTGCGACTTGAGAACACCACGCGTGAGCGATTGGAGTTCCTCCAACCTGCCGTGCTCGCGCCGCCGGTTGGCGACGAGTACAACACGATTCGCGCGTACTTCCGCACGCCGCTCGATCCGGATTTCACGGCGCGCCTGCGTCTGGACGCCACGCGGCTGATCATCGCCTGCCGGGAGCTGTTGGAACGCGGCGCGACTGAGGGGACGGACGGAGAGGACGAGCGCCAGTCGCTCGCCGCATATCTCGACGTTCACGCGAATCGGATCCGGGTCGCCGCGGCCGGCGAACTGGGCGCTGAGTCGGTGGCTCAGTCGGCCGGGTCGGAGCCAGACGGGGAACCCCCGCCGCAGGACGAAACGTCCAAGCGGCTCTCCGTGATGGTCCACCGCGCGCAGCGTAGAGCCGAGAAGGCCCGCGAGGCGACCAACGGCGAGCCTGTGCGGCGGCGGTGCGACCAGGACACTCAGGTCTTCGAGCAACAGGTGCAGGAGTCACTGAACGACCTGTTCAAAGGACACCAGACCGGGTTCACGCGCGTGAGCGGCCGAGTCGGTCGTGCCGGGGGCGGCGAGGGCGTGGATCGCCTCGCTCGCTGCGCGGCCAAAGAGGCCGCGGACCGCGAAGGCCAGACGCCGGAAGACGCAGCCCAAGCGGCGCGCGATTACCTGCTCGACATGCTGGACCGGAACGTGGAGCGCGCCGGGCGACGGCTGCGACGCGACTTGCGGCAAGCACGGCAGGGCTTGGACGAACTCACGACTGTCGCCACCCTCGATGCCGAAGCGCAGCAGCCAGAGACGACACCGCCGGTCGCGGAGAGCTACGGCCGACTGCTGGGCGAAGCACTCGATGTGCTCGGCAGTGACGCGAAGCGGCTCGGACGGCGACACGAGCTGCCAACCGACTGTGTCGTGGACGTGCTGCTCACCGAGGGGCGGCGACTCATCTGCGAGACCGAGCAACACGCCCGTACGCTCGTCCCAGAGCCGGCTGAGCAGGAGCCGGTGATCAGAAAGGAAATCGCCGATGCGGACAGCGACGATGCCCTTACTGCGCCCCGTTCGATCGACCGGGAAGTCGGCGGCGCGTATGACGCGCTGCGCGCTCGTAGCGGTAAGCACGGGGATTCGGTCGACGCGGCCGAGGAGCCCGCGGACGGCGCGGAAGCCCAGGCGAAAGAGCAAGCGCTCCGGGACGGCAGCGCGAAGGTCGTCGAGCTGCGCGAAGTGGTGGCCAAACGCGTGCAGGCTGCCCGAGAGCGTCAGCACGGGGCGTCTTCCGACCCAGCGCCGCAGGATCCGCGACAGCGCGCTGGCGAGGCCGATCAGAGCGATGAGACCGAGCACGTCCCGCCGTGGCTCCCGGCGCCTCAGGACGATGAGCGGGAAGCTGCCAACGATCGCCCGTTCGAGCACATCCCCATCCGGATCGGCTACCTCGACCCGATCAATACCATGAGCGGCGTGATCGGCCGGCTGAACAACCTGGGCTTCGATGCCGGTCCGCCGAACGCGTTCATGGGCGAGTACACGCGGCAGGCGATTCGAGAGTTCCAATACGTGGAAGGCCTGCCGGTAAGCGGCGAGATCGACGCAGCAACACTCGGGCGTTTGCTCGAGCGGCATGGCTGCTAGCAGAGGACCGACGGACGCGCGATCGGCCCGCCCGTAGCCAGGAGTACTGACGATGCCTGAGGCTGCACGAATCGGCGACACGACATTGCACGACGGGACGGTCACCACCGGTTGCGACTCGGTCGAGATCGGCAACTCGCCGGCCGCCAGATTCCTTGACGAACACTGCTGCGAGATGACCGATCCCGACGGGCGCGCCCACGTGGGCGGCGACATCGTGCAAGGGTCCGAGTCGGTGATCATCGGCAACAAGCCGGCCGCACGGCTGGGCGACGAGTGCATCTGCTACGGCCCGCCGGTCACGACCGACGTCCCGGCGCCGTCCACGGCCTCGTCGGCAGAGTCAACGGACGAAATCACGACCGAGGTCGAGCTATCCGACGACTCGGGCACCGAAAACGAGAGTCACGTTACGGTCTCCCCCGACAGTATCGAAGCGGAGGGTCACGCCAGCACCCGGGCGTACAGTCGGCGGATCCTGGCACGCCTGCGCAGAGGCGCAAGCGAGATCTTCGGCGTGCATGCGGGCGTGGACGCCGGGACAGCCGAGGCGCACGGACGCGTGCGCGGACGCGCGGCCCTCGCTTGGGATGCCGTCAGCGGCGAGGGAAGCGCCGCTGCGCGCAGCGGGGCGGTGCGTGGCGGATTTCACGTCGGCGATCGCGACAATCCGTATTGGGCCGAGGATGCCGAGGTCGCCGGACCCGGCGCCAGCGCGAACCGCATCGTGCGCCGCGAGAACGGAGTTGGCGAGGAGGTTTCCGCCGGCTACGAATGGGGATCGTTCAACCGGCGCACGCGGCTTACAACGCCGACAGTCAGGGGTCAGAACGTCCAGTTGGCCACCGAAGGCAACCTCGCCCTATCAGCGGGCGGAACACTCAGAGCGCACGTATATGAGCAGGACGGTCGCACGCACGTCGTCGCGGGGGGCGACACCGGTGCTCTCCTCGCCATTGTCTCCTTCGGGTTGTCCACGCTGCTGCCGACCCCGTCGGTGGGCGGCGGCTTCGACATAAACTGGGGACGCCCGTTCGGACCCGCTGGCGACACCGGCGGCAGCCCACCCACGCTGCCGCCGTTCGGCGCCGGTCCGAACGAGATCACGTCCGGCGAGGACACCGTGTTGATCGGCGACTGATCCGGAGAAGTTTGAGATGGCCGCGACGCAGACTCAGTTCCCGACGACGGTTACCCGCGATCCCGCGGATCTGCGGCGTGGCTATTCGCACGTGGACTACGAGGTGTCCAAGGACCCGCGCTACCACTTTTCATTCGTGCTCCCGGTAACTTGGCGCGTGGAAAGCGCCTCACTGATTACACCCTCTCCCGATGACCCGCTTCAAGTCCCCGCATCGTTCGTCTGCAACGGCCGACAGCGGGCGCGCATCGATGTGCTCACCATCCGACTGACCCGCGACGTCGCTCCGGCCGACTGGCTCGAGCTGTTCATCGAGGAGCGCGGCGCGGCCGTTCTGGACCAGCGCCGGTTCCCGTCGCCGTGTGGCCCCACGGCGGATATCCTCTCGCGCATCGAAACGCGCCACGGCGTGTTCGTTTCGCGCTGGCTCGCGGTCAAGGACGGCGATGCGCTGTTCATCGTGCAGTGCTGCGCGCGAGAGAGTGACTACCCCGACCACGCGGATGACTTCTTTACCGCCCTGGCGACCTTCCGGCTGCTGCACCCGCTCGACTGGCCGTTCGCCGAGCCGGTACACGTCCTCGACCTGCCCGACGCGCGCGGCCTCAGTCTTGTGTTGCCGAAATCGTGGCCCATCCAACGCGACCCCCACAGCAACTCCAACGTCATCTCGTACCAGATCACGAACGAGATCAACGGCAAAGCGATCGGCACGCTGAGCGTGGCCGGCGTCGCCCGCGCGGCGACATCCGACCCGAAGGACCTTATCGCCGCCTATGTGTGCGAGCTGCGTCGCGCCCGCGTCGGCATCTGCCACATCCCGCTCGATTCGGCCAGCGCATCGGGACCGTTCGACGCGACGTGGGAGGGGTGTGCGGAAGGCCTCCAGCGCGGGCGAAAGCTCGAGGTGCGTGTGTTCGTCGGTAGCTGCGAATTGATGTGGCTCTTTGCGGGGCTGGCGGGACCCGCACGCCAGACACACGCGGGGGCCTGGGCGCTCAACAGCCGCGGCTTCGAGATCCTCGTGGATCATGCGCACTTTGCCGCCGACGATCAGCCGACGAACGAGTCGACGATGTCGCAGGAGATCGTGAGTGGGCACGGCAACAAGACCTCCGCGCCATGAATCGTGACCATAACCCTATTCGGGAGTGCTTGGCTGTGAAGACAGTGTTGACCTCGACGAGCCGCACGCCGAACCGGCCCTCGACCGATGCCTCGCGAAGCTGGAAGGACAGCAGCGCCGGGAACCCACGCCCGCTGCTCCCCCTGAATTCCCAGTGTGTGAGCAGGCGGGCCAGGGACTCGGCAGAGCAGAATCTGCTTCTGGGAGCTCAGCTGAACGTCGTCGCCACGTCGTCTGCGGTCAGCACACCACTGAAGCTGAACAGCCGTTGAATTCCGTCCGGCCCCAGGGTAACCTGAAGTGGGTCCCGTAGCTTCACCTCGACCATCGCGACGAGGGCATCCGCCTCGACGAGGCAGACCTCGTTCGTGTCCGTGTCCATTTTGATCGAACGGACCGCGTCGTCGTAGTCGTCCGCAAACTGGCTGGATACGACCATGTAGTAGATGTTCCGGAGATGGTGCCGTTTCTTGAGCTCCCGACTCTGGGTGACGATGTACTCTCGGATCGTTCGATCGTCGGTACCGATGCTGTACCCGGAGGCGCGGATCTTGGCATCCCAGAGGATGCCGTACGAGTCGTCGAGGTTCAACGCTCGACCGTCTGGTACCCGGCCCTGGCCCTGCCCAAGCAATTTCGTCTCGTAGCCCAGAATCTTGAAGGCCGCATTAACGCCTTTCTCAAACGCCCTTTCGATACTCGTCGCTGACGCCTTCGCCGCCTCCGCCAGCCCCGCTTCGTTCCGGGCCATTCGCGGCAGAATCGCCACGATTGGTGGAACGTAGCTCTCCGGAAGCCGGGACACGCGTCCTTCGTCCTCGACGACAAGAGTGGTAACGCCCCCGCCCGGCTCCGGTACTGGCCTTTGCAGCGGCTTGTCGCCCCCGTAGGGGTTGCCCCCCTTGAACCAAAACACGTGCTCCACCTGATACAACCCGAAGTGTCGGCCGCTCGCCTCGGAGAAGACCTCTGCCAACTCCTCGTGGATGTGCTTGAACAGCACGTAGTTCTCGGCGAGATCGTCTCCCGGTTCCCAGAGATTCAAGTCCGTCATCGTGTTCACGCCGTTCGTGTAATACACGGGGCACGTTCGGCGGTCTTGGATCTGCCAGAAGTATGAAAGGAAGAACGGGATGCTCCCCAGTTTGGGACGGCCGTGCTTCGACCCGCCGCCTTCCACGTGCTGCTCGCCGACTCGCCGGACGTAGCTTGCAAACGTCTTGATACGGCTACGGGCCACATCTTCGTTGGCCGGCACAGCAAGGGCGGCCTTCAACTCTTGGTCGCATTCGGCAGGGTCGTCGGCCACGTTCACGATCATGTTGAAGAACATCTGCCCCTTGATGCCCTTGAACCCCCAGTACGCGTGCCTCTTGTTGATGCCGTCGATTCTCGACTTGAATTCATCCAGCGGTACGCGGCCTGCCAAGTAGCCGTCCAAGAGTGGTTTCAGCTCGCCGTCAATGAGGTCCTCGCGCTTGCGGTCTCGTTCAGCCTGCACCTCCATGGGCGTGCGGCCATCGGGGTTCTTGGGAGCTGCGAGGTACTCGTTCATAACTTCCAAGGCACGAGCACATTGCTCAGAGCTAAGCACTGGCATTCGGGCTCCTCCCACATTTCGTACAAGCGATGTGTCCACTGCCGCTCCCGTAGCAGCGAATACTGTAAAGCGGGGCAACATTCTCCGCCAGATGGCAGGTGCGGGTTCGCCTCCCGGAACGAACCCGGTAGCGGGCGTTTCCGGCGACCTTCTTCCGCAACAACCGGCACGCCCAGGCACGCCCCCCGCACGCCCAAGCTCGTTTGGAGCCCTCCGCGCACGAGAAACGGCCAGCCGTAAGTGGCTGGCCGTTATCGACTTACCCGATTAGCGGGGGCAGGACTCGAACCTGCGACCTCCGGGTTATGAGCCAATTCAGGCCACTTCCCCGAAGTTCTTCCAAATCCACAAGTTACGGTAAGCCCAGTAACTTAGGGACACCGAAACAGGTCGGCATGTCGTGCATGCCGAGCATGTTGAGCGCGATTTTGGTTGCAAATTGGTTGCACGTCAAGAGGCCCGATTCGACCCTTCGCACGGCATCCAAACACGACGTACCCGCACGAGCACCCGCTACCCGCAGCGCATCTCGGATCTCGTTGGCGGACCACTGGTTACACACGGGAGCGGGGGGATCGAACCCTGTTGGCGCCCCGCGCAACAGGCCAATACGACGAATTGAGCCCTCATCGCCGACCGATGTGCGATCCGAGCGGACACGCCTGCCGGTACGTACTCTCCGTTCCGGCAGGGGACGAGCGACTTGCGTGCCGCAAGCGCCGCGGCGGACTAGCAGATGACCCTTCTCGAAACAATAACGTGCAAAAGCCGCCTTACTGTGGCTGCCCCGTGTCCCTGCGCACTTGACCGTCCTTGGCGGTCCGCTCCACGCGAGACTTCTGTCTCGTGTCCGCCCGGCGGACGGTGGGTGCGGATCGAACCTGGTCAAAGAAGGGTGTGCGCTGGCCCTCGACACAGGCAACCGCGTAGAGATACATGGCCGCCGACCACGTTTGCCAGTCCTGTCCGCTAGGTACACCGTCCTGGGCACGGAACCATTCATTGAATCCAAACGGCACCTTGGCGCACCGAGCCGGACGCACTAGAGCCGTCAGTGTGTCGAGCTTGCGCTCGGCGACGCGTGGGCGATTAGCGGCCAGTAGCGCGGCGATGTAGAAACCACAGATGAACGGCCAGACGCCTCCGTTGTGGTACTCTCCGGGGCGGTTGAACTGCTCATAACGCGGTCGCCAGTCAGGGTGGTCACGCTGAATGCAGGGAATCAGGCAAGGGGGAACGTCAAGCGCGAGGCTGCCCGCCGTACGCAGGTGCTTGCACTCCGCTTCGATCCACGCGACGAGGTCCCGCGCCCGCGAGGGCGATGCGACGCCACAGAGGATCGCCAAGCTATTGCCGAGCAGATCGAAACGTTCATTATTGTGTAGCTTGTGGGCCCAGAGCGCATAGTACGGTTTGTGCCGCACCACGAGCCCCTCGTGAATGTGCCGATGTCGCCTCTCCGCTTGCACGTCGAGGCGATTCATGAGCTTGTGTAATTGCTCCGCCCGATCGTGCTGGCCGAGCAACCGCAGGTAGGCATAGACCAAGCAGTTCACATACAGGCCATAACCGAGGACCCAATGCTCATCACGCCAGTCGCTGGTGGGTTGCTGGGCCACCATGACCAGATCATCGGGGCTTTGATACTCCATCCAGAGCAGGGCTCTCTGGACCGCTTCCTCGAGGAATCCTGACTCGCCAGTGAACTTGCGGAATAG
This sequence comes from uncultured Planctomycetales bacterium, assembly GCA_964572345.1. Lineage (GTDB taxonomy): Bacteria > Planctomycetota > Phycisphaerae > UBA1845 > Fen-1342 > JAUWXH01. The sequence continues at coordinate 143,217 of CAZNFA010000002.1, forward strand.
CGCCGTGATCAGCAGGAACAGTGGAGTCGTGTCACTAGCACCGCGGTTTTCGGGGTCATGAACGAGCGAGGGGATGAGGCCTAGGCGAGACTGGTTGCGTGCCAGGGTTTCTAAGACGCGGCGCAGTGTGGCAATCAGTTCCTCATTGTCCGTCGTCAGGATTCCAAGTGCGGCGATAAGCAAATCGCGCGTATAGGGCTCCGGATAGCCCCATCCTGCCGTTCTGGGCAGCCCTTGGTGGGGCCCCCGCGCGTTGTGCAGAAGCACCTGGATTGCGGCTCGTTTTGTTTCTTCTACTGAGGGATAGCGCTCCTTGGACATGTTTCACTCACGGTCGAGGCGAGCTGAGACTAGTTCGACGAAGCGCTTCGCGACGACGCGGTAGTCGAATTGTCCGACAACCCGCTGCCGCCCGGCTTCACCCATCTTCCGCCGCAACTCCGGATTTTCCAGAAGGTCCATCAGGTAATTGGCGATGTCGTGGACACTGGCGCGGTAGTCCGCGGTACGGAAGTTATCAAAGACGACCCGATGGCCGGCTTCGAATCCCGACTCTTCTCCGACGGTGGTCTCGGCAATGCGTACCTCCTGGGCAATATTCGCGAGCAAGGCTGTTTCGCCGTGGACGAGCGTATCGAGCATGGCCATGGCCTTGATGCCAATGACGGGCTTTCCGCAGGCGCCGGCTTCGACCTGTGGCATGCCAAAGCCTTCGAGTCGGGAGGGGGCAGCGTAGATGTCGCACGCAGCAATCAGATACGGCATGAAGTTGCGGGAGACTACATTCGTCGTGTAAATGACCTTCTTCTGAATGCCAAGCTGGGTGGCCAGTTGAAGGTCGAGGAGGTTCTGATTCACGGTTCGCGGCTGCGGCCAGACCTTGCAGACGTATTTCCAAGGCGGCGCCTTATGATCGTTGATGGCCAAGGCCTGCATGACCTCCTGGGCCCCCTTGGATGTCGCGTCGCCACCAACCGTGAGGATCATGATCTCATCGGGCTTGACGCCCAGGGCCTCGCGCACAGCGACGACCTTTGGGTCGCTCGGCTCACGCGGGATGAACGCGTCCGTGTCGCAACCGACCGGGAGCACCTCGATGTTATCGGCGCTAATGCCATCACGGATGTAGGTCTCTTTCACCCAGTTGGATGTGACGAAAATCAGCGGCAGCGCATTCAAGACCTCCTGATAGTTGGCGATGTATCCATCCGCAACCAACCAAGGGACGGATTGGACGCCGTAACGCTGTGGGTGCAATACCAGGTGCGGTGTGTGGCCCCAGTAGCCGACGCCAACGACGATATTCGGCTTGAACCAGCGGTAGTACCATTCCTTCTCTTGAGCAGACTCGAAATGAACAGCGTGCGCATCGACGCCGATTTGTTGTAGGCCCTTATGGAGCAGGTCACCTTGCGTTGCCAAGCCACCGGGCGAGGGTGGATAGTCGTACAGAACGAGCGCTTTCATCTTGGATCTCCATGTGATTCGAGCCAGGCTTGGGCGGCCTCCGGCGTATCGAAGCACCAGAACGCTTCGGCTCGTGGCGCCGCCTGCGCCTCCCAGCTCCCAGGCGCGAAACCGTAGTACTCGGTGATGAGGCAGTGCTTCCTCTCCCACACCTGCGTCGGAAGGGGCGCGTACCGATCGGCCTGGCGGAGTGCGACGGGCAACTGCTCGCCGTCGCTGTCCTCGTAGGCGAACATCCATACCTCATCGGTCTCGATTACGCCGCCTGACCAGAGTTGGACGACGGCCCGGCACGTTTCTTCGTGCCGTCGATGGCGGGTGTACTCTCCCCGGGGACCGTGCGTCAGGACGAGATTGAACCTGCGATGCGGCAAGAGAGAGACGATCGCCGTCCGCACCACGGACAGATCCAGTGGTAGCTGGTCCGGCCCGTCGTCCAGGTCTCCGATCGCCCCGTCGGCCTCGAGCTTCCGGAGCGTTCGGAGGAAGCGTGGTGCCCGGTCGGGGTCACTGGCTCGACAGAGGGCGTATATTTCCCACTGCCACTGTGGTTCGCTCAAGATCGTGCCGCCGGCCCAGAGGACTTCGTCATCCGGGTGGGCGACGATCACGGCGGCCTTCTTCGTTCTTGGCGTGCCTTTTAGTCCGCCCATTCTGACCCGCTTGCGGGCGTTTCGTATCTCAAGGTAACGCGGCACTGCCAACGATCCTGAACCAGTTCACCAATTTCGCAGATCAAACCCTAGGCCCGGCGAGTCGGTTGTGTAAAGGCACCCGTCTCGGACGATGACGGCCGCGTGGCTGGGGTCACCCACTAGGTCCAGATGCCCGTCCAGATCAGCGTAGGCCACGTTCGGCCGGGCAAGGGCGAAATGCAGACCGGCGGCGATCGCCAGGCCGGCTTCGTCCATGCAACTGACCATGGCCTCCAGGCCGGCGGCCCGGGCCACCGAGTTTATCTGCATTGCCTCATAGATTCCACCGACTTTCATCAGCTTGATGTTGACCATATCCACGAACTCGTTGCTAGCAAGTCGGAAGGCGTCGCGGAGGGTCATCAGGCTCTCGTCGGCCATGACGGGCACGGATACCGAGCGCGTTACCTGACCGAGCAGTTCGGGCTGACCTCTCGGAGTGGGCTGCTCCAGCAACTCGAGGTTCGCTGCGCGCGTGCCGTCAACGAAGTGCTGGGCCTGCTCTACCGTGTAGCCCTGATTCGCGTCGAACCTCAGTTCGATGTCAGGGCCGACTGCTTCGCGCACTTTGATCACCCGGACGATGTCGGTCTCTACGTCGCGTCCGCCCTTCATCTTGAGGCATCTGAAACCCTTCGCGATCCAGGTCTTCGCTGCCTCGACAGTCTCGGCCTCCGAGAGAATGCCGATCGTCACGCTCGTCGGAATACACTCGCGGTACCCACCCAGCAGCTTCCAGAGCGGTAAGCCGGCGACTTTGCCGAGGATATCGAATAGCGCCATGTCGGCCGCCGCACGCGCCGAAGGCCTGGTGGCGAGGTCTTCTTTCAGATCCTCGAGCAACAGGGACGATCGAAGCGGGTCGGCACCGCCAAGTGCGGGCTCAATCACATTCGAGACCGCGCCGAGCACCGTCTCAGCGGTCTCGCCGGTGACCGGCTTGTCCGGTGCCGCACAGCCGAAGCCCGTGATGCTCGTGTCCGTCTCGACGCGCAGGAAGACGTTGGTCGCCGCTTGGACCGTTTCGTACGCGATCGTGTACGGCTCCGCTAGCGGCATCGTAACGAGCTTGGCCTCGACGCGTGTAATTCTCATGTGTCTCAATAGCGGTGGCGCTGATGGATCTCACTCAGGCTCATGCGTTTAAGTTGCTCGATGAACTCGACCAAGTTCCGGATCATCACCTCCCACATCCTCTCACCCTTCTCTCGCGTTGCTTTGGTCGGATCGCCCATAACGCCGCTGCTCGAGATCTTCGCCGTGCGGGCGTACCAGTCCACGCTGCGCTTCGAGCTGAAGTCAAGGTAGCGGCTGGAGAAGCGTGGGACACTGCGTTTCGCCTTGTTCATCTGAACGAGCTCTGGACGCGCGGCCAAGGCGGTGCTGGTTTCAATTTCGCCGGCATGCACGTCATTCGGAGTCTCGGCCAGCGCTTTGACGTCGGTGTCGCTGGTCTCACCCGTGTCAATACAGGTGAAGATATGCGCGTCGCGGTTGATCGTTTGCGCCGCGAAGTTCAGCGTGGCCGCGTTTCCCCCGTGTCCGTTGATGATGACCAACTTCGTGATCCCGTTCTTAGCGGCGCTGAGGCCGATCTCGTACACCAACCGGGACAGCGTCTCATTGCTGATGCTGATCGTGCCGGTGAAGTCTTCATGGTGATACGAAACGCCGTACGGAATCAGAGGAAGCAGGATCGGCTTCGGATCGCTGCAGCCCTCGGCGACGCGTCGCGCGAGGTAGTCGGCGTCGAACGCGTCGGTGTCCAGCGGGAGATGGGGCCCATGCTGCTCGATCGCCCCGACGGGCAGCAGGGCAACGTCGACCTCTTCGAACCGCTGCTTCGCCTGAAGCCACGTCAGCTCGCCCAGAACGTACTGCCCATTCACCGAGCCGCCCACGTGGGCGCGCGTCCGCTGTGCCGCTGCTCCCCTCGCCGGCGACTCAAACGGGTAGGGCGCGTTGATTGCCGGGTCGTCCAAGGGGTCGAAGTCGATCCAGAGCTTGCCGTTGCGTTTGACCGCCCCTTGGGCGCTCGCCAGGAGGATCTTGTAGAGAGGCTTCCGCAGATTGGCCGGGATGCCGTCTATCGGCGAGCGATGCGGGTCGAAGCGCAGCTTGAGCACCACCGGGCGTTCAAGAGCCCGCACACCCCCAAGCGACGGCTCCGGGATCAGACCCTGATTCCAGAGCATCAGCGCCAACTGCTCGATCGCGGGACGTTCCTGGTGCATTCCTCGGGTGACGATCTGTGAGAGGCATCGCTTGACCTGCTCGTCCGTATATCCACAGTGGCGCGGGTCGGCGCCGATGGCCTTCAGCATGCCCACGATCCGACGACATTTCTCGCACCTACCACATGGATGCGCCCGCTCATCTTTGACCGTCGCGGCGTGGCAGGATACCTGATGCCGCTGCAGATCCGGGTATCGCTTCGTGAGGATGGTCTGAATGAGCAACTCAGACAGCGGCCTCAGGAGCGAGCACTGCGCGACATTCCAGCGTTTCTGCTGGTAGTAGCGTGTCATGGCGTTATCGAAGAAACGGCTTTGGTCGTAAAGCCCATCGTAGTGAGTCACTCCACGATAGCTCTTGCGGACCGTCGTGTCGTACTCGTCGCCGATCACGAGACGACCGATTCCGCGCTTGCGCAGAAGGGGCAGTGCCGCGAACACGAACACAGCCACCGTCCAAAGCCTGATCGGGTACTCATCGCTGCGCAGCTTGGCGAAATCCTGACGGACGAAGGGGAGATGCCGAAGCATCCAAGCAAAGAGCCGGTCGGAATTCGTCCAGACGCGTGCTGTTTTCGGAACGTTTGCGGCGAAGTGGCGGTGCGCGTTAACCGCGGTGAACCAGTGTCGGCCCGACTCATTGACAAAGATGGCATGGGTTTCGCAGCCGATCTCGGCCAGCAGGCCATAACTCAACAAGCTATCCTTGCCCCCACTAGCGAGGATGGCATGCTTCGCTCGGTCAGTGGCCCAGCACGCCGCCTCGCCGGCTGTCAGGTGCGGCTGCGCCCCATCGTCGGCAAACACGAGGCGCGCCCGCAGGTACGAGTCCTGCTTGACAACAGCCAACTTGACAGCTTCGCTGCCCAAAAACGGGTTTGGCTCCAGGAACTTCTTCACGTAGATCTCCCGGGCCGTGTTTTTCGCCATCGTTTCAAGGAACTGACGATCAACCCTGTCGAACACACCGTGGAAAACGAGCTCGGTGCAAAACAGCCCATAGTTCAGGGCCACTTGGGCGGCCATCATGCTTGCCAGGTTCTGGAATGCTGACCCCGCCGGATCGAACACGTCTTCGTCGTACGAGTACTGGAACTCGAAGACATCAGATCGCTCGTCCTGAACGACCTTGTACGGACAAGTCAGGCGGCGTTTTTCGACCTTGACGGGGCCGACCTCCAGCCGGTCGATGACGTTCAGCGGAGCGAGCGGGTCACCTAGCGTCGGCATGAGCGCGTCCTTTGCGTGCGGCGCGTGTACGCGTACCGCGTGAGATCTGTCTTCCGCCTTCTATCTGCCGGGCGGGCATCCTTTTCGACAGCAGGGCGCACAATTCACGGCCTCCGTTAAGCAGAACGTCGCAGGTCGGAACTCCGGTTGACGTCCGGATCAGACGACAAGCTTCGGGAACCGCGGCCGTGGCCAGGCCCTCGTGGTTGATGGTGATCGCGACTACTGGTTTGCCGGAGACCAACTCGATCGCGTGGATCTGCTGTTCGAGCGGGTGAATCGGGTATCCCGGAAACCCATCGTACTCTTTCCGCGCCGGCGCGTGCTGGAGAACAACGACATCCGGGCGGCCAGCCGCCAGAATCTCAAAGCCTCCGGGGTAGGCGGGGTTCATCAGGCTCCCCTGGCCTTCGATTATGACGACGTCGGGCCGTTGCTCGTGCCAGGCGCTCCACACGGCATGCTCAATCTCGCCGGCCACGAAGTCGTTAATGAGCGCGTCCATCATCACGCTGTAGCGGGCTCCCTGCATCCACGCGGTTTGGCCGGTACCAACCAGTTCCGCCTGGAACCCCGCCGCCTCGAAGCCGTCAACCAGCAACCAGGCAGTCGTACGCTTACCGACAGCCGAGTCGGTGCCGAGCACGGCGACCTTCAAACAGTCCACCTGCTCGATCTTTCCGCTGAAGAAGTGCAAGTCGGACCGCGGCGGAGTCCTGCGAATGTCGCGGATCCGCACGCCTTTGCTGGCCGCCAGTTCGGCGATCTCCTCGTCTTCCGACAGGAAGTCGTGCAACCCGGAATCGACGTGCAGCCCGAGCTGGATGCCGGTCGCGATATCGCGGCGCGCTTGTGGCGGCAGGCGACCTCCATCTGGCGCGAGCCCAATGACAAGGTGCGTCGCGGGCGTACCGGTTTCCTGGCAGGCTTTGAACGCGCGGAGCACGTCGTTTTGAACGGGGACGCCGTTGGCCTTGCCGTCCAGCACCTGCCCCGCGTCTTTGCCGGCAAGGCGTGAGTCCACAACGGCCAGGACTCGGTAACGTCGCGTTCGACGCACGAGGCCGTGGGCGGTCTTACCGTTCGTCGTGCCGAAGGCTCCTTCGCAGTAGACGATCGCGTTTCCCTCGGGCATCGTGCTCATGCTTTCTTCCCAGTCACGACGACGACGTATCGGTCGTTTGAAAAGGGATCTTGACGATGGCGGTCAAGCAGTGCGATCAGGCCGGCCGTCGAAGCGGGAAGCACGCTGAGTCCCTCGCGTTCACGAATTACGCGGGCATAGTGCAGCATGCTCTTGTCACTGGCGTAGCCAGCGGACCCGCCGCTGGAACGGATTGCGTCCAAGGCAGAATCCCCATCAGTAGCGTGCCAGTTGATGAGCGGCTCATTGACGGCGGTTTCGCGGACACGGTCCGGAGCCAAGTCTTCGCAGTTAGCCCGGTTCTTACGAAAGGCGTGGATGATCGGGTTCTTGCCGAAGGCCGAGCCGGCAATCATGCGCGGGATGCGCGAGGTCTTGCCGCGACGGTAGAGGCTTACAAAGCCACGATACACGCCGGCGAGCGTAGTGCCGTTCGAGACCGGCAACGCGATGGCGGCGGGTGCGTCGCGGAGGTCATCGTAGATCTCGTACGCAATCTCGCCATATGAGCGCAACTGCATAGCCGTGTTCGCGCCGCCGGGATTTGCGTCATAAATCTCGTCCTTCTCGGCGCGCTCCTGCGAGACGCGCACCGTCGTCTCATAGTCGCCGGGAATACGAATGATCTCCGCGCCGGCGCTGGTCATCTCCCGGATCCGTTTCGTGTGATAGCCCTCTGGGATGTAGATGTAGCAGCGCAGGCCCGCGAACGAGGCCGCCATCGCAACGGCGGCGCCGTAGTTGCCGCAGGTCGCCACGGTTATGGCATCGAAACCCCGTCGTAGGGCATCCAGCGCCTGGGCAAACGCGATGCGGTCCTTCTGTGTTCCGGTCGGATTGCCGCCCTCGAACTTGAGATATAGCTGGCGAAGACCCACGTCACGCTCAATGTTGCGGGCCCGGGTCAAGGTGGTATCGCCAACCTCGGAATCGAGTATGTCTTCGAAGGCTTCCAGCCGTTCCTCTAGAGTCCGCTGCGGGTCCCTGGCGACCTCTTTCTGAGCGGCAAGTTCGGCGGGCAAATCGGTCAGGACGGGCGTCGCCCCATCAAGGACCGTATCCAGCACTTCGCCAGGTCCATTCACGGTGGAGGTCGTCATCTCGCGATCGTTTTCGGTTGTCATCGGCGTTTGGAGGATCCTCGTTTGTAACCAGTCAGAGCCAGTCCACGTACCCGCGCAAGCGTGGCCGTGCCCCGGCTACACTGGAACAGTAGAGCATGGGCGTGAAAGAGGTCTGAAATCGGCATGAGCCGTCTTTAATCTGGCCGGGCTGCCGCAGGGCCGGGCGCTGAACGTGGGCCGCAGGTTCGGGACTAGCCCGGATATGCGCTGTCAGGCCTGCGGCCGGTACAGGACAAATGTCAGGTCGTCCGGTTTGCTCGGCTGGCCTTGGTCTGGCGAGCGCATCCGCCGGTCACACTTGGCGGCCAGGAGCTCAGCCACCTCATTGAGCGGCCCCTTGCGCACGAGCTCCACTATTTCCTGCATCGGCAGGTTGTCGAACAAGCCATCGCTGCCCAGCACCACGGTGTCCCGTGGGCGCAGCCGCAGGCTTGGCCCGATTTCGATTCGCATATCCGGCGAACCGACCATGTTGGAAACGATGTGCCGGTCTTCGTGGTGAAGGGCCTCATCTTCCTCCAGCCACCCTGCCTCAACAATGTAGCCGATCGGCGAGTGCGAGACGGTCTGGAGCTTGAGTTTTCCACGCTGGCCAACGAGAAGGGCCGTTGAATCGCCGACGTGGTATGAGCGTGCCCGGCGGTCGTCGATTTCGAGGGCGACGAGAGTCGTTGCGGCCCCCACGCCCAGGTCAGTGACTGCTTCGTTGGCTCTTTCAAAGCCGTCCAGGATGCCGGCTCGCAGCGGGCCACCGGTCTCCAAGACGCGGTCGACCGCATCTGCCAGAGCCTGAAGTGCGAGCCGGGCCGCCTGCTCGCCGGCCGGCTGGCCCCCAAATCCGTCCGCGACTGCCAGGACTCCGCTGTTCAGGCCACAGGTGATCAGAACAGCGGCATCTTCGTTGGGCGTCTCTTTGTCGGGACAACGGGCCGTGTAGACCACGGCGAGGCCCGAGGCAATCGGTAGTACCTGGGCCTCCTGAAGATCGAGATCTAGAAAGAGACGAGCGTGATCAGTCGTCTCAACCGGCATTGCATCTTCCTATCGTCTTACGATCGAGCGGCCGCACCACGCGCAGTAGTCCCAGTAGTCGCGCAGCACTCCCCAACCGCATCTTGGACATCGGTCCTTCCCTCCGCCAATTCTCCAGCCCCGCCGAACCTTACGCCGACACCAGGGGCAATAGCGCATAAAGGGCATGAGGTCCTTGCCTTCGCAGCGCGGATTCGTGCACCGGCCCGTATAGCGAACATCCGAATAGCGCGGCGTCGCATCTAGATTCACAGCAGGGCCGTAGCACCACGGACAGAACCGCCAATCCGTCTTCATCCCCCGCTTGCAGCGGGGGCAGCGGCCACGGAAGCGGCTTTCTTCCGTCGCGACCCGACGCTTTGTGCCACACCAGGGGCAGAACAGCATGCTCTCGGCCACGGGGCCTCGGCACCGCCCGCACGTCCCACGAACCTCGAGAGTCAATCGGTACTCTTTGAGGAAGTCTCGCGTCCGAAGGGTCTTCCAGTCCGGCCGCTTCTTCTTGGTTCTGGTTCGCCGACGTCGCGCTGGGGTTCCGCGCAGCGCACGTGGCTTCAGGCGACGAAACGTTGCCGTCATGCGAACCGCGTCCGTGAAGCGCTTGCGGTGGTCGAGTTCCAGGCTCCGTCGCAAGAACGCGATCAGGTCCGGATGGAGGTACTTGCGGACACGGTCGAAACCCCGCGGTGGCCACCTGAACGGCCATTCGGGCAGGTACCCGGAGAACATGCGGTACAGAATCAGGCCAAGCGAAAAGACGTCGGACCGAGGCGATGGCTTGCCCATCGCCTGTTCGGGGGCAAGATAGCCGACCGTTCCAGATCCCGACGCTTCGAGCGTGCGACGCGCTACTTTGGCGATTCCGAAGTCCGCAAGACGCAGGTGGTTCCCCGGGAACAGGATGAAGTTCTCCGGCTTGATGTCGCCGTGCAAGATGCGCTTCCGATGTGCGAACGCGACCGCCTCCAGCATCTGCTCGGCGAAGCTGATCATCGTACGCGCCGACATGCGACGCCCCAGGCGGTCGCCCAAGGTCTCAGCGCCCAGCGGATACGCAATGACAAACGTACCGTCGATGAACCCTGCGTCCTTAACCGGGAGGATGTTCGGATGGTCGAGGCCGGCCGTCAGTCGCACCTCCTTGCGAAACGCTTCAAGCGTCTCCTTGGTTACGAGCCCGGGATGCGGCAGCTTCAGCGCGACCGGGATGCCGGCGATCGTGTCGTACGCCTTGTAGACCGTGGCGAACCCACCCTCGGCTAGCCGCCGGTCAATCCGGTACTTGCCCAGTCGCTGTCGAACCCGTACTTTTGCGGTCACTCCCGTCTCCGCACTAAAGCCACTTGCGGCGTCTAAAGCCGAATAGCAAACCCAGCCCCATCACGACTGTGGGAGTCGCTCAACCGTGTAGTCTGATAGCTGGGCAAATGCCGTGAACATGGACACGTACTCTCGGAGCGGTGGCCAGCCTGACCCTCCAAACGACCCTGCGCTGGGCTCGAATGCTGCTCTGATATACCGGCGTAAGCTCGCCCGTGGCAAGACATTAGCGCATTTTCATTTCGATTTCAGAGGCGTTTCACTCATGCGTGGCAACCTACCAGCGGCCCTAACGGGCCGCTGGAGGCCGCGATGGCTGTCATCGCCAAGATCGCGCGAGTGCTGACCTGCCCGGGGTGTTACAGGCGTCTGCGCTGGTCAGGGACTGAATCAGCTCGGGTCCGGTGCCCAAGTTGCCACGCACGCTTTGTCGCGCTGGTCCGGCTCTCGGGCGAGTCTGTGGCTGTGCCGGAGGACGAGGACGCGGTCGGGCAGATGGTCGCTGACTGGCTCAGACCGAACTGGGACGATGAGGATGACTACTCGCCGGAGACGCAGATGACGAACCCAGCCGTAGGCCGAATCGAAGGCCCGACCGCAACGCCGGTAATCGTGCCGTCGCCAGACGGCATCGTCGCGACCCCGCAGGCGCCCCAACGGGATGACGCCCCAACCCGCAAGGTTGGGTGATTGCCATGTCGGTTGCTGAGCATGGCATTCTGACCAAGGTCCTGGTCGCGGTCGGTGGTTCAGAAGCATCGTTCAGCGCTCTCAACTACGCAATGGATCTCGCTCAAGCGGGAGGGCAACGTACCAACGTCTTGATCGTCCAGGAAGTGCTGATCACCTCGGAGATGGCTCTCGCTGGCGGGGAGAACCTCGGGCGTCTCGTCGAGCAGTTGGCGGCAGCTGTGCAACAGACCACGGAGCAGACGGAGCACCGTGTCCGGGAGCTGGCGACGCGACGCGGGTCCAGCGTTAATATCAGCCGTTCAACGGGACACGTGGGGGACTCCGTAGTAGCGGCTGCGGCAAACGCATCTCTGCTGATTCTCGGTCGCCAGGGGCACAACGTGGTTCGGAGTGGCCTGCTCGGGTCAAACACGGAGTCGATTGTACGGCGTACTCACCGGCCGCTGCTCATCGCGCCAGCGCAGCATCGTCGCATTCGGCGTGTTCTCGTGGCGTATGGCGGTAAGGACCTTGGTGGGCTGGCGCTCACAACTGGATGTGAGATTGCCGAGGCGCTTGGCGTGCCGCCCGAAGTGTTGACGGTTGCACAGAAGCCGCCGGACGGCGCCGCCATTCAGGAAAGGGCGAAGCGATCCCTCCTGTGCAATGGGTCGGGGGTCACCTTCTCGATCGAAAGCGGTGACCCGGCCACGTCCATTATAAATCACTGCGCCCGCGACACGCTCGTGGTCATGGGGGCGTACGGCCACTCACGCCTGTACCATATGGTGCTTGGCAGCGTAACGGAGCAGGTCGTACGCTTCACACAGGGCCCGGTGCTCCTGTCGGCAAAACAAGGCGCGGCCGCAGCCAAGTGAAGCCAACTCTGTTGTGCGGAGGTTGAGCGGTGAAGATAGCCGTCGTCTACAACCGAGAGAGCCGCAACGTCATCAACCTGTTCGGCATGTCGAACAAGGAGAGGATCGGCCTTGAGACGATCAAACGCATCACCGACGCCCTGAAGAAAGGTGGTCATTCGGTCATCGCGTTCGAGGGCGACAAGGACCTGGTGGATCGCCTCGAGCAGTTCATGCCGCGCGTCGTCAAGGGCGAACGACCCGGCATGGTCTTCAACGTGTCCTATGGGATCCAGGGTCAGGCGCGCTACACGCACGTCCCCAGCATCCTGGAGATGGTCGGGATTCCCTATGTCGCTTCGGGCCCGCTGGCCCACTCGCTAGCGCTGGACAAAGTCGTCACCAAGATGATCCTCCATCAGCACGACCTGCCAACGCCGGATTTTGCAGTGCTCGACATGCCCGAAGCGCCACTCCCGGAACTTGAGTATCCGCTGATCGTCAAGCCCAAGAACGAAGCCGTCTCCTTTGGCCTGAGGATCGTGCACAACCAAGACGAGCTGCGGGAGGGCGCCGGTGTGATCTTCGAGAAGTACCGGCAACCGGTGCTCGTCGAGCGGTACATCGAAGGGCGCGAAATCAACGTGGGGCTGCTCGGCAACAACCCGCCCGAGGCGCTTCCGCCGGTCGAGCTTGTGTTCGGTACTGACGGGCCGGCCATCTATACGTACGAGGACAAAATCGGAAGGAGCGGCCGCTCGATCTCGCATCGCTGTCCGGCTCCGATCGGCGAAGAGCTCCAGGAAAAGGCGCGGCGGCTTGCTCAAGGCGCTTTCACAGCGCTGGGCTGCTACGATTGCGCCCGCGTAGATATGCGCCTGGATGAGAAAGGAAACCTCTACATCCTGGAGGTGAACAGCCTGCCGAGCCTTGGCGAGCACGGATCATATCTCGTCGGGGCCGTGGAGGTTGGGTTGGATTTCGGCGGGGTCGTGAACCGCCTGGTCGAAGTGGCGAGCGCCCGGTACTTCGGTACCCCCGAACCGCCCAAGCTGGATGGGCAGCCCAAGGACCGGTCGACGCAGGTCTTTTCGTTCATTACCCAGCGACGCGACGAGCTGGAACGAAGACTCAAGGAATGGACCGAAGTTCCCAGCCACACCCACGACCCGGTCGGCATCCAGGAAGCGGTGCGACGTGCCGACCGAATGTTTCGCGAGCTTGGGATGAAGCTGGCGAAGGAGTTCACGGATGAGCGCGTCGCGTGGACTTGGGAAACGGCGAAAGGACTTGAGGGCGGTACGCTGTTCGTCGGCCACCTTGACGTTCCGGCGGACGCGGGATCCCCAACGCAGATGTTCCGGCGGGAGCCGGAATGGCTGTACGGCGATGGAATTGGGGCCTCCCGGGCGCCCCTGGTGATGCTTGAGTTTGCTTTGCGGGCGTTGCGCAGCGTTCGTCGGCTGCGGCGGTCTCCGGTGGGCGTGCTTTGCTACGCGGACGAGGGCCGGGACGCGCGTTACAGCGCGGAGATCATTCGCGTGGCGGCCTCGAAAGCGAAGCGTGTCCTCGTGCTGCGACCCGGGAACGTCGGTGACTCGGTGGTTACGCAGCGTCGCGGTCAGCGAAACTATCGTTTCCGTGTCATAGGTGAATCGCTGCGGCCGGGGAAGCTGTCATCAAAGCTGGAGGCACTGCGCTGGACGTGGAACCGCTTGGAGGAGTTCAGTCAGCTCACGTCGCGCGAGAGGCGCGTATCCGTCTCGGCGACCGACGTGAAAACGGAAACATTGCCGATGCGGGTCCCACACCGCGTAACCGCCACGGTCATGGTGACGTATCCCGACTCGAATGTGGTGGAGCAGCTCGAAGAGCGCATGCGCGCCCTGCTCGGCAAGAAGGGACCACGCTGGGAGCTGGATCAGATCTCAGACCGACCGCCGATGAAGGAGCGCCGCTCGACGCTGCAGCTCGCCAAGGAACTCTCGCAGGTCGCGGAGCAATGGGAAATCCCCTTCAAGCGTGAGTCGTCCGTATGGCCGTCCGTGGCTGGGCTGGTGCCGGCGAAGACCGCGTGTCTCTGCGGCGTCGGTCCGGTGGCGCGCGACCTCGGGACGCCTCATGAATCCGTTCAACGAATCAGCCTCGTCCAGCGAACGCTGCTGCTCGCTGAGTTCCTAGCCAAGGAAGGACAGTAAGGGCGAATGGAGAAGATCCGCCGCGAACAGATGGACACGGACTTACTGGAGCTGGGCGATCGAAAACTCCACCGCCCGCAACGCGTCGCCGTGTCGCGTCAGGGCATGATCGCGGCAGCTCACTATCATGCCACCGAGGCGGGGGCGGAGATGCTGGCCGCCGGCGGAAACGCGATCGACGCAGCCGTCGCAGTGGCGTTCGCCCTCGGCGTCTGCGAACCGGCGTCGTCGGGATTGGGCGGCCAGACGATGATGCTGATCCACACCGTGGAACCCAAGCGAACCTTCGCACTCGACGGCTCATCCCGGGCACCGAACCGGGCGACGCCAGAATCGCTTTCGAAAACGGACCGGCGTCGCGGATACAAGGCGACGACGGTGCCAAGCACGCCAGCCGTGCTGCAATACGCTTTGACCACCTACGGGAAACTGAAGCTGTCAAAGGTGCTGGAGCCCGCCATTCGACTGGCCGAGGAGGGCTACGAGGTCAGCCTGCTCCAGTACCTGCTCACGCGGCGAGACTTGAAGCACCTGCGCGAAAGGTCGGCTGCACCATTCTTCCTGCGCGACGGCGTCCGACCCTACCCGGCCGGGTCAAAGTTCCGCCAGCCCGTGCTCGCGGCTACGCTGCGACGGCTGGTGACGGCAGGCATCGAGGATTTCTACCAGGGCAAGATCGCCGAGGAGATTCATGCGGATATGGAGTCCAACGAGGGGTTGTTGCACAAGGACGACCTCGCGCAGATCCCGCAGCCTATAGAACGGAAACCAGTCACGGGTCGTTTCGAGGGCTGCCGCGTCTTCACGTTCCCACCGCCGGGCGCCGGCCGAACGCTGATCCAGATGCTGAACGTCTATCAGCAGCTCAAGCCCAGCCGCCGCGATTTTGACACGCCGGAAGGGGCGATAGCCCTTGCCGAGACGATACGGCGAGCATTCCTGGATCGTCAGGACCGTCCGTTCGATCCCAGCTTCTTCCCGCAGGCCACCGGCGAGAGGATGCTGAAGGAGGACTACGCTCAGCTTGTGGCCCGCCAGATCGCGCGACGGATCCGCACGGCCGGCGACACGACACACCTGTCCGTAATGGACCGCGAAGGCAACATCGTTGCGCTCACCCAGTCGATCGAACGCGTGTACGGCTCGTGCGTCGCGACGCCAGAGCTGGGCTTCCTATACAACAACTACATGAGTGCCTTCGAGTACGAAGACATTTCGCATCCATACCACATGCGCCCAAACGCCGCCCCCTGGGCCAGCGTGGCGCCAACGATCGTGTTCCGGGGGCGGAAACCTTGGCTGGCCCTGGGTTCACCCGGCAGCGAGCGCATCACGCCATCGATCTTCCAAGTCCTCGTCCGACTCCAGAAGATGCCGCCGTTGGCAGCGGTCGACGCCCCACGCCTCTACTGCTCCCTGCGGGGCAAGGTGTCGCTCGAGGCGGCGCGCATCCGGAACGACATTCCGGAAGCGCTCAAGCGGCATGGATACGAGATCGATCGTAGAGATCCCTACTCGTTTTTCATGGGATGCGTGCAACTCGTGGTCCGTGAGGGTGACGAGTTCATCGGCATGGCCGATCCCCGCCGGGATGGCTCTGCCGCTGGGCCGCCGCCATGAAACTGCCGCTGCTCATCTCGGTTCCACATGCCGGGCTGTCGGTACCTTCCGAAGCCAAGCCGTACTGCATTCTCACGCGTCAGCAGATCATCGAAGACGGGGATGAGGGCGCGGCTGAGATCTACCACGGATTGCGGGACCACGTGGCAGTGTTTGTGACTACGGCGGTCGCGCGAGCAATCGTAGATATGAATCGGGCCGAGGACGATCGCCGGCCCGATGGCGTCGTGAAGACGCACACCTGCTGGAACGTGCCGGTGTATCGCGAGTTTCCGCCGGCGGACATCGTTGAGATGCTCCTGGACCGGCACTATCGCCCGTACCACGCGCTGCTCAGGGAATTGGCGAAACCGGGCGTACGCCTCGGCATCGACTGCCACACGGCGGCCGCTGAGGGCCCGCCGATAGGTCCCGGCCCGGGGGTCGAACGACCCTGGATATGTCTGAGCAACGGGGACGGCACCTGCCCCGAGGATTGGATCGAGTCATTGGCAGACTGCTTCGCGCGAGCGTTTGATCACGACGTCGCCATCAACGACCCATTTGAAGGTGGATACATAATACGCTCACACGCCAGTGAACTCCCGTGGGTGCAGTTGGAACTGTCACGGGCGCCGTTCATGCCCAACGAAGAGAAGCACCTCCGGGTTCTGTCGGCCCTGCAGGAATGGTGCCGACGGTACTGACGCTGATTGGGCTGAGCGCTTGACCGATGGAGCACAAACGTATGGCACGGACCTCCGACAACGATGAGCCGATCCGATCCGACGGCGACTTAGCCGTGATGATCTGCCTTGTCGCCCACTCGTCAAGCGCAGAGGCCATCATCTGCGGGACCGAGACGGGCGCATTATTTCGCAATGTGCAGGCGAAGGCGGAAGGCACTCGCATCATTGCCGCTACGCCGAACCGGGACACGTACGAATCCCTGGTGCAAGAGGGTTGTGAGGCTGTTCATCTGTCACTGCGCGTTGCCGACAAGTATCGGCAGGCGCGACACGCGGTGTCCGAGGCACTCCACGCGGGCAAAGTGGCCGCTGGGAATCTGGTGGTGTGCGCTATCGGCCACGATCTCTGCCGCGGTCGCGGCGATCTTCTGCTCGTCACGGATGTTGAGGAGGAGACTGCCCAGATTGCACTGCATGAGATGATCCGCCTCACGAACGGGATTCGGCCAGTCGTGATGGAAGCGGCACTCCAAGTGGCGTGTCGAATCGGTCAGGTTGCCCGCCGTGGAAAGCGTGTCGGCGCCCTGTTCACAATCGGCGATTCGGAGAAGGTGATCGAAGAATCAAGGCAGATGGTGCTCAACCCGTTTCTCGGCCACGACGACGAAGACCGAATGCTGACAAATCCGAGGATTCACGACATGATCGTCGAGCTGGCCAAATTGGACGGAGCGTTCATCCTCCGTGGAGATGGGTTTATTCGAACGGCTGCGGCGTACCTGGCGACGCCAGACATCGCGGTTGACGTGCCGGCCGGTCTGGGTGCGCGACATATCGCCGCGGCTGCGGTCACCGCTCGAAGCAGTGCTACGGCAGTCGTCGTGTCCGCAACGGATGGTTTCGTCCGGGCATTTTCGGGAGGGAAGTTGGCTCTCCAAATGGACCCGGACGTGCCATTCGGACCGACGTCGCAACGCTTGGCAACGCCCCCGCAATCCTGACTGATAAGGGCATGTACTCCGAGCGAAGTGCGCATCACGCGCAGTCAGTGTCGGCGAATAGGAGGTCGTCCAATGTCTCCCGATGAAGAACAGCGTCCGTGGGAAGAGCTTGAGAAGCTTGTTGAAGAACCGGTCGCGGAGCGTGTGGAGGCCTTCCTGGACACCTTGCCAGACGGAGAGGCGGCACTGGCGGTGTCGCGTCTGAGCGAGGAAGACCAGACGCGGTTGCTGACCACACTGGATCCTGAAGAAGCCGCCGATCTTGTCGGGCAGATGCCGGATGTGCAGGCCGTCGAGATCATCGAACGCCTGCAACCCGAAGCCGCAGCTGCGATTGTCGATGAGCTGCCGAGCGACGAGCAGGCCGATCTGCTGGGAGACCTCGATCGAGCAGACGCCGAGGCCATCCTTAAAAAGATGGCCCCCGAAGAGGCACGTGACGCGCGCGAACTTGTTCAGTACGCGGACGACGTCGCCGGGGGCTTGATGGTCAAGGAGTTCCTTTCGTACCCGCATGACTCCACCGTTGCAGATGTACTGGCAGACATGCAGACCAACGCTGAGACATATCAGAACTACGATGTGCAGTACGCTTACGTGACGGCTAAACAGAACAGGCTGGTGGGTGTGCTAAGACTTCGCGACCTGCTGTTGGCCCGGCGATCGCAAGCGATCAGCTCGATGATGATCGGAGACCCACAGACCGTGCCGGATATGTCACCGCTGGACGATCTTCGCGCGACCTTTGACCGTTACCAGTTCTACGGTGTACCGGTTGTCGACGCCGCGGGCACTTTGGTCGGCGTGGTGCAGCGGGCGGACGTCGAGGAGGCTTTGGCAGATCGGAGCGATAGCGATTATCTTAAGTCGCAAGGCATCGTGGGAGGCGAGGAGCTGCGAACTATGCCGCTGCTTCTTCGCGCACGCCGGAGACTTTCCTGGCTCAGCATCAATATCCTGCTGAACATCATTGCGGCCAGCGTGATCGCGTTCTACCAGGACACGCTTGCGGCCGTGATCGCCTTGGCCGTCTTCCTGCCCATCATCTCTGACATGAGTGGATGTTCGGGCAACCAAGCCGTCGCCGTCAGCATGCGCGAACTGATGCTCGGACTGGTTCGACCGGCAGAGATGCTCCGGGTATGGCTGAAGGAGGCCTCGGTTGGCATGGTGAACGGGCTGGCCCTGGGGCTACTTATCGCCGGCGCGGCTTGGCTGTGGAAGGGCAATCCGGTCCTCGGTCTGGTCGTGGGCGGCGCGATGGCGGCCAACACGGTCATCGCCGTGTCGATCGGCGGAATCGTTCCGCTCCTGTTGCGACGGCTCAACATGGACCCCGCCCTCGCATCGGGGCCGATTCTCACCACCATCACAGACATGTGCGGCTTCTTTCTCATCCTCAGCTTCGCCGCGGCTCTTCTGCCTTGGCTTGCCGGCTGAGCGGTTCGGACTGATTGCCGTCGATCCACTGGCTCCCAATTGCCTTGATCTTCCGCCCTTCTCGGCGTGTGGCGACATTAGCGCGATTTCATGTCGATTTTAGGGGCGTTTCACGGCGCGCTACTACACTTAAACCAGCCGTGCCACGCTTACCGTGCGGAGAAACGTCATGAGCACACTTTCGCTGCTGCGAACGTGGCCTCCAGCCTTGTGGAGGCGGCCAGGGAGACTCACTACAATGGCACTTTCGAAACCGCTTGAGCAAGACGAGACGATGCGGCTGCTCGTGATCGAGGACAACCCGAAGATGGCCGCCCTGATCCAGAAAGGGCTCACGGAGCAGGGGTACGCCGTGGATGTGGCGCATAGCGGCCATGAGGGGGAATTCATGGCCGCCGGTGAGGTGTACGACGCGGTGATTCTCGACCTGATGCTTCCTGATCAGGATGGTCTGATCGTTTGTCGGAACCTCCGGCGCCGTGGCGTTCACACGCCGATCCTAATGCTGACCGCGCTCTCCACGACGCAGGACAAGGTCACCGGGCTGGATGCCGGCGCCGACGACTATCTGGCCAAACCGTTCGAGTTCGACGAGCTGGTTGCTCGAATTCGCGCGCTGCTGAGGCGCGGGCAAGCCCGAGAAGCCTCGACGCTAAAGTTTGAAGACATCGAGATGGACCTTCTCAAACGCACGGTCACGCGGGCCGGGCAGAAGATCAAGCTAACCGCCAAAGAGTTCGCGCTACTGGAATACTTCCTGAGGAATCCGAATCGCGTCTTGAGCCGAACGGCGATTGGTGAGCATGTCTGGGACATGAACTTCGAGCCGGAGAGCAACGTGATCGACGTTTACGTCTCGATGCTCCGGCGACGAATCGACAAGGGCTATGATCGGCAACTCATCCACACGATGATCGGCGCCGGCTACATGCTCAGTACGGAACCGCCTACTGAATAGCGCGCAGACTGATGAAGCCGCCCAGATTCCTCCAGCATTTTCGCACGCTTCGCTTCCGCCTCGCCGTCCTCTATCTCGTGGTGTTCGGGATCATCTTGAGTGGGCTATGCTTGGTCATTCTGAGCGTACGCGAGCGCTACCTCCACGAGGATTTCGACGAACGGCTCGTCGATCGCGCGGACACCATGGTTGAGGCCATCGGTGTTCGGGCGGCGCAGGTCAACGAGCCCGGCCGGTCGCAACGAACCGAGCCACGCTTAAACCCTTTTCGGTTTCCCGGCTACTACTTCCAAATCCGGAGCGAAGACGGCACTGTTCGTGAACGATCCCACAACCTGCCGCAAGCGTCCCTCCCGCTCAGCGAGCCGGCACGCGCCTCTCATCTGACGAGGTCACCTGAACTTGAGACGATCAGTGGCGAAGCCGCGGGGCTGCCCCCCGACGGCCCAAGACAGCTGCGGCTGCTCACGCTCTACCACGATGAGCCCGATGTCGAGCCGTTTTTTCTTCAAGTCGGGGCGAGCCTGACGCCGGTGGAAGACTCGGTTGCTGAACTGCGCGGGTTGTTCCTCATGCTGGTTCCGGCGGGGCTTCTCGCGGCTGCCATCGCATCTTGGGGGCTTGCACGCCGGTCATTGGCACCAATCGGCGAAATCGCCCGACAGGCCCACGAGTTCACGGCAGCCCATCTGGATCGCCGTATTCGGACGAGGCCGGGCGGCGACGAGGCAGCCGAGCTGGCGAGGGTCATCAACGAGATGCTGGATCGTCTGGAAGCGGCGTTTCGTGCTCAGGAACGCTTCATTGCGGACGCATCGCACGAGCTGAAAACACCCCTCTCCGTCGTTCTCGCGGGAGCGCAGGTCCTCCACCAGAAGGAACGCACGGCTGAGGAGTACGACGAGTTTGTTGGCAGCGTCCAGGACCAACTGCGACAGCTTGTCAGACTCGTGGACAGTCTGCTTACACTCGCACGCGCCGACGCCGGATTTCCTCTCGCACAACCGCAACCGGTGTCGATGAACGAGATCGTCATGGAGGCGGTGGAACGCTGCGAACCGCTCGCCCGCCATCGCGAAATCCGCCTCGTGCCAATCCTGGCCCCACCCAGCGATGACGGTGTCGAGGCCGTCGTCTCAGGGGATCCGGCACTGCTTCGCGCCGTCGTGGACAACCTGATTCGAAACGCCATCCGGTATTCGCCGATCGAGGAGGCGGTCGAGATCGAACTCTGTGTAGACGACCAGGATGTCCTGGTCGCAGTTCGTGATAAGGGTCCGGGCATTCCGCTCGAGGAGCTGGACCGAGTGTTCGATCGCTTCTTCCATATCCCGCGCGGGGACGAACCGGTGCAGGGAGCCGGCCTGGGGTTGGCGATCGCCCGGGGCGTAGCGACGCTTCACCATGGGGCAATCAGTGCCACCAACCAGTCGGGCAGAGGCTGCGAATTCGTACTTCGCCTCCCGCTCAGCGAGGTTGGGCGAGCCGCCGATTAAAAACATTTCATGTCGCGTTATCGAGCCCGTGTCCGCAACCGCCGTGGGTTCTATCCGTAGAAATAGGCGTCCTTAATTGCGCAGGTGCGTGAACCTCGCCCCAGAACGGGACGATGACCAGAGGGGAACAGGATTCGAGAATGGTCAACACGAGTGCGAAAGGTCCGACTTCGATGGATGCAAAGCGGAGTGGCACCGAGTCGGTCGTCGAACGTCGTGGCCCGAGTGAGGGGGAGCATAAGAGCAGGCTCCGACAGATTCTTCAGCAGGCTCTGGAGCTGGAGGCCTCCGACGTTCATCTGATTCCTGGATACCCGGCGTCGTTGCGGATCCATGGCCGAATCCAGCCGGGCACGGACGCGCCCCTGGATCTTGATGAGATCGTGCAGATGCTCCGGGATCTCGCGCCGACGCGGTGGCGGGACGACGCTGCCGACAGAACAGACTTTGACTTCTCGGTCACCGTTCCGCAGCGCGGAGCCGCGTGCCGGTTCCGCGCAAGCGTATACGTCGCGCAAGAACGCTGGTCGGCCTGCCTTCGACATATCCCGGATGTCATACCTTCGCTCGAGTGGCTGGGCTTCCCGGAAGAACTGGCCAACCGTCTTGTTTCCTACACCAACGGACTCGTGGTGGTTACTGGCGTTAGCGGGTGCGGAAAAACCGCCACGCTGTCGGCTTTGGTGAGCCTGATCCGGCAGGACATCACGAGGCGAGTACTGACCGTCGAGGAGCCGATCGAGTACGTGCATCTTCCCGGCCTCGGTGGCATCATAAGCCAGCGCGAAGTCGGTCGTGATGTTCCCTCGTTCGCCGACGGCTTGAAGCACGGCTTGCGTCAGGACCCGGACGTGATCCTTGTTGGCGAAATACGCGACCGCCAAACGGCGCAGATGGCCCTCAGCGCAGCGGAAACCGGCCACCTCATCCTCACGACGATGCACACGCGCGACGCGAAAGGGGCTGTCTCGCGGCTGGTGGATTTGTTTCCCCAGGAGGTGCAGGAGGACATCCGCAAACAGGTCGCGATGAGTCTAAGGTCCGTCGTGTGCCAGCACCTACTACTATCGGTTGAGGAAGGCGAGAAGCGAGCGCTCGCCCTCGAGGTTCTGCACGTCAATCAGCAGGTTCGCGTCGCAATTCGCACCGGCAAGCTTGAGTCAATCGACTCAGCCATCCAGACCGGCAAGCGCGACGGGATGGTCCTGCTCGATGACGACCTCCGGCGTCTTGTCGGACTTGGCAAGATCTCCGTCGAGACCGCTCGGCGATTCGCCCAGGAACCCGACTCCGTCCGCGCGTCCGGAACGAGCTGGTAGACCGCTTGAGGGGCGGTTGCGAGCGGCGCCAGACGACCTTCGTGCCCGTTCCAACTGTGATGGCCCGGCATTAAAACATTCTCATTCCGATTTCACGACGATTTCAGGGCCGATCGGCATACTTCCGGTGAAGGTCGAAACGCTTGGAGCACCGGATGTCACCGAGTTCTGCAAAGACGCCGCATCTCAGCCGCATCTGTCTTCGCGTGCGTGATCCCGGAAGAAGCGCCGAGTTCTACCGGGCGATCTTCGGGCTCGAACTTATGCAGTTTCCGGCGGAGGAAGGCAGCGGCGCGACGTGTGCGCAGCCATCGTCCGATACTCGGCTGAATTGCGAGGTCGTGTTCACGGAGGGGCTGCCCCCAGGAGATTACCTGACCGGTCTTGACCGCGTCAGTTTTGAAGTGCCGTCGCGGGAGTCGGTGGACCGCATCTACGAGGAGGCGAGGAAGCGTCACGCCCGCACGACCCAACCGCGCCTTTATGAAGGGTACTGGCAGACGTTTATCTTCGATCCAGACGGTTACAAAGTCGAGGTTTTCACGCGCGCTCAGAACGGGCCTATCTGTTCTCCCGGTGATCAGGATTGATGCGACCTGGGCGGTCGCGTGTCGCCAGGAGGAAGGACAGTTTCTTGGCCGCGTTCACGCGGCTACCTGTGTCAAGGAGCACGGGCATGACAAGAGCGAAATGGGTTGCGGCCGCCCTCACGGTGGTGATTGCCACGTCGATTGGCATTTCAACGCTGTTTGCGCAAGAGCGGCCAAGAGCCAAACCACGCACCCCTCCGCCACGGTCGACACAACCTCAGGAAGTCACGCTCTCGGGCAAAGTCGTCGATCTTCAGTGCTACATGACGGGCAAGTTCATCGGCAAGAACCCGGAAGCCGGTTCTCGCAACTGCATTCGGCGTGGCGTGCCCGCTGCTCTCGAAACGGAGAATGGGCTGATCGTACTCGGCATGGCGAAGGGCAACTCGTCGAAGCTGGCCCCGCACGCCATGAAACTGGTCGAGTTGCGGGGAACGCTCTACGAGAAGCACGGCGTCAAGTACCTGGAGGTCGCTTCCATCAAGAAGCTCAAGGCGCTTGAGCGAAAGCCTGAGCCGGAGGACGAACCGGAAGAGGAGCCCGAAGAGGATCCGGATGAACGGCCAGAAGATGAGCCGGAACCCGAGCCGGAGCCCGATCCAGAACCCCCTGATGATCCAGATTCACCCTGATCTGTGCCGGGCACTTTGAATCTCTGGCTCGAAGGGGAAAGAACGCCCTGCCCGGGACGGGCGACCGTGCTCGTCCCGGGCCTGTGGGCTTGGGTCAATCGAACGAAGAGGATGCCCGTGAAGCGTGGCGGGATGTTCGGCACGTTCCGGGTGGCAATAACTCCCGGTCTGTTGTGGACCATCGGGAGAAAAACCGACCGATTCCGTGGAAGCGTCGATTCTGAGTGAGGTAGTCATCTTTGACGCCGGTGCCGGCTGGCTGCGAGTGTTGAGTTCCCCCCGCTCACGCCGCAGCCCCCGCCGGCGTCCCCCTGTTCCGGTGACTTACATGGATTGTCGCTGTGCCGAGCGGACTATCTGAGAGCGCGAGTCATTGCTCAGGGTGCAAGGGAAAACGCGAGGATTGGAGAACCCATGAGGCGTAAAGACTGGGGCCGTGTCCTACTGGCGGTGGTGACTGTCGGACTGGCCTGCGGCAATAGTGCCGCGGACGACAAGTCGCAGACGCGCGCTACAGAGACGGACATTCCACACGTTCTGGCCGACTGCCACGGCGCTCTCCGCGAGATTGCACTTCATTACGTGCCAAACTTCGCGGAGGAGCTTACGTGCACGTACGATGACCTGTTCGCCGCTCTACCCATCGATGTGCAAGTACGGGTAATCTGTTCGTCCAGTGAAGCCGTCGAGGCGTTCGAGGCACGCTGGGGAGCCGCCGAACGCGAAAACGGGCGATGTGTCGAGGTGATCGATGTCGATCGCCCGATCACTGCGTGGGCGCGCGACCGGCGCGTGGCCCGGGTGACCGCGGACGCTCAACCCGCCGGAGTGGTCATACCGCGCGATTGCCGCGACTATGGAGATGACCACCGCAACGATCTCCTTGTGCCTTATCTACTCGAGCACGGCGGTCTTTCGCTTCCTGGTGAGGATACCTTCGTGCACATCGAGGGCGGCAATATCGTTGCGAATAATCGGCACGTCTTCGTGGGTGCCAACGTCATCGAGGACAACGAGGCCCTTGGCAACGACGCAGCAACGGTAAAACGGGAACTCCTGCGTGTCCTGGGACGTCCTTACGTGCTCGTTGGCGACGAGGGCCAGCGAGCGCCGTGGTGCCACGTCGATATGTACCTGACGCCGATCGACGATCATACGGTTCTGGTTGCCAGCACCGCCGTGGCCAACATGCTGCTCTCTTCGCGGGCCGGATTCATTGATGAACTGGTTGGCATTCTCGACCCGGAGGACTGCCTCGGCCTTCTGGCGAGGCGGGGGGATCGGTTTGACGCAATCGCGGCGCAGCTCACCGAATACGGCTACGACGTCGTGCGGCTGCCGGCGCTGGCCGATCCGGCCGAGGAATGGATGGTGACCTACAACAACATCCTGATGGAGGAACGGGATGGGCAGCGTATTGTCTACATGCCGGTGTACGACCTGCCCATCCTGGACCAGGCCGCCGAGGCCGTCTATCGAAGCCTCGGATTCGACGTCCGGACGATCGATGTATCACAGGTCTTCCAGCACGGTGGTGCGGTTCGCTGCTTGGTGAACGTTTTCTTGCGTGAACCGGCGGAAGAGGTCGCTGCAGATGAGTCAGACTCCGACCTGATGCCCGCTCTGGCCGTCGCACTCGCACCACCGGCCTCCGAGCCGAATCCGACGTCGCCCGGGCCCCACGCTTTGTCTGACCCGCCGTCAGAATGGTTCCCGGCGGCTGGCATCTGGCTCCCGCTGTTCATCTTCTGCGCGCGGATTCTGGACGTGTCGATTGGCACGGTCCGGCTGATTTGCATCACACGCGGACGCAAGACACTCGCAATCTCGCTCGCGGTAGCGGAGGTTACGATCTGGCTGTTAGCGGTCGCCTCCGTAATCACACACCTCAACAACTGGCTGAACATCCTTGCCTATGTGAGCGGCTTCACCGCTGGCAACGCGATCGGCATGTGGATTGAGCAGCGCCTGGCCCTCGGCGTCGAGACGGTGATTCTGATCTCGCAGCAGAAGGGGGCGCAGATTGCAGCGGCATTGCGGGACGCGGAACTGCGTCTGACGACGTTTAGCGGTTCGGGGCGCGACGGTCCGGTTGAGATATGCCTGGCGTTCGTGCCGCGGCGCCTTACGCCCATTGTGCTGAGCCTGTCAAGGGCGATCGATCCCGATATCGTTGCCACGGTCGAAGACGTCCGTCACACGAACCTCAAGTGGGCCGGTGGCGGCGGCACAGGCGCGGTTTTGCCGACTCTCAGCGGCCGACGATTTCCATGGATTCACCGGAGACAGGTCATTGCGAAACCCGAAGCGGAATCTGAGCAAGCTGCATAACGGCACGGAATTGGGTGAGCCACGCAAATCCGCGAATCAGAACTGAGGTAGGCCAATGAGCGGGAAGAACAAGAAGAGCGACGGCGATGGGGATCGGTTTGAGAGAAGACGCCGCAATGCGATGCGAAAGCGGCGGATAACGCTGCGCGACGTGGATGACACGGATGCGGACGATATCGTCGATTGCGCGTTCATCGAGCCGAACGACGAGGACCTCAAGGCGATCGAAGATGACTGGGAGGAGGAGGAAATGTAGGCGCAACTCGGTTTATGGCGGGGTCCAGGGTAGTAACAAATCGCCCGCCCCGCTCGGTGGGCGATCGTCATCCCTACTGAGCTCTCGGAGTCTGTTGTTGGAGGATTCCATCAACTCCCGGAGCTTCCTGATTTGCCAAAGCGCCTCGGTAACGCTGAGCAGGTCGCGGTCGTACTCCTCCAGTATCCTGTCGATCCCGTCGAGGAACTCGGCCCTATTGACCATGGTCAGATAGGTAGCCAGGAATCCGGCAGCTTCTCGTTCCGAGCGGTCCATGGTGCAGCGCCTCCGGCACGTTTGCCCTTAACCGAGCGGCCTACCCGACCTTCCGCTCGGCGCCGACCTGGCATCGCATGCACCTGCGAGCCGTGCGCACGGCGCGCAGGCGACTCGCACTGATTGGCCTGCCGCAGTCCACGCACAGCCCGTACTGCCCGACCCTGACACGTTCCAAGGCGGCTTCGACATCTCGAATCTCGGCCGATAGATGCCGCAGGATATCTGCGGCACGAGCGCAGGCGCGTTCCGCCGCATCGTCGCTGTCGGTCGCCGACCGCAGATCGACAATGCACCGCTCGTAGTCGGCGCGCAGGTCCTTTCGGAATTCTTGGAGGCGTGTCGCGATGTCACGGCCCTTGCCGGCTCCGCGCCCCTCACGTATAGCGGCTTTCACGTTCAGCTCCTTAGCGCAAGCGTTCCGTTGCCTGGGCCGTTAAGCGTCACGACTCAATCCGACTGGACCGCACTCCCGACCGGCCATTCGTGTTGTGACCGGCGAGTGCCGGCTTCAACCGGTCTTCTGGCCGAGACATTTGCCAGGCATCGGATGGCACCTCCGTCCTCATAGATCCCCGATACGTCGATTCGGTGAAGCCTGAACCCGAGCGATCGATACGCGGCTTCGGCAGCGTTGTCCAAGACGGAAACGCGATACACGGGCATGTACACGACGCGCTCGCCGTTGCGGTGCTCCATGAGCACATTATTGTACGTGATCATCCACTCCTGTTTCGGATCGATCACAGCCGGCAAGCGGAGCACACGGTATCCGCCTTCCGCGAGCTGCCCGGCGATTGAATCCAGCGTCGATGCGCCGGTTGATAGCGCCTGAACGACCGCAAGAGCAGGCTCTACGACGTCGTCGGTGTCGGCAACGAACTCATCCGGCGTCAGGAGCCGGCGAGCATAGATGGGGCTGGCAACGAAGACCGTGTTCTCTCCCACCGGCGTGACGTACATGTCCACGTGACACCATGGAACGCGACCGTACTCATCGGAGAGAGCCAAGCATTCACGCCCCGCCAGGTTTGCCAGCACGCGGTACAGGAGAGAGGGATCCGGGATCGTGCCGGTGTTCTCGTCGAAGAAGTTGGTGCCGACGAACGCATGGCGGTGGTTCGACACGATGTTCCCGCCTTCAAGGTGGAGAACGCCCTCGAGTACCGGAGGAGTCAGGCCGTGCCTGGCGAGCATTCGGGGCAGGCGCAGCTCGCCGAGCTTATCCTCCTCATAGTCCGGTACGCTTGCAGGAACAAAGGTGCTGGTAGGCACGCCCGAGTAGACAGACTGGCGCACAATCCGGCGGTCGCGCGCCCAGATCGTGATCGGCCGATCAACGTCAATAACGCGGACGTGTCGCCCGCCAGCCGATGCCTCAGCGCCCCAACAGGCCAGAAACTGCTCAGCATCGTCGGCAGACGGACAGATCACCTGGAAGTCCACGTCCGGCGGGAGCGCGCCGAACAGATCGACGTAGGTGGGCGCGAGTTCCAGAGCCATCTCTGCTTTGAAATGGAGCACGATCTCTTCGATCGGCCCGCCGGTATCAGGAATCACGGCGGCGGGCTCGTCGATAGTCCCGAGTTCGACCTGGGCCCACAGAACGCAGCTCGCGTGGCACAGAACAACGATCAGCGCGCAGGCTGCACCACGCTGACTCAATCTCGGAGCCCCGGCTGCAATGTTCCAGTCACTTCTCATCCGTCGCACCGCCTTGAGCGCTTCAATCAACCTGCGAGGGACGGGGAAGCAACCGCCCCTCGCAGTTTCGGTTCACCTTCCGCCACGCATGAACCGTGGCGGATCATCCCCTTACGGCCTCTCAGGATCTTCAGGCTCCTCTGGTTCGTCCTCTTCCGGCCACTCCCAGTCCTCTTCCGGCTCAGGCTTTGCGACTTTTGTGGCCTTCACGGAGACGATGTCGATGTATTTGACGCCATGCTTCTCGTAGAGCTTGCCCTTCAGCTCCACCGTCGCCATGGCATGCTTCTCAATCTCGCGTCCTGGCCCACGGTGCCCCATTCCCAGAATCATGAGCCCGTTCTCGGTCTCCAGGGCGGCCGGCACGCCGGCGCGGATGCACTTGCGGGCACACTCGGCTTGATCTCTGGTGGGGTACTCCCCAGTCATGTAACACTGGAGGTCCACGATCTTCCCGACGAGTGTGACCTCCTTACCCTTGGTCTCCTGCTTCTGAGGCGCCGCCTGCTCGCGGTTTTGCGCGAACAGAGACGAAAGGCCCAAGGTCGCGAAGACGGCGACTGCAGCCGCCGCGCCAATGAATCGTGCGTGTTTCATATGTCGATACTCCTTCAATCCGGTGGTCGATACAATCGACCCTGACGAAACCTGTCAGCCCGGCGGCCCGCGATCACGGTGATCGCAGAGGAATCGGCCGTGGGGCGTCTTGTCGGTTGGGTTTTGAGCGTTTACCTCGTCCTTCCCGGCGGGCCACGAACCCGGGCTCCGTTCCCGTCGGACACACCTCACCGCGGACAATCATGTCGCCGTCTTCTGAAAGCCGCATGAAATCGGGATTAAAGGGATTTCATCCGGATTCCACCGCGATTTCATCTGTGGCAGGCACAATGCCGGTGCAGGGATCCCCCCTGAACGCGTAGCCGTCACGGCCCCGGCGGGACGAATCCGCGAGAAGGAGCATTCAGGCATGGCCGCCAAGCAGATTGCGTTTCAAATGGAAGCCCGCGAGGCGATTCGCCGCGGCGTCAAGAAACTCGCGAAGGCTGTCAGAGTGACGCTCGGCCCGTGTGGCCGAAACATCCTGTTGGAGAGATCATTCGGGCCGCCAGTCGTCACGAAAGACGGCGCGACCGTCGCGAAGGAGATTGAGCTTCCGGATCCGCTCGAGCAGATGGGATCCCAAATGGTCAAGGAGGTCGCCAGCAAGACCGCGAAAGCGGCTGGGGATGGCACTACTACCGCCACGATTTACGCCGAAGCGATCCTCGATGAGGGGCTCAAGAACCTCGCTGCCGGCGCCAGGGCGCTGGAACTGAAGCGCGGTATCGATCTGGCGGTCGAAACCGTCGTGGACAAGCTCCGCGAAATGTCCGTCGAGGTCAAAGGCGGCGCTCAGATCACACAGGTCGCCACCTGCGCCGCCAATAACGACACGAAGATCGGCTCCAAAGTCGCGGAAGCCAGGGAGAAGGTCGGCAAGGATGGCGTCATCACGGTCGAGGAAGGGAAAACCGTTGAGACTGTGGTGGAAGTCGTGCGGGGGATGCAGTTCGACAAAGGATACATCTCGCCGCACTTCGTCAACAAGCTTGGGTCGATGGAGGCCGTGCTCGATAATCCGTTCGTTCTGGTTCATGACAAGAAGATCAGCGCCGTAAAGGACTTGTTGCCCCTGTTGGAAAAGGTGGCTCAAGCCGGCAAGCCTCTCATCGTAATTGCCGAAGACGTGGAGGGCGAAGCGCTTGCCACGCTGGTGCTGAACAAGCTCCGAGGCGCCCTTTCCTGCACGGCAGTCAAAGCACCGGGCTTCGGTGATCGACGTAAGGCCATGCTGGAGGACATCGCGATCTTGACGGGTGGCAAGCCGGCCTTCGCGGAGCTGGGAACGACGTTGGAGAACGTGGAACTCGCGGACCTTGGCCGTGTCAAACGGGTCGTGATTGACAAGGAATCCTGCACGATCATCGAAGGTGCTGGCAAGAAGGTCGAGATCGACGCCCGCGTTGAGTCCCTACGAAAGCAGATTGAGGCAACCACCAGCGACTACGACCGCGAG
The DNA here is from genome assembly GCA_964572345.1 of uncultured Planctomycetales bacterium. Taxonomy (GTDB): domain Bacteria; phylum Planctomycetota; class Phycisphaerae; order UBA1845; family Fen-1342; genus JAUWXH01. Next base: position 173,537 of record CAZNFA010000002.1, read on the forward strand.
AAGCTAGAGGAGCGGGTTGCCAAGCTGTCCGGCTGCGTTGCCCGCGTCCGAGTGGGCGGTGCGACGGAGATCGAGGTCAAGGAAACGAAGAACCGCGTGGAGAATGCCGTCAACGCCTGCAGGGCTGCAGTTGAAGAAGGCATCCTTCCCGGCGGAGCGGTGGCTGTGCTGAGAGTTGACGCAGCGCTCTCTGCACTCACCAAGCGTCTCGCCGGCGACCAGAAAACCGGGGTGGACATCGTCCGACGCGCGCTGAACGCCCCGATCAAACAGATTGCACAGAATGCAGGCCTTGACGGTTCCATCGTATGTGAACGAGTCCGAGCCGGATCGGGCAACTTCGGCTACGACGCACTGCGACAGGAATATGGCGACATGGTCGCGATGGGTGTGATCACGCCGACCAAGGTCGAACGCATCGCGCTGCAAAACGCGGCCTCCGTGGCCGGGCTGCTGCTGACGACGGATGCGGCGGTAAGTGAGCTGCCAAAACGCCCCAAGCGGAGTCACAAGGCGGCCTAGCAGCCCGTTGAAACCAGACCGACGTGGAATCGTTGTACCGGAAACTGGAAGCGGTCGTCATCCCTCTCTACTACGACGATCGCCCCCGCTTCATCGACGTGATGCGACACGCCATAGCCATCAACGGGTCATTCTTCCACACGCAACGCATGATGCGGCACTACGTGACGAAGGCGTACTTCGTTTGATTCCCCCGAGGCTTGCCAACGCGAACCCGCCTGTGCGGCAACGCGTATTAGTCCCTTTTCATCCCGATTTCAGGCCGCTTTCACGGACCTGGGCCATGCTTGAAGTACTCGGAGACGGCCGAGCGGCGACTCCCACCAGGGGCACGCGGGCGTTTGGCCTGTCGGCGCGTTCGGTTATTCAGGTGAAAGGTGAAGCACGATGAGAATCGCGCTGCTGTCGTGGGAAAGCCGCTACTCCATGCCCTGCGGCGGCTTGGCAGAACATGTGACTGAACTGGGCGCAGCCTTGACGCGCCTCGGTCACCAAGTGCACGTGTTCAGCCGAATCGGACCCGGTCAGTCGGTTTACGAGCGAATCGACGGCGTTCACTATCACCGCTGCCCATCCGAAGCAGGCCGCGACCTCGTAACCACTGTGGATCGCATGTGCGATAGCCTTTTCACTCGGCTCCACCAGGTCGAAGCTGCCTTCGGCACGCCGTTCGACATCGTGCACGCTCACGATTGGCTCTGCGTCAAGGCGATGGTCCAAGCCAAGAACAAGCTTGATCGACCGACTGTCTTTACGATTCACTCGACGGAGTACGGTCGCTGCGGCAATCAGCTCGCCAACGGGCAATCTCAGCGAGTTCGTGACGTCGAGTGGGAGGGCACGTTCGTAGCGGACCGGATCATCTGTGTATCGAAGGCGTTGCAGCGTGAAGTGCGTTGGCTCTACGGCGTACCCCCAGAGAAGACGAAGGCAATCTACAACGGGGTTGATGTCCGACGCTTCGACGCTACGGTCGACGAGCATGCCGTGCGAGAGAGGATCGCCGTTGGCGTGGACGATCCGCTTATCCTCTTCGCTGGACGTCTGGCCTGGCAGAAGGGCCCGGATTTACTTGTCGAGTCGATCCCGGGCCTGCTGCACTACTACCCCGACGCGAAGTTCGTCTTCGCTGGCGACGGCGATATGCGCGGCGGACTGGAAGATCGCGTAACCGACCTCCGCATCAGGCGGGCAACGAGGTTCCTCGGGTTCCGCGCTGGCGCGGAGTTGGTCGATCTGTTCAAGACGACGGACGTTGTCTGTGTGCCGAGCCGGAACGAGCCGTTCGGGATCGTCATCCTCGAGGCGTGGAGCGCTTCACGACCCGTGGTTGTGACCCGAAACGGTGGGCCGGGCGAATTCGTCCGGCATAACGACACGGGCTGCGTCGTCTCAGACGACCGAGACTCGATCGGATGGGGTCTGGGAACGGCGTTGGCGGGGCGCGAGCAGGCAGGCAGTTGGGGACGCAACGGACGTAGGGAGGCAGAGACGCTGTTTACGTGGGATCGGATTGCTGGAGAGACGGAAAGCGTCTACGCCGCCTGTTTGTCCTGACGGATGTGTGCTTCAAAACCGAAAACCATGACTGGCAGCGCTGGCTGCCTACCGAGAAGGAGAAAACCAGAGATGGCAACAAAGGCGAAAAGAGTATCGGTGAACGCTGCGGCCAATACGAGCAACCCCGCAGGTGTTCTGAAGACCGGAAAGCTCTCGGAAGAGGACATCCGCTTCCGAGCCTATGAGATCTTCCAGACGCGCGCGGTCGCCGGACAGCCCGGCAACGCGATGGCCGACTGGCTCCAGGCGGAAAGAGAGCTCGTGAATACAGCTCTGCGTGCCGGTGCTGACCACCGGTCGCGGACGTAGAACGGCTGATCCGCCGGCCAGGTGTGTCGCTGCTAGCCGTCAGGCAGATGAGAGAGGGAATGGACGTGATCGAAGCGCTCCTGGAGCTGCGACGCGACGTCCCTGGAGAACTCTACGAGTATTGGAGCCAAGTGCTCGCAACTCCACTGGCAAGAATCCGGCGGGTAGTCGAGTGACACGCTCGCCGCGAAGCGAGGGATACCCCACATGAGAGAAATGGGCCTGGACGAACGTTTCACCTGGCTTGCACTGGTGAGTATGGACCGCTGCCGACTTCTGCGTTGTCGGCTGCGAAATGGACGCGTGGCGAACATCGAGGAATACGCCGTGCTGGAGAACGAGTGGCCGCAACCTGAACGTGGTCCAGCGCTTCGGTTTACTCGCATGATCGGTAAGAGCTGCGCGGCCACCGCGCACGAACTCGACAACCGACCTCGCCGTTTCATACATGACGTGGCCGGCGGGCTGTCGCGAAAGCTGGCGAGGCAACACGCTCACAGGATTATCGTCGTGGCGCCGCCGAGATTGCTGGGCCTCCTGCGAAAGGCCTGGTGGGGCCCACTCGCCAACCGCGTTCGTGTGCAGGCAGGTGGCCTGGCGCACCTCGCCGCCGGCCAGTTGGGCGAGCATCCGCTGGTCGTACGCGCATGCGCCGCCATCGACGCCGCATAGCTCCGTCTCAACCTCGCAAGCTCGGCGCGGCTAACCGTAGTCCTTGCGTCACAGTGGCAGATCGGCTCGGGCGCAGTCGTGATCCTGAGAGCCAGCGCTGGCCGCGAGTGCCGTCCGGGTCGCCCAGAAACCAGGGAGAATCGACATGCCCGTTCAACTGCACGACCCCCGGGTGCGTCTGCTTAGCAGGCACGAGAGTAACCCCATCCTGACTGCCCACCAGTGGCCGTACTTCGTCAACACGGTGTTCAACGCCGGGGCGACCCGGCTCCCGAGCGGCGAGACGCTGCTGCTGTGCCGAGTGGAGGACTGCTCCGGTCGCTCCCACCTCTGCGCCGCGCGCTCCGAGAACGGTGTCGACGACTGGAGGATCGATCCCAGTCCCTCGTTGCTCCCCGACCCCGAAGGCCATCCCGAAGAGATCTGGGGCATCGAGGATCCCCGGATTGTCTGGCTGCCGGATCGCGAGGAGTACGCCGTCACTTACACGGCTTACTCGTCGGCCGGCCCGAGCGTCTCTCTGGCCCTGACACGCGATTTCAAGGAGTTCTACCGGCTAGGCAGCGTCATGCCGCCGGAAGACAAGGACGCGGCCCTCTTGCCGCGCCAATTCAACGGCCGCTGGGCGCTGGTCCACCGACCGGTCCCGGCCTCGGGACAAGCGCACATCTGGCTCTCCTTCTCGCCGGACCTGAAGCACTGGGGCGATCACACCGTCGTGTTGCGGGCGAAGCGCGGGCCCTGGTGGGATGCGAACAAGATCGGCCTCTCAGCACCGCCCATTGAGACCCCCGAAGGCTGGCTGATGCTGTACCACGGCGTGCGGCACACGCCGGCGGGCTGCCTCTACCGACTCGGCTTGGCGCTACTCGACCTGGAGGACCCGACCCGCTGCATCCTGCGCGGCCCCAAATGGATCATGGCTCCCGAGGCGGACTACGAGCGTACCGGCGACGTCGGCGACGTAGTCTTCCCCTGCGGCTGCACGATCGGCGACGACGGGGACACGCTCCACCTGTACTACGGCGCGGCCGACACATCGATCGCCCTCGCCATCGGCAGCATCAGAGCCCTGCTCAACTGGCTTAAGGAGAACGGTGGCCCGCCGGACGTGAACACGATCTGAACCGCAGCCGCACCCACCCGTTGCAGGCTGCCCGCCCGCCGCCGACGGACGTACCGTTAGCACACGGCCGCTAGGGGCTTTGCGTGCCACGCGCAAATCGATTAGGGTCGATACGCACGAGGTATTGGTGACCCAAACTGCCGTGCATTCGGCGCGATGTCCCAGGTAGCAACCCAACCTACCGTTCGCGGCGAGATTGGCCTCGCCCGCAACCTCAGCTTATTCGACGTCACCATGGTCGGCGTCGGCGCCATGATCGGTGCCGGAATATTCGTGCTGACCGGGATCGCAGCGGGGCCGGCCGGGCCGGCACTCATCCTCGCCTTCGCGCTCAACGGTGTCGTCACTTTCCTGACCGCGATGGTCTACGCCGAGCTCGGCTCGGCCATCCCGGAGGCCGGCGGCGGTTATCTATGGATCAAGCAGGGTCTGCCGGCCTGGAACGGCTTTCTGGCAGGCTGGATGAGCTGGTTCGCGCATGCCGTCGCGGGCAGCCTCTACGCCTTGGGGTTCGGCGCATACCTCGCGTTCGTCCTGCAGGGATTTGGGCTCGCACCTTCCCTGGTTCCCGAGGAGCACTTGGCCAAGATGCTGGCAGTCGTGATTGCCCTGGTTTTCATCGGTGTCAATTTCAAGGGCGTGTCGGAGACCGGCAAGGTCGGGAACATCGTGACTCTGGGGAAAATCCTGATTCTGGCGGTCTTCATCGTCAGCGGAATGGCCGCGATATTCCGCCATCCGATCTACCTGGAGAAGTTCACGCCTTTCGCCACCGGCGGAATCACGGGCGTGCTTACGGCGATGGGCCTGACGTTCATCGCCTTTGAAGGTTATGAGATCATTGTCCAGGCGGGCGAGGAGGTGAAGAACCCCAAGCGGAACATTCCGCGGGCGATCTTCCTGTCGCTGGCGATTGTCGTGCCCATCTACATGCTCGTCGCATTCACGGCCCTGGGAGCGGTTAACCCAGGTACCGACCAGCCGACCTGGCAATGGCTGGCCGAGCATGCCGAGCTGGGACTGGCGGAAGCCGCGCGCCAGTTCATGCCGTTCGGCGCGACGCTGCTGCTCGTCGGCGGGCTCTTCTCGACCATGAGCGCCCTGAATGCCACGACATTTTCGTCCACGCGCGTATCGTTCGCGATGGGGCGCGATCGCGACCTGCCGGAGATGTTCGCCCGGATCCACGAGCGGACACAGACGCCGTATCTGGCGTTGGTCGCCAGCGGGGGGCTGATCATCTTCATGGCCGTGGCGATACCGATCGCGGACGTGGCGGCGGCAGCCGACGTCATGTTTCTGCTGCTGTTTCTGCAAGTCAATATCGCCATCATCGTGATTCGCAAGCGCTACGCGGACAAGCTGGATTACGGCTTCGTGATGCCGTTTCATCCGGTATTGCCGGCGATCAACATCGGGCTGATCGCATTCCTGGCCCTGTTCATGTTCCATTTCTCCGCCATCGCCTGGTTCTTCGTGATCGGCTGGATGGTGGCCGGAGTACTGCTGCATCGGTTCTATGCCTTCCCCCGCGAGCGTGAGGAAGTCCTCACGCCGGTGGTTCTGCACGAGAAGCCGGCGGTCCAGCCCGAACGATTCCGGGTGATGGTGCCGATCGCCAATCCGAAGTCCGCGCAGACCATGATCGACCTCGCCGCGCGGCTCGCGCGACCGCTGAACGGCCAGCTCGTCTTGCTGCACGTCGGGACGGTGCCGCCGCAAACACCGCTGACCAGCGGTCGGCGGGCCCTGGAAAGGATGCGGCCGGCCGTCGATAAGGCGGTTGAGATCGCCGATGCTCTGGAGCTGGAGTCGGAGTCCATCGTGCGCCTGGCTCACGAGCCGTGGCGAGCCATCGTAGACACGGTCGAGGATCACGAAGTGAACTTTGTGGTGATGGGCTGGCGGGGACGCACGCGAGCCCGGGAAACGATGGTCGGCAGGAACATCGACAAAGTCCTCAAATACACGAACTGCAACGTGCTGGTCGTGCAGCAACGTGCGCCGGTTCCCGCCAAGCGCATCCTGGTTCCCGTGTTCGAGCCGCGCAGCGCGAGCTTGCTCGTCTCGGTCGGCCGCCTGTTGGTGAACGAGTCTGACGCCGAGAGCCGCCTGACGGTCTTCCACGTTCTTCCGCCGAAGGTGTCCGACGTACAAAGGGATGCCCGGCTGGGAGCCATCGCGGAGTCACTGGAGAAACCCGGCTTGTTTGACCCGCCGGACGCACAGATATCGCTCGAGCAGGAGCGCATCGAGCTCAAGTCCACCAAGGCTGCCAACGTTATGCGCTCCATCGTCACGCGGACACACGACGCCGACCTGCTGATTGTCGGTTCGTCGCGGGCGAACTGGCTCAAGCGGACCGTGGTCGGCCGCAAGCCCTATCGCATCGCCCGTCGGTCGGCCTGCCCGGTCATCATGGTGTCGCCGGAGACCCATGGCGTCCGATTCAGTATGCAGACGTTCTTTCAGTTCTTCCGCGAGGAGCCGGAGCGTTGAGAATGGCGGCGTCCATTTCGGCACGAGGGTAGCGTCAGATGGCACTTGAAGACCTTGAAGAGGCCGGCGTTACGCTTCCCCGCGATCAGTGGGGCAAGCGCGAAGTGCGCTCCGCCGTACACAAACCGCTCTTTCTGGTAGACGTGGCGCTCGCAGTCGCTTCTGCCGTGCTCATGTACTTCGGAAACGGTCGGTTCCTGACCTGGCTGGGCGCGGTCCTGTTTATCATAGCGCTCGTCGGTACCACCGCACTTGCGCTCCATGCCACCAGCATTCAAGGCCGCAGGCGCGCGCGTACGCAGCCCGACAAGGCTAGACCTTGAGCCGCTCCGCAGGGTTTTCGCCACTATTCCCCCGAGCGGCGGCGGCGTTCGACGGCCGCCATGGGGCTGGCCGCTACGTCTCGCGCGCAACCTTGAACCGCAGGCGGCGCTACAACCACTTCCGACGTCTGAAATACAAGAGTAAACCGCCACCTATCGCCAACATGATCAGCAACACGACCCAGAAGCTAAGGGGATGTTCCGGCGGCGGCCAGAGCGGCAGGTTCATGCCATAGATCCCGGTGACGACCGACAGTGGCAGCAGGACCGCCGCGAAGACGGTGAGCGTCTTCATAACGCTGTTCGTGCGGATAGCAAGGGTGGTGTGATAGTTGTCACGGACTCCCGTTAGCCGCTCGCGCTGGGCATCGATCAGTTCGACGGCCTTGATCAGGTGGTCGCGTACGTGGCTGAATTGCTGGCTGAGTGTCTCGGAGATATAGTCAAGCTCGCCCTCGGCGAGCAGCGTGAATACCTCGCGCTGCGAGGCGGCGACGTGCCGCAGCTCCAGCAGCCCTCTGCGCAGGTTCAGCACGTCTTCAAGGATGGACTCGTCCACGTTCCGGGCCAGCGAGGCCTCTTCGAGCTCTTCCAGGCGGTCTTCGTAGTTGTCCGCAAGGGCCAAGAAGTTGTCCACCATCATGTCGACGATCTGGTACAAGAGCGTGTCCACACCGCCCGCTAAAACTTTTGCCCCGTGGCGACCGCAGCGCTCGCGAACGGTGTTAATCGCACGTAGTGGCTCACGATGCACGGTGATGAGGAAGCGTCGTCCGCAGAAGGCGGCGAGCTTTCTTGGCTGGAGCACCGGATCGGGTTCGGGCCCGACCGCTCCATACAGCACCACGAAAGCATAGTCCTCGTACTCGTCGATCCTGGGACGCTGCTCGCCACGCAAGCAGTCCTCAACCGCGGCCTCCTCCACGGGAATCACTCGATCCAAGGCGCGCAGCTCCTCCTCCATAGCCCCCTCCAGGTCAACCCAGACGACCGTTCCCTCCTTTGACCAGGTCTCCGCAAGGGCGTCGACCGACTGGATTCTCTCGACCGATCCGTCGGAGAAATGAGCAAACGCACTGAACATGGCAGTCCTTGCAGGCGGCGACCGACCGAGGTCGCCTCGGCTATTGTCTGCGGAACGCGCGTCACATATACCCGCGACAGTTGGCAATAGGCAAGAGGCACGCCGGTTCTCGTCCGACAGCCTGAGGGGATTGCTGCTGGCCACTGGGCTAGGTTGCCGCGGTAGCACCGACGCAGCCGCGATATTGCCCGGTACGACCGCGCAACGCCTGATCTGCCGCACAGAGGTGCCGCCGCTCGTCGTTGAGAAGGAAGGCAAGTGGATGGACCGCTCAAGGCGTTGCGGAGCTGTTAGTTTCCGAGCAGCGGCGAGTGGCTTGCCGGACGAGTGCCGCGCTCTTGCCCGACGCGCTGAACGGGCTACGCTGCGTAGGTTCGACCGGAGATTGCGCGACCATGAGACTGCGATTCCTGGGTGCAACGCGGCAAGTGACGGGCTCGCGCTACCTGCTTGAGGTGGCCGGATTGCGGTTGCTAGTCGACTGCGGGCTCTTTCAGGAGCGTGAGTACCTGGGACGAAACTGGGAACCATCACCGGTATCGCCGGGCACTATCGACTACGTCTTGCTGACCCACGCACACCTCGACCACTCGGGGCTCATACCGAAACTCGTCCGTGAGGGTTTCGGGCAGGTGATCCTCGCGACCGAGGCCTCAAGGGACTTGGCGAAGATCGTCCTGCGTGACAGCGCCCGCATTCAAGAGGAGGACGCGGCTTTCAAGAAAAGGCGCCATGCGCGAGAGCGACGCAAAGGTCCGTACCCGGTAGTCCCGCTGTACACGCCACAAGACGTCGAAGCCGCGCTGCCGTTGTTCCGCGGCGTCGCGTGCGATGAAGCCGTCTCGTTGAACGAGCACGTTTCCGTCATCTTTCGCGACGCTGGCCACATCTTGGGGTCCGCCATGCTGGAGCTGAATGTCCGGCTAAACGGCGAAGCGCGAACGGTCGTCTTTTCCGGCGACATCGGCCAATGGGATAAACCGCTTGTTCGCGATCCGACGGTCTTTGAACGGGCCGACCATGTCGTCATGGAGTCAACGTACGGCGGGCGCGACCACGAGCCGGCCGGAGAGATCGACGATCAACTCTGCGAGATCGTAAATGCGGCTGTCGAGGCCGGCGGGAATATCATCATCCCGACCTTCGCGCTCGAGCGGGCCCAAGAGTTGATGTATCACATTCGACGGCTCGTGCTGGAAGACCGCATCCCGAACCTGATGGTGTTTCTCGACAGCCCGATGGCGGTCGCGGTCTCACAAGTCTTCCAGCGGCACCGGGAGTGCATGGACGAGGAAGCTTTGCGGATTATCAGCGGTGACGGTTCTCTCTTCCGCTTTCCCGGCCTTCAGTTCGTGGGCGACTCCAGCGAGTCCAAGGCGATCAACCGGATTCGAGGCTCTTGCATAATCATGGCCGGTTCGGGCATGTGTACCGGGGGACGCATCAAGCACCACTTGGCGAACAACATCTCGCGTCCCCAGAGTACGATCGCCTTCGTGGGGTACCAGGCCAGAGGAACCCTGGGCCGGCAGATCGTGGAAGGAAGCCGAGTCGTACGAATCCATGGCCAGAAGCGTGAGGTGCGGGCTCGAATCGCGCAAGTCCACGGGCTGTCAGCTCACGCGGATCGCAGAGGGCTGCTGAGGTGGCTCGGTCATCTCAAGACAGCGCCTGGCCAGGTCTTCTTGACGCACGGTGACGAAGATCAGTCCAGCGAACTAGCCCGCGAGCTTCGATCGAAATGGGGGTGGCATGTCACTGTTCCCAGCTACGGTGAAGAGTACGAGCTCGAATAGTTCCCGCGCGCTTGGCGCATCAGGCGTCCTGCGACTCTTCGCCCTTCGGCAGAACCGGGTCGCGGGCGGCGGCGTCTAGCCTCTTAGCCGCGGCGCCGTTCAAGAGGAACGTGAGTTCGGAGTGCGCTCGCGTCCTGTTTAGTTCTCAACGGCGAGAGCAGGAAGAGGCGGGCCTTTTCGGGGAATGTATACTCGCTCGCGGCGCGCGTCCTCAGTCCGACGCTGCGATGTGTCATGCTCCAAACGAGAACACGGTTGTAGTTCGGCTGCACGTCCAGGCCTCGGACACGAAATACAAAATAAAGCGTAGCCGGGTGTGTCGCGTCGAGACACGGCTGGCGGCTGAGATCAAGACGCCGCAGCGTGCCTGCGGCCGTCTGCGCTCACTCCCCGAGGTACCGGTAGAGCAGGTCGCGCCATTCCGGCTCAGACGTTCTTCGTAGTACGAGGCGGTTGATGGGTTCACGCAGTGTGCTGCCGGCGGGAAGGGCAATCGCGTAGCTCTGAGGCTCGAATACGCGCGGCAGCACGCGCAGCGGCGCGCGCAGCTCTTTGTTGACCAGGTAGCGCAGGATCGGAGCGTCGTAGACCACCGCGTCCACCTCTCCGGCGACCAGGGCTTGGAGCGCCGCACGCGGCGTATTGTAGGTGGTGGTGGTAATGTGGTTGCGACGCAGATAGGCCTCACTCGTCGAATCGCGAAGTGTGCCCACGCGCAGTCCGGGCAGATCCTCCGGGCCGCTCACGCCGGTCTCGAGCTGCGAAACGGTCAGCGCCGAAGCGATTGCAGCAGTGAAGCTCGAAATCAGCAGGATGCTCGCGAACATCCAGATCAGCCCCACGACACGCCCCCCGACGGTCCGCGGAGCCTTGTCTCCATAGCCGACGGTGGTCATCGTCACCGCCGACCACCAGAAGCTGGCCCCGATTCCCTGGGCCGATTTCCCGCCAAACTGCTCGGGGTTGCGCCGCCGCTCGAACAGCCAGACGAGAAACCCAACCACGAAGAGCAGGACGGCGAGCCCGGCGATTACCTTCGCCAAGTCGGCGGAAGCAAACCGCGCCAGAAGACCGGCCCAGCCGCTGGACGACGTCGCTGGCACGGCAATCCCGAGCCCGGAATTGTAGAACGGATGCGTAAAGTCGATCAGCTCCTCGCGTTCGGCCGTCATGGTCAACGCCGCGACGGCCGCGTCGTACGTGCCGTCTTGCAGCCCGCCGACCATGCCTTTGAGATCCGTCTCGCGGAGCTCGTACGTGAGATCCAGCTCGCTGGCGATCTCGCGCCAGAGGTCAATACTGATACCTTTCCACGAGCCGTCTTCGGTGTGGATCGCGAAGGGCGGCACGTGGCGAGTGCCGATGATGAGCTTCCGGCCAACCCGTTCCTGCCCCATGGCCTGGGCTCGGGCAAATGACAGGTTGAGCAAGAGCAGCGTCAAGACGGTGGTGATTACCCGAGCAAACGTGCGCATCGTAGGGTACCCGATCTGTCGTGCGGCCGCTCCTCGCCGTTCATCTGCCGGGGAGCCAACTACTCGCAATGCTCTTCTGAACAATGAGTTACGACCACTAACCGTAGCTTCACGTGAGCGGAGGGTCAAGAAGCAGCCCTGCTATGCACACCCGCGACGTCCGGCGCCTGTTCGAGAGTTGCGAAATGGAAGCCAACGAGCAGAAAGCCTGGTGGGCAACGAGGCGCTCGCCGCGTGAACACTGGGTCGATCGATCGCCGTGCGCTACTCCACCGGCCGGGTCTCGCCGAACAGCCTTTCCGCTGCGACGTCTTTATCCTCCTCGCGCGTGATCGGCAGCGCTTGCCGGATCGAGCGCACGTGAATGTCGTGCTGCGGAAAGGCGATCTCGATCCCGGCCTTGCGGAACTCCTGATCGATAGCCTTATGCAGTTGATGACGCACGCTGAGCAGGTAATCCACGCTCGGGACAAACACCCTCAGCTCGAAATTGAGGGAGCTGTCGCCAAACCCCATGAAGAGCACCTTGGGCTTCGGATCGGCGAGGACGTGCTTGGTCTCACTTGCGATGTTGCGAAGCAGCTGTTCAGCCAAATCCGTATCCGACCCGTACGCGATTCCCACGGGCACGATGACACGCAGAATCGAATCCGAGAGCGACCAGTTGACGACCTGGCCGGTGATGAATTCCTTGTTGGGGATCACCAGCTCCTTGCGGTCCCAGTCCGTGATCGTTGTTGCGCGAATGCGGATTCGAGTCACGGTTCCGGTGATTCCGCCGACCGTCACTGTGTCGCCAATGCGAATCGGCCTCTCAAACAGCAGCACCAAACCAGAGACGAAGTTCGCAAAGATCTCCTGTAAGCCGAACCCGAGACCCACAGATATGGCCGCCACCAGCCACTGGACCTTAGACCACCCGATGCCGACGGCACCGAAGGCCAGGATTACGCCGGTGACAGTGATGATATAGCGCGTGATGGCCGTCACGGCGAAACGCCCGCCAGCGTCAATCGGCAGCCGCTGAAGAACCGTGATCTCCAGCAAGCCGGGGATGTTCTTTACGGCCACGAAGGTCACGATCACGAAGACCAGGGCGAGGCCGAGATCGGCCAAGGTGATCGGGGCAGTCTTCCAAGGTCTGAGTTCCTTCAGAACACCCAGAGCCGGCAGTGCCTCGGCCCAAACAGCCCAGAGCCCCGCGAAGGCTGCAATCGCCACCGCGGTACGCACGAGCTGGTTGGTCTGTCTGCTCAGGTCGGAAACGCCGACCTTCGGCTCTTCTATCTTGATCCCCGCCTCGTCGGCGGCCGCTGCCTGCGCCGCCCCCAGTTGTTGCCGCTTCTGCGCGGCGCGCTCGCGCGCCTCACGGATGGCACGGTGTCTCATCTGTACCAGCAGCCAGCGTTGGATCGTTGCGTGAAGAACGAGTAACCCGAGTAGTAGCCAGACTGTCGCAATCAACCGCCAGCCGAGATACAGGGCCGTGTAGTAGTAGCCCAGCGCCGCCGCGAGCGCGAGTGCGACGGGCACGCCAACAGCCAGCGAGTACCAGACATAGCGGAAGCGGTAGAGCCGATCGTCCTGACGGCTACGCAGCGCGTCACCGAGCACTCCGCCGACGGGGCGCAGCAGTCGTTCCCCGAATACGCCCAGCGCTGCGAAGGCGATGATGAACGCGATACGACCCAGCGACTCTTTCCAGGCCTCGGTTTCCTGCTGGTCCAAGGTGGAGAACACAAAAAACGTCGGGGCGAGAATGAGGATCAGCCAGGATACGTGACGCCGGGCACGGCGCAGCGCATGGCCGCGCCACTTGAAGTGTCTCTCGGCGAGTCCATTGCGCCGGGCAAGTTGCCGGACGGATTCAGTGGTCAGAAGGATCAGGGCGAAGCCTCGCAACCCTGATGCGGTCGCCCTACAGAAGTCTGAGGCGTCGAACGGCGAAGCGATGACCCAGGCAATGAACCACACCAGAGCCGGTCCCATGATCGCCAGCGACCCCGTGCAGAGCAGCGCCTTGAGCGTATGGACGATCGAATCCTTGGTCGGTTTCGAGACCGGTTCCCCTGACTCAATTAGCCAGTGGCGAAGCTTGGGGCGCGCGACCAAAAGTCCAACCAGCACGAGCAGCACCACCGAGCTCTTCAAGGGGCTGGCCCGCGCCGTGCCCCAGATCGAGACGGGGACGCTGCGCCAGCCGACGGGGTCGAAAAGCCAGGCGAAGGCTTCCCCGGACCGGCGTGACTCGTCCAGGCCGAGCACCGAGCCGCTCTGGATCCAGAGCACTTTCTGCTCGATGTAGTCGGCAAACTGCTCAATCTCCCCGACCAGTTCGCGTTCCTTGTCGTCCAATTCGCCGAGCTTGTAGAAATAACTGTCGTGGTCCTTCCACAGTGTGTCGGCCGTGGCCTTGAGCGAATTAAGCGTCTCTTCGGCCGCTTCTTTCACAGCGCTCCGCTCGTTCTCCGTGGCGGTTGGGTCGAGGCTGGCGAGGATTTGCTCCACAAGCGGATCGGTGTTTCGCAGTTCGTCGCGCCGGTCCTTGAGCTCCATAATGGTAGCGTCGACAGCCCCGATCCGGTCCTTGCGTCGGCGGAGGTTGCGTTCCAGTGGGCTCAGGCTGGGCAGCTCCGCGCGCTGCCTGCGCAGCCCTTGGCCGACCGCGTTCGTCAGGCCGGTGGCGCTGACGCGCTTTTTGATCCGCTCGAATTCGTCACGCAGCTTGGTGAGCTGGGCATCAATCTCGCGGAAGCGCTCGTCAGCCTGGGAACGAGCCAGCGTTACCTCTTGGCCTCTCAGCGCCAATTGCTCAAGCTCTTCGGCGTACGGCCTGATGGCCGGGTGAGCACGCTTGAGCTGCTCGCGCGCCTCGCGCAACGCGCGTTCCGATTCAATGCGGGCACGCTCCTGAACAAGGTTTTGCCAGGCGGCCACCAGCTTCTCCAGATACAGCACCCGGCGGGCCGAGCGGTCCAAGCGCGCCTGAAGCAGATCGCGGCGGGCGTCGTAGCTGAGCAACTCACTCTCGTAGGCCTGAATCTCGCGTTTAACCGCGAGGTCGCGCGCCTCCGACAGGGCTTGCTGAGCAAGCCTGACCGCAGCCGGTTGTTCGGTGTCGGGCGGCACCATGCCAGCCTGCGGCGGCGCCTGCAAGCGCGCCTTGGCATCCGTGAGACGTTCGGGGATCTCTTTGCGGCGTGCAGTACGCCGGTCGCGTTCCTTCTCCCAGTCGGCCTGTACTCTCTTCTCGGCCTCGAGGTCGACCTGGAGCTGCTTGAGCCGCTGCTCCAGGTCTGCGCGGGTGGCGTCCGGCGGCGCGTCCGGCGGCGGCTCCCCCAAAGGCGTAGCCAGTTCCGTCTGTATCTCTTGCAGCGTCTGCGGCGCCTTTTGCCGTTCCGCCTCGAACTCGGCCGCCTTGATGGCACGTTGTTCGGCCATCTGCAGTTGCTGGAGCGCTTGCGTGTAGAGGTTCACCGCCTTGGTCTTGACGTCTTCGGCGAGGTCGGTCGCGTCCTGCGTCTGCTTAAGTCGGAGCTGAAGCTCCGCGAGCGTGAGCTGGCCCACGGTTGGGGGCGTCGGCTGCGTGGCGGCCGCCGGCTGCGTCTGCGTAGCCGGCGCGGAACTCGCTTGGCTGTCTTGTCCTGAAGCGAAGGGTGCAAGAAAGGGCCAGCAGAGCACCAAGAAGAGCTGCGCGACGCGCCGTGGGCGTTCGTACCTGCTGCGTGGGGCCATGTTAAGCTCCTGGTGCACGAGTGGGCTTCAGAGTCAGCCCAGTGGCGACGAGGTCCATTGTGCGCGTAGGGCGCATCTCTCCCATTCGGGTACAGCCCGATCCTGAGCGCACTAGTATCGCTGATCCGTCTCTCCTGCGGAATGGGGGCGCCGGCCCGGAGTATCAAACGGGGCTGCCGACATATTGGGGGTGGGGGCTGGGCGCCGCGGACGGCATTCATAACCCCTTTGGATAGGCGAGCTTGCGTCGGCCGCGCAGCGCAGCCGCAAGCGGGGTCGGCCCACGTTCGGTGAGCAGACTGCGATGCCGGGACTAGTGCCCCGCTAAACACGTCTGCGCGTACGCCGTACAATCTGCCTGGGATGAACTCAAGGGGAGTTCGAAATCATGAGCACGTCGGATCAAGCGGGTGGTCGGGCGAAGGGCGACAGCGGACCGGTGAGCGCGCTCCCGGCGGAAGCCTTGCGCTGGACGTGTGATCCAGCCAAACTGGCGTTCGAGTCCACCGAAGACGTCGAGCCGATTTCGGGAGTTGTCGGGCAAGACGATGCCGTCGAAGCTCTGCGCTTCGGCTTGGAGACCAACGCACCCGGGCAGAACATCTTCGTCCGCGGCCTGACCGGAACCGGCCGCATGACGCTGCTCAAGCGACTGTCGGAGGAGATCCAGCCGAGCTGCCCGCTCGCCCGAGATCGCTGCTACGTGCACAACTTTGCCCAGCCGGATCGTCCACGCCTGATCACGCTGCCGCGGGGGAAGGCCAAGGAGTTCCGCAGACGGATTGAGAAGCTGGCAAACTTCATCGCTGAGCACCTGGGCCCCGCGCTGTCCTCCGAGGCGGTCAAGGCCCGTCGAACCGCGATCGAGCGCGCTGCCGAGCAGGAATTCCAGGCGGTGATGAAGCCGTTCAACGAGGCGCTGCATGCCGCTGGGCTCGCAATGGTTTCGCGTCAAGTCGGGCCGATTACGGAGACAGCGATACTCCCGCTCGTTGATGGCAAACCCGCGGCGCCGGAGGAATTTGACCAGTTGGTTGCCCGCGGGCAGTACGACGAGGAGCAGCAGGCCGCGCTCCGTGAAGCGCAGGCGAAATTCGAAAAGCAACTGGCCGAGATCAGCGAGAAGGTTAATGAGATCCGTCGCGAGCATGACCAGGCCGTGCAGGAGCTGCTCGAGAAGAACGCCCGCCAGATGTTCGGCAAGTTCGTCGATGTGATCGAACGGGACTTTCCCGAGCCGAGCGTGCGGGCATTCCTGAGTGAGGTTGTCGAAGACGTCGTCGCGAATCGTCTGCCGCGATTGGGTAAAGACGATGATGAGCTGGGCGCGTTGTACAGCGTCAACATCGTCTTGGAGCACAAGGATCAGGGCTCGTGCCCGATCATCATCGAGAACACGCCCACTATGCGAAACCTGTTGGGCACGATTGACTACGAGTTCACCCGCAGCGGCGAGGCCCGCGCGACCCACATGGGCATCGGTGCCGGGTCCCTGCTGCGCGCGGATGGGGGCTATCTGATCATCGAGGCCCGGGATGTGCTCAGCGAACCTGGCGCGTGGAAGGTGCTTGTCAGAACGCTGCGCACGGATCGTCTCGAGATCGTGCCGACGGAACTGATCTTCCCCTGGACGGGGCCGTCGCTGAAGCCGGAGTCCATCGACGTCCGTGTGAAGGTGGTCCTGTTGGGCGACTCGTGGATCTACTACCTGTTGGATGCGCACGACCCCGACTTCCCGCAGCTGTTCAAGGTTCTGGCGGATTTCGACGTGACCATCGCGCGCGACGATCGCGGAATTAACGAGTACGCAGGTGTGCTGGCCCGCATCGCGCGCGAGGAAGAGCTGACTCCGTTCGACCGCAGCGCTGTAGCCGCGCTGGTGGAGTATGGTGCCCGCGTCGCTGCCCAGACGGGCAAGCTGACGGCGCGCTTCGGCCGCCTGGCAGACGTCGCGCGTGAGGCAGCGTTCATCGCCGGCAAGCAGAACCGCCGGTTTGTGACGGCCGAAGACGTGCGAACTGCGTTTTGGCGCAGCAAGCGGCGCGCGGACCTCCCGGCACGCCGGTTTCGCGAGCTGGTCGCGGATGGGACGATCCGGGTTCAAACCCACGGGTCGGCGGTAGGGCAGGTCAGCGGCCTGGCCGTCTTGCAGGCGGGCCCGCTCGTGTACGGCTTCCCGGCACGGATCACGGCGACGATCGGCCCAGGCACCGCCGGCGTGATCAACATCGAACGCGAGGCGGCACTAAGCGGGGCGATTCACACCAAGGGCTTCTACATCCTGGGGGGACTCTTGCGCTGGCTGCTCCGCACGGACCACCCGCTCGCGTTCAACGCCTCGATCGCCTTTGAGCAAAGCTACGGTGGCATCGACGGCGACTCCGCCTCCGGCGCCGAGATCTGCTGCCTTTTGAGTGCTCTGACGGACGTGCCCCTGCGGCAGGATTTGGCCATGACCGGTGCCATCGATCAGATGGGCAACATCCTGCCCATCGGCGGCGTGAATGAGAAGATCGAAGGCTTTTTCGACGCATGTCGGGATACCACGTTCACGGGCACGCAGGGTGTCATCATTCCACAGGCCAACGCCGGCGACTTGATGCTTCGCGAGGACGTAGTGGAGGCCGCCCGCGACGGCAAGTTCCACGTCTACGCGGTGGGAACCGTTCACGAGGCGCTGGAGCTTTTCACGGGCATGCCGGCCGGGGCTCAGGATGCCCGCGGACAATACCCCGACGGCTCCCTGCTTGCGCTCGCCGTTCAACGTGCGCATGAGTACTGGTTGAAGGCCATACAGGATCCACGCCGTGGGCAGCAGCTTCCACCGCAGGATGAGGATAGGGAACCGACCCCAGCTCCGGGAGGCAGCGACGACAGTGCGCCTCGTCCGAGTGCGTGATTGCGCCAGTTCACCCGGCGGTGCGACAGAGGACGCCACGCTGTGCGCCGTACGCGGCCCCGTCCTTTTGGCACGCAGATCAGGTTCAGCAGCGCCACACACGAGAAAGCTATACGAGTCCAGCAGGGGCAAGTAGCAGAACAGCCCAGACGAGGAGCATCTTCCGCGCGATCTTCTTCGATCGCTCCGCTTCCCACCACCTTCTTGGGCTGACACCCTGGACAAGGAATGTGGCCACCGCCTGGTCGCGGGAGAGCAACTCCCGCAATCGCCCGGCTTGATCAGCCGGGACAACGATTTCGATGTACCGATCCAGCATGTGGGTTCGCCTTGCGACGCCGACCAGTTGGGCACTTCACGCGCGCAATCGCCCGCCGGCACGCTCAGCCGGGCGTTGCGGGCGCGGCACTCTACGGTTCTTCCACTTTGCGGCCACCGTGTCTTGTGCCGAGCCAACCCTTATGCCGGAAGTAGATGAGCAGCGCGACGGCCACCGCGATCATTGCGGCCAGCAGCATCGGATAACCCCAGGCGGCGTGGAGCTCCGGCATGTTCTCGAAATTCATCCCGTAAATGCCAGCCATGAACGTGAGCGGGATGAAGATGCTGGCCATGATGGTCAGCACCTTCATGACCTCGTTCTGCCGGTTGCCGATGCTGGACAGATACACGTCCATCAGGCCGCCCGCCAGTTCGCGATAGGTCTCGACCACATCCATGATTTGAACGCAGTGGTCGTAGCAGTCGCGCAGGTAGACGCGGACCGCGTCGGTCACGAAGGGCGAATCGTCGCGGATGAGGGCGTTCACGGCTTCGCGCTGCGGCCAGATCGCCCGACGAATCGCCAGCAGCTCGCGCTTGACGTGATGTACGGCTTGTAGAATCGCGGGCCGCGGGTTGGCGACGATCTCGTCCTCGAGCGATTCCAAATGCTCGCCAAAAGCCTCCATGATCGGATAGTAGCCGTCGATGACCGCGTCAATGATCGCGTACGCCAGGTAGTCCGGCCCCGCTTTGCGGATGGGTCCCTTGCCTTGCCGAATTCGCGACCGAACCGGCTCGAGCACGTCACCGTGACGCTCCTGAAACGTCAGCACGTAGTTGCGGCCGATGAGCAGGCTGACCTGTTCCGTCTCGATGCTGTGCTCGTCCCGCTGCATCGCCATTCGGGACACGCACAGCAGGTGCTGCTCGTACGGCTCGATCTTCGGCCGCTGGGGCACGTTGACGACGTCTTCCAAGGCAAGCGGGTGAAGGCCGAAAATCTCGCCGAGCGAACGGAGGATCTTCTCATCGCCGAGGCCCTGCACGTCAATCCACGTGACCGCCCCGTCCTGCAAAGACTCGCGAAGCTGCTCGACGTCCGTAACTTCGCGTTCCTGGACGCGGTCCGGCGTGTACTCGATGACGTGAATCGTCGGCTTCTGCGCGTGCGCATTGATGACAAGCGTACCGGGCCGTGCGCCAACAGGCGGATGCCGCTTGCGAAACATGGGCTTTCTCCTTCACCAGAACTGTCGCTATTCCGCGCACACGACCGTGACCCGCACAGGTACTACAATCATGGCGGCAGAGGATGCTCGCCGCAAGGCCGCCACGACCCGGTTGGCACACGCGACCAGCACGCTGCGGTCCGCCAGCGGCAGCGTACCCGCCGCGAGCGGGGTGTGCACGAGGGTGGATCGGTGGTATCCTGCGCGCTGCAGAAGTCCCAAGTCGATGCTCGCAGATCGGTGCCCAGAGGAGCAGTGCAAATGTCGCGTTGGAAACTGGCAGTCATGGCGGCGATCGCCGTATTGACGATCATTGTCGTGGTGCAGAACACTCAAGCGGTCGAAACGAAACTCCTATTCATGACACTGACCATGCCGCGGGCCGTTCTGCTGTTGGTGACGCTGCTGATCGGCTTCGTTTTGGGAGTGGTATCGGCGGGGAAGATAACCGGCAAGTCGTTGTCCCGGGAGAGCAAGGCCGGTCGCTGACGGGTCGGAGCGCGGCCAGCCCGGCCAGAACGACCACACTTGCCTGCTCAACATCATCCGGCGTTTTCGTTCCCCGTGTCGGATTCGCCTTGACCCGTGTGGGCCTCACGTCGATTCTCACCGGCTGAGGGCTCTTGCGCCGCCACCTCTTCCAGTCGCGCGAACGGGAAGTAGTACTGCTGCCGCAAGCCGGCCACGTTCGAGATGTGCCGAACGGCCTTGCGAACCTCGCTGTAAAGCTGCCTCATCACGACCTTCTCTTCTACCTCGCCCTCCTCCTGAACCGCCAACAAACGGTGCATGGCGTATATGCCAAAGAGCACCGCGATCATGAACAGGAAGTCCAGCCCCCTGAGGTCCAAGGGTGACAGATCAAATACGGTCTTCCCCGTTTCGGCCGCCGTCCATCGTAACGACAGCGTCAGCTCCTGGGTCGCGAACCAGTCCGCCGCCAGACCGGCGAGGATCGGCGCTACCGTCGCGGCGATGCCGTTCACCAGCGCGTTCGCGGCCAGGTACGCCGTGGCCTTCCCTTGCGGCGCCGCCTTCAGGGCAATGTTCCCGGAACAAAGGGTGACCCCGGCGGTCGATATGCCGGCCAGGATATGGATCGCCAACAGAAGTGGAATCGTCAGAACGTGTTTCTCCGGGAGCGTGAGGAACGGCCACATCAAAATGCTAAAGATGAACAGTGAGCCGGAAACCGACAGGACCGACTTGTTACTCAGACGATCTGCCAGCCGACCCCAGATACGAAAGAAGACGACGTTGAAGATCTGGCTGAGAACGGACAGGCTCAGCACGAAGGCCAGCGACATTCCCAGCCGCGAGATCATGTAGACCACAAAGAACGGTGCGGCCAGGTTGACTGCGAAGTTCCAGCTTCCCAGGAACATTAACAGCCGTCGGAAGTTGAACTCCCGAAAGGGCTCGGCCAGCACCGAGAAGACGCCCTGCGGAGTATGGCGGGCCATCCGGGGCTCCGGGATCCTGGACAGAAAATAGACACCCACCAAACCGGCCACCCCGCCGAGGACAAACAGAATGCTGTATGGGGCATGGGCGTCAGCCAGTATTCTCTTGCCGCCCTCGATACCGAAGCCCGCGAGCAGCGTCAGGACCGCGCCCGTCGCCGTGGCGACCGCCAGCCGCTTGCCGAAGTAGCTGCCCATGATCTCCGGCGGCACCAAGTCGCGCATCCAGGAGTTGAAGGCACATCCGGAGATGGTGCCCAGCCCGAAGTAGAGGAACAGACAGATTAGGAGGACGAGTACGCGTTGCTCGGCCGGGACGATCCAGGGCAGGGCCGCTACCACGAGCCAGAAGAGGCGACTCAGGAAGGAGTTGATGACGACGAGCGCCTTTCGCAGGCCGGTACGGTCGACCAGGAAGATCGCCGGGATCTGCAGAATCTGCGTTAGCGGGCCGACCGCCGCCAGCAGTCCGATGACGACATTGGATGCCCCCAGCAGCAGCGCGAATGCGACCAGGAACGCTCCGCCCGTGAACACCCCCATCGTTTGGGAGCAGACACCGTCGAACAAAAGCGCCCGCAACCCTTGTTTGATCTCGTGTTCGTCAACCTTCTCCTGGGGGCGGAGCACACCGAACATACCGTGACTCCCCGAGCCCTTTCCGCTCGGCAGAAATGGCCTGCGTTATTCTGCACGCGCCGCGCCACCGACGCTCCAGTTTGTCGCCGGCATTTTGCCGACGGACGTGCCCGGCGACAAGATGCCAAAGTCCCGTCGTGCGGGGCAGTCGTCGCGCAGGCCGCGCCGGCAGGGGGGCTGGTGAAGCTAGCGGCCGCGGTGTGGCGGCCGAGCCCATTCAGCGGTATGAGTAGCCGGAAGCCCCGGCACCGGGGCGTGCCGATGCCAATGCGGGTGCTGATCTGGACGTCGAGCGATGATCTTTGAAGGCAGCACAGTAAGCCCGGGAAGGGCGCGCGGTAGGGCTCGCGCAATCGACGCCCAACGAATCCTGGAATCGATCCTGGACGCCGGACCCCAGGGCCCGCCGACCTGGGAAGTCGAGCGCCTGCAAGCTGCGATTGGGCGGGCCTGTGTGCAACTCGAGCGAATCAATCGGCAACTCGCCCAACGCATCGGACTGGCGGACGCCGCGATCTTCCAGACCCACGAAGCAGTACTGCGCGACGCGAACTTCATCGGGCAAATCAAGAACGAGATTCAGCAGAACGGATTCTCGGCCGAGGCGGCGGTCGCTCGCGTGGTTAAGCACAACTATGATCTGCTCGCCAGCAGCCCCGTGCCCTTGGTGCGGGATAAGGCGGCAGACATCCTGGACATCGGTCGCCGGCTGATCCGTTGTCTGCAAGCTGTGCCGGGAGACCGTGACGAGAGCGATCCCGATGCGGTCATCATCGCCAGGGAGTTGACGCCCTCGGAGCTCGTGCGTTTCTTTCATCAGAACGTGAAGGGCTTCGTGACCGAAACGTGTGGTCCGAAATCGCACACGGCGATACTGGCACGCAGTCTGGGCGTTGCCATGCTCACCGACGTGGGTCGCGTCACCGAGCAGATTGTCGACGGCGCAAACATCTTCGTCGATGCGACCGAGGCAAAGGTGTACACCGGCGACGACATCAAGCGTACCGCAACTCCTGCACCTCAGCCTGCCTCAGAATGCGTGCGCGTGCCGACACCAGCAACCACCGCAGATGACGTCCGTATCACGTTACTGCTCAGCATCAGCGATTCCGCCGAGGGCAAGGTCGTCCGGAAGCTCGGCGCCGACGGTGTTGGCCTGTGGCGTACCGAGTTCCTGTTCATGGGCAGGACGCATTGGCCGTCGGAAGAGGAGATCTATGAGGAGCTCAGAAAGGTCGCTGCGCACATCGGCGACGCAGAGCTGAATATTCGGCTTGCTGATTTCGGGGCCGAAAAATGCCCCATCTATGCCGACATCCCCGTTAACCGGAACCCGAGCCTCGGCCTGCGCGGCCTGCGCTTGCTGCTCCAGCGCGAGGACATCCTCAGGCCGCAACTCGGGGCGATCGTGGCTTTGGCGCGTCAGCGTCCGGTGACGCTGCTGCTGCCCATGCTGGATTCTGTGGACACGCTCGAAATGGCCACGAACCGCTTTTGTCACATTGCCGGCTGCCGCGGCCGACGTACATTGCCGTTCCAGCTCGGCGCGATGGTGGAGATGCCCTCGGCCGCCCTGATGGTCGCCGACATCCTGGACGAGGTCGACGCTATATCCATCGGACTCAACGACCTGACTCAGTATACGCTCGCCGCCGATCGGGACGATGAGTTGGTCGAAGCTTATCACGACCCCATGCACCCGGCGGTCATCCGGCTGCTGAGGCAGATCATCGAGGCGGCCACAGCCAAGTCGAAACTAGTCACGGCCTGTGGTGATCTCGCCGGAGACATCCAGACGATGGGCTTGCTCCTCGCTCTGGGCATTCGGCGTTTCAGCGTCTCCCAAGTCGATTTCCCCAAGCTAACGCTCGCGCTGCCGAACATTTCGGTTCGGTCGCTCGCCCCTTTGGCGGCCGAGCTGGAGACGCTTCGATCCGCTAAGGCCGTCCGACAGCGTGTTGCCGAGCGACTGGGCGTGACGTCAAACGCCGATGAGGCATGAAGGGCCCCTAGTGCTACTCCGTTAAGTTTGATTACACACCGCCCGCGCCATGGTCGGGACGGCGGAATGCGAGCGGGCAGCCGCAGGTGGCGCAGACCCCCGCCCAGCAGAGTAGGACTTGCTGTAACGCGCGGCGAGCCTGCGGGAGCGTGCAGCCTTCGGCCCCCTTTTTCGACCGCGACGCTGTGTCTGCAAGAACGCCCAGGCCAAGAACAGCAGCGTCACGTGGTGATGCCGGCCACGCCATGAGCGGCCTTCGAAGTGGTCCAGCCCGAGTTCGCCCTTCATCTGCTGGTAACTTTGCTCGATCATCCACCGGCTCTTGGCAACCGCGACGAGTTTTCCCAGTGGGGTCGTTGTCGGCAGGTTGGAAAAGAAGTACTTGGTCGGCGCGTCTCGATCAGCCGGCCATTCCGCCAGCAGCCAGCACGGCTCCAGTGGTGTTCGTCCGGACGAAAGTTGATAAGCGGGCCGTACACGCCAAGCGGCGAAACGCGACGCCAGCTCGCCCTTGCTTCCCGCACACCCAACTAGATTATCGGACATCCCCCAACGAGAAACGGCCAGCCCGCAAGTGGCTGGCCGTTATCGATTTACCGGATTAGCGGGGGCAGGACTCGAACCTGCGACCTCCGGGTTATGAGCCCGACGAGCTACCAACTGCTCTACCCCGCAGCATTGTCTGAATTCTAGCACATCCCCAGGCCGCTGCCAAGTCGCCTAAACCACGAATCGCCGGAGATTGTATCCTCCCGTGCGCGACCTGATTGAGGGCAAGTACGGGGGGCGGGGAGGGCCATTGCCTGGTCGAAACCCTGGCACGCCTGCCGGGCCGGAATCGCGGTGTTGGACCTGCCGGGGGTTGACATGCCCCGCTGGAGTTCCTCAGCCGGTCCTGATCGAAGCGCAGACGCGGGAGACCTCGACAAAGCGATCTGTCCGGCGTGGCGAGCCGCGTCGCGATCAGGTCCAGCTCGGCCCGGGTTAGTCCACGCGGACCCCGCGCTGCTGGAGCCACTCCTTCAGATCCCCCATTTGCGTGTCAAAGACCTCGTTGTCGTAGTCTTCTTCGAGCTTGCGGATGTGCGTGGCCAGTTCCGGCTCTCGCTCAAGGGCGTCGTTCAGCCGTTTCTCCCACGCGTCACTCATCGTCCGCAGGCGATCGAGACTGACTTGCAGACCGAGCATCGCGGTCAGCTTCCTGATGACGGCCTCAATGCTCTTGGGGTTGGTGCCCTGAATGTACGCCGGAATCTCCGCCACCAGACTCGCCATACGGAAGCCGCGGCCGCTTGCCAGGGTCATCAGGTGCGTGGAGAAGCTCGCCGGCCCCTCGTAGTCGGTGAAGGTCACGCCGTACGGCTCCAAGGCGGGTTTGAGGCTCTCGTCGGATACCGTGCTCATGAGGCGCGGCTCACGCGTATGCGGGACGGTCCCGGCCACGCTTCCGATGAAGTACACGGCCGAGATACCGGCTTGTGACGCGAAAGAAAACAGGCAATCCGCGAAATCGCTCCAGTTGAAATTCGGCTCTCTGCCGCTGAACAGAAGCAGATCATTCCCCTTGTCGCAGAAGAACGTGTTTGTGGGAGGCTGGTAGGCCTCGATCAGGCCGTCTTCGATCTTGGTGTGTGGGCGGAAGAGCGAGGAGATTTCCATCGACCCGGGGAAGTTGTAGATGTAAAAGCCCTCGGGGGCGATATCGGCAGCCTTCTGTGCACCGAGCGCCTCGATCAGCCACTCCACTGTGCCGGTCGAGACGTTACCCCCGTCCATCCAGCCAGAGAAAGCCAGGATCAGCCGGCCATCAACCAACTCCGGTCGGGTATGGATCTTCAGCCGCTCAGGCGACATCCTTTCGCCTCCCATCTGGTCAGCAACGGCGTCGGGCCAACACGATGATAATCTGCCGGCGGCAAGTCCGACAATGCCGTGTACGATCGGCGGTCGTCCCATTCCTCTGTGGGCTCCTCGACGGTGACTGGGGCGACCTGGGCATCCTGCCCGAGTCTCAGGGGTGGGGGCGCCCGTGCCACCCTGGCGTAGAATGGTGATCTGCTGGACGGGCACGCAGCCGAACGCCGCAGGTGGCGACGACATGGGCGAATGCACGATCTGTCACCGCCAGTCACCCCACATCAGCCAAACCCTGGGCTTGTGTGCCGGGTGTATCCTGGCCGAGACGCCGCAAGCCCATGCCCAGGCGGTGGCCGCCCACGCCCGCGCGCGGCGACGATTCCGTCTGCCTACAGATCCACCCAGGGCGCGGGCGGGCGCCGGCTGCCGGCAATGCATCAACGCCTGCAAGATAAACACCGGGCAGGTCGGCTACTGCGGCGTCCGACGCAATGAGGACGGGCAGGTCAGCGGCGGCGATGCCCAGGCCGCGGCCGTCCAGTGGTACCACGACCCGCTGCCGACCAACTGCGTGGCCGATTGGGTTTGCCCGGCCTCGGGCCCGGCCGGATATTCGGATTTCACCGACACAACCGGGCCCGAGCACGGATACGCGAACCTGGCCGTGTTCTACGAAGCCTGCTCGTTCGACTGCTTGTTCTGCCAGAACTGGCACTTCAAGCACCACAGTCTGGCCGGACCCAGGCACAGTGCCGCCGAGCTGGCCGCGGCCGCCGACTCCGGCACCCGCTGCATCTGCTTCTTCGGCGGCGATCCGTCCTGCCAGATCGAGCATGCCCTGGCTGCGGCGAGGTCGGCTCGACGAGAACGGCAAGGCCGCATCCTGCGAATCTGCTGGGAAACCAACGGCTCGTTGGCCCGCTCCGCGCTGAAGCAAATGGGCGAGCTGTCGCTTGAGAGCGGCGGGTGCATCAAGTTCGACCTCAAGGCCTGGGACGAGTCCCTCCATCGTGCGTTGTGCGGCGTGACGAACCGCCGCACGCTGCGGAACTTCGAGTATCTCAGCGGCTGGATCAGCCGGCGGCCGGACCCACCGTTTCTGGTAGCCTCCACGTTGCTGGTGCCGGGATACGTCGAGGCGGAACAGGTGGGCCGGATCGCGGGCTTCATCGCCCGGCTGGACCCGAGCATTCCCTATGCCTTGCTGGGATTTCATCCGGCGTTCGAGATGTGCGACTTGCCGACGACTTCGCGGCAGCACGCCGTGGAGTGCCTGGAGGCCACTCAGGCCGCGGGTCTGCAACGCGTGCGGATCGGAAACGTGCATTTGCTGGCCTGAGCGCGAGAGCACCGGGTCGCGTGACCGCAATGGCGAGCCTGGTAGACTCGCCCTGCTCTACTTGGCCGAGCGCGCGAGGGTTCGACTGCATTACTATGGAGGTCTTCAGATATGGGTGCTTCAACATTGTTGCTTCCCGCAACACTGCTACTCGCCTTCCGGACGCCCTGCTTCGAACCATACGCCGTAGACAACGCTCCGCTCGCGTTCGAGCAGTCTGAGCAGCGCCCGCGGGCACGTGACATCGGGATCGTGGTCGGCGTCCTGCCGCCGGGTCCGCTGAATGCCATCACCGACGTCGCCGGCGTACGCGTCGGCCACCGGACGATCGTTGAGGGCGAGGCGATCCGAACGGGCGTGACGGCGATTCTTCCGCACGGCGGCAACGTTTTCCAGCAGAAGGTGCCCGCCGCGATCGTGGTCGGCAACGGTTTCGGAAAGCTGGTCGGCTCAACACAGGTCGAGGAGCTGGGCACGCTCGAAACGCCGGTAGTCCTGACAAACACGCTGTCCACCTTTGCGGCGGCCGACGCGCTGGTGACCTATATGCTGAATCTGGACGGCAACGAAAACGTCCGCTCCGTCAACCCGGTGGTCGGGGAGACCAACGACGGCTATCTCAACGATATCCGGGCCCAGCGCGTCCGTCGGGAGGACGTCTTGGCGGCGATTGCCGCGGCCGATGAGGGGCCCGTCGCCGAAGGCTCGGTCGGTGCCGGCACCGGGACGCGCTGCCTGGGCTGGAAAGGCGGCATCGGGACTGCTTCGCGCCGTCTGCCCGCTTCCCACGGCGGCTACACCGTCGGGGCTCTGGCCCAGACCAACTTCGGCGGCATCCTCACCGTGAATGGAGCGCCGGTCGGGAAGGAACTGGGGCGGTACTACCTTCAGGATCTGACTGACGAGCGCGAGTCCGAGGGCGGCTCCTGCATACTGGTGGTGGCGACCGATGCACCGCTCGATGCACGCCAACTCAAGCGGCTGGCCAAACGGGCCTTGCTCGGCCTGGCCGCGGTCGGGTCTCCCATGACGCACGGCAGCGGCGACTACGTGATCGCGTTCTCGACCGCCGAGACGGTGCGCGTTCCACACGGAGCCCCACGCAAAACCCGGACACCCACGCTGCTCCGCGACGAACGCCTCTCGCCCCTGTTCCAGGCTACACGCGAGGCGACCGAGGAGGCCATCCTGAACAGCCTGTTGAAGGCGACAACCGTGACCGGTTTCCAGGGCCACACGAGCGAGGCAATTCCTGTAGACCGCCTGATCGAGATCTGCACCCGCCACCGCGCCATCCGACGATAGCATTCGGTCGCATTCAGTGCAGATTCTCCAACCTTGCTAGCTCCTCGTCGTGGCCGTCGCAGGCTGGATCAACAGGCACCAACAGGATGTCATCGAGTATCTCAAGGAGGAAAATCGAGTCTTCAAAGAGCAGCTCCGCGGCGAGAGACTCCGCAGACTCAGGCGGCGCCGCGTCCGCGTATCCCGATGGCGTATCGCCAGCGCTGTGTAGCGATGCAAAGCGTGCCGTTGGCAGTGGTCGGTGTGGTGCGAATCGAGTGCCGCAGCTCGTTCACTGCCAACGGTTCGAGCGCCCTGCCGCGTCTAAGCCCGTTCCAGCCGTCTGTAGGTCGGGATCGGACAAGCCTACCGGGATCACCTCGCATTCGAGTCGGTCCCTCACGCCCGAAAGCGTGGGGGACCAGCGCAGACACGGCCTACTGACTCTTCTTTCGAAGCATAAGCCAGATAACCAGCGCGAGGATCAGCAGGGCGCCGAAGACGAGGACGATCGTCGGAATCCTGACGCCGACCCCCGGGTCGATATCGGCAAGTGTCGTCATCTGAATAGCGTATAGCCAGCGCGGCGTAGCAATGTATAGCGTGCCGTTGGCAACGGTCGGTGTGGTGCGCATCGAGTGCCGCAGCTCGTTTACCGCCAACGGTTCGAGCGTCCTGCTGTGTTTCAGCACGTGTACTTCGCCATCGACGTCACCCAGCATTACCTTACCGTCAACAACAATGGGCGAGCCCCACACGTCGGCCCCCAGGTCATAGCGCCAGTGTTGCCGCCCGCTCTTGATGTCAAAGCAGTGAAGAATGCCGGGAACATCGACGGCGTAAAGCAACCCATCCGCGATTACCACGCTCGAGACCGTGCGGCCGAAATCCCGGCCGCCAACGAGCCAAATCCTGCCGCTGTCGGTGATGTTGCCTCGCTGAGTTGCGTCGATGGCATAAAGCTGACCGGGACCTTCACCGTAGGCCGGCTGATTGCCACCCCCCAGAAACACCTTGTTATCGTGAATAACGGGTGTGGCGACGATGAAGGTCTTCGTACCGCCGCGGCCGGCGGGGCCCCATACAGCGTCCTTGGCGTTCAGATTAAACTTCCAGAGAAGGTCGCCGGTCTTTGGGGCGAAGCTATAGCACCAGCCGTCACCACCGCCGAAGACAACCTGTGGCACGCCGGCCACGAGACCGTACGCCGGCGATGACCATTGCCCGTGCAGTAGATTCGTTCCCGGATCGTTGCGCTGCCAGACAACCTGGCCGGATTTCTTGTCAACGGCGATTAGCGATGGGGCCTGCGGAGCAGGCACTGGAGGAGGGATTCTCTCGTAGTCCTCCCCGGTGCCGTTGCCGGTGCACACAAACACGAGATCACCTGCACCGACGGGGGAACTCACGGCCAGAGCGTGGGGGAACACGCCCAGTTGGCTGATCATGTCCAGAACCCAAACTAGATCGGCATCCTGCTTCTCCGTGAACTTCTCGTCGGCGAACGGGCCGTCGTTCTCGTTGTCGTAGAAGCCCTGGACGTCAGCGCAGACTAGCTCGCAACGGTTGCTGACGTAATAAACGCGATCGCCGTGAACGTACGGGGTCGAGGCGATGCCGGCCTCCGGCCAATCGTGGACCTCCCCGGTCGGCAGCTTGTCGTGCGTGGCCTGCCAGAGCAGCCGGCCTGTGTTTGCATCAAAGCAGAGCAGGCAGCCCTTGTCGCCCTTGCTGTGTGGCCGGAACCTGCCGCCGTTGTTCGTTCCAACGTAAACGCGGCTGTTGCTGACGACCGGCGATCCATAGGTCTGTGTGCCAAGCGGGGCAACCCACTTGATGTTGCTCTTGACGATACCTGTCTTCCATTCGGCGGGGATCCCCGTCTCGGTGGAGGCAGCGTTGCGGTTGGCGCAGCGCCCCCACATGGGCCAGTCGCCTCCGACCGGCTGCGGGCGGGACTGCTGTGCTGTTGCCGCGGCAATGCTGACGGTAATGAACCCAACGGCCACCAACGGTACACGGTATTCTCGTCGTTCCATCAACTCACGTCCTCACGCCTGCCGAGCGGGGATGCCCACCCCAAAACGTAGGCCTCGCAAACTCGGGTAGCCCTAGCCGGCTGCTTGATTCCCAGGACAGCCGCGGATAGCGAGGCGGCGCCGGGCAACCCGAATACGCGGGGAATGGGACTCTCAGCGAGGAGCCCGAATCGGCCCGGCCTTTCAAGACTGTGTCAACTCTAAGCGCAGCGATGCTGTGCTCAAGCCCCAGCTTGTCAGCGAAGCGCCCATCCTGGTCTTCCTCAATCCTCTCGACCTTCGCGATGACAATGAGGTCCGCGTCGGCAACGAGTACCCGGAGTGGGACCGGGGGGATCGGGAATAGGCCGGCGGCTTTCGCGGTCGGGGAGGTTCCCAACGCGATCAGGGCGGAAACCAGCCCGAGTGCGCGAGGCCTCTGCATCGTCAGCTCCGACCAGCAACGTGTAGGAGGTGCAGCTCCATATAGGCGTAGCGCTCTCTATGTGGCCCGTGGCTTATAGCCCCCATTTATCATACTGGCCTTGAGTGGACGCTGCCACCGCGTCCCGTCAGTGAACCTGCGGCTGTTTGTCTACGGCCCGATCTGCGCCTCGAAAACTGGGGCAGCCCTGCCTGCTTCGCCTTGTTTCTCCCACGAAGGGCTTTGTATTGTCCGGCACGGCTGCAGATAATGGCCATCATGGCTGGCGGGAAGTGTTACATCGGGACGAGCGGGTGGAGCTATGCCCACTGGGCGAAGGGGCGTTTCTATCCGCAGGGGCTGAAGCAGGGCGAATGGCTGGGCTTCTTCTCCCAACAGTTCGGGACGGTCGAGCTGAACTCGTCCTTCTACCGCCTGCCCAAGCCGGAGTTCGTCGCCCGCTGGCGGGCCGTGACCGGCGGACGCTTCCGCTTCGCCGTCAAGCTGTGGCGACGCATAACGCACGTCAAGCGGCTGGCGGATTGTGAACGGGAGTTGGGGGACTTCCTGGCCGTCGCGAATGAATTCGGGCCGAAGCGCGGCCCGCTGCTGGTGCAGTTGCCGCCCTCGCTGCGGAAGGACGCGGCCCGGCTTGACAAGTTCCTGACAACACTAAAGAGAGCCGCCGGGACCGCTGGTGCGAGAATCCCTTCTCGCACCCAGCATTGGAGAGTGGCGGTCGAGTTCCGCAACCCGGATTGGCTATGCGGCGAGGTCCACGCGCTGCTAACCCGGCACAAGGCTGCCCTATGCCTGGCCGATCTACCGCGCTGTCCGATTACCGAGCCGAACGAGGCGCCCTTCGTGTACGTCCGCCGCCACGGTCCGGGTGGCGGCTACCGGGGCTGCTATACGTCGAAGCACATTGCCGCCGACGCGGCTCGGGTTCGCGCCTGGCTCGCCGACGACAAGGACGTGTACGTGTATTACAACAACGACATCGGCGGTCATGCCGTGGATAACGCCCGCCAATTGATGGAAGCAGTCGGTTCGTGAAGCATCGGGGCGGCAGTTGAAAGGCCTGACGGAGTATTGCTATGGACGTCTACTTGGTTCAGCACGGACAGGCGCTTTCCGCCGAGCAGGATCCGCAACGGCCGCTGAGTGAAGAAGGTCGAGCGGCGGCGACGAAAATGGCCGACCATTTGGCGGTGTTGGGCACGCAGCTCATCGACCCGCCGATCGCGGAGGTTCGCCACAGCGGCAAGCTCAGAGCGCAACAGACCGCCGAGATCTTTGCACCGGCGTTTTGTCCGCACGTCAGGCCGACCGCTTATGAGGGCACGAATCCCAAAGACGACCCGCGCGTGGTCTACGAGGAGCTAGCCACGAAGCGCGAGCAGAATGGAGCCCTTCTGTTGGTGGGTCACTTGCCGCATCTGGCGCGCCTGGCCGGGCTGTTGCTGACCGGAGACGCGGAGAAGACCCCGGTCCGATTCGTCAACGCGGCCGTCCTCAAGATCGGCCCCGCGGACGACGGCTGGGCGGTTGAATGGTACCTCACACCGGCGTGCGTGCGATGAGCAACGGAGCCGACAAAGCAAAGACCGCAGTGACAAACATCCTGCTCACCGGCCGTCCCGGCATCGGCAAGACCACGGTGATCACGCGGCTGGCCGACCTGCTGACAAACAAGACGACCGCCGGGTTCTACACCGAGGAGATCCGTGAAGGCGGGCAGCGTCAGGGCTTCGGCGCCACAACGTTTTCCGGCGGGTCGGGTGTGTTATCCCATGTGGGGCTCCAGAGTCGCCACCGGGTCGGAAGGTACGGCGTGGACGTTGCCGCCTTCGAGCAGCTTGTGCTTCCGGAGCTAGGCCGCCGCTGTGACGTGATGCTCATCGACGAGATCGGCAAGATGGAGTGTTTCTCGACCCGGTTCGTCGAGGCCGTGCGCGGACTGCTCGATGGCCCCACGCCCATCGTTGCCACGGTGGGCGCTTTCGGCGGGGGATTCATCGCCGAGGTGAAGGCCAGGTCCGACGCGGAGGTCTGGCAGGTAACACGTGAGAATCGCGACGGACTGCCCCAACGACTCGCCGAGCGGGTCGCGGCCATGTTCAGACAGTGAGCAGACGCCGGCCCGGGCAGACGCACGCGCCTGCGCTACGCCGGGAGACGGGGACTTCGAGGCGTAATCGGCGTTGTGGTACAATAACCGCATTGGGCGTTACGGAGTTGCGAGCCATGAGTACACGACAGCCTCTACGATTGGCAATGATGGCGAGCGTTGTCTGGCCGGTTTTGCTCAGCCAGGTTGTCGCCGCCCAGGATGACGCGAAGGTGCGCCCGGCCTACTGCGCGGGCGGCTGGTACCCGGGCGAACCGGCGGCGCTGACGAAGACGGTTGACGACCTGCTCGCGCGGGCCGCGCCGCCGAAGGTCTCCGAGAAGCCCCTGGCGGTGATCAGTCCCCATGCCGGGTACCGCTACAGCGCGCCCGCGGCGGCGGCCGGGTATGCGTGCCTGCGCGGCCACACGTACAAGCGCGTCATTGTGCTGGCGTTCAGCCATCGCAACACCGGGCGGTACGACGGGGTCGATGTGCCGAAGGAGCTGACGGCCTACGCCACACCACTCGGCCAAGTGCCGATCGACCGCGAAGTCTGCGACCAGCTCCTGAGCAATCCGCTGTTCAGCTCAAGCGCCGGTCGAGATGGCGGGGAGCACTCGCTGGAGCTGCAACTGCCGTTCTTGCAGCGGGTTCTCAAAGGCTTCTCGCTGGTTCCGCTACTCATTGGGCGGATGTCGGAGCGCGACTTCACCGCGGCTGCCCAGGCCCTCATCCCTTGGGTTGACGAAGATACCCTGCTCGTGGCCAGCAGCGACTTCACCCATTTCGGGCCGAGGTTCCGCTACCAGCCGTTCAAGGAAAACGTGCCGGATAAGATCCGCGAACTGGCTGACCAGGCCGCGGCTCCGATTGTCCGGTGCGATTACGACGGCTTTGCCGATCACCTCGCCAAGACGCACGACACGATCTGCGGCCGCGAGCCGATCAAGCTCCTGTTGCGTGTGCTGGCAATGAAAGGCGGAGCCCAAGGCGTGCGCACGGCCTACGACACCTCGGGTAAGATAACCGGCGATTGGAGCAACCCCGTCACGTACCAGTCGTTTGTCTTCACACAGCGGCCGCCGACACTGAGCGGGCCGGAACGCGCTGAGCTCCTGCGTCTTGCGCGTCAAACGGTTACCGCTCATTTGAAGGGCGAAGAACTGTCACAACCGGATGCCGACAAGCTTCCGGCGGCCTTGCGCAACGACGGCGCGTGTTTCGTGACACTGGAGAACAAGGGTCAGCTGCGCGGGTGTATCGGCAACATGAAGGCAACGGGACCGCTCTGTGCGGCCGTCGTCCGCAACGCCGTGTCCGCTTGCCAGGACCGCCGCTTCGTGAACAACCCGGTCACCGCCGCGGAATTGGACCAGCTCCATATCGAGATCAGCTATCTGACGCCGATGAAGCCGGTGGTCAACACCGACGAGATCGTCGTCGGCCAGCACGGGTTGCTGATCTCGCTCGGCCCACGGCAGCGCGGCGTGCTGCTGCCGCAGGTGGCCTACGAGCGCGGCTGGACGCGCACGGAATTCCTGGCCCAGACGTGCCGCAAGGCCGGCCTCCCGCCCGATGCTTGGAGACGCCCAGAAGCCCAGATATACTCATTTGAGGCGGAAGTATTCGGCGAGCCGGAGTAGCTCGCCAACCACGGGTTGATGAATGACGGAACCACCGGTTAGAGAAATCGTTCGGAGAATCGCGGAGGCGTTCCGCCCACGGCGGATCATCATGTTCGGCAGTCGCGCGCGGGGCGCGACTCGACCAGACAGCGATCTGGATCTGATGGTGGAAATGGAAACTGCGGATCCGCCGGCCGAACGTGCGCGCGCGATCGATGCGTTGTTCGGCCTACGCCGGTGGGCGATGGACCTGGTCGTGTACACGCCGCTGGAGGTGCAACAGCAGCGTCAACAGCGCAACTCACTCATCCGGGTGATCGAATCAGAAGGCAAGGTGCTCTATGAGCAACCCGGATGATCCCCGGACCTGGATCGCCAAGGCGGACAACGACCTGCTCAACATCCGTAATAACCTCGGCGCCGAGCAGGTTCCCTGGGATACGGTGTGTTTTCATGCCCAGCAGGCAGCCGAGAAGACGCTTAAGGCCTTCCTGGTCGCCCGGGGACAGGTGGTCACACGGACGCATGACCTTGTGGCGTTGCTCAGCGAGGCCGTCGCGGCCGGAGGTTCCTTCGAGCAATTGGAGCATGATTGCCGACTCTTGGCCCCTCACGCGGTGCTGCTGAGATATCCAGGCGTGGCAGGGGAGCCGTCGGAGCAGGAAGGACGCGCGGCCGTGGGGGCGGCAGAGCGGGTCTGCGAACGGGTGCGCGTAGCTCTGGAGCCACCCCGCGGTGGCAGCAATCCAGCACAACCGAGTCTGCCACCGTCACCGTGAGGCCTCGAGTCGGCGTCGGACACTTGGAGACGCGCGGCGGCGGAGATATGGTCACTTGAGGCGGAAGTATTCGGCGAGCCGGAGTAGGGTACGCCGTGCGGACAATCTGGCTGAAGAGGCGGGCGACCCCGCGTTGCTGTCGTGTCCCTAACCGGAGGTCCCACTTATGGCGCGCGAACGTTCGCGGCGCGATTTCTTGACGCAGATAGGCGCGGCCGCGGCCGGCGTCGTGTTTACCGGCGTCACCACGCCCGGATATCGCGCTGAGCCGCCCGGCGTGAACCGCCAAGCGGGTACGCGGCCCCCGCGCGTGGTGATCGCGCGCGACGAGAAGCTTACGCGCGGGAAGGTGGACGAGCACCGCGCCCGGCTGCGCAGACTCCTCGATGCGTCAATGCAGAAGCTCACGAACGCCGCGGATGCGGCCGCCGCCTGGCGCCAGTTGTTCACGCCGAAGGACCGTGTCGGCATCAAGGTGAACGCGCTGGGGCTTTCGACCCAGCCGGCGGTGGTTCAGGCGATCGTCGCTGGCCTGCGCCGAGCGGGTGTGTCGGCCGAGAACATCATCATCTGGGACCGGCTGGATTACGAGCTGGGCGAAGCCGGCTTCAAGCTCAACAAGTCCGGCCGCGGTGTGCAGTGTCGCGGCACGGACGCCGACCGGACCGTTCGCGGCGGAGGCTATCAGCAGCGGATCGAGAGTAGCGGGCAGATCGGCTCGTGGTTCTCGCGCATCGTGGCCGAGCAGGTGGACACGTTGATCTCCGTGCCGGTGCTCAAAGACCACAATTTGGCCGGTGCCAGCCTGGGCATGAAGAACTTCTACGGGGCGATCCATAACCCCAACAAGTATCATGACAACAACTGCGATCCGTATATCGTGGACGTTGTGTCGCACCGGTACATCCGCCCGAAATGGCGGCTGACGGTATGTGACGGCACGCGCGCCCAGTACAACGCCGGGCCGGGTGTCCACCCTGGTTTTGCCTGGGCGTTCGGTGGGCTGATCGTCAGTAGCGACTTTGTGGCCGCCGACGCCGTCGCCGCCGATCTGCTTGAGGCACAGCGAAGGCAGAAGGGGCTCAAGTTCCTCGCGGAGGAAGGCCGGCCGCCCAAGCACATTGCCACCGCCGCCGCCCGCGGGCTCGGCGTGGCCGATCTGAGCAAGATCGAACGCATCGAGGTGTGACGTGGACAACCTCAAGAACCTGTTCGTCCCCCGGGTGGCACGGCTGTGTCAGCCGTGTCTCGATCGTCCGTCGCGCCAACGCTGGTGCGAGAATCCCTTCTCGCACCCGCCTCAGCGGGAATCCCTTCCCGTGTCGCGCCGCGACCTGCTTCGATGGGGTCTGGCTTGCGGGACCGCTTGCGCACTCGGCGGAACCGAGTTTGCCCTGGCTCAACAGGACACGGCCGGCACCGGGGCGCTGGCCGGGCCCAAGCTCGAAGGCGTCGCCCGGTATCCCGCCATGTTCTGGGAGAAGCTCGAGCAGAATCAGGTCAAGTGTACGCTCTGCCCACGCGAGTGCGCCGTGGCCGACGTGGAGCGCGGCTACTGCGGCGTCCGCGAGAACCAGGGCGGCGAGTATCACACACTCGTATACGGCGCGCTGTGCTCGGGTAACGTTGACCCGATTGAGAAGAAGCCTCTGTTTCACTACCTCCCGGGCACGCCCGCGTTCTCGATCGCGACCGCCGGCTGCAACATCGAATGCAAGTTCTGCCAGAACTGGCGGATCAGCCAGTTCCGCCCGGAGCAAGTCGAGAGCGTCCTGGTCAAACCCGATCGACTGGTGACGACCTGCAAGTCACGCGGATGCCCCACAATCGCATATACCTATTCCGAGCCGGTCGTCTTCTACGAGTACATGCACGACACCGCTGCCCTGGCGCGACAGCACGGCATCGGTAGCGTGATGATCTCCAACGGCTACATTCAGGAAAAGCCCCTCCGCCAACTCTGCCGGCAACTGACCGGCGTCAAGGTTGATCTCAAGGCGTTCACCGAGAAGTTCTACGCGGAGTGGTGTGCGGGCCATCTCAAGCCGGTGCTGGATGCGTTGGAAGTGCTCAAGGACATCGGCATCTGGCTCGAACTGGTGGTTCTCATCGTCCCCACGCTGAATGATTCGCCGGATGAGATCAAGCAGATGAGCAAGTGGGTGGTCAAGCACCTCGGGCCGGACGTGCCAATGCACTTTACCCGCTTTCACCCCACCTACCGGGTCACCAACCTGCCGCGCACGCCGATCCCCACGCTCGAACGCTGCCGGCAGATTGCGCTGGACGCCGGCGTGCACTACGTCTACGCTGGCAACGTGCCGATGCACCCCGGCGAAAACACCTATTGCCACAGTTGCGGCGAGGAGCTAATCCGCCGCGTCGGCTTCCGCGTCGCGTCCAACAAGATCAGAAATGGCAAGTGCCCCAAATGCTCCACCCCAATCCCCGGCGTGTGGTCCCAACAACAAGCCCTGGCCTTCAAGCCGCGTAACTGAACCGTCGGCCAACCGCCAGCAGCGCGGCGGAGGTGAGTTTCATTCCCGCCAGGAGGAAGGTGGCGGTGGCGGTGCCGAAGACCGGTACGAGCAGGATGCCACACAGCAGGGCGCCGAGGCAGGCGCCGGCGTGATCGGCGGCGTCCACGCTGCCGGCGGCGGTGCCCGTCCGCCCGGTGAACCCGAACTGCAAGTGGGCTCCCAGCGGGAAGACTGCCCCGCCGAGCAGTCCCGTTATGACAACCCCGATCGAGACGCACCATTCCACGAGCGCGAATGTGCGCGGGCTAGCTTGCAGCGCTGCCAGCATCGGCAGAAGGAATGGAATCGCCAGCGCCAATATCGCCAGCAGCACGTCCACGCCGATGAGGCAGCGCCACAGACGCAGCGCATCTGCGTAGGATGGGCACCGCCCACCATTGTCCCGCGGCACCGGCGTCGAGCCACCCACGCGAGAGGTGGGCGGCACCCGGCCCACACGTTGAGCCAGGATGCACCCCAGCACGAGGCCGCCCATGAAGAGCGCGATGATCCAGCCAATGCGCTGATAGACGTAACCGTACAGGTTCTGAAACGCGAAGAGCCAGACGATACTCAGCGCCATGGTTACGAAGCCGGTCGTTCCAACCGAGAGGGTGATCACGCCGGATGCCCAGCCGTCGCGTGCCCGGCGTCGCAGCCGGCTGACGAGTAGCGTGATTCCGCCCGCCACCGCCAAGGTTACCACGAGACCGGCCAGGCTGACGTTGCGGAGCAATTCGATTACTCCGCCACCGCTTCTGCCCGGCCCTACACCGCCAGCGGTCATGGCTTCCCACAGCAGCAGGCGTTGCATGTAGACCGAAGGGCGCAGGTCGGTGCTGATTCGGACGTCTTGCGCCTCGTCGAGGTCGGCCGCCCGCCGGGCCAGTTTCCCCGGGTCCAGCCAGTCAGTGGAGCCGAACCATTCCGGAATGAACAGGTCCGACTTCACGCCGCGCTGCGTGTAGCGCTGTGCCAGCTCGGCGGGATCGGTCGCGGTCAGCCCGGGCTTGGTAGCCGCCAGCATCTGAGCCGGATCGCCCCAGGCGACGACCAGATGAGGGAATCGGCGTCGCAACGTGGCCCGGACGGAGGCTAGGTACTCGCGCGAAACCGGGGATAGCTCGCCGGGTGCCGCCGTCACCGTCGTGCACAGGACCGACCGGGCCGTCATCGCCCGGCGGAGCTCGCCGTAGAACTCGTCGGTATAGAAGCGGGCGCGCAGGGCGGAAGTAGGCTCGGGCAAGCGGGCGATGACCAGGTCGAACCGCGCGCGCTGCGCCTTGATGTAGTAACGGGCATCAACGTGGTGCACGGTGACACGCGGGTCGCTCAGCGCCCGCCGGTCCACCTCGGCCAAGTATGGTTGCACCAGCTCGATTTGCCGCGGATCCGGCTCGACATAGTCAATGTGCTCGATCGGGTGGCGGAGGATTTCGGCCAATAGCCCTTCGGCCCCGCCGCCCAGGACAAGCACCTGCCGCGGCTCGGGGTGCTGACACAACCAGAAGTGAGCCAGCGGCACGAACGTGTACGGGTCCGGGAAATCGGCTGAGATCTGCCCGTCGCAGTAGAGCGTGAACTGCCCCGCCCGGTGACCGACGGCCAAGTTCTGATACTTCGACTCCGTCTCGGCAACCAGCTCGTAGCCCGGGGCGACGTTCCGCCAGCGGCGGTCAACAAGCCCGCGGTTCAGCGCATCGCCCGCGAGCACCGCGACCAGCACCGCCGCCGCGGCGATCACGGCCAACGCAGCGGGTGCCACGGGCAGGCGTCTTCGCTTGCCCGTGCTTGTGGGCAGAGACGCACGGGCAGATGGGACTGTGCGTACGTCACCGCACGGCGGTCGTCTGGCGAGTAATCCGGCCGCCGCCGCCGCCATCACGGCGGCACAGGTCAGGGCGGTTTGGATGGGTGTCAGATGCTCGACCGCCCAGAAGCTGAACGCCGCCCCGCCGATCAGGCTCCCGGCCGATTCCAGGGCGTAAACATGACCGAACTGCAAAAGCCGCCCAACCGGGGATCCCCGTAGCGTCGGACCTCCGAGTCCGACGTTATTAGACCCGCCTCGATCCGGCGCCGGACTCGGAGGTCCGGCGCTACAGCTTTCCGACAAGCCGCCGATGCAGCATGCCAGTGGAAACGCCATCCCGACCAGGGCGCTGGCCGGCGAGACGAACAACACTGCCGCCAGGGCCGTCTTCGGCAGTGGCAGGAGCTCTCCCGGCTCGACGCCGAGCCACGCGCGTGCCCCGCGAAAGACCCAGAGCTCCACGCAGGCGGCAACGCTCAGGACCAACAGTACCGCCACAAGCCCCACGTCCGCGCGTGGCAGACGCTCTGCCAGCCACCCGCCGAAGGCGGCTCCCACGGCCACCCCGAGCAACCACGCAAACAGGACGACGCCCCAGGCAAACTCGCTGCCGAACATCAACACGAGCGCCTCGCGCAACAGAAGCGATTGGGTCACGATCGCCTGTGCGCCCCAGGCCATCACGAGCACGCTCAGCCACACGCGGCGCCAACGGTCGGACGAATGCAGCATGTGGCCCGTACCGGGAACGCCCATCGGCATGTTCCTCTATCGAAGCTGATCTCCGGCATGATATGCTATGGTGGTTGTCTGTGGAGACGAGCGATGCGCACGTTTTTCGCACGGCGTTACATGCGAAGGATCGAGCAGGTCGGCAATACCGAGAAGGTGTTGGGGATCGTCATTCTTCTCCTGGCTGCGGCAATAGTCGTGGCGTTCGTGCTCCAGGTAGCCACCGACCGGGACTACCTCTTCAGCGTGGATGAGCAGGCTTATGCGCCGGCGGCACCGGAACCGGCCGACGCGGAACCTGAAGCCGCCCGCCGCTCCACGGGCCAGGAGGAGAACCCGTTCCCGGATCCCCGGCTAGAGGACTGGCGGCCACCGTTGCGGGTGGACCGGTTCACCGCCGACAATCTGTACGTCAAGATCGACGGGCGGGCTGAGGCGTACCTGCGGTTTCACGTCGTGGGGCTGACATTCGGCACGTATTGGCACGAGGGTGACGGCGAGCGGACGGTCGATGTCTACTGGTACGACATGGGCACGCCCGAGAACGCGTTGGAGATGTACCGCTCCGAGCAACCGCCCGATGGCACGACCATCCCCATCGGACGCGCAGGCTACCAGGTTGGCGGCGCGGTCTTCTTCTGCAAAGCTTCCAGCTACGTGCAGGTGTTGCCGAGCCGTCCCGACGACGCGGCTGCCGAGGGTGCCCTCAGGATCGCCCAACGTCTGGCCGAGCGGATTGAGCAGAAGTAGCGGCCGGCGGCTCGCCGGCCGTGGGGAGTGCGGGCGTCTCGCCCGCCAGACGCGATGGGTGTTGAGCGACTCACGCGACGTGAATACTTGACCCGCGGTGTCGGGGCGGTCCTGGCCGGCGGCGCGGCCGCGGTAGGTGGCTACCTGCTCTACGACCCGAACGGCGATGCCGGTCTTCCTCTGTGGCACAGGCGTGCCGCCCGGGACGACACCGGCAGGATGCCGGTGCCACATCGACTCAAGAACTACTTTGCCGATGTGGACTTCCCGGCGTCGAACCCGCGTATCAGCATCGCGACGGCGAGATCGCCGGTGCGAGACGCCGCTGGCGAATCGCTGGTGCGAGAATCCCCGGGTTCGCTGGTGCGAGAATCCCTTCTCGCACCCACCATCGAGAAGCTCGTGCGCGCCGCCGTAGGCGGGCTTGACCCGGCACTCGGCATGAAGCGCTTCATCTCTCCCGGCGACGTGGTCGTGATCAAGCCCAACGTCGGCTTCGACCGCCCGCCGCACTTGGGGGCGACCACACACCCCGAGGTCCTGCGATGGGTAATTCGGCTATGCCTGGAGGCCGGCGCGCGCAAGGTCGTGATCACCGACAACCCGATCGAATCGCCGGCCGCGTGCTTTCGCAAGTCCGGAATCCAACAGGTCGCTGACGAGCAAGGCGCGCAAGTCGTGCTGCCCGCCGACGGCCGCTTTGAAGTGCTGACGATCCGCGAGCGCGAGCCGGATTGGCACAAGGGCGAAGTGCTCGGCCGCTGGCCGATCCTCTATGAACCACTTGACGAGGCCACGAAGCTCATCGGCGTCGCGCCGATCAAGGATCACAACCTGGCCAGCGCGTCGATGATCCTGAAGAACTGGTACGGCCTGCTCGGCGGCCGGCGAAACCAGTTCCACCAGGCGATCCACAACATCATCAGCGATCTGGCGCTGCTATTCAGTCCCACGCTGGTCATCGCGGACGCCACGCGCGTCATGATGCGTAACGGCCCCACCGGCGGCCGTCTGACTGACGTAAGACCCGGCGGCATCCTCGGCCAGCCTGCCGTCATCGCCTCGGTCGACCCCGTCGCCTGCGACGCCTGGTGCTACCAGAACCTCCTCGGCCGCGACCCCGCCCAACTGCCGTACCTCGACCTGGCCCACCAAAAGATCCAAGCCCAAATCACCGCCGGCCACCACCGCTTCGCCGAACCCGATTGGCAGGCTTACGACCACCAGGAGAAGATCGTGACCACAAGCGTGTAGCGAGACGGCTGCAACAGGCCCCCAAAAGGAAACAGCCCGGCTGGTGCGAGAATCCCTTCTCGTACCCACCTTGCCGGGAACCACTTCCCGGACCACCGAGCGCGGCCTGCGCCGGCCTGGTGCCTGGCCGGGCCCCACAGGCAGTTTCTTTGACGTCATCCGCTCCTAGGAAATCAATCCATCCGGGTGTAAAGAGCGTATCGTGTAGTTGCATTCCGCGCGCGACCGGCCTGAGACGTTACCGCGGGATGTCGTACGGGAACTGCTTCTTCGTGTCGCGGATGCCTCTGCCGGCTTTGAGGTCCGCCAGGTGCCGCTCCATTTGCTCGATTTCAATGTCGTAGTCCACCCGCCGCATTGCGGCCATTGGGCCGGTCTCGGCAGCGAGAGCCTCCTCGACGCGCCGGCAATGGTCCTCTATCGCGGCCTCGAGGACGGGGATGCCCTCCGTCGCGCCCAGCCACACGAGGGCGTCCGCCGCGATTTCTCGGTCATTGCCGATACGGCCCGGATAGTCGTGG
This sequence comes from uncultured Planctomycetales bacterium, assembly GCA_964572345.1. Taxonomy (GTDB): domain Bacteria; phylum Planctomycetota; class Phycisphaerae; order UBA1845; family Fen-1342; genus JAUWXH01. The sequence continues at coordinate 216,162 of CAZNFA010000002.1, forward strand.
CGGACAACCTTGAGGATCGCTTCGACGGCGCGGGGCGTGCCGATCCGCCCCAAGACTATGACGAGCGAAACGTCGCTCTTCATGACCGGGTAAGGCGCAGCCCGGCCGAAGTATCTCTCGACGTACGGAATGATCTTGTCGCCGATCTCGGCCACCGCGTTGATGTCGTCCTCGCTGGCACGGTCACGGTTGGCCATGTGTTTCGCGATAAAGCGATCCCAGGCCCCTTGCTCCTCGGCCGTGAGGCGGCCTGCCCGCCACCACAGCCAGATCACAGCGACCAGGGCGACGCAGACCAGCGCCGTGATGAGCTTGCCCAGTTTCATGGCATCGGCCCCTACCGCAGTTGGATTGGTCGGTACACCAGCTCAGCCCTGTAGGGCGGGTTCGACGCGGCGTGCTGGTGCGAGAATCTTTTCCCGCCCCCACTTTAGCAGGAGTCCCTTCGCGCGTCACGCCGGGTCGGCTACGCTGACTGCGTCGCCCGCCGCCGCGTCCGCTGCTGCGATGACGGGAACCCATCCCCGGCAGGCGAGCCTGCGGAGAGATGACCACTACAGATCCCGACAAGCAAACGGTGCAGATCACCCGCTTTTGCGATTCGCGGCGGAACTGGACGCGGATCACGACGGTCCGGATCGTCGTGCAGACGGTCATGTTCGGGCTGTTCCTCGCGTTCGTCTTCCTGACGACGTTTGCGAATCTGGACCGCTACCCCGGGCTGCGGCATTGGCTCGGCAAGTTCCTGGAGATCGACCCGCTGATCTCGATCGCCACGGCACTCACGACGCACACGGTCTACAAGGGGCTGCTCTGGTCACTGATCATCTTGATTCCGACGCTGTTTCTGGGGCGGTTTTTCTGTAACTGGATTTGTCCGTACGGATCGTTGCACCAGTTTGTCGGCTGGCTGTTCCGTAGAACCCGTAGCGCCGGACCTCCGAGTCCGGCGACCCCCGCACGCCAACCCGAGAACGTCGGACTCGGAGGTCCGACGCTACAGCGGGCGGAAACCAGCGCAACGGTGCGAGAACGGATTCTCGCACCAGCGGTTCTCGCACCAGCGATTGAGGCCAACCGCTACCGCCGCAGCCAGCACGTCAAGTACTACGTCCTGGTGGCCATGCTCGTCGCCGCGGCGTTCGGCACGCTGCAAATCGGCCTGCTCGATCCGCTCTGTCTGCTGTACCGCTCGTTCACGGGGGCCGTCGTGCCGGCCCTGAACATGGTGGTGCCGGACCTGTTCGGCGACTACCGATTTCATCAAGGTGCCTGGCTGATCGGCTTTCTGCTCTTCGGCCTGGTCGCGATGAATCTGGTCTATCCGCGGTTCTTCTGCCGGGTTCTCTGCCCGCTCGGGGCACTGCTGGGCATTCTGAGCCGCTTTGCGTGGTGGCGGATCGAGCGCGATCCGGTCAAGTGCCAGGGCTGCGACCGCTGCCGGCTGCATTGCGAAGCCGCCTGCGACCCGCACACGCAACTCCGCAAGGCCGAGTGCTTCGTGTGCTTCAATTGCATCGAGGATTGCCCGGAAGGCGCCCTGAGCTTCAAGTTGTTCCCGGCGCGAACGCACGAAGTGACCGGGCCGGATGCGTCACGGCGGAAACTGATCTTCGCCGGCATCACCGGCCTGCTGTTTTATCCGTTCGTGCGAACTTCGGGACGATCAACGCGCGACTTCGCGAGCAACGTCATCCGGCCGCCGGGGGCCGTCGAGGAGCTGGAGTTCCTCGAGCGCTGCCTCAAGTGCGACCAGTGCGGCCGCGTTTGTCCGACGAATGTGATTCAGCCGGCGTGGTTTGAGAGCGGTCTGGAGGGGCTGTGGAGCCCGATCCTGAACTTCCGCATGGGCCACTGCCAACTGCATTGCACCGCGTGCGGCCACGTGTGTCCGAGCGGGGCGATCCAGCGGATTTCAGTAGCAGAGAAGTTGGGCCTGGGCGAGTTCGCTGGGGCAGGACCAATCAAGCTCGGCACGGCCCATATCGACCCCGGCCGCTGCCTGCCGCACAGCAAGAGCATCCCATGCGTGGTCTGTGAGGAAGTCTGCCCGACCAGCCCGAAGGCCATCTATGGCGAGCGCGTGGTCCGAACGCTTCGAGATGGGCAGCAGGTTGAACTCAAGCTGCCGAGAATAGACATCGACCGTTGCATCGGCTGCGGCATCTGCGAGCGCGAGTGCCCGGTCGTCGGCGATCGCCGGGCGGTCTACGTAACGGCGGAGGGCGAAACGCGCTCTCAACACCACCCGCAACGCGACCGCGACCGCTCCGTCCGCCCGCCGAACGCGACATCGCCCGGCGACAGTGCTGGCGGCCCCAACCCGTGAGTGCATCAAGCTTCCGACGAAAACCGGCCCAAGAACATGTCCGCTCAGGAGTGAATATGCCACTAGCCGGCCCCTGGCGGTGCACGCGGCTGAGTGGGCTAGGCTGACGCCATGGGTGGTCGCAACCGCTTTTCGAGCTCGCGGCACAGCTTTTCGAAGGAGGGCGCCCGCGCACGGCATACGGAGAGGTCCATGGTCGCCGTCAATCTAGGTTGGTCGATGGTTGGGCTGTACTTGGTACCCTTGAAGCGCTGTTCCACCCAGCGTTTGCCTGAACGTGCTTGCTCGGGGGCCATACGGGCCTGGTTTCGCGGCTCCAACTCGAGGTACTCACTCAGCGATTCGGCCGCTGCCACGAACCATGTCTCATATTCGACCTTTGCGATTACGCATGAGGTGTCCATGTGGGCAGCAACCTGCCTGGCTCGCGCCAGGAGCGCCGGCGCGAGTTCGGCGGGGCAGTCGCCATTCGCGTCCAGCAGGATGAGTATGAGCAGCGGAATGGTAGGGTCGCGCGCGCCTGGCAGTTTCAAAGCGGCCAATCTGATGGCGCGTTCGAGTTCGCCCTCTTTAACCAGCTTCGATTTGGGCCGCCGGATCGGCTGGATGATGTCCACGTACGTGCCACCAAGCAGCTCTGCCCAGACCCTGCGTATGAGGACTCGAATGGCCGCGACCTCGCCGTGGCCTTCCACGATCGGGGCAACTCGAAGCTGGCTCACCGTTAATCCTCGTGAATCTCGAACAGCGTCATCTGTTCCTGGCGCTGCAGCTCCTGCTCGTCGGGGCCGAGTTGGTCCATGCGCAGCAGTTCGCCCGGTGTGTAGAGATGTTCCCTGATTGCTTGGACACTTGCAGCATCAACTGGGGCAATTCGCGTGTTACCCTGGCGAGAGACCACGGCCAGCAATCCATCGGTGTCCGGGTCGACCTGATCAAGCAGGTCCGTGCTGTGCGTGGTCACGACCACCTGAGTACGTGCAGCCGCTTCGCGCAGCGCGTCCATCAGGGTACCGGCCGCGGCTGGATGCAGCGCCGTCTCGGGTTCCTCGATGCCCACCAAGCTCACGGGCACCCTGCGGTCAGCCAACTGCGTCACGGCAAGCAGCGCGCCCAAGGACCTGAGCGTTCCGTCAGACATGCTCGCCGCGTAGAAACGCCAGGGATACTTCGAACCCACGACTTTTTGCCGGAATTCCAGAGTCTCTCGCGGCCCCAGGGCAACATGCCGCACCTCGGTAATCCCGGGAACGATGGTCTCGAGGTAGCGCTGGATACGAGCCATGATTTCCGGCCTGTCGGTGCGGAGGCGCGCAATGACACTTGCGACGTTGCCGCCGTCCCGATGGAGCAGCTCGCCAGCATCGGGGCTTTGGAGCTCCTTCATCACCTCCGGGTTCAGATTGTAGAACCCCATGGACACCAACGCGTCGTACGCAGGCCGGAATTCGGGCAGCCCCGCAGCCGTCACGAGGTACAGGCGATCGTCCGCTGTGGGAGGCATACTCTCCCTCGACGCGTGTATGATCTGCCCGTCCTGGGTCTCGTAGCTCGCCGAGGTCTGCTTGTCCAGGGAAAGTACTTTCAGGCGCTCTTGCCTGACGACGAACTTACCCTCGCCGCGAGCCGCAATCTCGAAGCCATACGTCGCGACACTGAAGAAAGGCAACTCCAGTTCAAGCTCAACCGCGAAGTTGCGTGGATGCCCTGTACTGCGTCGTCTGACGGCGTCAAGTCCACCGCGCGACTTGATCGCGTGATCCAACGAGGTCTGCAAACCGTCCACGACGAAACGAAGCGCGTCCAGGAAGTTGCTCTTGCCGGAGCCATTTCGACCGATCAAAATCGAGACAGAGCACAGCTGGATCTCTGATTTGCCTATGCTCTTGTAATTGCGAATCTTCACACGGCGCACGTAGGAACGTTTGCCATCGCCCGTCGCCCCGCCATTTGTGCGCTGCGCTTCGTTCATGTGAAAGGGCAGTATACGCCGACGGTCGCTCCACTTACCAGGGGTCGGCGCGTGTTTACTTCAGGGCCTGGACCGCCGCGTCGCCGATGGTGGCGGGGCTGTCGGAGACCGTGATGCCGGCGTCACGGAGGGCCTTGATCTTGGAGGCGGCCGTGCCTTCGCCACCGGAGATGATCGCACCGGCGTGACCCATGCGTTTGCCCGGCGGGGCGGTCTGACCCGCAATGAACGCGACGACCGGTTTCTTGATGCTCTCGCGGATATGGGCGGCGGCCATCTCCTCGTCGGTGCCGCCGATCTCGCCGATCAGCACCATCCCATGCGTAGCCGGATCGGCCTCGAACATGTCGAGCAGCTCGATGAAGTTAAGCCCCTTGACCGGGTCGCCGCCGATGCCGATGCAGGTCGTTTGGGCGATGTTGCGTTCGGAGCATTGCCAGACGACCTCGTAGGTCAGCGTCCCGCTGCGCGAGATGATGCCGACGTTCTTGGAGCCGTTGGTCGGCGGCTTGTGAATGTAGCCGGGCATAATGCCCATCTTGCACTCCGCCGGCGTGATGATACCGGGGGCGTTGGGGCCGACCAGGTACGTGCCATGGTCGTCGAGGTATTTGCGGGCGCGGACCATATCGAGCGTGGGGATGCCCTCGGTGATCAGCACGACGAGCTTGAGGCCGGCGTCGGCCGCCTCCATGATGGCCGCGGCGGCGAACGCGGCCGGCACGAACACCATCGACGCGGTCGCTCCGGTCTCGGCCACGGCCTGTTGGCAGGTGTCGAATACGGGCACCCTGTGCTCGTTGTGCTCGAAGACGGTGCCGCCTTTGCCCGGCACGCAGCCGGCCACCACCTTCGTGCCGTAATCCAGGCACTGGCCGGTGTGAAACGCCCCGTGCCGCCCGGTGATGCCCTGACAAACCACGCGTGTGTTCTTGTCAACCAGAATGCTCATCGCTGTTTGACCCCTTGTTTTCGCCCAGGTTATTCAGCCGGCGTGGCACGCGCCCGGCCGGGCCGTCGCCACGCGGTGGACGCACGTTATATCGCGCCGCGGGCGGCAGGGAAAGCGCGTCGGGCTGTGGTTGAAGTTTCGCTGCGTTGGGCTTATCAGAGCCCCTGGAAGTGGCAGGAACCAGGCCGATGTCCAAGAAAACCGAAGCCAAGTACGGGCTGGAGACGTTCCCCAACCCCAAGCCCGGCCGTAACTACTCTGTACGCCACGTCGCGCCCGAGTTCACCAGCCGCTGTCCGCTTACGGGTCAGCCGGACTTCGGGACGGTGATCATCGAATACGTCCCGGAGAAGCTCTGCGTGGAGCTGAAGAGCCTCAAGCTCTATTTGCAGTCGTTTCGTGAAGTGGGGGTGTTCTACGAGGCGCTCACCAACCGCATCCTGGACGAACTGGTCGCGCTGCTCGCCCCACGAAGCATGCGCGTGGAAACGCGCTGGCGACCACGCGGCGGGCTGACGTCCACGATTCTGGCCGAATACGAAAAGCGGCGCCGCCGGCGGGCCAAACGCTAGCGACGCAGCTTCCTCTGTTCCAGCGAATGTCGGCGCTAACCGCTGCGCACCTCCTCGTGCAAGCGCTCCACAATGAAGTCGATCTTGTCCGGCGTCAGGTAGCGACCGGCGGCGATCTCCTGCCGCAGCCAGTCGATGTATTCTGCGCGTGTCATCGTGCACGTGGGGTCTTCGGTACGTCGCAGCGCGGTTTGTGAAAGCTGCACTCGGTCGCCGGCGGACGGGGACGACTCGGCGGCAGGCGCGCCTTGATCCGGCCGCGCCGCTCGCCGGCCCGGCTCCGCGACCCGGGTTACGCCCTGTTTTAGACTACTGATCGCGTGAACCATAACGAGCCATGTACCTAGCAAATACTGAAATAAGCGCGACTTGGGCGTTAGCCGGCCCCAACCCGCTGCCTTCCATGACACTTTAGGAAAGAATCGCCGTGTGCAGCGTCGCCGATCCGTCGGCCTCTATGTACACACCACCTCGCCCTCGGTCATTATTGCTATCGGCTGGCGACAGCCAGAACTTTGGCAAAAAACGCGGGTTTTCTCGGCTGGCAGGGGCGATAACTCTGATCCCCGCGCGGGTTGGCCCGATTCGCCCCGGGGGCGTGTGTCCCTGACGAGTTGGGAGGCGCGTGGTCCAGCGAGTCGGCCGGCGGGTATGTCCTATAAAAAACGGTCAGCCCATCCTGGGACGCTCGAGTTCCGATAACGTCGCCACGTCCTCCGCTTCCGCCTGGCCCTCGACGAACCGCCGCACATGGGCTTCCGTGCTCCCGGTCAGGGCCTCGGGCGGGCCGTCGGCGATGAAACGCCCTCCCCAAAGCATGAGAATCCGATCGCCAACCTCCGTGGCCAGCCGCATGTCGTGCGTGACCACAATGCTGGTGACATGCACCGCTTGTTGCAGGTGGCGGATCAACTTGTCGATCGCGTCCGCCCGCTGGGGATCCAGGCCGGCCGTGGGCTCGTCGTAAAGGATGACCTTCGGCGCGGGATCCATGGCGATGGCCCGGGCCAGCGCGACGCGTTTTTTCTCGCCGCCGGAGAGCTCGGCCGGCCGCCTATGCTTGAAGCCGCCCAACCCGACCATGTCCAGGCATTTGTGACTCAGTTCGTGGATCCGCGCCTTGGACACCCGCACGGCGCTGTTCTCGACCATCGGGAAGGCGACGTTGTCGCGCACGGTCATCGAGTCGAAGAGGGCATTGAGCTGGAAGACGAAACTGATTTGGCGGCGGATCGGAACCAGGGCGCGCTCGCTGAGCGTGTCGATGCGGGTGCCGTCGAAGTAGACCTCGCCGCGGTCCGGCCGCAGCAGCCCGACGATGTGCTTGAGCAGCACGCTTTTGCCGGTGCCCGACCGACCGATGATCACGGTGCACTTGCCACGCTCGGCCTTCAGGTCGATGTCGTCCAGCACGCGTTGTCGGCCGAACGACTTGCTGACGCGGCGTAGCTCGATGATCGGGTCAGAGACATCCACCTTTGTGTCTCGCTCGCTGCGCAGGCTACAACTCCACCAGCGGTCGAAAACCGAACCAGATGGCGTAGAGCCCGTTGATCACGATGTTGAGGAACAGATCGAGCACCAGGATCGCCATGAAGCTGATCACGAACGCTTGCGTGCAGGCCTGGCCGACGCCCTGCGCGCCGGCCTTGCAGTGAAACCCCTTATAACAGCTTACTATCCCGATCGCGCCCCCGAAGAACAGGGCCTTGACCAGCCCGGTCCCCAGGTCCCACATCTCGATCGTCTCGCGCGTGTAGCGCCAGTAAGGCTCGGACTGGCCCCCGTACACCACCGAATACACCAGCCAGGAGCCGAACGCGCCCATCAGGTCGGCGTAGATCGTCAGCAACGGGGTCAGCACTAGGCAGGCCAGGAAGCGCGGCGTCACCAGGTAGCGCACCGGGTCGGCCCCCATGGAGCGCAGCGCGAGCAGTTGCTCGGTCACGTTCATGGTGCCGAGCTCGGCCGTCAAGGCCCCGCCCACGCGCCCGGCCAGCATCACCCCCGCCAACACCGGTCCCAGTTCGGAGACCACCCCGATGTTGACGATGGCGCCCAGGTAGTCCCCGAGCCCGGCGGCGTCAAACTGGGCCCAGGCCTGCACCACCAACACCATCCCCACAAACGCACCCGTCAGCATCAGCACCGGGACCGACCGCGTGCCAATATAGAAGCACTGCGGCAGCAAGCGGTGCCATCCCCGACGCGAGAGCAGGTCCCGCGGGATGAACGAGGCGGCATACGCCAGGAACACCCAAAAGCGGCCGAAGCTCAGCAGCGCGGTGCTGACGCGCTCGCCGAATCCACCGACCCAGGTTTGGAGCGTGCTCGTGCGCGGCATACTCTCGCCTCTGTCCAGGCTGTCCGCGGGTTCGCTGTTTACGGCGTGCTGACCACGCTTGGCACGCCGCCGACTTTCCGGGTAGATTATCGAACTCGCGGCCTGATTGCGATATACTGACCGGCGGAAGATTGGCCTGACTCGGATGTCAGGCAGCGGATTGTTCATGGATGGGCAGCACATGTCGCGTTCTGAACAGCGTCGGGCGGCGTTTCGCTTCTGCCTGACGACCGGGGCCTGGGTGGCCTGCCTGTTTGGGTGGGTCGCAGCGCTGAGCTTTGATTCGGCGGATTGGCCCTCAACCAGCGTCTGGCCGCAGAACGCACCGATTCAGAATCTCTGCGGACCGGTCGGCGCGTGGGTCGCCCATCAGCTTTTCTACTATCTGGGGATCGGCGTCTACGCACTGCTCGTGCTGCTGACCGCAGGCGTGCTGGCCTGGTCCAAAGGCACCCGGCTCAGCGACGCCTGGCTGCGGCTCGTGGGGCTGGCGCTGATCTGCGCGGTCTTCAGCACCAGCGGGGCGATGCTCATCCCCGCCTCACGCAGCGAACTGGTGAGCGGGGCGGGCGGGGCGCTGGGCGCCGCGGCGGCCCACTTCTTCCCCACCCAACTAGGCACGACCGGGACGCTGATTCTACTGGCCGCCGCCTTCGTCGTCGGACTGCTGCTGGCCGCCGACGAGCTCGTGCTCAAGCTCGCCCGCTGGCTGGGCTGGCTGAGCCGGCGCTCGCGCGTGGCGCTGGCGCGTGGCGGCGGGGCGCTGAGCGGTGCCGGCGCCACGATGGCGACCGGCGTCTCCACCGTCTCCGAACGCCTGGTCACCGCCGGTTCAGACCTGCCGACCCGCGCGGCCCGACAGCTCGCGCTCGAGCTTGAACCGGCTCACGAGCAGGACGAGGAAGATGACGAGTCAGCGTCGGCGGCGGACTCAGCCCTTGCGGCTGGGGTGTCCGGCGACGAAGAGCCTGCGACCGCTCCGTCGGCCGGGACCGCCCTGGTGCATCCCGCGCAAGCCGAGGGGACCCTCAAGGTAAGGAAGGTCCACATCCCGGCGACGTTCAAAGGCGACGGGGGCCGCACGGTGCGTCGTCACCCGGCCGCCGAGAGCTACAAGCTGCCCGGCCTGCACCTGCTGGACGAGCCGCCTCCCGTCGATCAGGAATCGATCGAGATTCTCTGTCGCGAGAAGGCCTACGTCCTCGAGCAGACGCTGAACGAGTTCCGCCTCGAGGTGCAGGTGGTGGCGATCGAGACCGGCCCGGTCATCACGGTCTTCGAGCTGAAGCTGGCCCCCGGTATCAAGGTCAGCCAGGTCGCCTCGCTGGCGAACGACATGGCCCGGGCCCTCAAGGCGCCGGCCGTGCGCGTGGTCGCCCCCTTGCCGGGAAAGAACACCATCGGCATCGAGGTGCCCAACATCGATAAGGAGAAGGTGCGGCTGCGAGAGGTGATGCGTCTGGCCGGTCGGCGGACCGAGCACCACTCCATTCCGCTCTTCCTCGGCAAGGACGCTTCCGGGCAGCCGCTGGTTTACGACCTGACCGAGATGCCGCACCTGCTGATCGCCGGCACGACCGGCTCGGGCAAGAGCGTCTGCGTTTCCAGCCTGATCATGTCGATTCTGATGACGCGCGCCCCGACCGAGGTCAGCCTGATCCTGGTGGACCCCAAGGTGGTCGAGCTGGCCATGTACAAGGAGGTCCCGCACCTGATCTGCCCGATCGTCACCGAGGTCGCCCGGGCCGAGGCGATCCTCGACTGGGCCACGACCAAGATGGACGAACGCTACGCCCTGTTCTCCGAAGCCGGCGTCAAGGACATCTGCGGCTACAATCGGCTGGGCGCGGAGGGGCTGCGCGAACGGTTCCGGCCCGCCAGCGATGATGAGCTCGAGCGAATCCCCAGCCAATTGCCGTACATCGTCATCATCGTTGACGAACTGGCCGATCTGATGATGTCCTCGGCGAAGGACGTTGAGTTCTACCTTTGCCGGCTGGCTCAGAAGAGCCGCGCCGTGGGCGTCCACCTGATCGTCTCCACACAGCGCCCACAGGCCAACGTCGTCACCGGGCTGATCAAGTCCAATCTCCCCTGCCGCATCGGCTTCCGCGTCGCCTCGCGCCTGGATTCGCGCATCGTGCTCGACCAGAACGGCGGCGAAGTGCTCATGGGTCAGGGCGACATGCTGTTCCTCCCGCCCGGCAGCCACAAGCTCGTCCGCGCCCAGGGCACCTTCGTCAGTGACGAGGAGCTGCGCGAGACCGTCAAGCACTGCCGGGCCCAGTGCGATTCCAACTACCTGCCGGAGCTGACCCGTGCGCCGTCGGCCGGCGGAGAGGATTCCGGTGAACGCGACCTGCTGTTCGACAAGGCGGTGGACATCATCCTCCAGACCGGGCGCGGTTCGGTCAGCCTGCTGCAAAGACGACTGACCATCGGCTACGGCCGCGCTTCCCGGCTGATCGACCAGATGTACGAGGCGGGCATCGTCGGCGAGTACAAGGGCAGCCAGGCCCGCGAAGTGATCATCACCAAGGAAGAATGGGACGCCGCCCGCAACCAGCGCGATCACGAGGAGGCCGTCGAGGCCGCCGACGTGGCATCGGATTAGCCGCCTATGGTCGTCGTGGCGGCGGCCGGCGCTTGCCGCCCTCATCCTCTTCGTGCTTCCGTTGACCACGGCCCTCGCGGCGGGGGCCATGGCGGTCGCGACGCTCCAGCAGGTCCTTTAGCCGACGGTCCACTTCGCCCGCGGGGTCGCTCCGTAGCTCGGCGACCCGCTCGCGGAGCCGGGCGATCTCGGCGTCAACCTGCTCGGCCACCAGGTCCCTCAGCCGGGCACGCAGCTCACGGCGCTGCTCGGGGTCTGATGCGGCTTGCCAGGCTGCCACCGTTTCGCGAATCTCCGGCGGTTCGGCAGACAGCTCCATCGCGCCGGCCTGCGTGAGCCGCTTCAGTTTGCGTTCGACCTCTTGGTCACGCCGCTGCTCGAGGATCGAAATCCAGCGTTCGAGGGCCTGGATCTCCAAGCGCAGGTTCTCGCCGATGAGCTCGCGCATGCGGTCACGCACGTGCTCTGGCCGGGGGCGTTCTTGCCGGCCCCCCTTCCAGCCGCGCGAGCCGCGTTGCAGAGCCCACAGGTTGCGCGAATGCCGAATGATGATCCGCCCCAGCTCGGCATCCTGCTCGAAGATCCGCCGCAGGTGACGTACGCGCGGTACAAGCCGCTCGAGGTGGCGCCGATACGCCTGCGGACTGCGCTCGCGGACGCGCTGTAGCAAGCGGTAAGCGTGTGGCATTTCCTGGCGCGTGAACTCGATCAGTTCCGCCTCTTCGCCCGCGCGCAGCGGGCCACGGTCTTCCGGCAACGGGCGAAAGGGGTTGGCCTGGCCTAAATCAGCGGCCAGCCCCGCGCCGGGCGGTTCCGGCGGCGGGCCCGCCCGCCTGCGATGCTGGCCGTCGCGTCCGCGCTGCGCCCAGGCAGAATCGACCCCGCACCACAGCAGGCCGATCATGGCCGCGCTCACCATGAGAACCGGACTGGCTCGCGATCGGGCGTTCAACATGTTCTCACCAAACCCAAGTCCTGCCCTTGTTACGCCCCCGCCAGCAGCGAACGCGACTGGTCCAGGCTTTCCAGCAGATTCTCCAGTTCCTGTTCTTCGTCGCCGGGCGTCAAGCCACGGTCGGGGATCCAGTCATCGGTCAGCAGCATGGTAACCCGCTCGCTGGACTGCTCGATTGCCGCCGCCCATTCGGCCAGCATCTCGGTCGGGTTTGCCGGCGCCAGGTCGGCGGTCGGCCCGCTCGGTGGCGGCCAACCTAAGCTCGCCGCCAGCAGAAGCGCGGCCGCAACCGCCCCCCAACGCCGAAAGAGCCTCAGCCGACGCGCCTGCTGCTCCACCCGGACGGCCTCTTGCGCGACGGCGGCCTTGACCCGCTCGATGCAATTCCCATGCGGATCGGGGGTGCGCAGGTGATCTGCCAGCAGCCCCATCTGCCGGTCGAGCGTACGTTCGAGTTTGTCCAGCGTGTCGCTCATCGCCGTAGCGCCGGACCTCCGAGTCCGGCGATCAAACCTCGTCGCCGAAGACCGCCCGCAGGCGGTTCAATGCCCGGTGTGCGCGGGCCAGCGCGGTG
>CAZNFA010000002.1:228573-259398 GCA_964572345.1 uncultured Planctomycetales bacterium
GCCGAAGACCGCCCGCAGGCGGTTCAATGCCCGGTGTGCGCGGGCCAGCGCGGTGCCCAGCGGAACCCCGAGCATGTCGGCGATCTCACGGAACGATAGCCCCGAAAAGTGCCGGAGCAAAATGATTTCCCGTTCGGCGTCCGTGAGCCGTTGCAGACATGCGTCCAGGCGCTGCCCGGCTTCCAGTCGCATCAGTCTCCGGTCCGGCCCGGGTTGTTTCCGGTCGGCCGGTCCGCCCGGCCCGGGTTCGTCGCCGTCCAAGAGTCCTTCGAGCGTGGCGAACTGCCCGCGGCGTTTTGCCCGCCGGACGTGATCGCGAGCCAGATTGGCCGCGATCCGAAAGAGCCACGCCTCGAACCTGCCGCGATGCTCGTAGTCGCCGATCTTGCGGACCACGCGCAGGAACGTCTCTTGCAACAGGTCCTCGGCGGTTTCGCGCGAGCCGGTCAGCCGGTACAGCAGCCCGAAGACGCGTGAGCCGTAGGTTTCGACCAGTGTGTTGAGCGCGTCCGGGTCACGTCGCCGGGCACGCCGGTACACCTCGTCCAACCCGGCTCGGTCCACGACATCCTCTCACTCAAGCTAAACGAACGGGGCGAAGCGGGATTGCAGGATGATAGCGAAGCTCGGGGGTCGGCCAAAAGGGCATGAGGGCGACCGGGCAGATTTATCGGACCAGAAGATCGCCGCTACCCCCACATCGAACCCCCGACCCCCGATGGCCGTCCCAGCGTGTCCGCCCCCGGGCTTCCTCCACAAGCCCCTTAGGGAATCTCGAATCCGTCGGGGACGGTGGTCATGCCTTGGCTGGGCTGCTTGACGATACTCCCGGACGGATACCAGTACGTGATCTCACGCGACTCCTTGTCCGTCAGTCGGGCCACGTGCCCGTCGAAGAACATGGCGTTGATCAAGCCCCGGTTCTCCTGGGCGGTCGTGGGAAGATGGGACTGGCGTCCGGTGGCGTGGCGGTACGACAGTATCAGGTTCTCCCCGCCGCTAGGCGGGTCGTCGGCGCCCTGCTGAACCGGGTCGCCGTCCCAGTTTAGGCTCCCCGGCCTGACGCCGTACGCCGTAGACCCGGCCCACCACGCGCCGCCGTCGGTAAACGACCCGAAGTACCCGGGCCAGGGATTCACGTCGTGGTCGAGGAGTTTGTCTGCATCCAGGAAGCGCGTGCCATCGGCCGCCGCGATCTTCCGGGCCGGCACGCCGATTCTGTGAACCTGAGATGTGAAGTCACGCGAGTCCACTTCCCAGTCACGGGGTTCGTTCTGGTTAAGATCGCCCTCGTCTCCCGATATGACTTGCGCCGCGATCGGGTCGCCCTGCGTCACTTCCACTCCAATGACACGGTCCAGATGCACCTTGCCCCAGTACTGGAAGTACGCCGGCATCAGGTAGCTGACGCCAATCCACTTGTCTGACACTTCGTTGAAGTCGTGGTTGTCGGGAGGAGCCTGAAAGATGTCAGACTCGATCTGCACCTGCGATGGACAGTGGTAGTAGTTCAGCAGGAACTGGAATCGTTTGGCGCGCGTGTCCCCGTATTCCCCGTCATAGCGCGTCAGCGGGCTGATCCAGTCGTAGGTCTGAACGGGCAGCCCGGGACGCCTGAGTACATCTGGGAACCTGGGAGCCAGGTTCGCCAGGGCTGACAAGGCCACACCGCTGGTGTTCACCCCCGGGATCCAATCGTTGTTCTCGGCGAAGTAGGCGGTCAGCCCGTTCCCCAGGCTACGCAGGTGCGACCCGCACTTGGCCGCACGGGCCTGCTCCCGGGCCGACTGCAGGCTGGGCAGCAGAATCGAGATAAGCAGGGCGATAATCGCCACAACCACCAACAGCTCGATCAGCGTAAACGCGACGCGTACCCTTCGGTCGTCCGCGCTCATGACGTGTTCTCCGTCCTGGTCATCACGGTGCCGCACGCACCTCGAGCGTCTCGGGATCCACGTATTTGTTCACGTCGGCAAGCTGCTTCAGGAACCTGGCCTTGCGACGCGTGATGAAACGTCGTCCGTCCTTCTCGGCGTAGGGCAACAGCGTGGCCTGCCCGGTATCCGGGTTCACGGCCGGCAGCCCCAGCCCCTTGACCTCGCCGCGGTCGAGCTTGTAGAGCTCGCCCGTCGCGACGCAAACGAAGTTGATCGTGTCGGTCAACTCGGCTCCCCCGCGAGCCTGGAACAGGAACAGCCCGATCGCGATAAGCAGGATGACCCCCGCCAGAATCAGCTTGCCGCGTTGCCCGGCAAAAACGCTCGCCATCGAAGCACCTCAGCGACGGCCGTGCCGCATTCGCGCGCGGCCACCGGGATGTCGCATCCGCGCCTCGCGTGCTGACCAGCGGCGTCCCTCCCTGGCCGCCGCACGCCGTTTCGAGACGTGGTCTCGCTGCCGGGCTTACCGCTCGTTCACCGGCTCGCTCCGCGTCCCTACGTGAGCCGGCTCATCTCCCTGCCCGCACCAGCAGTGTACCCGCGCCGCCGGAGTCCCGCAATTCTCGAATTGCCGAGGTCGCGTTTCACTTGGCCACGACGCCACTGCGCGGCCGGGTGCGGGAACCTCAGAGGCCGTATTCCTTGATCTTGCGGTACAGCGTGCGCGTGCCGATGTCGAGCATCTTTGCGGCCTGCTCACGGTTGCCGCCGGTCGCCGCCAGCGTCCGCTCGATCATCAGCCGTTCGACCTCGGCCATGGTCAGTCCGACCATGCTGGCGGCCGAGGCGGGGACCAGGTCGCGCGGGCCGCGGAGGTGCTCGGGTAAATCGTCGGCCTCGATCTTGCGGTCACCGAGCTCGACGGCCAGTACCTCGATCAGGTTGCCCAGCTCGCGGACGTTCCCCGGCCAGTAGTGCTTGGTCAGGTAGGCCATGGCCTCGCTGGAGATGCCGGTCACCTGCGTGCCGTGCGTCGCGTTGGCCTGCTCGAGCAGGAAATGGGCCAGCAGGGGGATGTCCTGGCGGCGCTCGCGCAACGGCGGGACCTCGATCACCCACTGGTTCAGCCGGTAGTACAGGTCCTCGCGAAACGCCTTTTCCTCCACCTGCTTGCGCAGATCGGCATGCGTCGCCGCGATCAGCCGCACGTCCACGCGCCGCACGTCCGTCGAGCCCACCGGCGTGATCTCGCGCCGCTCCAGCGCGCGCAGCAGCTTGGCCTGCATGGTGATGGGCATGTCGCCGATCTCGTCCAGCATGAGCGTGCCCCCGTCGGCCGCGACGAAGTATCCCTTGCGGTCGACGACGGCCCCGGTGAAGGCGCCCTTGACGTGCCCGAAGAGCTCGCTCTCCAGCAGGTTTTCGTTCAGACCGGCACAGTTCACCGTCTTCAACGGCTTGCGCATGCGGGGCGACCGCCGGTGGATCGCCTCGGCGATGAGCTCTTTGCCGGTGCCGGTTTCGCCGAGGATCAACACCGTCAGGTTAGTGCGGGCGGCTTTCTTGATGCGCTCGATGATGCGCTGGATGGCCGGCGACATGCCGACCATCCCCTCGAACACCTCGTACTTGTGCTCCTCGATGGACTTCTTGAGCAGGCGGTCGCCGCGCCGCGCGACGGCCTCGGCCGCGGCCCGCGCGATCGGATCGACGAGCCCGGCCGCCTCGGCCGGCTCGACCAACGCCACGAACTGGATATGCTGCCCCGCGGGCGCCGGCTCACGATCGCCGATGGCGATCAGGGTGGCGTCCGGCGAAAGGCTGTCGAGCAGTTCGGCCAGCGGCGGGGCCACCGCCGACCCGTCCACGCGCGCGTCGGCCACGACCACGTCGGGTGGTTTCTGACGGATCGAGTCCAGGGCGGCATCCAGGCTGCTCACCAGGTTGCACGAGTGACCGTGCCGCTCGTGCAGCAGTTCGCGCAGGCCTCGCCCTTTCGCCTCATCTGTGGTGACAATCAGGATGAATGCTGCCTGTGCCATGCGCGCCCGTGTCCACACAACCCCGGTGCGACGCTAATCTTATACGAAATGTCCCCATCGGCGTCACGCGCGGACTGGATGGTTAAATCGTCAAGTGGTCAAATGGATAAATGGGAGGAGCAGCCCGTGCGCGGTGAACCCTCCGACGTCCCCTAGCGTCCGCCCCCTGTGGCGGACGTAGCACGCAGCTCGGCACGCGGGCTCGTTGGCTGGCAGATCTCGAAGGCTCGGCCTGCCCTACACGATTACTACACGATTACACAACTTGTCTCCGCACTCGGGAATCTCTCGACGACTTGCCGGAATACCGGTATGGAACAGCACCATAGCGGGCAACCGGCCTGTAGGGCAGGGCGAGTCTTCGAGGCCTGCCAACCGGCCGCCGACGACCGCGGACAACCCGAGCGAGCGATAGATGACTCCCGAGCAGGCCGAACCCAGCACAGACCGGACCTTCCGCTTCGAAGACCTGGACCCGATCGCATACGTCGAGACCGACCGCTACTGCGCCGGCTGCGGCTATAACCTGCGCACGCAGGCCATCCGCCGCGAGCCGCGCACGCAGGTCCTGCTCGCCCGTTGTCCCGAGTGCGGTTGCTACCAACCCGCCGGCGACGCCACCACCGCGGTGCGGCTCTGGCTTCGCCGATTGGCGCCGCTGTTCCTGCTCGGTTGGGTGGCGGTCGTGCTCGGCAGCGCGTTTGGGCTGCTCTGCGCGCTGGGCGGCATCAGTTACGGTACGCTGGAAGAGCTGACCACGTGGCGTCGGCCCGCCGCCCCGGTCACCCAGCCCGCTACGCTCCCCGGCTTGTCGTGGGTGACGACGCAGCCCGGCGGGCCGGTGACCCTGACGATCAGCGGCGGAACCAGGTCGATCACATTGCCGAGCCAGAGCAAGTACGTGCGGCAAGTGAGAGCCGACGATCCCCTAGACGCCCTTTTTGTAACCTTGGTCATTGCGGCCTCGTTCGCGGTGGCGTTTGTGGCGGCGCTGGCAACGTTGGTGGTTTTTCACCACTGGAGCCGCTGGGTGTACGTCCTGGCCATCCTGGCCGGGCCGCTGGCGGTGGCCGTCATCGTCGCCATGGTCTGGCGCGACGAGGCCCCCCATCTCTTCTCCTGGGGCCTGGGGTACATCGGGTATCACGTGCTCGCGCAGGTCGTCGGCGGCCTGACCGGAGTCGCCTTTGGACGCCCGACGGCCCGCGGGCTGGTGCGCGCCTTCGTCCCGCCAAGCTGGCGCGCCCCATTGGCCTATCTGTGGCTGGTCGATGGCAAGAAGCCGCCGGGTACGGCTGATGCGGCGCAGAGGGCTCAAATGGTCAAGCGGTCAAATGGTTAAATGGGCAACTGGTTAAATGGGAGGAGGTCTCCCGCGCCGGGTGCCACGGGCGGCTTGTCCGCCTGTGCGAAGATGTGTTGTGAAAGCGGAAACACTGGCAGGCAAGCTGCCAGTGCCACCCCGCCGCGGTAGACTGTCCGGCGGCGCACCCATTTGACCATTTGACCACGCTCGGCGTCACGCCGGCCGCTGGAAACGCTCCAGCAGCTTCTTGCAGGCCTTGACGCCCTCGAGTTCGGTCATGCGGTTGCCCTCGTACTCGATCCCCACCCAGCCGCGGTAGCCGGAGTCGAGCACGATCTTCATCATCTTGGCGTAATCGATGCGGGTCTCGTCGCCCTCGGCGTCGAAGTCGTAGCACTTGGCGCTGACCGCCTTGGCGTACGGCATCATCGCGCCCACCGCCTCGTAGCGGTCAACGCCGTCGGGGAAGTTGCCGAAGTCCGGCAGCGTGCCGAACAGCGGGTCGTTGACCTTCTTCATGACCGCCACCAGCGACTCCGGGTGTGACGACAGCCCGCCGTGGTTCTCGATGATCACGTTGATCTTGTCACCGCGGGCGTACTCGACCAGCTCGGCGAAGCTCTCGGCACAGCGCGCGATCGCGTCGGCGTCGCCCGGCTTGCCGGAGCCGCTGTTGCAGCGGATCGAGTGGCAGCCGAGCACGGCGGCGATGTCGAGCCACTTGCGATGGTTGCGGACGGCCTGTCGGCGTTCGCCCTTGTCCGGATGGGCCATATCGCCCTCCCCGTCGCACATGATCAGCAGAATCTTCACGCCGTGGTCCGTGGCCCGCTTGAGCAGGCTCTTGCAGTACCCGTACTGCGGGCTGGGGAAGAAGCTGTTCACCAGCTCCAGCCCGGAGATGTCGAGCTCCTGGCGGCAGAGCTTGGGCATGTCGATCTGCTTAAGCTTGCCGGAATAGAACAGCTTGTGCACCGACCAGGCCGCCAGCGAAATCTCGAAGCTCTTTTTCATGGTCCGTTCCTGACTTGCCCCCGCCCAGCCCGGCACGCTCTGCGCCACCGCGATGCCGGCGGTGGCTCTCACCGTGCCGGCCAGAAACGTGCGTCGTGATAACCCTTCCGTCGCCATAAGCGTACCTCCCGCAAGAGCGCCTCCCCGCAGCGCATGATCGGGTCGCGCCGCTCGTTTGCCAAGCCACGCCGAGCCTGGCCCGCCCCCCGTGCTCCGTCGCCGACCAGGGCACTTCCTTCGCGTGTCCGGTGCAGAAGTTAGGCTTTGGTTTTTGGGCCCGGACGTGTTATACTGGGGCCAATGGTCCGAACGGTGAACGTTCAGAGGGTTCTCTAAAGGAGGCTAGCGATATGGCTATGCACATTCTAACAGGTCTTTCGGTCGGCATCGCGCTGCTGGCAGCGCCACCGTCCGCAGAGAGAGAAGCGGAGGTCACTCAGACACAACAAGTGGACAAGCTACACGGCGAACTGGCGGCGGTGCTGGCCGGGGCGGCCGAAGGCGAGCTGATCCCGGTCACGATTATCATGCGCGACCAGGCGCCGCCCAATGAGATTCAGCAGGCCAGCCGGCTGCGGGATAAGGCGGCCCGCCGTCACGCCGTGAAGAGCATCCTGAAGGCCGTGGCCGACGGATCCCAGAAGGAGTTGCTGGCGCTGCTCCGCGCCGGACAAGAAACCGGCGCCGCGGGTCCCGAGATCCGTTCCTTATGGATCCACAACGTGGTGGGGGCGGAGGTGACGGCCGAACTGGCGACTCAGATCGCCGCCCGGCCTGACGTCGCCTACCTGAACCACAACAAGAAAATGGGCGCTGAGCTGTTCCCGGTTGAGCCGCCCGGCGAGCCGCCGCCGGGTCCGTCTCTGGCGATCGAGTGCGGCGTGGAGCTGATGGAGGCGCCGCGCGTCTGGAATGAACTGGGTATCACCGGGCGCGGTGCGATTATCTGCGTGATCGACACCGGCTGCTGCATCGCGCACCCGGACCTCGAGAACCAGATCTGGACGAACCCCGGCGAAATCCCCGGCAACCACGTTGACGACGACGGCAATGGCTTTGTGGACGACATCAACGGCTGGAACTTTGAGAGCAATAACAACAACATCAACGACACCTACGGGCACGGCACGCACGTGAGCGGCACAGTTGCCGGTGACGGCACCAACGGCGAGACCACCGGCATGGCGCCCGATTGCGCCGTCATGACCTGCAAGTTTTGGAACAACTTCGGCGGCGAGCAAACGGTCTGGGATGGGATGCAGTACGCGGTGGACAACGGCGCGCACGTCACCACGGCGAGCCTGGGCTGGCCGCACATGATGAACCCCGATCGCCCCACCTGGCGGGCCATCTGCGAGAACACCATCGCCGCCGGCCTGGTGGTCGTCTACGCGGCCGGCAACGAAGACGGCTGGTACTCACCGGTGGACAACGTGCGCACGCCCGGCGACGTCCCCGACGTCGTCACGGTGGGCGCGACCGACTGCTCGGACAATCTGGCGGGTTTTAGCAGCACCGGCCCGGTCACCTGGCAGAACATCCCGCCCTACAACGATTGGCCCTACCCGCCCGGGAAGATCAAGCCCAGCATTTGCGCTCCGGGCGTGGATACGCTCTCGACCTCCATTGACAACAACTGCACGACCTACGAGCACATGAGCGGAACCTCGATGGCCACGCCCCACGTGGCCGGCGCGGTCGCCCTGATACTCGAAGCCAACCCCTACCTTGACCACCACGGGGTCAAGGACATCCTGATGAACACGGCGTTGGACCTCGGCCCGGACGGCTTCGACAACCAGTTCGGGATGGGCCGCGTGAACGCCTACGAAGCCGTCCTGGAAGCCCTGGCGAGCTTGCCCTGCCCCGGCGACCTCGATGGCGACGGAGACACCGACCAGTCCGACCTGGGCGTCCTGCTGGCTGACTGGGGCTGCACGAGCGGCTGCGTGGGTGACCTGGACGGCGATGACGACACGGACCAGGAGGACCTGGGCATCCTGCTAGCCGACTACGGCTGCACCCCGTAGTTGCGCACCGCTCGGTGCGGTCAGCGACTTGACGGCGATGCCGCGTTTTCGATGAACGCCGGCAAGCGCGAGCTTGCGCGGCTCTCTTGCGCCGCGATCTACGCCACGGCGCGCTGATTAGCAGTCGGTGCCCCGCCGTGCCTTGCGACGTGGGAGAATACCGCCTAGTATCGGTGTGAGTATATGCGGGAGCTGTCCGCGCATCCCTAGTGCCGCGTGGAACGGGGAAATGCGGGCGCCTATCGGGCAGCCCCGACGCCTGAGCAAGGGAAGGAGGTACCCACATGTTCATCCGGAATTCAGATGCCACTGTCCGATCTGTCTCAGACGTTCGCCGCAGGCCGGCTGCCTTCATGCTGGCGGCGGCGGCCTTGGCCCTGTCGCCCGCGGCTTTCGGCCTGGACTGGGAAATCGAGCGGGTGGACGACGCCATCAATTGGATCGGGAGCAGTGTCTCGATCGCGGTGAGCGACGACGGCACGCCGCACATCGCCAACGGCATGGACGCCTCTCAGATCATGCGATATGCCGTCAAGCAGGGCGATGCCTGGCTCATCGAAGCGGCGGACGTCTATCCCAGCGGCCTGTGCGCTTCAATCGGCCTGGACCCGGCCGGCAATCCCTGTATGGCGTATCACAAGTCGACTTCACTCATCTTCGCGCGGCGCGTCGGGCAGACGTGGTTGCATGAGACGGTGGACCTGATGCATTTTGACTCGGGCACCGCCGTGTGCATCTCGAGTGAGGACGTGCCGCACATCGCGTACTGCAAGCGGAACGATCCCTGGAGCCTGAAGCATGCGTCGAAGCCCGGCGACGATTGGGTGGTTGAGACGGTTGACGCGACGCCGGCCGCCGGCAACGACATCAACATGGTGCTCGACGACGCCGGCTACCCGCACATCTCACACTGGGGCGCGCCGAATTACGGCGCCGGCCCCTTCCACACGCGCTACTCGCGGTGGGATGGCAGCACGTGGCATACCGACATCATCGATGACACCGTCGAGAACCTGAACGTGTTCCAGACCGGCATCGCGCTGGACACCGACGGCAACCCGCACATTGCCTACTTCACGCACGAATGGGGGGGCTCCGACATCAACTACGCCGTGTGGGACGGCGACCAGTGGGATATCACCAACATAGACCGTACCGATGACAGCTCGGCGGCCTGCGATCTCGTCCTCGACCGGACCGGGTCGCCGCACATCGTTTACGGGACCGGGTACGTGCAAAGCGGCGGGAGCTCGGAGCTGTGCTACGCTTATATGGACGACCAGGGTGCTTGGGTCGTGGAGGTGATCGATGCGGATGCCGACGCCGGCGAGCTCAACTCGCTCGCCATCGATCCGCAGGGCTACCTCCAGGTCGCCTACTTCCGCGGCCCGGGTTCCGGCCAGAACGGCGAGATCCGCTACGCCCGCAGCACTACGCCGGTCGGAGGCTGCGTCGGTGACCTGGACGGCGACGGCGACACGGACCACTCGGACCTGGGCATCCTGCTGGCTGACTGGGGCTGCACGAGCGACTGCGTCGGCGACCTCGATGGCGACGACGACACCGACCACTCCGACCTGGGCATCCTGCTGGCCGATTGGGGCTGCGGCACGTAGGCGCCCGCCCCTCGCTCGCGCTCGGGGTTCTGTGGCGAACATCCCGATCCGAACCCGGAGCGCCAGCGACGGGTACAGGCAAGGCGAACTACCTAGCCCTTGGGGTACGGAGAGCTCGGGCCGGGTTCCCGAGCACGTTGTGACGCCACGCCTGGGGAACCACCCGAGTTTCGCGGCGCCTTGGGTTCTGGAAAGAGAGCTGCTACAATGGCTGCGTCAAATCGGTCTGTTTGAAGAGAGAATGCCTCTTGAAGGAAAGGAGCCGGAAAATGAAACCCACACTGATGTCCCTCGCGTTTCTAACTCTGTTTCTGGCAGCGCCCGGCGCGCTGGCCCAGGACGCCAAAGTCATCGCCATAACGGACGAGGCCTCGGCCGTTCCGGGAATGGCGGTGGTCTCAGATTACCACGGCCCCTTGCCGCCCGATAACCCACGTAACGGGGACATCCCGCAGATGCCGGGCTGGCCCACCGCAATGGGCGCCGCGGGGAATTTCAGGCCCTCACGCGGGCTGGTTTTCGCCGACCTGAATCTGGACGGCTACCTGGAGATCATTACCTCCAGCACCGACAACAAGGTCTACGCCTGGGACTACACCGGTACCCCCGTGCCGGGCTTCCCGGTCAGCACGATCCAGATGGCCCAATACGCGCCGAGTGTGGCCGACATGGACGGCGATGGTGACATGGAGATCGTCCAGTTCACGCGCGGGTCGACCAGCGGCGGCCGCCTGTACATCATCGACCACCAGGGAAACCTGCTGCCCGGGTTTCCAAAGAGTGTGAACAACAACAACCTGGCGAGCTGCCCCACCCTCTCTGACTTGGACGACGACGGTGTCATGGAGATCATCGTGGGCGAGCGGGCCTCCCCGATCGGCTACCTGCACATCTTCGAGATGGACGCGTCCGAGTGGGGCGGCAACTGGCCGGTGGCCCTCGACCACGTACCCACCGGGACCGCCGCCGTCGGCGACGTGGACGCCGACGGAGCCGTCGAGATCTTCTACATGTCCTACAACAGCATGTACCTGCTGGAGCTGGACGGCACACCGCTTCCCGGCTGGCCGAAGCAGATCGCCAACTGCAACTTCAGCTACCAGTCCGCAGCCCTGGCCGACCTCGATGGTGATGGCGACCTGGAGATCGTGGTGGGCGCCCACAAGGACGCCGCCGGCTGCTACGTCTTCCACCACGACGGAACGACCTATCCGGGGTGGCCCAAGTACTTCGGGACCTGGAGCTATGGCCCACCCACCGTGACGGACCTCGAGGGCGACGGTGAGTTGGAGATCATCGACGGAAGAGCCGGCGTGTTCGGCGACCCCAACTCGGGCGCCTTCTGGGCCTGGACCTCCGCGGGCGTGGTCAAGGACGGATTCCCCTACCGTCCGACGCCCGGACACGGCGGCGGGTCTGACGGTCCTTACACCGTGGCCGACATCAACGGCGACGGCCTGATGGAAATCTTCGCCGACCACAACGTCCTGGAGTCCGCGAACGGGCAAGGCTATCTGTTCGGCGTGGATGCCTACGCCCAAGACCTGCCCGGCTTCCCCTTGAGGCCGCTGGGCTTTACCTACATGAATGGGGCCACCATCGGCGACGTGGACGGCGACGGGGACTACGAGCTCGGCGTCCTGTCCGGCCGTGATTACGCCGTGGACGTGAACCTCTACGATCTGCCGGATGCGTACGCAACCACCGGCCGGGACTGGAAAGTCTACCATGGGCGTAACAGTCGCGGTGGACTCTACCCGGCGGTCGAGGTTTGCGCCGGCGACATCGACGGCGACGGCGACACCGACCACTCCGACCTGGGTGAGCTGCTTGCGGGCTGGTGCACGCACGAGGGTGACCCCAACTGGAACCCGAATGCAGACTTGGATGGCGACGGCCACGTGGGGCACGGTGACCTGGGTATCTTGCTCAGTGACTGGGGTTGCGGAACGTAGGTTGCGGGCTTCTTCATCGTCGGCCGGGCTGACCGAACCCGGAGCGCGAGCGACGGGCTCCGGCGCATGCGGGTTTCGCTCGTCGCTGGCGCTCGGTGTTCGGATCCGTCACCGCGTGCCTCTGGCATCCTCCCGTGGGAACGACGCGTTCACAAGCCCGCAGTCTCAGGCTATTCTTGTGCCCGGCCGAGCGCCAAGGGTTTAGTAGAATGGCCTGGATCAGAACCGTCTCCGACGACGAAGCAACCGGAACGCTTAAGGTCCTGTTCGAGGCGGCCAGGAAACGCGCCGGGCGCGTGTTCAACCTCGTGCGCGTCATGAGCCCGAATCCCCAAACGCTGCGGGCTTCGATAGGCCTGTACCAAGCCACGATGTTCCGCGACTCGCCGCTGTCGCGCGCGCTGCGCGAACTGCTGGCGATCGTGGTGAGCAAGACGAACCGCTGCGACTACTGAGTGCAGGAACACGCCAACGACCTCCGGGCTGAGGTCGCCCGCGATTGGAATACCCTGGTACCATCGCATGATGCCGCTCCGCCTGACGCTGCCGCATTGGACACGTTCGTGCACCAAGTGGCGGACGACTGGCGCCGCTGCGGGTTGTCGCCTGCTGTTCAGCGTTTGGCGGAATTCGCCGAGAAGGTCACCCGCACGCCGGCCGAGCTGAGCCAAGCCGATGTCGCCCGCTTGCGTGAAGTCGGCTGGTCCGACCAGGCGATTCACGACGCGGTCCAGGTGATCGCTTACTTCAATTACATCAACCGCGTTGCCGATGCGCTGGGCGCCGCGCCAGAAGAGAACCTGCCGCATTGGGGCACGAAGTAGCCCCGTTCAGTTCCGTTCCCGTGCTCCCACGGCCGACGCTTCGACTGCGCTCACGGCCGACACGGCCGTGCCACCCGGACCATCTCCTCAGGAGAGCGCGTGCTCCGTGCGTGAGATGATCTCATCTTGCAGCGTGCGGCCCAGGTGCACGAAGTAATCACTATAGCCCGCGACGCGCACGATCAGGTTCTGGTATTCCTCCGGGCTGTCCTGCGCCGCGCGGAGTGTCTCGGCGTCAACCACGTTGAACTGCACATGATGCCCGTCCAGCCGGAAGTACCCGCGGATCAGGTGCGCGAGCTTGTCGATCCCGTCGTCGCCCTCCAGCACTGGACGCGTGAACTTCTGGTTCAACAGCGTGCCGCCGGTCTTGATGTGATCCATCTTGCCCGCTGACTTGAACACCGCCGTCGGGCCGTTGCGGTCCATGCCCTGCACCGGTGAGATGCCCTCCGACAACGGCTTCCATGCCCTGCGTCCATCCGGCATAGCCCCGGTCACGGAGCCAAAGTAGATGTGGCACGTGGTCGGGAGCATGTCGATGTGGTACCGGCCGCCCTTCGTGTTGGGCCGCCCGTCAACCGCTTGGAAGAATACGTCGAAGCAGGCCCGCATGAGATCGTCGGCCTCATCGTCGTCGTTGCCGTATTTGGGCGACTTATTCAGCAGGATCTGCCGCAATCGCTCATTCCCGGCGAAGTCGGTCTCCAACGCCGCCAGGAGCTCGTCCATTGTGCAGGTGTTCGCCTCAAAGACGTGCTTCCTGAGGGCGGCGAAGCAGTCGGTCAGACTGCCGATGCCGACGCCCTGGATGTAGCTGGTGTTGTAGCGGGCGCCGCCGTCGTTGTAGTCCCGGCCCTTGGCGATGCAGTCGTCGATCAGCAGCGACAGGAACGGTGCCGGGGCGTAAGCGGCGTAGAGCCGCTCGACGATCTGGTTGCCCCTGATCTTGATATCAACGAAGTGGCGCACCTGCGCGGACCAGGCGCCAAACAACTCGTCAAACGAACGGAACTCACGCGCATCGCCGGTTCGTGGGCCGAGCTGCTTTCCGGTCCGCGGGTCGCTGCCGTTGTGCAGTGTCAACTCCAGGATCTTCACCAGGTTGAAGTACCCCGTCAGGATGTAGGCTTCCTTGCCGAACGCACCCGTCTCGACGCAGCCGCTGGTCCCACCTTCACGGGCGTCCTCCACACTCTTGCCCTGACGCAACAGCTCCTGAACAACCGCGTCGGCATTGAAAACTGAGGGAAAGCCGTAGCCCTGGCGAATGACCCCACAGGCGGCCTTCAGGAAGCGCTCCGGCGTGTGTCGCGAGATCTGCACGTTGCTGCCGGGCTGGAGGATGTGCATCTCGTCGATGACCTCCAACAACAGATAGGAGACCTCCTTGACGCCGTCGTGCCCCTCCCGTGTCAGCCCGCCAATGTTGATGTTGGTGAAGTCCGTGTACGTGCCGCTTTCGGCGTCCGTAACACCGACCTTCGGAGGCGCCAGGTGGTTGTTGAACTTGACCCACCAGCACTCCAGGAGCTCCTTGGCGCTCTCGCGCGTCAGCGAGCCGTCCGCCAGACCCGCCGTGTAGAACGGAGCCAGGTGTTGGTCCAGGCGGCCTGGATTGAATGAATCCCAGCCGTTTAGCTCGGTGATCACGCCGAGGTGGCAGAACCAGTACATCTGTAGGGCTTCCCAGAAGTCGCGCGGCGCGTGAGCCGGCACCCAACGGCAGACCCGGGTGATGCGCTCCAGTTCCCGTTTGCGTACGAGGTCCGCCGTTTGAACCGCCAACCGCTCGGCCAACTCAGCGTGACGCTCGGCAAAGAGGATCGCGGCATCGGCGGCGATCTCCATGCCTTTCAATTGCTCACGCTTCTGATAGGCGGCCAGGTCGTTGAGAAAGTCCAGGTTGCCCAAGCTCTCGGCAATGTCCCGCTTGAGGTCGAGCATGCCTTGGCGGTATACCTTCCCGTCCGCCACAGTGTGTCCGGGGGCGCGCTGCTCCATGAACTCCGTGAAGATCCCCGCCGCATACGCGTCGTGCCACTCCTGCGGGAGTTCCTGGAAGATCCGGTCGCGCAACGAGCGCCCCGACCAGTGGGGAATGACCTGCTCCTGGTAGAGCCGCCTGACATCGGCGCCAACTGCGTAGCCGGTCTTCTCGCGGCTGTTGAGGATCCGCAAGTCCTCCAGGCTATGGCACGTGAGCTCCGGGTAGGTCGGTGTAGCCTTGGGCTCGGGGCCGCGCTCGCCGACAATCAATTCGTCTTCGCCAATATAGATGGTCTTGTGCTCGCACAGGTGTCTGAACGCCAACGCACGCAGCACCGCCGCCGAGTGCTTCCCCGCGTTTTGCCGGTAGAACTGTGTCATCAGCTCCGCCCGCTCGGCGGAAATGCGCGGCTGCGCCTCCAGCGTCCGCGCGCGCAGTCGCTTTACCCGTTCGGTCACCTGCTTAACCTCCGATCTTCACGTCCAGTCCCCGGGTCGACAGACGCGCGGCTACGGTTGCCAGCGTCGCGTCCGTCGGCGGGACAACCCCCTCCAGCGGATATGGTATCCCGAGTCGATCGTACTTGTCAGACCCGATGCGGTGATAGGGCAGCAGGTGCAGCGGCGGCGCGCCGGCCAGCGAGCTGACGAAGTCCGCCATCGCCGCCAGGTTCTGCTCGTCGTCGTTGATCCCGGGAACCAGCGGGACGCGGACCCAAGTGGGACATCCGCGCTCGCATAGCTCCCGCAGGTTGTCCAGGATGAGTGCGTTGGAGACGCCCAGGTGTTCCTCGTGTCGGGCGTTGTCCATGAACTTCAGGTCATATAGGAACAGATCGGTCAGGGCCGCCACCTGCCGAAGCGCCTCGGCCGGGGCGTAGCCGCAGGTGTCCACAGCGGTGTGGTAGCCGCGCTGCTTGCAGGTTCGCAGGCACGCCAACAGGAATTCGACTTGGACCAGCGGCTCGCCGCCGGAGAACGTAATGCCGCCACCCGATTCTTCATAAAACACACGGTCCTTGTCGAGCTCGCTCATAACCTGCTCGACTGACACGCCGGCCCCCAGCAGGGACCGCGCGCCGCTCGGGCAAGCTTCGACGCATGTGCCGCAAACCCTGCAGCGGGACCGATCGGTCTCGATGGTCCCGTCGCGCTGCGTGACGGCTTCGTGCGGGCAGGCCCCCACACACGCGCCGCAAGCTATGCAGCGGCTCGGCAGCAACGACAGCTCCGCCGTCTCACTACGACCCTCCGGATTGTGGCACCACCGGCAGCGCAGCGGACAGCCCTTGAAGAACACGGTGGTCCGAATACCCGGACCGTCGTGAATGGCGTAGCGCTGGATGTCGAAAACGATTCCGGTCACGCGCGCGCCCCGGCCGCCTCACCTAGTGTCCGACAAGCACGAGCCCCCCAACTATGCCGCCCTTCATTCTAGCGGATGAGATGTGTATTCGCGCCGACTGTTCGCGGTCTCACGCCGCCAGGTCAGCAGGATCCACCCCACAACACTCAGCAGTATCAGCGGACCGCCGATGAACGTGGCCGGTGGCGGCACCTCCGCCACGATCAGGTACGTCCAGAGCGGGTTGAGGGTCGGCTCCAACAGGACGATCAGCGCCGCGCGATGCGCTTCCACGTACTGCAACGCCCACGAGAACATCACATACGGCAACGTGAACTGCACGAGGCCCAGCACGAGCAGCAGCCCGAGCTGCCGGACCGTGAGGTCGAACGAGCCCCACAACGCCACCGCGATCCCGAGCAGCAACCCCGAACCCAGCGTGTTCATCGCGGCCACGACGACCGGGTTGACGCGGCGCAGGCCGCGGAGCACGACGATCAGCGTCCCAAAGCCCAGCCCGCTGGCCAACGCCACGGCCAGCCACGGGATGTCCGCCGCTCCGTGACCAAAGAAAATGATCGCGACCCCGGCCATCGCGATGAGCAGCACCAGACCCTCCGCTTGCCCCGGACGCTCCTTCAGCAGCAGCGGCGCGAGCAGAAACACCCAGATCGGCGACGTGTATTGCAGGATGATCGCGTTGGCCGCGGCCGTCATGGTAGTGGCGATGACAAAGGTCACGGTCATCGCCGTGAAGGCCACGACCGATCCGATCGGCCAGAGGATGGAAACATTGCGCAGCGTGCCGAGCCGTCGCAGCGCCAACGGCAGAAAGACGACTCCGCCAAACGCCGAGCGGTAGAAGGCGATCGCGACCCCGTCCACGCCGGCCTCTTTGAGCAGCTTGATCAGCGGACCGGCCAGGCTCCACAGGGCCGCCGTGGCGATCAGCATGAAGACGCCCAGCCAGACGCGTCGTGTCGGTACGGGTGCAGCACTCATGGGTGAACGCAGTTTAGGCCCCCACTCGGGGTGAGCGTAGGGGCCCGCCGACAGGCGCCCACACTCCGTCGCAGGCAACACACCCGCTCACACACGCAAGAGTTCAGAGACCCCGTAGCGCCCGGCCACCGTGAACGGATATCGGCGTCCGACGACCCGGTGGTGCGTTTGCAGGGCCAGGTCGGGGTGGTTGTTTTGCTCGCTGAGGTGGGCCAGGGCCAACCATTTCGGCCGACGCCGCCCGCAGCGTCGCAGCAGCTCAGCGGCCTCATCATTCGAGAGGTGGCCGCCGGCACCGCGGATGCGCGCCTGCAACGCCGGCGGATACGGCCCCGTCTCGAGCAGGTGCGGATCGTAGTTGCTCTCCAGATACGCGGCGTGAACGCTCTGCAACAGCCGCGGCAGTGTGGCGAAGGGGTGGCCCAGATCGGTAAAGATGCCCAGCCGCTTCCGCTCGAACTCGACCACGAACACCACCGGGTCGCTGCCATCGTGCGGCGTCGGCACGGTGTGGACGCGTACCGGGCCGAACTCCAACGTGTCGCCCGAGCGGAAGTGGCGCACGTCGGTGAGCTTGCCCAGGTCGCACCAGATCGCTGCCAGCGTCTTCCGCGTGGCGTAGATCGGCAGGCCGAACTTGCGCTGGTATATCCCGGCACAGCGCGCGTGGTCGCTGTGGTCGTGCGAGAGGATCAACGCGTCCACGTCGCGGATATTGCGCTCATGCTCCGCCATGCGCAGGGCGGCCTGTCGGCCACTGATGCCGGCATCGAACAGCAGGTGTACGTCGCCGGCCTCCACGTAAATCGCGTTCCCGTTCGACCCGGACTGGAGTGAGAATGTGATCACACGCGTCTCCCGCAGCTCTCTTGGTAACAGTGTACCGCAACCAGGGAAGCACTGCTGCTGGGGGACAGGACGTCCGCGTGTTCACTGAGCGTCCCGGCGGCGGTACCTGATCCGCACGGGGTCAAGATGCCGTCTGGCCCGCGAATCGGCTGACCTCGCCTGTATCGTCGATCGGCGGCGCGAACTGGCGGCTGCCCCCGGGGTGGGCAGCGGCTATGGGGCGGCCGCCTCCTCGCCCTTGGCCGTTCCATGTTGGCACGGCGGAACGCCGAGTTTGGCGAGGATGTCTTCCATCAGGCACCACTTGCTGAGCGAAGACTGCAACAGGTTGGCGCCCACGAACGCCGTGAACCAGAGCCAGTATGGGCTGTGAAAGTGGGCCAGCAACAGGCTAATGAGGATGAAGCTGCCGGCGATCAGACGAATCCAGCGTTCCATGCAGATCGTCGTCAACCTCCGCGCTGATGGACACCTGTTTCCGCAAATTCGAGGGCCCGCTTGCCCAGCCGTCGGAGAGAGTATTGTACAGATAGCGAGTGCCGACGACCGTGCACGGTGATCCGCGCCGATCTAGAATCCGGGTGTGCAAAGCAGCAGACGACCTGACGCCCAAGACGCCCAACTGCTCAGCGCCTACCTTGCCGAGCGCGACGTGCCCTGTCCGCGGTGTGGGTATAACCTGCGCGCCCTGACGAGCGGGCGCTGCCCCGAGTGCGGCGACGAGTTTCAACTCCAGGTCGGATTGGTCGAGCCGCGGCTGGGTGCCTACGTCGCATTGCTGGTCGCCTGCTGTTTCGGCTGCGGGGGCAGCACGCTGTTTGGCGCAGTTGCCCTGACCGCCGCCCCGCGCGGCTGGTGGACCGAACCCAGCGCCGTCGTATTGCTGGTTCAGTTGCTGCTATCGGGAGTGCTGCTCCTCATCGTGCTGCGTGCGCGTCGCCGGTTCCGCAAAGCCGCGCGCAGCGTGCAGTGGACGCTCGCCGTGGCCGCCTGGCTGTTGATCGCGGCCTTGTCGACTGCCTTTGTCGCTCTCTTCCCAGGCTAGCCACGCGAGCCCGCGCGCTAGGCTGAACAGGCTGTCCTCCCCCCGCCCCCGGCCCGGGCTCCACAGCGCTGAGGTCCGCGCTTGCGTCCGCCGGCGGGGCTGGGCAAAATGCTCTCCCGTGGTTCGCGGAAGCCTTGACGGCGGCGCCTAGCCGTCGTTCAACCACCGGGAAGCCGTCGCTACAGGATTGGAGGTTGCCCACCATGTTCATGCCGTTCCAACCGGAACCCTACGTCAACTTCGCCGACCCCGAACCCCGGCAGAAAATGCTGGAAGCTCTTGCCACGGTGAAGGGGCAACTGGGTCGCAAGTATCCGCTGCGGATCGGCGAACAGGCCATCGAAACACCGGACATCATCAAGTCGGTCAGCCCGGCCGACTACAAGACCATCGTCGGATACGTCGGCAAGGCCAACGCCGAGCAGGCCGACCAGACGATCAAGGCCGCGGCCCAGACGTTCCGCGTCTGGAGCCGCGCGGCACCCAAGGCCCGAGCCCGAATCATCATCAAGGCGGCCACCATCATGCGCCGCCGAATCTACGAGATGGCGGCGTGGGAATGCTTCGAGGAGAGCAAGAGCTGGATCGAAGCCTACGCCGACGTGTGCGAGGCGATCGACTTTCTCGAGTTCTACGGCCGCGAGATGATCCGCCTCGGGCCCGCGCAACCGGTGGTCCCCTATCCCGGCGAGGAGAACGAGCTGCGCTACATCCCTCTGGGCGTGGCCGTCGTGATCCCGCCGTGGAACTTCCCACTGGCGATCTGCTGCGGCATGACCAGCGCGGCGTTGGTGACGGGGAATACGGTGGTGCTCAAGCCGGCCAGCACGGCCCCCGTGATCGCGGCCAAGATGACCGAGATCCTGGAGCAGGCCGGCCTGCCCCCGGGCGTGCTCAGCTTCCTGCCCGGCTCGGGCGCGGCGATTGGTGATACCCTGGTCGAGCATCCGCTCACGCGGCTCGTAGCCTTCACCGGCTCGAAAGAGGTCGGGCTCGGCATCTTCGAGAAGTGCGGCAAGATCACCCCCGGCCAGATCTGGCTCAAACGCTCCATCCTCGAGATGGGCGGCAAGGACTGCATCGTCGTGGACGAAACCGCGGACCTGGAGGCCGCCGCCGAGGGCGTCGTCGCCTCCGCCTTCGGCTTCCAGGGCCAGAAATGCTCGGCCTGCTCGCGACTGATCGCCCACCAGGACATCTACGACGATCTGCTGCAACGCGTCGTCGCCCGGGCCAAGACGCTGACCGTCGGCGACACCACCGGCGAAGAGAACCTCTTCATGGGGGCGGTCATCGACGAGCCCGCCTACAAGAAGATCAAGGAGTACATCGCGATCGGCAAGAAGGAAGGCCGCGCGCTCCTGAGCGACACCAAGGTGCCCACCGGCGGCTATTTTATCCCGCCCACCATCATCGCCGACCTCGATCGCAACGCCCGCCTCGCCCAGGAGGAGATCTTCGGCCCAGTATTGGCGGTCATCAAAGCGGAGGATTTCGACGATGCGCTCGAGATCGCCAACGGCACCGACTATGGACTGACCGGCGCACTGTTCTCCAACGACCGCCTGCGCCTGGAGCGCGCCCGCCACGAGTTCCACGTCGGCAACTTGTACTTCAACCGCAAGTGCACCGGGGCCTTGGTCGGCGTGCAGCCCTTCGGCGGGTTCAACATGTCCGGCACCGACTCCAAGGCCGGCGGCCGCGACTACCTGCTCCTGTTCATGCAGGCCAAAACCATCACCGAACGCCTGTAGCGTCGGGTCTCCGTGCCCGACGTCCTGAACAGAGCCGCGCCCGTGAGGAAGCGGTTAATCCGAGCCCGACGCGCGAGCGAGAAAACCCATAGCGGCCGGCGCCCCTCCGGCGAACGTAGCGGCCGGGCCCCGTACCGGCCGACCCCGGGGGGCCGAGGCTCCCGCCGAGCCACCGTAGCGTCCGGTCTCCGCGCCCGACGTCTTCGGCCAAACCCGCCTCCGACCGACACATCCGCCCCCAGGAAAGCCGTAGGTCGGGTCCGCAGACCCCGACGCCTCTGCCGCCGCCCATCCTCGGGCGACCAACGCTCCTCCTGAAGCACCACACACCCCGACACGCCCGACCCCGCACCCCTTGCCGCGCAACGCATGGGGCATCCGAGCTTACGGCCTAAGGCTTACAGCTTACGGCTCCGCTCCCCTGGTGCAGATTGCCGTGTTTTGGTAGTCTCTCTCCGGGCGTGCAGCCATGAGCGCACTTTTCGAGTTAGGCGAAACCGATCTGTCCAGCCAAAGTCCGGATCGAGGTGTCCGACTCTTTCGGGACCTCCTATGGGCTGAGTGTGGAAGACTCGGCGACCCCGTCAGCGCGGTGGACATTACCACGTGGATCCACGTGCCGGATGGCGGAATCGACGCCAACATATCGCGTACACGCGCGGAGCCTGCGAGCCAACTAATCGAACAGGGATACACCGGGTACCAGATAAAGACGGGCGATTCGTTCAGGCCTTGGGAGCAGGCGGCCGTCAGACGGGAACTGTTTCGCGAGAAGGATGTAGCCAAAGGCAGCTTAGGGGACGCGGTCGGGCGCTGCCTGGAGAATGACGGCCGCTACATGTTGGTCTGCTTTGGATTGGAGTTTACCGAGCCCCAGCGACAGGAGGCGATCAAGCACTTCCGGGACTTTTTTGAACAATGCGGATATCCCCAGTCCCGCGTGGTCATCTGGGGGCAGAGCAACCTCATAGGAGTGTTCCAGCAGTTTCCGTCCCTGGTCCTGAGCGTGAAAAACGTCACGAATATCTGCTTCCAGTTCCACGACAGCTGGGCGCAAAACGGGGAAATGCAGCTCCGGCTTGAGAAGACCCCCGATTACGACGACAAATGCGAGGGGGTACGCGAGGTTCTTCGACGCGACGATGGCGCACAGCACGTTCGCATAATCGCGGACGCCGGGAGCGGGAAATCGCGTTTTGTACTGGAGGCGACGAGAACAGACGACTTGGCCCCGTTGGTTCTTTATGTTGAAACGGAAGTCGACTGCAGGACGCTGCTCGGTACGCTTTGCCTGCCAGACAACGCTTACCATCTCATTCTAGTAGTCGATGATTGCACCCGCACGCAGAGTATCCAAATCTGGGATCGACTAAAGACACGCGGGGCCCGTGTGAAGCTCATTACAATCCATATGCAGGGGGAGGACCGTGAGGACGGCGTCCATTATGCTGCGCTGCCAGAGCTCACGACTAGAGAAATAACGAACATTATCCGTGCATACGTGGGGCCCCAAAGCGATGTTGACCGATGGGTCGAACTAGCAGGATCCTCCCCCCGGTTTGCCCACATGATTGGGACCAATCTCCGAAACCACCCCGAGGACGTCCTGCGGCCTGTTGGGAACGTGTACGACCGGATTCTGGCTGGCACGGATGATCCGAACAGCGAAAGCGTGCGGAAGCGTCGCATGGTGCTACGGCACCTAGCATTGTTCGCGCGCTTCGGCTATAGGCCTCCGGTCGAGAGCGAGGGTCGGGCAGTGGCGGAACTGGCGTCCGAGACTGACCCGACCCTTTCACACGCGGCGTTCTACGAGATCGTTGAGTGGCTCCGGGGACAGCGACTGCTGCAGGGAGTGAGTACCCTGTACATTACGCCGAAGGCCCTCCACATACGGATGTGGCGCGAGTATTGGGACAACTACGAGCGGGCGTTCGACCTGGAGCGCTTCCTGGCCAGGCTGGGCGGGAACGCCGAAGCATTGGCCTGGTTTTTCGAAATGTTTAAGTACGCTGCCCAATCAGCGGCAGCGCGCCGCGTGGCGCAGCGTTTGATGGGCGCCGGCGGCCCCTTTGAAGACGGTCGGCTTCTAAAGACGGATTTGGGTGGGCGTTTTTTTTTGGCACTGACCGAGGCTGACCCCGAACAGGCGCTGCGCTGTTTGAACAACACAGTCGGCACGTGGACGCTGGAGGACCGTCTCGCCTTCAAGGAGGGCCGACAGTGGGTCGTGTGGGCGCTTGAGCGAACCGCAGTGTGGCGCGATCTTTTCGCCGATTCCGCGAGGCTGCTCTTGGCATTGGGCGAAGCCGAAAACGCGACGAACGCAAACAACTCCAGCGGCATGTTCGCAGAGCTATTCTCGCTCGGATATGGGCGCTTGGCTCCGACTGAGGCGGCACCCGCGGATCGGATCATCGTCTTGGAGGAAGCGTTTGCCTCTGGGAGCAGACAGCGGCGCGAGCTCGCGATCCGCGCCTGTAGGTCAGCTCTTCAAACTCAGGGCATCAGCCGGGTCATCGGCGCAGAATACCAGGGGCTACGGGTCGAACCAGAGCTCTGGACACCGAAGACGTATGGCGACTTGTACGACGCGTACCGCCTCTTCTGGCGGCTGTTAATCGGGCAACTCGACGGCTTGCCACCGGATGAGCGCCCTCACGCCCTGGAGGCAGTGTTCGAGTGCGCACTGAATATTATCCAGATTCCTAGCCTGTCAGGACTCGTGATCGAGTCGCTCGAAGCCCTGTCTCAGAAACCGTACGTCGATGCTAAATCAGTACTCTCGCTGCTTCTCCAGATGAGGCGATACGAGTGGGATAGCATACCCGCCGAGGCTCGTGAGAAGTACGATCGTTTGCAGGCGACGCTGACCGGAACCGGATTCAGCGCGATGATGCGTCGGTACGTAGGGATGAGCCTGCTGGATGACGAGTATGATTCGGACGGCAACCGGGTGGATACCCTGTCGAACGCGATCAAGAGCCTGGCGCAGGACGCTATAAATGACCAAGACTTGCTGTGCGCGGAGCTAGGCTGGCTGGCCACCACCGACGCTGTCAACGCTTATCGGTTCGGGTATGAGCTTGGCAAGCGAGATTCGAGCTGGGTGCTACTCCCGAGCATCCTACGGGCCCACACACACGCAACTGCAAATGAATCGACTCAATTCCTGGGTGGGTATATGCGCGCGATGTTCGAGGACGACCAAGCGGCTTGGGAGGAAGCGCTAGGTGGTCTGGAACGCGATGAAGCACTCCGACGGCTACTTCCTGAACTTGTATGGCGCTCCGGAATGTCGGAGTCGGCCGCGAAGCGCGTCCTCTCATGCATCAGTGACGGTATTGTGCCGGCGACCCGCTTGCGCCTCTTCGTGTGGAGCCGGGCGGTACAGTCGCTGTCAGAGTCGACCTTCCACGATTGGATCGACTCGCTCCTGAGTGATGCGAGCGCGGACGGCGCGCAATGTGCACTGGAGTTGTGGGCGTCGTTCTATCTCCGATCAGACCGCAAACACGAACTGCCCGAGCACAGGACCAGGGAAATCCTGTTACATGATGCGTTCTTCGGCGCCGAGCCCGGACGCCGGGTCGATCCTATGGAGGTGCACCATTGGGCGGAAGTAGCGCAGCAATATATAAAGACCGTTCCTGGCCGACGACTTGAGCTAGCAGAGAAAATGCTTGCTAATTTGCACGCGAAAGGAAGTATCATCGGCTACTACCATTCCCCGGCGCTGGTCGTCCTGGAGTATATTGTTCGGGAGCATCCGGCTGAGGTTTGGCAGATAATCGGTGGGTTCCTCCGTGTCCCATTGGACGAGCGAGCATTTCACATTAGGCATTGGCTTGGTGGATCTGACGGTGGCGGGGCGATACGCCTGATACCGCCCAACACGCTTTGGAACTGGATAGACGAAGACCCCGATAATCGTGCGTGGTTGATTGCGGGCGTCGTGCCGAAGACGTTCAGCGCATCAAGCGAGGAACCGTCTTTGGCAAGGGGGCTTCTCGTCAGATATGGAGACTGTAAGAGGGTACAGGATAGCTTGCTTGCACACCTATTCACCGAGACTTGGACTGGCTCGCAAAGTGCCCACTATCGTGAGAAGAAAGCGGCACTCGTGGCCTACCAGGCCGAGGAATCCCACGAAAGAGTGCGTAGCTTCCTCGACCTAGCTATTCGGGTGTGCGACGACCACATCGAACGGGCGTTGATCAGCGAGGAGCGGGAGGATTGATCGCAGCGTATCCGTGACCGCAATGACGGTATTTCCAGCCGGGTGGCATGGCCAAGCCCGCCGTCAGCGAACTTGCCCGTGCTCCGGAAGGCTCAACTTCTCGCTGAACCCTGAACCATGAACCCTGCCAATTCGCGCCAGCCGGCACCAATCCCCACCACCTGAAAACTGAACACTGAAAACCGAAAACTCCCCGCCTACCATCCTCCATGTACGCGCCGTTTCTCTGCCAACCTCGATCCCTCGACCTTTGTCCCCTTGTTCCTTTGTCACTTTGTTACCCGCCTGTCCCCGCAGGCCCGATAACAAAGGTGCTCCAATAAGGGGGGCGCACGAATGAGCATCTTGGCCACCTTCCGCTTGCGCTCCAGCCGGTGCGATGTTATCGGGACGACCGCGTGCTCACGCGTGCGGCTCTGTTCAAGGCGGCCAGGACAGGGCCCGCCGCCACATCTTTGTGGCACAGGCATCTTGCCTGTGAATCCACCGGCTGGAAGCCGGTGCCACACAAGACGTCCGGCATCCCGATGAATCGGGACAGGCTCACACCGGACGCTACACAGCCGGGGATCAGTTCCCGCGCGAGCGGCGTTTCTCCTGAGCCCGGCGGGCGACCAGGTCGAACGTGGTTTGTACGGGCAGGTCGGGGAGCTTGTCGGGCGCTGCCACCGGCGTGTCGACCGGGCGGGCCGTGACGATCTCCGCGGCGCGCAGGCGCTGGGTCTCCTCACGCCAGCCGGGGACATCAATCGCCTCAAGCGCCTGCAAGAACCGCCCGGCCGTCTTGTAACGCAGAAACCGCTGCTTGTGCAGCGCGCGGCGGACCACTTCGCACAACTCCACCGGGACGTTGCGCCGCTCGAGCACATGCAATGGAACCGAGCCCCCCACGTGGCAGGCCTGCATGTCGGTCAGCGTCTCGGCGTAGAACGGCGCCTGGCCGCCAAGCGCTTCGAACAGCATGATTCCCAGGGCGTAGACGTCGCTCTGGGGCGAGACGTGCCCGTCGAACATTTCGGGGGCCATGTACAGCGGGCTGCCGCCGAGGGTCTGCGCGCCGGCTTGGTACGAGGCGAAGTCGAACTTGCACGCCAGCCCGAAGTCGCACACGTGCGCCCGCCCGTCGCGATCGAACAGGACGTTGGTGGGTTTGAGGTCGCGGTGGATGACGCCGGCGTCGTGCAACGCCTGAACGCCCGCCGCGACAGCGCGCATCACGTACAGCGCCAGCGGGATGTCGAGCGGACCGATGCGGGCGGACAGCTCGCGCAGCGAGATGCCGTCGATGTACTCCATCACGATTACCGGCAGGTCGTTAACGGTCTCGACCGTATACACGGTGATCAGATTGCCGTGCTTGATACCGGCGGCGGAGCGGACGCCCTCGACCAGCTCCAGCCGGGCCGCCCCGTTCGGCAGCAGGTCGCGCCGGTGGAGGAGCTTGACGGCGACGCGGCGGTCGAGCGCCTCGTCGTAACCCGACAGCACCACCCCGCCGGTGCCCTCGCCCAGCACCTCGCCGAGCTTGACGTGCCCGACGCGGCGGGGGATCTGGACGGGCTCGGCCGGCTGGCCGTGCGAGCTGCTCAACATGAGTGTGATCGTCTCTTCCATCCTGCCCACTCGCGAACCTGCCCCATGGACGAGCTGACACATTGACTAACGTCAGGTTGCCAAAGGTATTCGCCCGAGCCGCCCGCATTTTACGGCGAACGACCAGAAATCAGCGCTAGAAAAACGGGGCGACGTTCTAACGCGGCAACGCATGAAGGCTTCGGCGACGATCGAACCACGTCGACCGCCCACGCGCAGTGCACCGGGTCTTGATCGGCCACTCGAACGGTGGGGGCTTGGGGCACGGCCTGAGGGGCTGCACGAAGCGGGGAAAAAGAAGGGCCGCCCGAAATCGGACGGCCCCGTCGTTTGCCACTTTGTGCGGCCGGACTGTGGGAATTCAGCAGCCCTACTACCCGGGGCAACCCCAGTCAGCGAGCAGGATACCCAGGTCACCGTGACCCACGTGGCCATCGCCATCGAGGTCCGCGTCCGGGTTCCAGTTAGGGTCGCCTTCCTGCGTGCACCAAGCCGCTAGCAGCTCACCCAGGTCGGAGTGGTCGGTGTCGTTGTCGCCGTCCACATCACCCACACACTGGTAGATCGCCAGGTTATCGAACGCGAGCGTATTCCCGTACGGGCTGGAGGTCCCGGCAAACAAGCGGAATCCGATCGGGGCCGGCAGGCCACCGCCCCCCCCACCGGCGAGATACCAGTCCTGCGGCTCGTACGTGACTGTCTGGCCGGTTGCCAGGTCTGTGATCGCCAGCTGCGTGATCGCGTTGGAATCGAAATCGAACGTCGTGGACCAACGATACCAGTGGTTGATTGGCAGCCCTTGAAAGCCCGGATCGGGGACCGAGGCGATCACATAGCCTCCCGCCGCGTTATAGTACAGGTAGTCGGCGTTCCAGTTGGTCCCGGTATTCGGGTCGGTCCAACGGGCCAAAGCGATGAACGTGGCGTGATCGGGGTTGTAGGGATCGTCGCACGGCATGGTCGAGAAGCTCCCGAGGTTGTCGTTGGTCGGAAGTTCGCCCACAAAGGTCGCGGCAATGTCGAACGACGTAGTCCAAAGACCCGTGCCATCGCCGAATGTGCCATCTTGGGTCCACTGGGCCCGGGCATAACTGCCGTCGCCGAGCCCGGTGCCGCCCGCGAACTGTTCGCCCCCGTCACCCGGATTCGGCGGGAGCCCGAGGACGTTACCGGCGTAGGTGTAGACGAACCAGTCCGTGCTCGGTGTGGACGCGTCGGGCAGGTAGAATCCTTGCTGGCCAGTGAGGACCGTGCCTTCGGGCGACCCGGTGTAAAGGGGCGGCTCAAAGTCTGTGAAGTACTCAGCGGCGGCCACTGTGCAGCCGAGCGTTGCCATGGCCGCAGTCAACAAAAGCTTACAGTACCAACGTTCGTTCATCGGTCTTCCTCCTCGATAGTGAATAAGTGCAGAGTTGCCTCTAACCGCAAGATCGCCAGTGCCTGGTCAAGTGGATGTGTGGTCCCGGTTTCCACCTCCTCCGGGGCGACCCCGGATCAGCGCGGGCAGACGAGACTTTGTGAGCGGCCTGCGCCTACCTACTGCCGGGCATCCGCTCGTCGGTCAGCCCGCCGACACACTTGTACGAGGCCGCACACTCACGCCCGGCTTCCAAAGAGCTGAGTCGCGCCCGCAATGGCGGAGCGCAATCGCTATTAAAACACATCAGGGCGGGGCCGTCAAGCGCCGCTTGGGTCTGGCCGCGATTTCGGCGACGCCGTTCAGGGAGCATACCTCAACCCGCCCCAGCGTTTCTCCGAACCGGGGAGCTTGTTCGGTAAGGGCACCGCGGCCGGGGGCCGCGCGCAGCCGCCGGGTGCCATCTATGGGCGGGCCTGCGTCGGCATGCCCACCACCGACCCGCACACGCCCACACGGACATACCAAGGCCGCACCCCCCTGTTCGGGACTCGTTAGGCATTCTCTCGGCGCATCGTCGCCGCGTACCGCGCAGGCAAAGGGGCCGCCCGTCTCGAATGAGCGGCCCCTTGCGCTTGTTTTTGATGACTGCCTATCTGCGGCGTCGCAGCGCCATCAAACCTGCCAGGCCGAGCAGAGACAATGTCGCCGGCTCGGGGACGATGCTCAGGTTGTCGAACGCCAGGGTGTTCCCGTAGGCGGACGAGCACCCGGCAAAGAAGCGGAACCCGGACGGCTGCGGTAGCCCGCCGCCCGCCCCACCGCCGAGATACCAGTCCGGCGGATTGTAAGTCGCCATCTCGCCGGTGGTGAGGTCCGTGATCGCTACCTCGACAACCATGTTGGTATCCAGGTCGTACGTCGTGGACCAGCGATACCAGTGGTTGATCGGCAGGTCGTGAAACGCCGGGTCCGGAACCACCGCGGGATAGACGTAGTTGCCGCCCGCGTCGAAGACCACGTAGTCGGCATTCCAAAGGTCTCCCGTGTTCGGGTCCGTCCAGCGTGCCAGGGAAATGAAGGTAGCTTCCTGCGGATCATAAATATCGCAGAGCTGCGTCGAGAAACTCCCGATGTTGTCGGCGGTGGGGAGGTCGCCCACGAACGCGCCGGCAATGTCGAAAGATGCGGTCCAGAGACCTGTGTCGCCATGCGTGATGTCCCTCTGCGAGCGGGCGTAGTAGACGCCGTCACCCGGACCGGTCCCGGCCACGAACTGCTCACCGCCGTTGATCGGGTGCGGTGGAATCCCTAGCACATTGCCATCATAGGTGTAGACCTTGCAGCTTACGCTGCTGGCTGGATCCGGGTCGTAGAAGCCGTCCTGCCCATTTATGTCTACGCCGCCGGTCGATCCGCTGTAGGTCGGTGGCTCGAAGCCCGACATGAAGTCCGCGCTGGCCACGCCGCAGGCCAGCACTCCCACAGCCGCTGTCAGTAAAAACTTTTGGCACCAACGTTGGTTCATACCTCTTCCTCCTGCATACTCCCTCGTTACAGCCTGTGTTCCAATGATTGGAACACAACTACTTCACAAATGTGCAACGAAATGCCGCTTTGCACCTCCTCCCGGTGGACCCGGGTATAGGCGGAGCAACCTCGCACGCCCTCCGTTCGTCTTCCGCCCGGCAACTGCTCCTCGGTCGCCCCGCCAGCGCACATTCAACCGAGGGCCCGTGTTCCTACCCGGCTTCCAAAGAGCTGTGAGACGAAGATGAACTCGGACCACGCGTTGTATTAGACGCTAACGGCCGGCGGCTGTCAAGCGCCGACTCAATTTCGCTGGGACCCGAATTCCCGTGGCCGGCACCCCTTGGCGAAAAGGTTATCGGGCCAGGGCGTGAACCCGGCCGGGGCACCGGGGCGATGATAGTATTCATAGGCTAGCATCTGCAGTATGGGCGGGTCCGCAGCGACCCGGCCACCGATGGGCAATCGGAATGAGCAGTTCGCATACCGGTCAGAGGCGCGACGTGGCGATCATCGTCAACCCGGTCGCTGGCAGCGGCTGGAGACGCACGCTCGTGGAGCGTTTCCGCGACCGTCTGTTGGCGGCGGGGCATAACTGCGAAGTGGCGGTCCCCACCGACGTTGACGATCTGTCCCGCTGCGTCGGCCGGCACGCCACCGGCGAAACGATCATCGTAGTGGCCGGTGGGGATGGCACCGTGCGCAGCGCGCTGCCCGGCCTGGTGGGCCGCACGAACCCGCTGCTGGTGCTGCCGCTGGGCACGGAGAATCTGCTGGCCAAGCAGCTCGGGCTGGTGGCGGATTTGGACGCGGTCTGGGACACGTTCAACAACGGGCAGGTTTCGCCGATCGACGCGGCGACGGTCAACGGTCAGCCCTTTCTCACGGTGGTCGGGGCCGGGTTCGACGCGGAGGCTGTCGCCCGGCTGGCACGCGAACGCCGCGGCCACATTACCCATTTGACGTATTTCTGGCCGCTGTGGCAGACGTTCTGCCAATACCGTTTCCCGGCGGTGCGGGTGATCGTGGACGGCGAGCAGATTTGCGACGAGCCGGCGTTGGTGTTCGTGGGGAACGTCCCGCGGTATGCGATCGGCCTGCGAATCCTGCGGGAGGCCCGCTGGGACGACGGGTTATTGGACCTTTGCATTTTTCGCTGCGCCCACCGCGGCCAACTGATGGAGCATGCTTTCTGGACGTGGCTCAACTGGCACGTCGAGCATCCACGCGTCACGTACAAACAGGTCAAACGCGTGCGGCTCGAATCGGACGAGCCCCTACCGATACAGAGCGACGGCGATCCGGCCGGCCATCTGCCGGTGGAAATCGAAATCGTCCCCTCCGCGATCAACGTAATGCTGCCGCCAAACCGCGGCTGAGCAGCCCTTCGCGGCTGGTTGCCTAGCCCGGATTATTCATGAGCTTTCCGGGCCAGGGTGCGGTCGGGCGTTTCG
>CAZNFA010000003.1:0-40998 GCA_964572345.1 uncultured Planctomycetales bacterium
GCCGACTGGCAAGTAGCCCAACACATTCTCCCGCTTGTGCCAGTGGCAGCGCTGCGCGGCAATGATTGGGCCTTCCTGCCAAACGCTCTGCCGCCATCCTGGACAACGCCCGAACGGCTGTGGCCGCTCGTCGCTTCTGCGCGCGACAAGGTTGGCCAGCTCAACGGCATTGGCAGAACGTTGCCCGCCCCGCGACTACTTTTGCGGCCCTTACAACGTCGCGAGGCTCTGCGGTCAAGTAGGCTCGAAGGCACGTTCGTCAGCCCTCAAGAGCTTCTGCTGTTTGAGATTCAGATGCGACAGAAGCGAGAACCGCAAACTGACCGTGAGAGTGATTGGCTTGAAGTCTTCAATTACTATCGCGCGCTGCGAATCGGACACAAGAAGATCGTTGCGGGTGATGCTTTTGACAGAGGTTTGTTCCAAGAGCTTCACAGGGCACTGCTGATGCGCGCCCGGGGAAGAAACAGAAACCCCGGGCAGTTTCGGACACGTCAGGTCCATGTTGGCCTGGATCACAGATACAATCCACCGCCACCAGGTCAACTCCTTGAGTGTCTCGCGAATCTAGAAAGCTATTTGGCCGGAGATGATAGTACCTACAATCCATTGGTAAGGGCCTGCATTGTCCACTATCAATTTGAAGCGATACACCCGTTCGCAGACGGCAATGGACGAGTTGGACGGTTGCTGTTATCGTTGACGGTCTGTAAGTGGCTCGATCTGTCGTTGCCCTGGATCTACATGAGTGAGTTTTTTGAAAGAAACAGGCAAGAGTACATTGACCGGCTGTTCCGGGTTAGTGCGCTTGGAGAATGGGAAGACTGGGTTACCTTCCACCTCCATGTAACGATAGCACAATCCGAAGCGTCGATTGAACGGTGTGCTTCGCTCCAGGCGCTAAGGAACACTTACAGAAAAAGGATGGCCCATGCAAGCGCCCGCATTG
Source organism: uncultured Planctomycetales bacterium (assembly GCA_964572345.1). Lineage (GTDB taxonomy): Bacteria > Planctomycetota > Phycisphaerae > UBA1845 > Fen-1342 > JAUWXH01. Next base: position 950 of record CAZNFA010000003.1, read on the forward strand.
GTGGGATTGTCGATAGGCTGTTCTCGCTTCCTGTTGTGCGCATCGTCGATGTGAGAAACCAGTTTAAGGTATCGTACGCCACCGCGAAGGCTGACGTAGACAGACTCGTTGACGCAGGGATCCTTGTAGAGATCGAGGGTGTGTATCCCAAGACATTTGGGGCTGTGGAGGTGATGCAAACCGCCTACGGAGATTAGTTGATATCGGCGCCTACAGTGTGGTGCCTCGAACGGGGCACTCAGTTGAATGTCCGTTGGGCGGTGCGAGTCTCAGAACCAGCGAGTCAGGTGTAGTGATGGCCAGTGTCACGACGCGAAGGAACGGTAGCCGTTTCATCGGCTTCATCGACGGCAACGGTAAGCCGCAGACGATCTACGTCGGCAAAGCCGCGCTGCGGCACGCCGAGGAGGCGCGGGTCAAGGTGGAGGACCTCGTATCGGCCAAGGTCACCGGCCACGCGTCGGCCGATGAGACATCACGGTGGCTGGCTGGTCTGGATGATCGGATGATCGGCAAGCTGGCGCGCGTTGATCTGACGGTCCCCCGGCAGTCGGTCACCCTGCAGGGGTGGTTGACACAGCACGTGGATCAGCGCGAAGGCGAGCTGAAACCCGAATCGCGTCGAAAGCTGGGGCTGACTCGGGATAAGCTCTTGGCCTACTTCGATCCGCAGACACCGCTGCGGAGGATCACGCCGCAGCAGGCCGCGGAGTGGCGTCAGTGGCTGCGGGGGCAGAAGCTGTCTGAGGCGGTCATCAAGACGTACAGCGGGAACGCCAAGACGCTGCTGCAGGAAGCCGTCCGGCGCAAGCTGATCGGGGACAACCCGTTCCAGCACTTGAAGTCCGGGCCGACCCCGAGCCGGTATACCCGCTACATCACCGCGGACGAGATCACTCGGATCATCGACGCCTGCGCCGATTCGGAGTGGAAGTTGTTGTTTGGGTTGGCGCGCTACGCAGGCCTGCGCATCCCGTCAGAATCCCACCCGCTGAGGTGGGGGCACGTGGATGGGGAACGAGGCCGGCTGACTGTCCGCAGCCCCAAGACTGAGCACCACGCCGAGCGGGTTGTCCTGATCACGCCGAAGCTGATGAAGCGGCTGCTGGATCGGATCGCGGAGTGCGGAGAGGACGACCAGCACCTTGTCACGATCCGCGGCCAAGGCCGCATCATGAAGCAGGTGCGGGCCATCTGCGCCCGGGCTGGCGTGGAACTACGGGCGCGGCTGTGGCAGACCCTGCGGGCGAGCTGCGAAAAGGAATGGGCGATGACCTTCCCGCAGTACGTGGTCAGCAAGTGGATTGGTCACAGCATCACGGTCAGCGGTCGGCACTACGCAAATGACGTTCCCGATGAGCTGTACAAGCAGGCCGCGCGTACCGGCATGCAGGCGCAGCGAAATGCGCAGCAGAAGGCGCACGAAACGGGCCGAAACGACGCGAAACAGAAAGCGACCGCCAGCGTAGCCAACGGTCGCAATTCGTTAGGTTGCGAGAACTTGCAGGAATCTTCCGTAAGTCCAGCAACCACAAGGGATTGGAGGCGGGGGGAATCGAACCCCCGTCCCGGAACATTTCAGCCTGGGCCTCTACGTGTGTAGTCGGTCTATTTGGGTTTTAAGCCCTTGGCAGACCAACCGACAGGTCATCCGCGGGCCGAGCCCGGCTGTTTTCTCACCCGCACGCCGCCCGGCGCTACACCGGCTAGAAGCCGGTGCCACATGCGAGCCAGCCTGCTGTCTGCGCCGGTACCCGCTAGCAGGCGTCGCGGGCCGACGGGTTGCCTAGCTAGGCAGCCAGTCTGTAGCCATCATTGGCATGTAAAGGTAGTGCCAGGTGTTTTACGAGGCCTCCTGACAACCTCGACACGCCACCCAGACCTCAACCTGCCCGGTCGAAGCCAATCGCCCCCAGATCCGCTTTTTCAAAGATCTCTGCCCGCCCGGATCCGCGCCCGCCGCCGAAGCCGGCAAAGGCTGAGCCGCCGTGCGGACCCCGCCGGGCTGCTCATACCAAGTATAACCGCGCCGGCCCCCGGGGTCACGCCGAAAGATGCGTTTTTTGTCCGACCTGCTTGCCCGCCGGGGCGGGCCGTGTGGGCAGGACGCCATCCAAACAGGTGCCTGCCGAACCGGGCCGCTTGGAACGTCCACAAGCCCCCCAAACGGTCAGCGCACCGAGTTCGCCCGCCCTTGACAAGCCCCGGCGGCATTGAGACGATACTATTGTGGTAGCATCGAGCGCCGGGCCCTGGCGTCCGGTGATCGGCCGGGCGATTAGCTCAGTTGGCTAGAGCGCGTGCTCGACATGCACGAGGTCACAGGTTCGAGCCCTGTATCGCCCATTAGAAGCCTTTGAGCTGACGGGACTTGCGACAGTTGCGAGTCCCGCTTATCATTGCAGTCTCCCCTTTCATCGGTGTTTCCCCCTTTATGGTTTCATTCTCAGTTCTCTGTACTCAACGGGACCAGCCTACAAGAGGCAGGCCGTTACCACGGACGAGATCCACAGTAGCCCTCACTCGATGCACGGACCGGCGGCTGCGACCTCGGGCGGGGTGCCGTCCTTAAACTGCTCGAAGTTCTTTTGGAACATACCGGCAAGCTTTTTGGCCTGCTCGTCGTAGGCGTCTGGATCGGCCCACGTGCCGCGGGGATTGAGCAACTCGGTGGGCACGCCGCGCGCCTGGCGCGGCACGAGGAAGCCAAAGTACGGGTCGACATCCATCTGGACATCGGCCAGCGAGCCGTCAAGCGCCGCGTTAAGCAGCGCGCGGGTGGCCTTGATGCTCATGCGTGAGCCGACACCGTAGGGGCCGCCCGTCCATCCGGTGTTGACCAGCCAGCAGCTCGTCTTGTGTTTGGTGAGTTTCTTTGCGAGCAGTTCGGCGTAAGCCGAAGGATGGCGGACCATAAACGGCGCACCAAAGCAGGCGCTGAACGTAGCGCTCGGCTCGGTGACCCCGGCCTCGGTGCCCGCCACCTTGGCCGTGTAGCCGCTGATGAAATGATACATGGCCTGCTCAGGCGTGAGCTTGGCGATCGGCGGAAGAACACCGAAGGCGTCAGCCGTCAGCATCATGACGTTGCGCGGATGACCGGCCCTCCCCGAACGCACGATGTTGGGAATATGGGTCAGGGGATACGAGGCGCGCGTGTTCTCGGTGAATCTGGCGTCGTTCAGGTCGACCGCGCGAATCGCCGGATCCATGGCCACGTTCTCCAGGATCGTCCCAAAACGCCGCGTGCACTCGTAGATCTCCGGCTCCGACTCCTTGGACAGATTGATGACTTTCGCATAGCAGCCGCCCTCGAAGTTGAAGATTCCGTCGTCGGACCAGCCATGTTCATCATCGCCGACCAGCAGCCGGTTCGGGTCGGCCGACAGGGTGGTCTTTCCGGTTCCAGACAGGCCGAAGAAGATGGCCACATCGTCTGAGTCATCCTTGCCCACGTTGGCCGAGCAGTGCATCGACAGGATGCCCCGCCCGGGCAGGATGTAGTTCAGGGCTGTGAAGACTGACTTCTTGATCTCGCCGCCGTAGGCGGTCCCACCAATAATGATCAGCTTGCGGGCCAGGTCCAGGGCAACGAAGGTGCCGCTGCGCGTGCCGTGCTCGTCGGGGTCGGTGTGAAAGCTCGGGCAGTGCAGAACGGTGAATTCGGGCTTGAAGCGCCGGATCACTTCTCGTTCACGCGGCTGCTGGATAAACATGTTGCGGGCGAACAAGCTGTGCCATGCGAACTCGGTGATGATCCGGACGGAGAGGCGATAGCGTTCGTCGGCGCCGGCGAAGCAATCCTGCACGAACACCTTCTTGCCACGCAGATAGGCGCAGATGTGGCGGTGCAGGTCGTTGAATCGTTCCTGCGAATACTTGACGTTGATTTTGCCCCACCAGATGTTTCCGCTACTCTGGGGTTCATCGACAATGTACTTGTCTTTGGCTGCCCGGCCGGTGTATTGCCCCATGCGCACCACCAGTGGGCCCAGATGTGCGATCTGCGCCTCGGATTGGCGAATGGCGTTCTCATAGAGCGCCGGTGTTGACCGGTTCCAGTAGACGTTCCCAAGGTTGGTCAGGCCGATCTCCTCAAGCCCATGCTCACAGACAAGGTCGGATATTTCCATGACGTCTCCCTCACCCGAGATTTCCCATTTGCCGTTTCCGTGACGGCCATCGTACCGGAATCAGCTTCTCGATCGCAAGCGTGCATGGCGGATTCCCTGTGGAACCCCTCCCCGCCGAGCAGATGAGCCCGCGAATCTGACAGCGTTGGCCTCCGAAGCGACTATCTCCTCCGGTCTCGGCGCCGCCCCAACCATCTCCGCTCGTCAGCCCCCACGTTCATCCTCAGGCGTCGCGATCGCCCTGGACCGCCCGTGCAATCAAGCTGCCGTCGGACTCGGCCACGGCCCCGACCCCCGGCGCGCTACCTCTCAGGTCGCCGCGATTCTGTCCCCACGGCCCGTCGCCATCTCTGACGTGAACAACGCTTAGTATACCCGATTTCGCGGGTGGCGGCGTACCCGCAAGAGACCGCCAGTGCAGCAATACGATCGACTGCAAGGCCGAGAGAAGTCCGTGTTGGATCTTCCTCCCGTTCGCATGCATGTGAACCTGAGCCCGCCTCCCTTCGAACTCTCCTGGCCCGGCTGCCGACGCCCGTCGGCGACGCGCGGCGGACGTGCAACTCCCATATTAGTATGTGGATAGGTGTAACTCAAGGACAGAGTCGGCTCGTGGCGAGGAGCACCGGGGGCAGGTCGAAGCGTCCGGCCTGTCCCGCGAGGTGTAAGGCCTGTTATGGACAGCCTTCGCCCCAGTGGGCGAGCAGGATGCCGAGGTCAACGTGGTCGGTGTCGCCGTCGGCATCGATGTCGCCCGGGCAGTTCCCACCCGTGCAGCCCCAGTCGCTCAGAAAGATGCCCAGATCGGCCTCATCGACGCACCCGTCGCCGTCGAGGTCGCCCTGGGGAGAGCGAATGCCGTGCTGGGCGGCGCAGAACAGGACGTCGTCGCAGAAGAAGAAGTCCAGGGCGTCGAGGTTGTCCAGCGGGTCGCCCAGCCCGAAGTCGGCCGCCGCCGCGAACACCGCGGGCATCTGCCCGGGAGTCACGACAAATACGTCAGCGGCAGCGCCTTGAGGGCTGGCTCCGAAGATTGTCTCGAGCGACGGTGAATCGGGGGTCAGGGAGAAAAGCACCAGGTCCGATCCGTCAAAGCGCGCGTTGTCGTTCGTATCGAAGACGATGAGCGCGTCGATGTCGTCATCCAGGTCCAGTTGCATTTGCTCGTAGGCGGCGTAGAGCGCAGTGGGCGCGTACACCAGCGGATTCTCGTTGAAGTAGATGTCTGCACTGCTGGGAATGCCGTAAGCCGGCATCTCGTCCAGCGACGGCGAGTCGGCCGTCAAGGAAAAGTAGACATTCAGGACCATCTCACCATCACTGCTGCGAGCGAGCCGCGCCATCGCGTCCACGACATCCAGCGTATCGTCCGTCGCAGGCTCGCAGGCGGGGCTGGGCGGTCGGGCGGAGAAATCCGTGCCGCCTTCGTCATAGTTGTTGCGAGTCAACACGTTGTTGGACATCGGCCCGCCCAGCGTTCCCAGTTGCGTGAACAAATGCGTGGACATGAACTGATCGCCGGCGGCGTGGCCCTGCGCGGCTTGATCCATCACATTGTAAGGCACGTTCAGCGCAATCAGCTCGGGATCGGGTGGCACCACACCCACGCTCTCCGCATCCACCGAGAACAGCAGGGCGAACCTGTCCTCGGGAGTAACGAAGGTGTTGTCGGTCGAGAGAGCATTCAGATCGTCTTCGGATGAGACCAAACCTAGGGTATCGCCGGGCACCAGTTCCCCGGGATGAGGGAAGTCCAGGAACAGGACATCACGAGCATCGAGGTCCTCTGCCTCTCCCAGCGTCCACGACGTGAGGTCGAAGGAGTAATCGGGAACCGGAAGCGGATCGATCGGTGCGTCTGCCGTTCCCTGAGAGGTGATGGCCAGCAAGCACAAGGCCCACAGGCACGACCGGAGATCGATCCGTCGGATCGGCTCGCAGTTCGCGGTGATCGATTTCATCGGATTTCTCCTTCCTCGTCACGCGGGGGCGCAACGAACCCCTCCGCATCCGGACTGCTCCGGGGATTGGGCACAGGAGCCCACGACGCAGTGATCCACGGGGGCCAAGCGGGGTTCTCCCGCATCTTGTTGTAAATGAGCTTGGCATGATACGTGTAGCGTAATTCGCTGTCAAAGGAGCGATAAGCGTATAGGAAGCTCTCCAGAGCCGCCTCTCGGTCTCCTTCGACCAGCCGCAGCGCCGCCGCATGGAAGCGTGCCTCGCCCCACAACTTCTGCGGCGCGGCCACCGCCTCGGCCACAGCACCGAGCGCGGCGGGCGAACCCCTTCCGCAGCAATACCCGTACAGCACACGTACCCACTCTTCGGACTGGGGTGGCACCAGCTCGGCGGCGAAGTCGACCGTATCCGCCCGCTGGGCCAGCAACGCGGCTGCTTCGTCGGGGAGTCCCAGCAGGCGGAGGCAGGTGGCGGACCAGAGGGCGGCTTGGGCGCTGTGGGGCGCTTCGTCGGCGAGCGCGCGGGCATGGGCCAGCGCTTCTTCCATTCGCCCCATTTCGGCGAGGATCAGGGCGGGATAGACATGGGCGTAAGACCGGCTGTGCGGCACGCAGTCGGCGTGCGCGGCTACGTCTTCCAAGGCGGCCTCTAACTCGCCCGTCCAGTAGTACAGACGCCAGCGGTAGTGATAGCCCTCACATTGCGCCCGTTCCTTGGCTGCCGCGGCCGCCACCGCGATCGCCCGTGTGCGAGCGTCGATCGCTTCCGTGTAGCGGCCCATGCTTTCCAGGCACTCGGCTTCGGCGGTGATCGGGCGATCATTGCTCGGCTCCAGCGCCTGTCCGCGGCGGGCCCAGTCCAGCGCCTGGGCGAAGTGGTCGCTGACCAGCGGGTCGTCCTGGTTTGCGCCGGTCTGCAGGTAAATCTCCGCGGCCAGCCGATGCGTGATCGACAGTAAATAGTGCGGGTAAGCGCCGTACTGCTCGTGCTCGATGAGTTGCCGCAGGCTGGCGTCGGCCTCGAGAAACGCGTTGAGGCTCCGCGTCGTATAGAGTTGCTGGTTGCGGGCGCGGGCCAGATGCAACACCGCCTGGGGGTAGAAGCCGTGCTCGCGCGCCCGCAGGGTGATCGCCTGGCGGTACGACTCGATGGCCCGCAACGGCTCGTCGAAGTGGATCGCGAGCCCGCGGAAGAACCAGGCATCGGCCGTCGTGGGTGGGCCGCGCTGTTCGGCCTGTTCAAACGTGTCGCGCGCCGTGGCGCCCTGCCGTTCTCGCCGCTGTGCCCAGGCCAACAAGTACCACGCGCGCAGGTCTCCGGGGTTCGTCTCCAGACCGGCCTGAAGATGCCGGATCGCGCCAGCCTGATCGGTCGCGCCGAGACAGGCCAACGCCTGTACCAGATCGAGTTCGTCCCGATCAGCCCCGAGCGCTGCGGCGCGGTCGATGTCCGCCTGCACGAGTTCGGGTGCGCGATAGTTGAAATATGCGAGCTGCTCGTAGGCGTCGCGCAACAATTGCCGCGCTTCGCGGTGGCGGGCGGCACTAATGCTCCAGGCCCACCCGCCCGCGAGCACGCATACCGCGATCATCGCCGCCGTCGCGGCCGTCAGGGCCTTGTGCTGACGCACCCACTTGCCGGCTTTTTCAAGGCGGCTCCTGCGCCGGGCGCGGATCGCTCGGCCCTCGGCAAACCGCCGCAGGTCCTCTGCCACGAGCGCCGCGGTTGGATACCGGCGCTGCGGCTCTTTCTCCATGGCGTGCAAACAGATGGTTTCGAGCTCCACCGGGATCCGGCGGTCCAGCCGCTGGGGCGCGACGGGCTCGGCTGTGCAGATGCCCGCGATGATCTGCTCACGTGTTTTCCCGTCGAACGGCTTGCGCCGCGTAACAAGTTCATAGAGCGTGACGCCGAGCGAGTAGATGTCCGTGCGGTGATCGATCCGGTCGCTATCGCCGCGCACCTGCTCGGGGGAAAGGTAGGCGGGCGTTCCCATCACTTCCCCGCTGACCGTGACGTGCGGCTGGTCGGTCAGGCGCGCGAGCCCGAAATCCGTCAGATGCAGCCGATTGTTCGTCCCGAGCAGAAGGTTATGCGGCTTCACGTCGCGGTGGATGACGCCCTGCCGATGGGCGCACTCCAGCGCATCTGCCACCTCGGACAGCAGCGCCGCCAGTTGCCGGTACTGGGTGGGCGTCCACCGCGGCTTGGAGGTCGCGCACGGGTCCATCGCTGCGTGAGTCGGCTGGCGGTCCGCGGCGGCCGGCGCGGCCTCAGCCTGGCTTTCCGCCGACCGGTCGGTCAACACGGCCCGGTGCGCCAGCGTTGAGCTGAGCAGTTCCGGTCGGCTGTGAATGACGGCCTCGAGATCTACTCCGTCCACCAACTCCATTGCGTAGAAGAACTGGCCGTTGTGCTCTCCCTGGGCGTAGATGGAAACGATGTTGGTGTGATGGAGTCGTGCAGCCGCCTGGGCCTCGACCCGAAACCGCTGCACCGCCGTTGGCCCGTGGCGCGCGCAGCCGGGCAGCACCTTCAAGGCTACCTCGCGGCCGAGCGACACCTGCCGCGCGCGGTACACGACGCCCATCCCCCCACGCCCAAGCTCGCCGAGAATTTCGAAGTCGTCCAGACGGCTTCCGGGCGGCAACGTGGCCGCCGCGAGGGTAGCGCCGAATGCTTCGCTGCTGCCCCCGGCGCCGGGAAGCCGGCAAGGTCCGGCGGACCCCAGCGCGTCGGCGTCCAGCTCGAATGCTGCCCGCAAATCCGCGATCAGGGCGCTGTCGGCGGCCTCCGACTCGGAGGCGCAGGGTTCAGCCCCCCGCGGGCTGGTGTCGTCGGTTGGCGCTAGCGGATGTCCGCAGCGTGGGCAGGCGCCGGCCTCGGCGTGAGCCCCTACCGTGGCGGTCGCCGCGCAGGTGGGACAAACGAGCTCGACCATGTTTCCACCCATCCGTCACCGCTCCATATAGGAATAGACGTGGGCGAAGTAAGCTTGACACCGCGTCCGGGCGATTTCTGGAAATAATGGGGAACGGGACAATATACGATCCCCCCCGTCGGCCATCTCAGCTACTTTCACCGTCTCTTCAACTGATTGTATAGCTTACGGCGGCCGCGTTCAAGGCGAAGCGCCGGCTAGACGTCCTGGTCCGGATCCAGCGCAGCGAGCCGCTCTTTCAGGCACTTCAAGACCCGGCTCTTGGCCTGATAGACGCTCGCCTTGCTGAGTCCGAGTTTATCGGCGGTCTCCGTGACGGAACGACCCGCCAGAACGTGCATCTCGAAGGCCTTGAGGGTGGCGGGTTCAAACGTTTCGGCGACGGAGCGCATGGCCCAGCGCAGGCGATGCAACTGCCATTCACGCTCCCAGCGCGCGTCCGCGCCGGCCTCTTTCTGGCTGGCGAGGTGGTCGAATGTCCGCGGGTCCAGCCCCGCCGGTTGCTGGGCCTGCTTGCTGGCCCGGCGGGCCAGCGCGTGCATCACGGCCGATCGCAGGTAGGCGCGAAACCGGCCCTTGCGGACGTCGTATTCAAAACCGTCCAGGGCCTTGAACAGGTACAGCTCGACGTCCTGCACGATGTCCTCGGCATCGACGTGGCTCGCCCCCCGGCTGCGGGCGTAGCGGTAAAGCAGTTGGCCGTAGCGCTCGTGGAACTCCTGCCAACTGAGCTGGTCCGCCCGATCGCGGAGCCGCATCAGGAAAGTCAGGTGCGTCGTATCGGCTTCGCCCATCATCGTCCATTCTGGCAAATAAGAGGCGCGCTCACAACCTGGCTTGCCCGCCGTCGCGCGGTTTCCGCCCGGAAACGCAGATGCGACTCACGCCGGTACCTCCCCCAAGGCCTGGGCCGTGGGGCAAGAGGCGTTCAAGTGTCAAAGATCCGCCGGGGCGGTCTATATAAAGGTGGCCCGGGGAGGGCTTTGCCCCCGGCGCGGGCCGCGACCGGGAAACGGCAGGAACGAGCCACGCAGCGGAATCCGAAGGGAGGATAGACATGACACGCACGACACTTTTGAGATCAACCGTCGTCCTCATCGTTATCGCCGCGGCCGGCGGTGACATATGTCGCGCTGATCCGCCGGACGGCATCAACGGGGACGATTCCCCGCTCGCTCCGCGGGAGGTCAAGCGCATCCTACAGCCGCGGGTGGCCGAGTGGTGGAACAGCGGGTGCAAGGAGGGTGCCGACGGTGAGCCCGAGTGGGGGCCCTGCGAGGACGATGATGAAATCACCCTCACTCCCGAACCTTGTAGCCTGCACGTACTCCACGAGAACGCCACGTACAACTGCTGTCCCGACGACATCGTGATTTCGTTGTTCGCGGATGGAAATCTACTGGTGCTTACCGAAGAAGAAGTCCTCCCTGACCCGTGCTACTGCATCTGCTGCTATGACGTGGAGGCAACCGGGGTGGACCTCGCTCCCGGCGAGTATGTGGTCGAGTTCTGGTGGTATGACTATGAGACGGATGATTACCGCTGCTACGTGGAAGAGGTCGTGATTCCCGGCGGCGGCTGGCCGGACGGCGACGAACCTCCAGTTGCCATCGATCCGGACGGGTCCCCAGTTGCCCCAAGCGAAGTCAAGCGGCTTCCGCGGCCACGCGTGGTCGAGTTGTGGAACAGCGACTGTCTGGAGGACCCGGGGGACGCCCCGGATGACTGGTGGCCGTGCGAGGGTGATGATGCCATCGAGCTAACCGTCGAAGGCAATACGCTGCACGTGCTGCACACCGACATCACCTACAACTGCTGCCTCGACGAGATCGTGATCTCGGGCATCATCGAAGAGGGCCTCGTGCTGCTTACCGAGGAGGAGATCCTCACGGACCCGTGCGACTGCATCTGCTGCTACGAGGCAGGCGCAACCGTGGTTGATCTGGCTCCGGGCACGTACCTCGTCGTGTTCTGCTGGTTTGACTACCAGGCCGGCGAGGAACGATGCTACGAAGAGGAGATCGTGATTCCGTAGCGGCACACGCCCCTGGCGACCGTGTCAGCGGCGCACGGGGCGACTACGGGCAGCCTTCACCCCAGTGGGCGAGCAGGATGCCGAGGTCGGCCTGTCGCTCAAGTCCCGCAGCCCCAGTCGGCCAGGAGGATGCCGAGGTCGGCCTGGTCGGTATCGTCGTCGCCGTCCAGGTCGCCGTCACAATCGGACTCGCAACCCCAGTCGGACAGCAAGAGGCCCAGGTCGGCTTGGTCCGTATCACCGTCACCGTCCAAATCGCCCACGCAGGGTGGGCCGAGGTTGTTGCGCATGTAGAGATCGAAGTTGCCGTCCCGCTTGTCCTGCCACATGGCGCAGAAGCCCCTTTGGTATTCCGCGAGCTTCACGTGGTTCGCGCCCATGTCGGGCAGGTCGATGGGCGGGATATGTTCGTTCTGCGAAACGCGGAACTCCTCCGACCAGGTCAATCCGGAATCATCGCTGAACTTGTACCAGATGATCCCGTAATCGCTGCTGCCCCAACTGCTCGGCCAGCCGTCGTCGCCATGGTACTGACACCAGAAGATGTGCAGGCCTTCCTCGTCGGCCAGGAGCTTCGTCCGGGCGCCGTAGAAGGTGTCGTTGACCTGCTGGTCGGCGCTCCAGGTCATCCCGTTATCCGTGCTCCGCGAGTACATGATATTGAAGTCCTCGAACCGGAAGTCTTCCCACGAGACGTGAATCGCGTTGTCGTCCACGGCGACTTCGGGAAGCTGGGCGTAGCGGGGCGTCCCGTGACAGACCAGGACGGGCGGGCTCCACGTGTCGCCAAGGTCCGTGCTCTGGGAGTGCATGATCCCGGTTTGGGCCCAGAAGCCGCCGAAGACCATGTGGATCGTGCCATCACGGACCACGAAGTCGGGGTTTACGATGCTTGCGGGCGGCAAGAGGGGCTTTTCCGTCCAGGTATCGCCGCCATCTGAGCTGACGTAGAGGTAGTTGTACTCCAGCTCGGAATCGTGGTCATAGTTCTCGGCGTAGATGCAGTAGGTGTTGTCGGGACCGACGAACGAATTGAGCGCCTCGATGTTTTCGTGCTCCCCCACCTGAACCGGTTCGGCGAACGTTTCGCCGCCATCCACGCTCTTCGTGTGGTAGAGCCACTTGTACTCGTTCTCATCGTCTTCGTAGAACTCGATGAGCAGCACGTGCACGACATCCCCGTCGGCACAGATATCCATGTTGTCGTACGCCGTGCCCTCGAAGATGATCGACGGATCCGTCCAGGTGTGCCCCTTGTCCGTGCTCTTGATCAGCACGATCTTGGTGTCTTCCCAATCCGTCCAGTCCGGCCAGAGCACGTAAACCGTGTCATCCGGCGCGGTCGTAATGTACGAGCGGTACTGGAGCACCGGGTCCTGGGTGATCGAGAATTCGTCTTCCCATTCGCCGGCCGCCGCGGCATTCACGAACAGAAGGCCCAACGTTGCCATCAGAACAACCGGGCCGAGAATCCGAGACTTCATCTCCTGCTCCTTTCTGCTATTACCGTGGCTGTGAGGACTATTGGATACCTCTCCTACTCCGTCAGTCGTGCCGTATCGGGCACAACAGGTTTGAGCTCATCGGGGGTTCGGATAATCGTGTCGCGACACACGACCAGCCGGCATACCAGGCTGTGCAGCCGGTCTTCTCTTCCGCGCGGCCTGCAGGCCATCGCGTCTGCGTAGCCTCGCCGATGACGTACTGCCGACGGGGATCCTCCGATTCCGGTCTTCTGACGTTCATTCTACCCAAGTCGGCCGCCCGATTGCAAGCAGGCAGCGCTGGCCGCAGCTCGGCTCGTGTCGTAGTCTCCTGGCACGCGGATCGTGTCGGCGTTAGCTGCTGCCGCCGGCAACGCCGGCACGAGGGCCGGTGTCGTCAACGGCATGGGCTTCAGGCGCTTAGCAGTCCGGTGCAAAAACGCTCGACGGCGCGAGTCCCGTAGCGTCGGACCTCCGAGTCCGACGTCTCGACGCCATGAACGCGGGCGCGCCGGACTCGGAGGTCCGGCGCTACAGTTTTGCACCGGACTGTTAGTCCACGTCGCCACAAAACACTCTTTCTCGCTCTCAACTCAGGTCCCGCACGCCCAGTCAGCTAGCAAGATGCCCAGGTCAGGTTGATTGACACAACCGTCGCTGTTCAGGTCCGCGGCCGGATCGTAGTTCGGGTGATCCTCACACACCCCCCATAACGCCAGCAGAATTCCCAGGTCGGCCTGGTCGGTCTGGCCGTCGCCGGTGATGTCGCCCGGGCAGTCCGATATCACCGTCAGCGTGGCCGGTTCGCTCGTCACCGAGCAGTAGTCGCCGCTGACGACAACGTCATAACTGCCGGCGTCTAACCATACTACCGGGTCGATGCTCAACGTGTCCGTAGTAGCGCCGGAGATGCGCTCGTCGTCGATGAGGGGCACGTCGCCTTTGCGCCAGGCGTACGTTAGCGTTCCGGTTCCCTCGGCCTGAACGGTGAATGTGACCGCTTCGCCGACGGAGACCGTCTGGCTGACAGGCGACTGAATGATCACGATCCACCCCCACTCCCATGTATCGCTATGGAAGTGGTCATTCCCATCCGAATAGTACCCGCCGAACAGAACCATCACCTCTCGCGCCGTATCGTAGGCGATCGCGTGGTGATCGCGCGCCGAGGGACCGCCGATGCCGCGCAAGGTCCAGGTGCTCCCGTCCCACGCCCAGGTCTCGGCGCTGTAATAGTTGGGGTAGTATCCGCCGAACAGTATGGTCATCCCGGCCGCCGCATCGAAGGCCATGGCGTGGTACTTGCGGGGCGAAGGGCCGCTGACATCACGCCGGGTCCACGTGCCTCCATCCCACTCCCAGGTGTCATCGAAGAAGCCGGAACCGGTGCCGCCACCGAACAGCACGGTCATCCCTCGGGCCGCGTCATAGGCCATGGCATGGGCCCTGCGTGGCGACGGGCCGTCGGCGGCGCGCTGCGTCCACGTGTCCCCGTTCCACTCCCACGTATCACTGAAGTACATGCTATTCTGGGCTTCCCCGCCGAACAGCACGGTTACCCCTCGTGCTGAGTCATAAGCCAGCCCGTGGTAACCCCGGGGTGCGGGGCCATCCGTGTCGCGCAGCGTCCACGTCTGGCCATCCCACTCCCACGTATCACCGTAATACTGGAAACCGCCATCGAGGTACGCGCCGCCAAACAGTACGGTCACGCCCCGAGCCGCATCGTAGGCCATGGCGTGTCGTTCGCGCGGCGAAGGGCCGTCGGCGATACGCTGTGTCCACGTATTGCCATCCCACTCCCACGTTCCACCGTCATAGTGGTAACTGCCATCCCAATAGAACCCGCCGAACAGCACGGTTACGCCGCGCCACGTGTCGTAGGCCAACGCGTGGTTGGCACGCGGGGAGGGACCACTGACATCGCGTTGCATCCATCCAGTGCAGTCCTGCGCCTGGCTTGGTCTCGCGTAGCCGAGCAGCCCCAGACCGCAGAAGGCGAGCACGAGGTTTCTTACCAGGCGCACATTGCGTCGTGTTTCAGCCACCATCCGATCACTCTCCTTTCCGCGGGTCATCACATACTCCTGTCTGGCCGCAGGACATCGCGTCCGTCCGGGCTTCGCCGACCGCTGAGCATCGCCGACACTTCGTTGCCGCTGGGCCTGCGAACACAGTCCGCTACCGACTACGGGCACCCTTCGCCCCAGTGAGCCAGCAGGATGCCCAGGTCGCTGTGGTCGGTATCGCCGTCGCCGTCGCAGTCGCCTTCGCAATCTCCGCCGGCGCAATCCCAATCCGCCAGCAGGATGCCCAGATCTCCCTGATCGACGCAGCCGTCGCCGTTGAGGTCACCCGGGATGTCCGCTTCGCCGACGTATGTGCGGAAGGCCATGTCGTATTGGCCGTCCTGGTAGGGGCTTCCCTCGGACCAGAGCACGCCGCGGTCGTAGGGTCCGCCGGGGCTGGGGCTGCTGCCCCCGAACCACAGATTGTCGTCGGTACCCTGGATGCCGATGACAAATTTGTCGTCGACCTCAAAGATCAGGTCGGCCGAGGAGACATCGATGTAGTTCCAGCCGGGGCCGGGTGGATCGAAGAAGAGCTCGAAGTCGTGCGCGTCATACTGCCAGGGGGGACCGACGTTGATGTACACCACGGCATCACCAACGGGGGCTCCGCCCTCCTCGTAGATGTATAGCTCGATGCCGGCCAGCGGTCCGGCGAGACCGACGGTGATCTCCTGTTGCCACCGGGCCCAGGTCGCGTCGCCGTTGAAGCTGTAGGGGTGTTCGGCTTGCTCTTGGTCCAGGATCTGCGCGTGGCTAGGCAGAGTCGCTGCGGCCAGCAGGGTCCCCGTCAGGAAAGTCAGCGCTCGCAGTTCGGTTTCCGGCTTGCAATACCTCATGATCTCCTCCTAGAGGAACGGACACTCGAAAGCACGGCCGTCGCGGCCACAGCGATCATTATAACCCACGCGCTTCGCTTTCGGGGCGGTTAAACCGCCGCTGCCGGATTCGCGAGGGGCACCCCTCGCCCCAGTGTGCCAGGAGGATGCCGAGGTCTGCCTGATCGGTGTCGCCGCCGCCGTCGCAGTCCCCGCAGCGGCCAGGGCAGCGACGCTGAGACGGGGTTACTGGGCCTTCGTTGACAAGCGCTAGCAGGTCGGGTGGAAACGCTCCATAGTTGCCTTCATAGGTGACCGCTGCATGACCGATGGCACGCAAGTTCATCCGATAGCCGCCCGCGGCACCCGAGCGTTGTGCGAATTGAGCAGGCGCGCTCGAGGCGTCTGCCGGGACGACCCTACGGCACCTCTAACGGGTGTGCTTGGTACCAGGGATGCTCGCCGTACTCGGATTCCTCGATCTCCCGGCGGATGCGTTCGAGTTCGGCGGAGAACTCCGGCTCTTTGAGGAACTCGACGTGGGAATCGATGTAAAGCACGTTTCCACCCTCGCCGCCGTGATTCGCCGGGTCTTCGTACACGATGATCCAGTCCACAGGTGCGCGGGTGTCCAGCCCTGGGACGTAAACATAATCAAACACCGCCTGGGAAGGGTTTGGCTCCGACGGACACTGCAGCTCCCCGGGGGTGAGGTGGCCCGCGTCGATCAGCGTCTGCAGGTCCGGCGGGAACCACTCGTCGTTGTCGTTGGCGTAGATGTGGCAGCTTTGGCCAATCCCCCGTAGGTTCGCCGAGCAGACCGCGCGCTTGGCCAGTTCGCGCGCCCGCGATAGCGACGGCAGGAGGATCGCGATCATCAGGGGCACGATCAGTAGACCAGCGCCGCCGCAGCAAATCCCGGCGATCGCCATGCCTTTTCCGCCGTGCTCCTCCGGCCGGTGGTTGATCCGGACCAGGGCCACGATCCCCAGGATCACCCCCGCCACGGCGAACACGGGGCAAAGCGCGACGCCCAGGATGCCGAACACCAGGGCGGTGATTGCCATGCCGGTGCGCGGCGGCCGGGATGGGGCGGCGTAGTCGAGCACCGCTTCTTGTCCCGGCGGCGGCACCTGGGCGGCGGCTGGCGGCATGGGAAACACCGCGTTGCAGGCCCCGCAACGGACCTGTTGGCCGGGCGCCGCCGAAACCGACAAGGCTTGGCCGCATTGCGGACAACTGAGTGTGACAGGCATGGCCGTCTCCCGCTTGGATACCGCGTGTACCTGAGTACGTGCCGGATTGTAACGTCTTCTCCCGTTCGAGGCCCTTCGCGGCGCTCAGCGTGATAGAAGGCACGTGGTCTCAAACGGGTTGCAGGGCGAAATCGGCCGCCGCCTCGGCGTGGATGACCGCCGTGTCGAAAAGCGGCACGGGGCTGTCTGCCTGCTTGATTAACAGGCCGATCTCCGTGCAGCCCAGGATTACTCCCGCGGCGCCCTCGTCGGCCAGACGCCGAATGAGCTGTTGGAAGCATTGTCTCGATTCGTCGCGGATTTGGCCCCGGCACAGCTCGTTGTAGATCACGTCGTGGACGACCCGGCGGTCTTCCGCCGGCGGCACGAGCACCTCCAGGCCGTGCTTCTCGATCAGCCGGCCTTTGTAGAAGTCCTGCTCCATCGTGAAGCGCGTGGCGAGCAAGCCGACCGTGCGCAGCCCTTGGGCCTTGATTCTGCCGGCGGTGGCGTCGGCGATGTGCAGCAGTGGGATGCCGATCGCCGCTTCCACGTCCGCGGCCATCATGTGCATCGTGTTCGTGCAGATCACGACGAAGTCGGCCCCGGCCCGTTCGAGCGCGCGGGCGGCGTCGATCATGCGGCGCGTGGCCTCATCCCACGCGCCGCGGTGCTGGAGGCTCTCGATCTCGTCGAAGTCGAACGAGTACATCACGCACCTGGCCGAGTGCAGCCCGCCGAGCCGGTCCCGGACCCGCTCATTCACGGTGCGGTAATACTCGAGCGACGACTCCCAGCTCATCCCGCCGATGAGTCCAATCGTCTTCATGGGCGACAATGTATCCGGGCGGTTGCGGCGACGCGAGCCGGTGCGAGCGGCCGGGTGGTGCTGCGTGACGTGGGTCGGGCGGTCACAGGCGACAAGGCGGCCGAGGTCCGGGCGGGCCGATCGCCCGTGGGCCGGGCCGTCACGCGGGCCGGTTTCTCGGATTTCCCGAGGCGCCCTTCCAACCGCCAGCGGTTATCGGGCGTACAATAGGGCGGCACCGCGGCGGTGCTCCGGAACCAAGTCCGTGTTTCGCAGGAGCTGGTCTATGTTCACTTTCAGGAACTTCGCATCCGTAACTCTCGTGATCGGTCTGTCGGCTCTCGTCGGCTGCGCGGAACAAGAGCAGAAGATCAAGACGCTTGAGGACGAGAACGTCGCACTGTGCCAGGACAAGGAAATCCTGAACGCCGACCTGGCAGCGACCAAGTCCGACTTGCAGCATTGCCGGTCGGAGCTGGCCGAGACGCAGGCCGCGTCCAAGCAGGTGCTCGACAAAGCCAACAGGCTGGCCGAGCAGGCTGCGCAACTGGAGAAGGGCCTCGCTGCGGCGAAACGCAACGCCGACGCCAACGCCGAAGCGCTGACCGGAGCCAAGGCGGCGCATCAGAAGGCGGTTGACGATGCCAGGGCCGCCGCTGCTAAGGCGAAGGAGGAGATGGCCAAGCTCAGGAAGCAGCTTGCCGAGGAGAAGGCGCGCATCGCCGAGTTGACCGAGCAGCTCGAGGAGGCGGCGAAGAAGATGAAGGAGAAGGAAGAGAAGGAAGAGAAGCAAGAAGAGGAAGAGCCGCCGCCGGAGGACCCCTAGTCCGCCGCAGGCGGGCATCCGCGGTATCGCAGCGCGCGATTCGGACGCGGAGCCGAGAGGACGTCGAGCTTCGCGGCCGGAGCCCTCCGCCCGTAGGAACCTGCACTGCCACGCGCCGTTGCGCTGGCCGCCCCGGCTTGTCGCCCTATTCGTCGGTCTGGGTCGGCTTCAGCCGTTCGCGCAAGACCTGTATCAGCACATTCGTACAGTCTGCAACGCTCTTGGGTTGGGCGTCGGCAAAGGGCTTGTGGTGCGAGTTGAGTAGGGCGGCGAAGGCGACCTTGCCGTCCGCGTCAAGTGCGTAGCAATGAATACCGCCGACCCCGCCGCCGCTGCCCATCAGGTACTCGGGCAGCAACGCGTAAGAGGTCCGGATCGGATTCGCCTGGACGTAGTCGGCAAAGGCGGTGGCGCTCTCCCGGAGCATCTTGGCCTGATTGGTCCGCCACGGCCCGGTGATCGGTACGCGCACATCCGACTGCACGACGTTGGCGAGCTGCCCGGTGGTTAGAAACTCGCCGATTCCTCGGGCGGCGTTGGCGTCGTACTCGGCCGATTTGCCTTGGCGGACAAATGCGGGATACACCGTGATGGTGGTGTTGCCGAGGCTTTGCATGAACGTTCTTTCGGCGTCCTGTTCGACGATGCCTCCGCAGCCGCCCGTCAGCAGGCCGAGCGTGCTCCCGAGAGCCAGGATCAGGGTTGGCGTGCCTTGTCGATTCATCGCATGGCTCCTTTCTTGACCGACAGGCCGAGTTGTTAGCGTTCACTTACACACCGGTAGAAACAAAAGCCCGTTACTTGGCCGTTCCATCCAAGAGCAGGTAACCAGGGTCGTACCGTCAGGCCGATAGCACGTCGCGCATATGGTACAGGCCCGGCGGGCGACCGACGATCCAACGGGCTGCTCGCAGGGCTCCCACCGCGAAGATGTCCCGCGAAAGCGCCCGGTGTCGCAGCGTCAGCACCTCGCCGGCCGCCGCAAAATGGACCTCGTGCTCCCCGACGCAATCGCCCAGGCGGAGCGCGTGGATGCCGATCTCGCCGGGCCGACGCGGGCCATCGGGGTCGGATCGTCCGAACACGCCGACGATCTGCGGGTCCTTCCCGCGGGCTCGGCAGACGGCCTCGAACAGGGCCCGGGCCGTCCCGCTGGGTGCGTCCACCTTCTGCCGATGGTGCGCCTCGCAGATCTCGACGTCCCAGCTCTCGTCCAGGACTTCGGCCAGCTCGGTCACCAGGCGCAGCAGGAGGTTGATGCCGACGCTCATGTTCGGCGACCAGACGACCGGCACACGGTTCGCGGCCGCCTCGAGCGCCGCCTGGTCCGCTTGTTCGAGACCGGTGGTTCCGCTGACCAGGGGCACGGCGTGTTCGGCACACCAGTTGGCCCAGGCCCGGCACCCGGCGCGTGAGGTGAACTCGATCAAGGCATCGCAAGCAGCCTCGCAACGATCACGGACGCGGATTCGCAGGGCGTCAACCCCGGCGAGCGAGCCGGCATCCTGCCCCAGTGCGGGATCGTCCGCCTCGGTTACGGCGGCGACAACCTCGAAAGCCGGGTCGCGACCTGCCAGGCGGATCAGGGTCCGGCCCATTCTCCCGGTAC
Organism: uncultured Planctomycetales bacterium; assembly: GCA_964572345.1. GTDB lineage: Bacteria > Planctomycetota > Phycisphaerae > UBA1845 > Fen-1342 > JAUWXH01. The sequence continues at coordinate 20,870 of CAZNFA010000003.1, forward strand.
AGCCGGCAATGGCGAGACGCAGCGGGGTCATGCGAGCGCGTCCAGTAGTTCGCTCATCTTCTCTTGCAGGTGCGAGTCGTCCACGGTCTTGGCCGCCTCGACACCCGCGGTCAGCGTGGTGCGGGCGGCGTCGTGCCGCCCCGCGCCGATCTCCGTCCGCGCCTTATGGTAGTACGCCGCCGAGAACTTCCCGTCCAACTCGATCGCGCGCTCGAACGCGGCGATGGCCTGGTCCGGCTGCTCGAGCTTGGCGTATTCCAACCCGATGCCGTAATGCAGCATCGCGTCATCTGGTTGGAGCGCGACCATTTTTCTCAACTGCTCCAGGCGCGTCATGGCGGGTTCTCTATTGCACGACGATCGCGGTGGGCGGTGCACGCGGTTCGGGGAAACGTCATTCGGCGACCTTCCGCTCGAAGCATTGATCGAACGCGTAGCCGCCGCCGGCACGCGCGTATTCCTTCCCAAGCTCCTTGATGCGTCGCTTGAGCTCGTCGCAGCGTTGTCTCTCGCGCTGTCTGGCCGCAACATCCCTCTGGTCGAGCAGGAGGGGTTGCGTCGCGATCAAGCGAATGTCCTCCCGCGCCTCCTGGATCACGCACGGTAAGCCATTTGCCCGGAGAAACTCGGCCGCGTCCTGCGCGTCTTTCATTCTCGATTTGCGGAAGAACTGGATGAAGACGTAATGATAGCCCTTCGGTAACTCGGCCAAGGTGGGCTGCCGGTCCGGCGGGGGCGAAGCCCGCTCCGGCGTTTTGGTGCCCGCATCTCCGCCGGCCTCGGCGGGCCCTCTACGCATGGGAGCGATGCCCGAACGCTCACCCGACCGACCGGCGCCGCGGTCGGCAACCTCTGTCCCTTCGCTCACGAGGCTGCCGGTCTCGGTCGGTGTCAGCGCGTCTTCGCCCGGCGTGCCGGTCTGTTGAGCGTAGCGTGTGCCGGCGTGGAAGCTGACCGCCAGAGCGACCAGGAACCCGGCCAACGCCACCGCGATCACCGGCCAGCCGAGCGACAAGTGCACGCGCTCGCCCACGACCTGAACCGTCGGGGCTGACTCGGTGGCCTCGGTTTGTTTTGCGGGTGCGGGGATGGTCGAAGGTGAAGCGGTCGGCGGGAAAGCCTCAGGGTCGGGCTGTTCGGGGCGTAGCTTCCACTCGGGCACTCCGCCGCGATCTCGCCGGACCACTTCGTACAATACGGGGCGTCTTTTGCGCGCAGCCACGAACAACCTCCTCACGCCGGTCGGGCGATACGCCGGAAACGCGCATCACGCACCGGCAGCCCTAGATTGTAAGTCGCCTCGCGGGCCGCTCAACCACTTTATCGCTGAGTTATCTCCGACGGGCGCAGGTGAAGGTTCCCTGGGGGCTTGCGCGTGCGGCAGCCGAGCGGAGTTTTAGCGCCGGTAGCGAATGTTGAAGGCCCCATGTCGGCCGGGGCTGCGGCGGTAGTGCCCGGGTCGGCTGTAGTGCCGGCTGGGGCGAGAGCCACTGCGGTAGTACCCGGGTCGGCTGTAGTGCCGGCTGGGCCGAGAGCCGCTGCGGTAGTAGGCGCGGCTGGCAGAGGGCCGGCTGGGCCGAGAGCCGCTGCGGTAGTAGGCGCGGCTGGCAGAGTGCCGGCTGGGGCGAGAGCCGCTGCGGTAGTAGACGCGGCTGGCAGAGGGCCGGCTGGGCCGATACTTGCTGCGGCTGACGTACGGACGGCTGGTGCGTTGGACGCGGTGATAGTACGTGCGGGAGCGATCGTAGCAGGTCGTCTGCCGGTGATAGACGCGTGTTCGGGGGTAATAGCGCGGGGAGCAGTCGCGATAGTACACGGCTTGCGGGCGGCAAGTGCGGCGATAGACCACGACCGGCTCGCAATCGTAGTAGACGTACTCGCGCACGCCGCAGTCACCGTAGTAGTATGCCGGTTCCGTGTAGCAGGTCGAGCCGATACCAAGGTTGAAGCTGATGCCGAAGCTGCCCGCCGATGCCGGCACGGCCAGCGCGGCGGCGAGGGCTACACCGGCAATCGCGGGGACGGTGGTTCGGGCTATCATTCCAATGCTCCTTCTCTGAAGGTGCGCAGGCACGCTGGCGGGACCTTACCCGGCCGGCGCTAGGCAAGACACCAGCGGCGGCGATTGGTTAGGGGCTGCAGGGGCTGGTGGGTCGTGCGCGCTCCCGGCCTGCTGGCCCCGCCGCGTGACCCTCACACCAGGATACCGCGCAACCCACTGTGAACAAAAGACTTTTCGGCAGTCTCGCGCGAGACTTCCGCCTTGAGCGGGACAACGCGACAGTCGGTGAGCCGCACGGCTACTGTGCCCCAGCCGCAGCGCATGTTCACGCTGCGGCTCTGCGTCCAAAGAGCGCAGCGACGCTTCGCGACCGGTATCATCCCCGCATGGCGGCGTGCTCGGCGGGCCGTCGCCGGAGCTTGGCGCGCGAGAAACGATGTGACCGCAGCTTGGGAGATCCGAGAAGTTGATTGGCCGGTGGATCCGGTGGCCAGCGCCCGGGCGTACGCCGCCGGCGCGGAATTGGCTTGGCTCGACAGCGCCGTCAGCGAGGACCTCGAAACGCCTGCGGCGCGCTATAGCCTGTTGTGCGTCGAGCCGTTGGCGTGGATCGAGCAGTTCGACGGCTGCCCGGCCGTGTTTTCAGCGGGCGGGCGCGTCATTGATCGCGACGCCGGCGGCTGGTGCCTGTGGCGTCGCGCGGCGCGGAGACTCCCCACCTGGCCGCGAACCGCTTGGCGTCTGTCGCCCGGATGGATCGGGTACGTGGGTTTCGAGACAGCCCGGCAGTTGGAGCGCCTGCCCCAGTCGCACCGTGAAGACCTGGGGCTGCCGCTGCTGCGGCTGGCGCTCTGCGAGCGCGCCATCCTGTTAGACCATCAGGAGCGTCGGGCGTTCGCAGTCGCTGCGGTCGGGCTGCGGGAGGCGTTGGGTTTGCCGGCGGGCGACTCCGCGGACGGGGCGGCCTGGGTTGACCGCTGGCAGCACGCCGCGACGGCCGAGCCCCAGCCGCTTGCCCAGCCGCGCCCACGGCTGCGACACGAGATCCGGCAAGTGGACTACGAAGATATGGTGTCCCGCGCGCTGGAGTACATTGCCGCCGGTGACATCTATCAGGTCAATATCGCCCAGCGCCTTCGTTTTGAGGGCATTGGCGACCCACTGGCGGTTTACGCCGCCCTGCGCCGCACGAACCCGGCACCTTACGCAGCCCTGCTGAGCTGGCCTGGCGGAGCCGTCGCGTCGGTCTCCCCGGAGCTGTTCTTGCGTGTGCGGGGTGACGAGGTCGTGACCCGCCCCATCAAAGGCACGCGCCCGCGGACGCACGATCCGGTGCTGGACGACGCGTACCGCCGACAACTGCTCGCTTCCGAGAAGGACGCGGCCGAGCTGGCGATGATCGTGGACCTGCATCGCAATGACCTGGGGCGGGTGTGCGCATACCGATCGGTTCGGGTCGCGCACGCCAGGCGCGTGGAGACCCATCCGACCGTCTTTCACACGGTGGCGGACATTGTCGGCCGGTTGGCCCCCGGGTGCGGCGCACTCGATTTGCTCGCCGCGTGTTTTCCGGCCGGCTCGATCAGCGGCGTGCCGAAGATCCGGGCCCTGCAAATCATCGACGAACTCGAACCGGCAGCCCGCGGGGTGTACACTGGCGCGGTCGGCGTGCTTGGTGTGGACGGGCAGATGACGTTCAACGTCGCGATTCGCACCGTGCAGATCAACCGGGCGACGGCGACCCTCTACGTTGGGGGCGGAATCGTGGCCGACTCCGATCCCGCCGACGAGTACGAGGAAACGCTGGCCAAGGCCCGCGGGATCGTGGACGCGTTGCAGGCGACAAGCGGCGCAGCGAGAGTCAGCAGTAGCACGTTGGGGGCGGCGAACGGAGAGCGTCTTGCGTGAGTGGGCCAGTCTGAACGGCCGGCTGATGCCGGCCGAACAGGCGCAGATTAGCATCTTCGATTCCGGCTTCATGCAGGGCATCGGGCTGTTCGAGACGATGCGCGCGTATGAGGGGCAGGTGTTTCGCCTCGAGCGACACCTCGACCGGCTGGCAAACTCCGCCCGCACATTGGGCTGGATGATCGTGCCCGATGTCGAGGAGATGCGCGAGAACGTGCTACAGGTGGTGGGGGCGACCGAGCAACCCGATCTTCGCGTGCGTCTGACGGTGACCACCGGCTCGCTGCGTGTGACCGAGCAGGACACACCACAGCTTACCATCGTCGCCACGGCGGCCCCGGGGGCGAAGTACCCGCCGGAGCTGTACACGCGGGGCGTCACCGTGATCGTGTCGAACCATCGGCAGAACGCGCACGACCCGACCGTCGGTCACAAGACGACCAGTTACTTCGCCCGGCTGGCCGCGCTGCGCGAAGCGCACGCCAGGCAGGCGTTTGAAGCGCTGTGGTTCACGCCCGAGAACCGCTTGGCGGAAGGGGCGATCAGTTCGGTGTTTTTGGTGGAGGATGACGAGTTGCTCACGCCGCCGCTGGACACGCCGGTGTTGCCGGGGATCACGCGGGCGACGGTGATCGAGCTGGCGAATGAGCTGCGCATCCCGGTGCGTGAGGAGCAGTTGGTGATCGACGACGTCCTGTCGGCGGACGAGCTGTTTCTTACCAACAGCCTGATGGAGATCATGCCGGCAGTGCGTGTGGAGCGTGAGCCGATCGGGGCGGAGAAACCCGGGGAAGTAACGCAGAGGCTTGCAGAGGCGTATGCGCTGCTGGTCGAGCGGGAGTGTGCCCGTGTCTAGTGCGACGGCCCAAGCCGGCCGGCGAGCGCGGCGCTCCAAACGCACGCGCGCCAAGCAGCTAAGCGTGGGCGAGGTGTACGCGGCCTTGAACGCGATCGCGCCCTTTGAGAACGCTGCTGACTGGGACAATGTCGGTTTGCTCGCCGGGCGTCCGGAATGGCCGGCCCGACGGGCGCTGCTGGCCATCGACCTCACCGATGCGGTCGCCCGTGAAGCCCTTCGCCGACGGATCGACACGCTGATCGTCTATCACCCGCCGATCTTCAACGGCCGGGACGGAGCCCGGCCGCTACGCGGCGTTCGCGCGGTGACGCCGGACACGGAAGGTCCGACCGGTCTGCTGCCCGACCTGCTCGCGGCGCGCGTGGCCATTCTGGCGCTGCACACCGCCCTGGACGTTGCCGTCGGCGGAACGAACGACATTCTGCTGGACGTGTTTGAGCCCGTTTCGCGTCGGCCGTTGGAGCCGGTGGTGCACGAAGGCCGGGAGTACAAGCTGGTGGTGTTCGTGCCGGCGGCGGAGGTGGACCGCCTGCGTCGGGCGTTGTCGGCGGCCGGTGCCGGCGTGATCGGCCATTACTCCGAGTGCAGCTTCGAGCTGCCCGGGCAGGGCACGTTCCGCGGCGACGAGACCACCCGGCCGGCGATCGGCCGCAAGCTCGTGGTCGAGCGGGCGGACGAGATACGGCTGGAAATGGTTGTGTCGCGATCGCGGCTGGGCGCGGTGGTCCGGGCGTTGTACGCCAGCCATTCATACGAGGAGCCGGCGTTCGATCTCTATCCGCTGCACAGTCTCGCCGGCCGGGCCGCGGTCGGGATGGGCCGCGTCGGGCTGCTCCGCAAGCCGCAGCGCGGTCGTGCCCTGCTCCGGCGGCTCGCCGAGCATGTGGACCTGTCGTGCGCCGCCTGCGTCGGTGATATGAAGCGTTCGTTCCGCTCGGTGACGGCGGCGGCGGGGGCTTTCGGTGTCCAGGCTTTCCGCGAGCCAGCAGCGCTGGTGCTGACCGGCGAGCTCAAGCACCACGACGCGCTCGCGCTGCTGCGGCGCGGCGTCACGGCCGTCTGCCTCGGGCACTACGCCAGCGAGCGGCCCATGCTGCCGGTGCTCCGCGCGCGGTTGGCACGGGAACTGAAGGGACTCGCGGTCACCATTGCCCGTGCGGATCGCGCCCCGTTCGCGCCGGTTAGTAGGTGATCCATGTCGGCTTCATGGTGCCACACGCGTCTTCGATCCGGGAGTGTATCCATGTTCTCACGCCCCAATCCGTTCGTGGCCGCAACTGTCACGCTGACCGCGACCCTGCTGGCCGGCAGCGTGTACGCGGATGGCGATGCTTTCGTGATCGTCAACGGGCGACCCATCACCCGCGAGCAAGTCGTGGACACCTTGATGGAGGCCCACGGGCTGTCGATCACACAGCAGCTCATCGTGCTGGAGTTGGCCAAGCAGGAGACGAAGCGTCGTGGGCTGGAGGTAACCCCGGCCGACACCGACACCGAGTTCCAACGCTCGCTCGACCAGATGTTGCCGGCGACCAACAGCGGAGACGCCGTCAGCAAGGAAGACAAGCTGCAAGCATTGAAGCTCGTGCTGGAGCAGAAGAACATCTCGATGACCGAGTTCATGATCGGCATGGAGCGCAACGCCCACCTGCGCAAGGCCGTGCGGCAGGGGCTGCGCATCAACGAAACCACGTTGCGTGAGGAGTTCGCGCGCACCCACGGCGAGAAGGTCGTCGTTCGCCACATTCAGACCTCCCTGTCTGACGCGGCCAAGTTGAACCAGGCCCTCGACCTGCTCAGCCAGGGAGAGGACTTCGCCGAGGTGGCCCGTCAACTGAGCCAGAACCCCGAGACGGCCGCGCGCGGCGGGGAGATGGCCCCGTTCACGTTCGGTGACGAGCAGATCCCGCCCGCCCTGCGCGAGGCCGCGTTCTCGTTGCAGCCCGGCGAAGTCTCCGCGCCGATCCGCGTCGAGCGGCGCTTCCACATTCTCAAACTCGAGCGGCGGATTCCACCGCAGAACGCGCGCTTCGAGGACGTGCGCGACGAGGTCGAAGGTCGGCTGCTGGAGCGTGTCGTTCCGCGGCAGATGGGCCAGTTGGCTCAGGAACTCTTCCGGAAGGCCAAGATCCGCATCCTCGATCCCAAGATCAGGAAAGAGTACGAGGAAATGCTGAAGCGCAACGCCCAGACGGCAACGGGCCGTCAGCCGTAGAGGCGTTGCCGACATGCCCGCTCAAAGCAGCGGGCATGTCACCCCTCATGGCAGCCGGCATGTCACCCCTCCGGTTGACGCTGTGCGGCGGCGCACGTAGGGTGCCGATGCCATGTGAGAACGGAGATGCTGGGGCTGGCCTGGGCCAATCTGACGCACCACAAAGTCCGCACGCTGCTCAGCGCGCTGGCGGTCGGGCTGGGGATCGCGCTGCTGCTGATTTCCAAAGGACTGGCGGGCGGATCGATCGCCGAGGTCGCCCGACGCGTGCAAAGCGTCGATGCCGAGCTGGTCGTCCTGCCGGCCCAGGAGAACCTCATCTTCACCAACGGAGCCCCGTTCCGGGCCGTCCACGAGCGGCATCTGGCCCGGCAGGCGGATGCCGACGGGCCGCTGGCCGACGCCGTGATCCCGGTCTTCTTCGGGCAGGTGAAAATGGGCGGGCAGCAGCAACGTCTGTTCGGCGTTTCGCCGGAGCAGATGAAGGCCTTCCTCGGCACGCGGCGCGTGCTGGCCGGGCGGTTGTTCGATCGTGCCGGCGCGTTCGCCGAGCGCGTGCGGGCCGGGGCCACACCGTCCGTGGGAATTGACGACGCCGGCTACGCGGCCTATCTGGCCGACGGGCTCGAACTGGTGATCGACGAGCGCTTGCAGCGGGTCGGCAATTACCAGCTCGGCGACGAAACCTGGATCATGGGGCAGGTATTCCGCATCGTCGGCGTCGTCGAGACCGGCGTCGCCGGACGTGTCTTCGCCCCGCTGGAAACCCTGCGGGGAATCGTCGTGGCCGGCGAGACCAACGCCAGCATGTATTTCATCAAGCTCCGCGACGGGCTCGAGCCGGTGACGGCGGCGGATGAGCTTCAAGCCGCGCTCGGCCCGGCCGCCCGCGTCGAGCTCAAGAGCGACTACGGCCGACTGCTGCGCGAGAGTTTCGCGTCGGTTAACCTCTACATGACGGCATCCAGCGGCGTGGCGCTGGTTGCCTGTTTCCTGTTCATCCTGCTGACGATGTACACCGCCGTGATCGAACGTACACGCGAGATCGGCATTCTCAAATCGCTCGGCGTGACACGACTGGGGCTGCTACGCCTGAGCGTGCTCGAAGCGCTGCTGATCTCAATCACCGGCGTGGCGGCCGGCGTCGCCCTATCGTTCGTGGCCCGATGGGGTCTCAGCATCCTGTTGCCGCTGCTGACCGTGGACCTGACGGCGAGCCTCCTGCTGCTGGCGGTTCTGATCGGCGTGGTCGGTGGGACCTTGAGCGCGTTGTATCCCGGCTATCGCGCCGCCCGACTCGAACCGGCCATCGCCCTGAGCTACGAATGACCGACGAATCGACCATTGACGTTCGCGGTGTGGGGCACGCCTACACGCATGGTGGCGTGGTCGAGCCCGTATTGCATGGGATCGATCTGACCGTCCGCCGCGGCGAGTTCCTGGTCATCATGGGTCCGTCGGGCTGCGGGAAGAGCACGCTGCTGAACATCCTGGGGCTGATGATGACGCCCACGCGGGCCGAGCGTGTGCGCATCGCCGGCAGCGAGACGCTCGGGCTGGCAGATGCCGACCGGACGCGCCTGCGCCGCGAGTCGATCGGCTTCGTGTTCCAGCGCTTCAACCTGCTGCCGACCGTCAGCGCGTGTCGGAACGTGGCCCTGCCGCTACGAATTCGGCAGGAGTCGCTCGATGGCCGGGTTGAAGCGGTTTTGGAGCAGATCGGGCTGGGCAGGTATGCGCACAAAAAGCCTGGGCATCTCTCGGTCGGGCAGCAGCAGCGCGTAGCGATCGCACGGGCCTTGGTAGGGCGGCCGGCGATCCTGCTGGCGGACGAGCCGACTGGCAACCTCGATTCGGCCAACGCGGAGGCGATCCTGGGCCTGCTGGCGGACTTCCACCGCCAGTGGAACCAGACCATCCTGATGATCACCCATAACGAACACCTAGCGGTCGCCGCCGACCGCGTCCTGCACATGCGTGATGGACGACTCCTCGTATAGCGCCGCGGCGGGCATGCCGACGGAAGTGGTCGAAGCTCCCCGGCGTGAGCGGCCGCCGGCCGGCCTTCGCGCCTGGTTCATCGGCTTTCTGGCGTGGATGATCGCGCTGTCGGCGGTCGCGCTGGTCGCGTTCGGGCGGTACGAGGCGGGCGACGCGGCAGCCATGCGACCGTGGCTGCTGGCGCTGATGTGCCTGTATCTGACACTGTGCAACACACTGCTGCCGTTGCCGACAGCATGGATCATCCTGCTGGTCGCGTCGGACGGGGTGGCTCTGTTCGAGGCATCGTGGCTGCGGGTGGTGGTGGTCACGGGCTTGGGCGGGCTCGCGACCATGATGGCCAACCTGAACGAATACCACCTACTGAGCTATCTGTTTCACTTCGGGCTGGCCAGGCGGGTCCGCCGCTGGCGGGTTTACCGTTGGGGCGTGCGCTGGTTTGACGTCTCGCCGTTCCGGACGCTCACGCTGATCGCCTTCGTGCCGATCCCGATCGACGCGGTGCGCTGGCTGGCGATCCTGCGGGGATACTCGCGGTTGCGCTTCGGGCTGGCATATCTGCTGGGCCGGTTGCCGCGCTATGCGCTGCTGGCGGGCTTGTCGGTCGGGCTGCGGCTGGATACGTGGGAAATCATCGCGGTTCAGGTGGGGCTGGTTGTGCTGTTGGCCGCACGCTTGGCCTGGACGATGATCCGCAGGCTGACGCGCGGCCGGGCTGAGCCGCGCGGGCCGGCCGAGGAAGTAACGGTCGAGGAGGCGGCCGGGGCGTCCGCGGGCAAGACGCCGACGGGTTGACGCGCATCGCCCGGCGCGTGATGCTCCGCGCAGCGATGGGCCTCTTACCCCTATCGAGGATTCACCATGCCTGCCGATGAACAAGACGTTCGTTTCTCGACTGGCGAGACCACACCCGACGTGCCGGCCAAGCGGCCCTACACGCTCGTGCTGGTCGGCGACTTTCAGGCCGGCGATCAGCTCGGCAGCCTGACGGCGGTCGACAAGGAAGACTTCGCCGATCTGCTCAAGCAAGTGCGTCCCACGCTCGCGTTGGCGCTCAAGGACCCGTTCGGCTCCGGCCCGGACTGGGAATTCAAGCTCACGTTTGATTTGTTCAAGGCGTTTGAGCCGGCCGGGCTGCTGGCCCAGACGCCGGGCGCCCGCTGGCGGCTCGGCGTCCGCGAGAAAGCGCTGGCGCGTCAGCAGGGCAAGGCCAGCCCGGCGGAGTTGGAAAACGCGCTGGGCACCGCGGCAGACGCCGATGCCACGCTGGGCTGGTTGCGGCAGGTCGAAGCCCCGCCGACAGACGCGGCGGCCGCCGCGGACGCCAAGGTCGATGTGCCCGAAGGGGCCAGCGTTCTCGACATGGTGGATGAGCCGGACGAGAGCGCGCGGGTCACGGCCGACGTGGAGCGACTGGCTGCCCAGGCCGGTGACCGCGAGGGCAAGCTCTCGGCTGCCGAAGGCGCGCGGATCAAGAAGATTCTCGAACGCCTCGACCGCGAGCTGGGCGTGGTCGCGAACGCGCTGCTCAAACACCCCGACGTCCGGCGGACGGAAGCGGCCTGGCGCGGACTGAAGTTCCTCGTGGACCGCGTGGATTTCCGCGAAGGCGTACGCCTGGCGCTGTTGCACGCCCCGCGCGAAGAGGGTGTGTCACGGCTGGTTGAGAAGGTCATCAGTCCGGCTTTCGACGGCGAGATCCCCACGCCGGGGATGATCCTGTTCGACTATCCCTGTGCGAACACGCCGGCCGACATCGGCATGCTGGACGAGTTGGCGCAGCACGCGGCGGGCTTGCCCGTCCCGGCGGTGTTCCCGCTGGAGGCGAAGTTCTTCGACGTGAAGCACCTGGGCTTGCTCAAGAACCTGCCGAACCTGTCCGGACTGCTGGACGGGTGGCAGTTCGCCAAGTGGAAGTCACTCCGCGACCAGCCGTACAGCAAATCGCTCATGCCGACGCTGGGGCGGTTCGTCCTGCGGGCTCCGTACGCGGCGAACGGCCGCGCCGGCGAGTTCACTTGCGCGGAAACCGTAACCGGCGAACGCGACCTGGTGTGGGGCGGCGGACATCTGGCCATGGGCCTCTGCGCCGCCCGCGCCTATGCCCAGCACGGCTGGCCGACGCGTATGTTCGGTGCCGGGGCCGGCAAGATCGAAGACCTGCCGGTGGTGCAAAACCCCAAGGATGCGAACAAGCCGTGGGGACCGGGTGATCTGATCCTGCCCGATCGGCGGCTGGACGAGCTGCCCGCGGTCGGCATTAACGTGCTGATGAGCGTCAAGAACAACGACTACTGCATCCTGCTCGGGGGCGTTTCCGCCAAGCGCCCGGTTCAGACCGCGGAGGTCTCCGCCCAGCAAGCCGCGCTTGAGGTCAGCATCCCCTATCAGCAGTTCAGCAATATCGCCAGCGCGTACTTGTGCGAGCAACTGCCCACCTTGCGCGGGCTGGGGCACGAGGAGATTCAGCAGCGGCTGCTGTTCGGCTTGGCCAACCTGCTGGGCGTGAAAGAGGAAGCGGATCTGGAAGCGGTGCAGGTCGGTGTCGGGCCGAACCCGCAAGATCCCGCGCAAGCGTTGGTGCAGATCCGCCTCACGCCGCCCGCCCGGATCGTCCCCGGCGGGCTGCACATCGAGTTCGGCTTCGCGGTCTAGGATCGCGAGCCCGCGCTCCGTCGTGTCTGCGCCTCGGGAGACTCCTTGCTGCCGGTAGCTGATTCGGTCGCCGCGTCAGCCGCGCTGCCCACCTCTGTGGCACCGGCTTCCAGCCGGTGGACCGGCGGACCCTCGGGCGAGCCCGCGGCCACGCCGGCGTTGCAGCGGCCACCACTCCATGTTATGCTCCCTGCATCTTATCCAACGGCGCCTGACCAAGCCCCTTCATTGGCGCGAGTTTGACCTATGCAGCAAAGCCCGTGTAATCCGGACGCGGCCGATCTCAGAGGGTGCTTAAGAAGCGTTCCGTTAAACCGAGCCGCGACCGTAAGGGAGCGCTTTCCGAACCCGAACCGGACCGCGACCCCCTGCCCTTTGCGACGCGTAGCGATGTCAAGGGTCACGGGGCGGTTTTCGCACGCGAACCGGACCGCTTCCTCACGGGCGCGGCTCGGAAAGAGCTTCCTCTTGCACGCGCTCAGTCCGATCGACGGGTTTTTGAAGTTGTCCGGGGCGGGAGGTTGTTATGCCGATCCGCATGAAATGGCGTGTTAACCCGCAGGGTGCCCCATCCCGTTCCGGAGGACGGGGTGGGGGACTGACTCGACTCCGAGTCACTTTGCACTCACGCGATCCTCGCCGGACGGGCCGTGCCCCACCCTTCGCTTCGCGAGAAGGTGGGGCACCAGAGCAACCTCCAGAAGATACAGCCCTAGCACGCCTCTGGCAGACGATCCAGAGGCGTGTTATGCGGACAGAAAACCAAAGTCCCGCATACTATGCGGATCAAGCTAATTCTAGTTAGGCAGCGGCACGGGCAATGAGGAAGATTCGGTGAGCTCACACATTCGCTTTCAGTGCTTCCCGAGAACCGATCCACCGCCCGACTTCGTGTCGCAGGTCGTCTCCGTATTCCGTGAACATGAGCAGGACATCGGCACAATCGATCTCCCGAAAGGCCTCACGAGTGATGAGGTTCTCGCTGTAGTCGGTCCTGACCTTTTCGCGCTCGGATTTGAGGTCGAGCAGGGGAAGCGTGCCGACCAGAAGATCCATCGCCCCGTGTTTTTTGGCGAGAACGGCGAGCCGACGCTCAAGTACGAAGTGGACGCATACCACCCCAAGTGGCGCTGTGGCCTCGAAGTTGAGGCGGGGCGAGCGTGGATGGGAAACGCAGTCTACCGTGACCTGATCCAGGCCTTGGTCATGGTTGAGGTCGATTCATTGATCCTTGCTGTCTCGAATACGTACAAGTTCAAGAGCGGTAATCGCGACACGGTCAGCGCCGACTACGACAACACGTCACGGGTTGCCGAGACGCTCTACGGACACTCGCGTTTCTCGTTGCCCTATCGACTGATTCTCATTGGTTACTAGGCCGCTGAGTTGAATAGCGGCAGAGCGAGCGTGGTATGGATCTTGAGATCAAAGCTTGGCAACATGACGCGGCCGATCTGCAGCGCGAAGAACAGAAGCGACAGAGTAGTCCTGCCTCCTTTTTTTGGTCACAGGGTCAGGCGCTCACGGCCCGGGAGAGTCGTTGCCGGCGGTGGGCGACTCGGGTGGTGCCGGAGCAGTTCGCCGCGCGTCGAGTTGGGCCCGCTTCTCGCGCAGGAAGGAGACCGCGTCGCGGTGCGGCATCAGGCGCGGCAAGACCAGCAGTGCGGCGATCGAGATCACGACGGTTGCAATCGCCCCCAAGCCGATCGCGTTACGGACTTGGCCGCCGAACCGGTCAAACGGCTTGTTAAGTGTGTCGAGTGCCCGATCGACCAGGCGGCAAATGCCTTTGGCAGGAAGCGCCTCGGCGGCAGGAGCGGTCTGCTCTTCGGTTGCCGCCGGCTGCTGCGGGGTCTCTTCTGGCGACGCGTCGCCAGACTTTCGCCCCAAGCCGGCTCTCAGCCGAGCCAACGCGCGGGACAAGCCGGTGCGGGACAGGCCGGCGCGGAACCGGCTTACCCACATGCTGACTCGCTCGGTAATGCCGCCGGCATGGTCGGCGTCGGAAGATTCATCTCGGGAATCCACCGGTTCGCTGGGCGCTCGGTCGGGTTGGACGGGAGCTTGCGGGGCGTCGGCGTGTTCGGCGGGCGCGTCGGCGTGTTCGGCGGGCGCGTCGGCGACGCTTGCGTTCGACGGGTCGGGCGCGCTCGGCGAGGGCTGCTCCGCGGAATCGGGAGCGTCCCGGCTGCCATCGCTAGCCTCGGAGATCGCTGTCGCCTCGCCGGGCGGCATGTTCTCGATCTCGGCGATCGCCGCCTGGAGTTCGTCCTCGGTAACCGGGCTGGGATTCTCGTCGGCCATGTGCGCGCTCATCTCCCGGACGAAGAATCGCCCTCGGCTAGCATCGGCCGGGCGGCGGCGGGCCTTCATTCGCGTGCGTGGATCGTGGCTGGGATTATCGGCAGCCCGCCTCGACAACGGCCGCCGGCCCTGTGTTCACTCTTCGATTCCGGGCAGCGCTTGTCGAGTGGGAAGCAGGGAAACGAGCCGCATTCAGGGGTCGGCGCTGGCAGGGCCGTGAGCGCTCCCGGCCGGCGGAACGCAGCGTGATTCGGGGAAACGCACGTTTGTGTAATCGACAGAAACCCACCGAATGCGTCTAATCACGCTTCACAGGGACAGACATCCGCTTGTAGGAGCCATGACACGCGGACCGGCGCGGTCCAAAGGAGGTTTCGAATGAGATCACTGCTGCTCTTGGCGGGGTTCGGATTGGCGTTGTCGATGCCGGCGGCCGGGCAGCCATCGCCACTGGACAACGTCCTGAAACACGTCCCGGATGATGCCGCTCTGGTGGTCGTCATCCCCGACACGGACAAGTTGGTGGCCGGGCTGGCCGCGTTCGGCAAAGCGATCGGCGTGGAAGATCTGGCGACCATCAACAAACAGGAGTTGATCGAAGAGCTGCAGGAGTCCGAGCTGTTCGAGACGGTGGCCGAGGTGCTGGGCTCGGTCGAAACGTTTGCACTGGCTCTCGGGCCTAGCCACGAGGAACCGTTGGCAATCCTCTCGGTTCGGGACCCGCACGCACTGGCGGTGTTCAAGATGGCCGTCGAGGTGGAGGAAGCCGCCGCCCCGGAGAGCCGGGACGAGTTCGCCAAAGTCGTGGGCAATGTAGTCATCTGGGGCACGGACGAGCAATTCGTTGAGGCCGCCGCCACCGCCAGTGGGAAGATCGCCACGCGGATGCGCAAGGAACTCGGCTCCCTAGGCGCCGGCAACAACGTGCTGCTCTGGATCGACGTCCCGGCTTGGAAGGTGCAGATCGACCAGGCCATGACGATGGCGGAGGGTTTCCTGCAAATGGGCATGGCGATGGCCGGTCCGGAGGCCGAGGCGGGGATGGGGCTGTGGAAATGGGTACTCGATTCGTGCCGCACGTTCGTCAATGAAACACAGGTGTACGGCGCGACGGTTCGGATCGGCGCGGACGGGGTCTTCGGGGCCGACGTTGCCAAGTTCGAGGCGGACGGGAAGGTCGCCGGTTACCTGAAGAAGGCGCGCAAGTCGCAGGCGGACCTGCTGCGCGGGCTGCCCGACGAGCGCGCGGCGGTCATTTTTGGCTGCGAGTGGATGGTGCCGGAGGGTAGCGAGACGCTCAGTGAAATGATGCTCAAAGCCGTGCTGGCCGGGCCGACGGCCGAGACGCAGCCGGCCGACCAGGAACAGGCCGCCAAGATCAAGCGGGCCATCGCGGCCTATGGGCAACTCTCGGGCTACAACGGGGCGGGCATGTTCGCCCCCGGCCGCAAGGGGATTGCCGCGGCCGGCCTGTATATGACCAAGAATCCCAAGCTGCTCATGCAAAACATGCAGGCGCTGACTGAATTGAGCACACAGATGATGGGGGCCTTCGCCCCGGGCGTGTCGGTCGAGGTCACGGAACGGCAGGAGACCATCGGTGCTGTACAAGCCGACGTGTACACGTTCGTGTTCGAGACGGAAGACGAGCAGGTGGACGATATGCTCACCGCGATGTGCGGGGAGTCCCTCACTCTGTACGTTGCGCCCCATCCCGAAGGGGTGTTGTACGCGCAGGGTCCGGCGGAAACCGCGCGGGAGCAGATGAGCAAGCTCCTGGCCGGCGGCGGCGGAAAACTGAGCAAGAGCCCAGACGTTGCCGCCGCGCTCAAGACCATCTCGCCGAACCCGCAGATGTGCCTGCTGGTAGATCTGGCGCCGGTGTTCGGATGGGCTATGGACCTGGCGGGAGCCGCTGGGGAGCCGGTACCGGACATCGATTTGCCGGAGAAAACGCCCTACGTCGCTTTCGGGTTCTACTTCGAGCGCGACACGATGCGCGCGGAGCTTTGGGTTCCCAGCCCGACGATCAAGACGGTCGTTGAGGCGATCGAGGAGGCCGAGGACGCCGGCGAATCGGGGCCGATGTAGCCGTTTGTCGCCGATGCTCGGGTGGCGGGGCGCTGCGCGTGACGGGACGCTACGCGAGCGTGTCGATGAATTGGGCGGCGGGATAGGGGTTCAGGCGAAAGCGCGCGGCGTTGTCTCCGCGCGGCCCCTGCCCCACGGCAAGGTGCGCATCCAGCTTCCCAGCCCGGGTCTGCTGTGGTCCGGGTGGTTCCCCTTCACCGTGTGGTCCGCTGAGCTCGACCACGTCCCGCGCCTCGAAGAGCGAATCGACGGAGGACGAGGCGGCCGACGAGTTCTCGCCCGCGCGGCGCCCGGGGAGTCCGGTGACGGGACGGAGCGGCTGGATGCGCGCGGCGATACGCGCCAGCGCGAGCCCGGCGCCCAGCGGACTGACAGAGCCTGATAGTATTCCCGATACCATCACAAGAGTCGTGCCTCGCGCGGACCGACGTACTCGTCAGGTGGATCGGCCCGCGGGCCGGCGGACTTCGATATGGTTCGCCTTGTGCGGGCCGATTTTCTTGGCGAGGCCGGGTTGGCTTCTGGGGGGCCTAGTCCTATAATCGCGATCCGCAGGGATGATCGACACCACGTACATGGAGGTACGCGCACATGTCTACCGGAGTATCCTTCTGGAAACGTGTCGGCGACGTCTTTCGAGCGGACGGGGCCGGGGGTCGCGATTCCAACGGCAACGGGCGCGTCCCCGGCGTAGAAGCAGCCGACGCGTCGCGTGACGGCGATCCCGACGAAAGTGGTTCGCCGCCGAGCGAAACCCCGTCGCGAACGACGCTCCTGCCGTGGCTGCGGCGGCAGCCGGGCACGCCGCACCTGCCGGAGACCCACCAACGGCTCGTCAGCTTGATGGACTCCATGCAGGAGCATTTCAAGAAGCAGGACGAGCGCGCCCAGCAACTGAACGGCTCGGTCGGTCGTGTGGCCAGCATGCTGGAGCAACTGGCCGAGGCTCAGCGTGGTACCGGCGAGCGGATCCATTCGATCTCCCAACAGGTGGATGTCGCCGGGAAGCACACCGCCGCCCTGTCGGATGCCCTTTGCCAGATGCCCGCGACCATGCAGGCAGAGGCCGAGGCGGTCCGCTCGGTCGCCCAGCAACTGGAGATCGCGCACGAGGCCGACACGCAGCTCATGCACTCGCTGCAACAGTTTGGACACGCGGTGGATTCGCTCCGCCAGTCCGGGACCGCCCAGGTCGAGACGCTCGAACGGCTTCACGCGGCCGAACGCGGGCAGCGCGAGACGCTCACGGATCTCGTCCGGGCGCAGGGTCGGCGGTTCCTGGTAGTGATGATCGTCACCGCTGCGCTGGGGCTGGGTGCGCTCGTGGTATTGGCGGTCACCCTGGCGCTGGTGCTGGGCAGCTAGCCGGGCGAACCGGACGGACTCCAGTGGAGCGGGCCATGCGATCAGCTCAGCACGGAGGTCAAGGGTGGTTCGTCGAGAGCGGGCGGTGGGAGCCGCCGGTCGCCATCATTCTCGGGCTGCTCCTTACCGTGGCATTGGGGCGCGTCGCCACGGCAGCGCGTACCGTGATCACGCCCGGCGACGGAGGCGGCACGGGTGTCTCGGTCGTGGCGGTGTCACCACCTGCATCTCGTTGAACACCGTTGAACCCAGACGACAATGCGTGGATCATGTGCTCAGCCCGTGCCGCGAACGGGCGTCGAGGGTTCCCTGTGAGAGTCGCGCTTGTACAAACTAACCCCACCATCGGCGACATCGAGGGCAACACGGCCGGTATCCTCCGTCGGATCGAGCAGGCCACGGCGGCGGGCGCCGAGCTGGTGATCTTCCCCGAGCAGGCCGTCATCGGCTATCCGGCCAAAGACCTGCTGCTACGCCGCAAGGTGATCGAAGCCAACGTCGCAGCGCTGCAACGCATCGCCGCCCACACCACGCAGATCGCCGTGCTGGTCGGTTACGCCGAGCCGAATGACCAACCCCATGGGCGTCCAGTGTTCAACACGGCGGCGCTGTTGTCTGAGGGGCGTGTTGTGGCCCGGTGGCGTAAGCGGCTGCTGCCGACCTACGACGTGTTCGACGAGGCGCGCTATTTCGAGCCGGCCGGACCGCAGGCAGTCTTCGAGCACGGTGGTCGGCGACTCGGCGTGACGATCTGCGAAGATATGCTCTCCGAGCCGATGTTCGGGCGGCCGCTGTATTCCAGCGATCCGATCGGCGAGCTGGCCGACGCCGGGGCGGACTTGCTGATCAACGTCTCGGCCTCACCTTACTGGCTCGACAAGCAGCGCTGGCGTGTTGCGGTGATGGCCGAACACGCCCGGCGGCACCGGTTGCCGATCGTGTACGTGAACCAGGTGGGCGGCAACGACGAGCTGCTGTTCGACGGGGCGAGTTGCGTGCTGGATGCGGAGGGGCGTGTCGCCGCCCAGGCCCGCGCGTTCGAAGAGGACTTGCTGCTGGTTGATCTCGACGATCTGCCCGCCGCCCGGCGTGAAGAGATCCCCGAGGGCCTGGCCGGCGTGCACAACGCCCTGGTCATGGGCCTGCGCGACTACTTGCGCAAGTGTGGTTTCCAGTCTGCCGTGATCGGGCTGTCCGGGGGGATCGACTCCGCCGTAGTCGCCGCCCTGGCCGCCGAAGCGCTGGGGCCGGAGCAAGTCCACGGCGTGGCGATGCCCAGCCGCTACAGCAGCGAGCACAGCGTCGCCGACGCGCGGGCCCTGGCCGAGAACCTCGGCATCGGGTTCTCGATCGTCGAGATCGAGCCGATGCACGCGGCGTTCGAGCAGGCCCTAGCGCCGTGCCTGTCGAAGGGGCCGCCGGGCGTTACCGAGGAGAACATCCAGGCCCGCGTACGCGGCGTGATCCTGATGGCCTTCTCGAACAAGCTCGGCAGCCTGCTGTTGACCACCGGCAACAAGAGCGAGGTCGCGGTCGGTTATTGTACGCTCTACGGCGACATGGCCGGCGGGCTGGCAGTCATCAGCGACGTGCCCAAGACGATGGTCTACGCGGTAGCGCGCCACATTAACCAGCGCGCGGGCCGTGACCTCATTCCCCAGAGCACGCTGACCAAGCCGCCTTCGGCGGAACTGAAGCCGGATCAGACCGACCAGGATTCGCTGCCGGAATACGACGTGCTCGACGCCATTCTGGAGCGCTACGAGGAGCAGTTGCAGGGTAGCGATGAGATCGTCGCCGCCGGCATCGACACGGCGACGGTCAAAGACGTGATCCGCAAGATTCAGATCAGCGAGTACAAGCGTCAGCAGGCCGCTCCGGGCCTGAAGGTCACCTCGCGCGCCTTCGGCTTCGGCCGCCGCATGCCCATCGCCGCGAAACCGCAGTAGAGAGAGCACCCAGGGCCAAACGGTGACCCACGAGTCTCGTAACGCGGGCAGGCTAAGGCGAAGCCAACGCGCCGAGCGGAGGTGGGTGGTCTGCCTGCGCGAGGTGCGCGTTCACTCGGCTGTGCCGCCGTCCCAGACTTTGAGCGTGCCGTCCGTGCTCCCCGACACGATGCGGCTGCCGTCCGGGCTGAAGGCGACACACGAGACTCCTTCGGCGTGTCCGCGCAGCGTGAGCGTTTCCTCGCCCGCCGCGGCGTCCCAGACTCTCAGCGTACCGTCGTAGCTCCCCGATACGATCCGGCTGCCGTCTGGACTGAAGACGACGGAGCTAACCTCGTCGGCGTGCCCACGGAGCGTGAGCGTTTCGTCGCCCGTCGCGGCGTCCCAGACTTTCAGCGTCTCGTCCCAGCTCCCCGACACGATCCGCCTGCCGTCCGGGCTGAAGCCGACCGCGTACACCTCGAAGGCGTGTACGCGCAGCGTGAGCGTCTCCGCGCCCGTCGCGGCGTCCCAGACTTTCAGCGTCTTGTCGTTGCTCCCCGACACGATCCGGCTAGCGTCTGGACTGAAGACGACGGAGCGAACCTCGTCGGCGTGCCCACGGAGCGTGAGCGTTTCGTCGCCCGTCGCGGCGTCCCAGACTTTCAGCGTCTCGTCCCAGCTCCCCGACACGATCCGCCTGCCGTCCGGGCTGAAGCCGACCGCGTACACCTCGAAGGCGTGTACGCGCAGCGTGAGCGTCTCCGCGCCCGTCGCGGCGTCCCAGACTTTCAGCGTCTT